>JBKJIR010000002.1:0-57321 GCA_046598495.1 Marmoricola sp. | reverse complement strand
CCCTGGCGTTCCTCGGCTCGTTGCCCGAGGAACGCGAGAGTCGACGAGGGGGCACGGTTCACGACCTGAGCGCCCGCCGCGGCGAGCCCGCCAACGCCGGTTCTGACGACGAGTCCTGAACAAACCTGTCTTCCGCGGTCCGCGACCACTAGATTCGTGGGACAGACCCACCCAGCCACACTCACCGAGGGGGCCGACGATGAAGATCCACGACGTCATCCGTGCGAAGGACAGCCGCGAGATCGTCACGATCTCGCCCGACGCCAGCGTGCGCGACCTGGTCGCACTGCTCGCCGAGCACAACATCGGGGCCGTGATCGTCAGTGGTGACGGATCCGCGGTGGACGGCATCGTCAGTGAGCGCGACGTGGTCCGCAAGCTGCGCGGGGACGAAGGGGTTCTCGACGCCCCGGTGCAGCAGATCATGACCGCTTCGGTGCGGAGCGTCGAGCCGGGACAGGACGTCGACTCGCTGATGGCCCTGATGACCGAGCACCGGATCCGGCACGTCCCGGTGATCGACGACGGCAAGCTGGTGGGTGTGGTGAGCATCGGCGACGTGGTGAAGAGCCGGATCATGCAGCTGGAGTTCGAGCGCGACCAGCTCGACTCCTACGTGCACCAGACCTGACCGGCCCTGGTTCCAGCGCCCCCGCACGACATGGCAGGCTTGAGCGCATGAATGCAGACAAGCCAGAGATCGACCCTCCTGACGGCCCGGCTCCCTCCGACCTCGAGGTCACCGAGCTGAGTGAGGGGGACGGCAAGGAAGCCACCTCCGGAAGCACTGTGTCGGTGCACTACGTCGGTGTCGCCCACTCCACCGGCGAGGAGTTCGACGCGTCGTACAACCGCGGTTCGGCGTTCCAGTTCCCGCTGGGTGGCGGACGCGTGATCGCGGGCTGGGACCAGGGCGTCGTGGGCATGAAGGTGGGCGGTCGGCGTCAGCTGGTCATCCCGCCGCACCTCGGGTACGGCGACCGCGGCGCCGGTGGCGCCATCAAGCCCGGCGAGACCCTGATCTTTGTCGTGGACCTGCTCGCCGTCGGCTAGAGCCCCGTCAGTCGTCCTCGCCGGCCGGCCGACGCCGTTCGGCGAGGTCGTGCACCGAACCGCCTCCGCGCTGGGCGTGCCGGGACTCCTCATCGACCGAGCCCAGGAACGCCAGCGCCTGGTCGTGCAGCTTGCCGTTGCTGGCCAGGACGTTGCCGCCGAGCGGGCCAGGTTCGCCGTCCAGAGAGGTGAAGATTCCGCCGGCCTCCCGGACGATGACGTCCAGGGCGGCCATGTCGTACAGCTCCAGCTGCGGTTCGGCGGCCAGGTCGACAGCGCCCTCGGCGACGAGCATGTAGGACCAGAAGTCGCCGTACGCGCGGGTCCGCCAGCAGCGCCGGGACAGTGCCAGGAAGTCGTCGAGCCGGCCGCGTTCCTCCCAGCCGCCGAGCGAGGCGTAGGAGAGCGACGCGTCCTCGATGCGGGAGACGTCGGAGACCTGGATCTGGCTCGCCCGCAGCAGCGAGGTGCCGGTCCAGGCACCGCCGTCCTTCATCGCCCACCAGCGCCGGTTGAGCTGCGGCGCGGAGACGACCCCGACGACGACCTCGTCCTCGACCATCAGGGCGATCAGGGTCGCCCACACCGGGACGCCGCGGACGAAGTTCTTGGTCCCGTCGATCGGATCGACCACCCACCGCCGCTGGCCCGAGCCGTTCTTGGGCCCGGTCGAACCGGACTCCTCGCCGAGGACCGCGTCCCGCGACCGGGCCCGGGAGAGCGTCCGGCGGATCCCGTCCTCGACCGCCTGGTCGGCGTCGGTGACCGGGGTCAGGTCGGGCTTCGTCATCACGTGCAGGTCCAGCGCCTTGAACCGGGCCGTCGTCAGCGCGTCCGCGTCGTCGGCGAGCACGTGCGCCAGGCGCAGATCATCGGTGTAGTCGAGGGCCATGGGTCGAGGCTACCGAGTGCCCGAGCTTGCTCGAGGCCGAGTGGCCGAGAACCCGTTGACGAGCGAAGCGAGGATCATGGGGGACAGGCTAGTCAGTCGCCCTCGCGGGTGTCCCGCGTGGCCAGCAGTCGGCGGAACGACTCGACCCGGTCGCGCTGGTCGCCCAAGGCCTCGTCCAGACCGCACTCGGGCTCGCCGAACCCGTGCGTGCACCCGCGCGGACATGCGTGGGTGAGCTCGTGCAGGTCGGGGAAGGCCTCGATCAGCTGGTCGGGCTGGACGTGTGCGAGCCCGAACGAGCGGATGCCCGGGGTGTCGATGATCCAGCCGTCGACCGGACCTGTGGCCGAGGGCAGCGGCAGCATGATCGCGTTGGTGGAGGTGTGCCGGCCGCGTCCCGTGACGGCGTTGACGATGCCGACCGAGCGCATCGCGTCCGGGACCAGGGCGTTGACCAGGGTCGACTTGCCGACCCCGCTGTGACCGACCAGGACACTGGTCCGTCCGACGAGCCGTTCGCGGACGTCGCTCACGTCGGCGCCGCGCCGGGTGACGATGTACGGGACCCCCAGCGGGCGGTAGATCGAGACCAGGGTCTCCGGGTCGGCCAGGTCGGACTTGGTCAGGCAGAGCAGCGGGTCCATGCCGGACGCGTACGCCGCCACCAGGGCCCGGTCGATCAGCCGGGGCCGGGGCTCCGGGTCGGCCAGGGCCGCGACGATGACGAGCTGGTCGGCGTTGGCCACCAGGATCCGCTCGACCGGGTCGGTGTCGTCGGCCGTCCGCCGCAGCGTGGTGGTCCGTTCGTCGACCAGGACGATCCGGGCCAGCGAACCCTCGTCGCCGGAGCTGTCGCCGACCAGCCGGACATGGTCGCCGACGACGACGCCCTTGCGCCCGAGCGGTCGTGCCTTGATCGCCATCACGGTGGTGCCGTCGGGCATCAGGCAAGTCAGGCGGCCCCGGTCGACGGTCACCACGATCGCGGGCACCGCGTCGTCGTACGCCGGCCGGTCCTTGGTGCGCGGCCGGGTGCGGCGACGGGGACGCTCGAACGCTTCCGGGTCGTGCTCGTCGTAGCGCGGACTCACCGCGCGGACCGTCGCGGGAACAGGGCGGCCCAGGCGGTCTCGAAGCCGGGGTAGGTCTTCGCGGTGGTCCCGATGTTCTCCACCAGGACGCCGTCGACCGCGGAGCCGAGCACCACCGCGGCGTGCGCCATCCGGTGGTCGGCGTAGGTACGGAAGGTGCCGCCGTGCAGACGGGCGGGACGGAGCGAGAGCCCGTCGGCGTGCTCGGTGACGTCGGCGCCGAGCCGGGTCAGTTCGGTGGACAGCGCTGCCAGGCGGTCGGTCTCGTGGCCGCGGATGTGCGCGATCCCGGAGAGGCGCGAGGGCGAGTCGGCCAACGCGGCCAGCGCGGCGATCGCCGGGGCGAGCTCGCCGACGTCGTGGAGGTCGAGGTCGACCCCGTGGATCCTGCCGGTCCCGGTGACCCGCAGCCCGTCCACGTCGAGCTCGACGTCGGCGCCCATGGCGCTGAGGATCTCGCGCAGCGCGTCGCCGGCTTGGGTCGTCGTGCTCGGCCAACCCGGCACGGTCACGGTGCCGCCGCTGGTGAGGGCGAGCATCAGGAACGGGGCGGCGTTCGAGAGGTCGGGCTCGATGTCCACGTCCTGGGCGCGCACCGTCCCGGGCGCGACCGTCCACCGGTCCGGGACGCTGTCGTCGACCTCGACGCCGCGGGCCCGCAGGCAGGCGATCGTCATGGCGATGTGCGGCAAGGAAGGGACCGGGGGACCGTCGTGCTGCACCACGATCCCGGCGTCGTACCGGGGCGCGGCCAGCAGCAGCGCCGAGACGAACTGGCTGGAGGCGGAGGCGTCGATCACCACGGTGCCGCCGCGGACCGCTCCGGTCCCGGCGACGGTGAACGGGAGACGGTCGGCCTCACCGGTCAACGCGACCCCGAGGGAGCGGAGCGCGGTGAGCACCTCGGCCATCGGACGGGTGCGCGCGTGCGGGTCGCCGTCGAACCGGACAGGTCCCGCGCGCAGCGCGGCCACCGGCGGCACGAACCGCATCACGGTGCCGGCCAGGCCGCAGTCGACCTCGATCGGCCCGCCGCCGGCGATCCCGGGGGCCACCCCCCAGTCCGGGCCGGAGGAGTCGACCGACGAGCCCAGGGCCGTCAACGCGGCACCCATCAGCTCGGTGTCGCGCGAGCGCAGCGCCCGTCGCACGACGCCCGGGCCGTCGGCGATCGCCGCCAGCACGAGCTCGCGGTTCGTCAACGACTTCGACCCCGGCAGCTCGACCCCCCCGTGCACCGGCTCGAGGGCGCGCGGGGCCGCCCAGAGATCGGTGCTGCGGTCGGTCGGGGGAACGGTGCTCACCCGGGAAGGCTATCGATCTCCGGGCAGAGCGCGTACGCCTGGCATGATCTATTGATTTACGATAGGTAATGCGCGATAGTCGATGTATGCAGATCTTCGACAGAGCCATCGGCCCCCTTCGTGTCCTCCTGGTCTGGCTCTTCGTCGGTCTGGTCTTCGGCCAGACGGTGAGCCTGCCCGGTCAGTTCCGGCACCTGGCGTCGGAGGAGCCCGACTTGGCTTACCTGCGCTGGCCGCTGACGGTCGTCTCGGTCCTGGAGCTGGTCTGCGCTCAGGTGGTGATCGTCTGCATCTGGAAGCTGCTCGCGATGGTGCGGACCGACCGGATCTTCTCCGAGGATGCGTTCGTCTGGGTCGACACGATCGTCTGGGCGATGCTCGCCGGCTGGGTGCTGCTCCTCGGGACCGCCGGCTACCTGATCAGCCTCGCCGACGACCCGGGGTTCCCGATCCTGCTGATCGGCCTGAGCATCACCCTGGGCGTCCTGGTGCTGCTGATGATGGTGATGCGGCTGCTCGTGCGGAAGGCAGCCGTGCTGCAGGCCGACCTGGAAACGGTCATCTGATGCCCATCGTCGTCCGGATCGACGTCGAGCTCGCGAAGCGGAAGATGTCCGTGGGGGAGTTCGCCGAACGGGTCGGCCTGACCCCCGCGAACGTCGCGGTGCTCAAGAACGGTCGCGCCAAGGCGGTCCGGTTCAGCACGCTGGAGGCGATGTGCCGGGTGCTCGCCTGCCAGCCGGGCGATCTCCTGGAGTGGGTCGAGGAGCCCGGCTCCTAACCGAGCAGACCGAGCAGCACGCTGTCGCGGTTGTTCCGCATCTGCGGGTCCTCGACGTCCTCGGGCCCGGTGGCGGTCGCGGAGGCGGTGACCGGAAGGCCGTTGACCTTGAACCTCAGCGGCGGAGCGTCTGCCCCGACCATGCAGACCATGGCCGCGCCGTCCGGGACGCACCCGGTGCCGAGCGGGGTGAGGGTCCCGCCGAGCACCTGGACCGAGACCCAGCCGGTCATGCCCTCCGGGATGCCCTCGACGTCGGCGTTCAGGTTTCCGATGGTGCCGGAGTCGGGAGCGCCGAGCAGGCCGAGGCGGGCGGAGAAGGTCAGGTCGACGCTGACGTCGGCGCTCGTCGGCACCGGGGGCGTCGTCGGTGCCGGCGGCGTGGTGACCGGCGGGGGCGTCGGCGTGGGCAGCGGGGTGACCGGCGGGGTCGACGGGGTCGGGGCCGGGCTCGGGGACCTCGGCACGAAGACCGCGGGGTTCTCCCCGATGTCGCTGCCCCCGGGCTCGTCTACCGGCTCGACCGGGATCGGGGTGGGGGTCGACGGCTGCGGGGTCGGTGCGGAGGTCGGGCTGCCGGGGATGGTCACGCCGACCGACGGCTCGGCCACCGGAGGCGGCGTACCGGTGCCGGAGTTGGCGACCAGGGCGGCGACGGTCGCGATGCCGGCGACGCCGGCCGCGGCGCCGACGCCGACCGCGACCTTGCCCTGGACCAGGATCGCTTCCTTGACCCGGTCGAGGGCGGCGATGAAGCCACCCAGGGCGCCGGTCGAGCCGGCGCTGCCGAGGTAGGCCATCGACGCCGAGCCGAGGACGACCGGCCCGATGACCGAGGCCATCGAGGAGTTGACCTCGGTGAGCTCGACGAAGAGGGCGGTGCACTTCCGGCAGGTCCTCAGGTGCTCCTCGACCTTGGTGGCGTCGCGACGGGACAGGCCCTTGCGGACGTAGGCGCCCATCTTGTCGTGGACCCACTGGCACTCGGCGTCGCCGATGTCGGCGGAGTGCATCTGGAGGTAGGCCTGCCGCAAGCCCTCCCGGGCCCGGTAGGCGAGGGCGGAGACGGAGTTGGGGCTCATTCCGAGCAGGGGAGCGACCTCAGCAGGCTTCTGGCCCTCGACCTCGAGGTGCCAGAGCACCAGCTGCCAGCGCTCGGGCAGGCTGGCGTACGCGCGCGCTGCCGCACCGCCCTCGAAGCCGGCGATCACGGTGTCGTTGAACGGCTCGCCCCGGTCGAACTGGCTGAGGTCATCGGTCGGGGTCGCCCGGGAGGTAGCGCGGATCTTGTCGACGTGCAGACGTCGGACCGCCGTCAGCAGGTAGGCACGGAACGCGACGTCCGGTCCTCCGCCCGCGAGAAGCACGTTGAGGACCTTGGCGAACGCCTCCGAGACCAGGTCGTCCGCGTCGGGTGCGGAGACGAGCTGGCGGGCGAGCCGGGTCGCCGAGGAGCGGTGCCGGGCGAAGAGGTCGCCGTATGCGGACACGTCACCACCGCGAACGCTCGAGATGAGTTCGGCGTCGCTCAGTTCGCCCTTAGGCGTGATGCGGTCAATAGCGGTCATTTGTCTCTATAACGGACGAGTGGTCGTTAAGTGACGCCATCCTGTCACGGCAGCGGCAGACCGGTCCTGTTCCGAAGTATTCCGGCCCCGAGGGAATTAGTCTTGGTTCTGCGTCATGAACCTCCGCGACCACCGTTTCTCCTCTGTGATCGGTCGTCGGGGGAAGACCGATCGCGTCAAGGAAATGTGAGCTCGGAGGACTGGTGCATGGGACTCTTCGCGACGACGTCGAGAAGGACCTCGGGCACCACGCACGGCAAGAGCCAGGAGATGTCCGAACGCCTGCGGCAGAAGTTGCCCGCACGCTTCGAGGCAGTTGGGGAGGCTCTTTCCGCGGGGACCGATGTTCACGCCGCCTGTGCAGTGGTGGGCCGGGACCTGGCCCGGGACGGGGTCGACCTCAGTGAGGCGCTCCACGGTCTCTGGTCCACCTTTGCACTGGTGGTCGGCAGCGAGCCCGACTTCGAGGCGACCCGATCGCTCGGTATCGCCTGGAGTGACGAGACCCTCGGCTACCTGCACGAGGTCTCCTGCGAGAACCCGCTGACCGGTCTGGCCACGCTCGCGCACCTGCGCGGCCGGCTCGCGGAGATCCAACGTGGGGCGGAGTCGCGCGGCGTCGGCGGGGACAGCACCCACGCGCTCATCGTTGTCGACGTCCCGCTGCTCGCCGGTGCCGGCCGCGACACCCAGCTCGGCAGCGCCCTGGTGATGGCCCGGGTGGCCAGCCAGGTGCGTCTGGTCTTTGAGGGCGAGGAGACCGTCGGTGAAGCCAGCCCGAGCCGGTTGCTGGTGCTCGCGGAACGGACCGACAGCCTCGGCGCCCGGGTCGGCTCGCTGCGGGACCTCCTCGCCGAGGTCACCCCGCCCGACTCCGTGGTCCGGGTGTGGATCGAGGGACTGCCGGCCAGCGCATCGGCCACCTCGGTTCTGCTCGACGAGCTCGCCCGCACCTGAGCAGGCCTTAGCCTGGGCCCATGTGCGGCCGCTACGCCTCCAGCCGGGACCCTGAGGACATCGTCGAGGAGTTCGAGATCCGCAGCGCCGTCCCGGCCGGCGAGCTCCCGCGCCTCCCGGCGGACTACAACGTCGCGCCGACCAAGGAGGTCTACGCGGTCCTCGAGCGCCCGCCGCGCCGCGAGAGCGCCGACGAGCCGGCCGGCCCGGCGCAGCGCCAGCTCCGCACCCTGACCTGGGGGCTCGTCCCGTCCTGGGCCAAGGACCCCAAGATCGGCAGCCGGATGATCAACGCCCGGGTGGAGACGGTGGCGGAGAAGCCGGCGTACCGGCGTGCCTTCGCTGGTCGCCGGACGATCCTGCCCGCGGACGGCTACTACGAGTGGTACTCCACCGAGCAGCTCACCGGGGCGGGCAAGCCGCGCAAGCAGCCCTTCTTCATCCGACCGAAGGACGGCTCGATCCTGGCGATGGCCGGCCTTTACGAGCTGTGGCGCGACCCGACCCGTGCCGACGACGACCCGTTGCGCTGGAAGTGGACCTGCACGGTGATCACCACGACCGCCGAGGACGAGCTCGGTCGGATCCACGACCGGATGCCGCTGATGCTGCCGCGGTCGGCCTACGACGCCTGGCTCGATCCCGCCCCGCGCGATCCCGCCGACCTGCTCGCGCTCCTGGAGCCGGCCTCCCCGGGGCGGCTCGAGGCGTTCCCGGTCGCGACGCTGGTCTCCCATGTCGCCAACAACGGTCCCGAGCTGGTCGAGCCGTTGCCGCTGGAGGGACTGGAGCCGTGACGGTGACCGAGCGTCTGCTCCCGACCCCGCAGGGCGCTGCCCGGGTCGACGTACGGCGGGCCCGGAGACCGGTCGCCGACCTGGTGCTGACCCACGGGGCCGGCGGGGGGATCGATGCCCCTGACCTGGTCCGGATCGCCGAGGTACTGCCCACCCAGGGAATCTCCGTGGTCCTGGTGGAGATGCCGTGGCGGGTCCAGGGCAAGAAGCTCGCTCCGCGACCGGTCCTGATCGACGAGGCCTACCGGGCGGTCCTGGCCGGCCTGCAGCCACGCGCACCGTTCGTGATCGGGGGCCGCAGCGCCGGCGCTCGTTCGGCCTGCCGGATCGCCGCCGGTGCCGGCGCGGCCGGGGTGCTGGCGCTGGCGTTCCCGCTGCACCCGCCGGGCAAGCCGGAGAAGAGCCGTCTCGACGAGCTCGTGGGCAGCGCGGTCCCGACCCTGGTGGTCCAGGGGGAGCGCGACCCGTTCGGCCGGCCCGAGGAGTTCCCGGAAGGGACCGAGCTGACTGTCGTCCCGGGCGGCGACCACGGACTGAAGGTCCCCCGGCGTCGTACGCCGGACGCCCCCGTCGACCAGGACCAGGCGCTCGCGATCGTCGCCGAGGCGGCGCTGGAGTGGGTGGTCCGCGAGATCGCCGGGAATCGGAATCCCTGAGACATTGTTCTCCCTCCATGCTGGCCATCCTGGAGCCGTCCTCCGACGATGCGCTTTCCGCAGACTCGTCGGTACTGTGGGGGGCGATGACCGAGATCACTGACCCCGAGGTCCCCGGGGCTGACGAGACCGAGGCCGAGCGACAGCTCCGCTTCGAGCGGGACGCCCTGCCCTTCCTCGACCAGCTCTACTCCGCGGCGATGCGCATGACCCGCAACCCGCAGGACGCCGAGGACCTGGTCCAGGAGACGTTCGCCAAGGCCTTCGCGGCCTTCCACCAGTTCAGGCCCGGCACCAACCTGAAGGCCTGGCTGTACCGGATCCTGACGAACACCTTCATCAACACCTACCGCAAGAAGCAGCGTGAGCCGCAGCAGTCGATGGCCGAGGACGTCGAGGACTGGCAGCTGGCCCGGGCCGAGTCGCACACCTCCACCGGTCTGAAGTCGGCGGAGATGGAAGCGCTCGAGCACCTCCCCGATTCCGACGTCAAGGACGCCCTGCAGCGGCTGCCGGAGGAGTTCCGCCTCGCGGTCTACCTCGCTGACGTCGAGGGATTCCCTTACAAGGAGATCGCCGAGATCATGGATACCCCGATCGGCACCGTCATGTCGCGCCTGCACCGAGGCCGACGCCAGCTGCGCGAGATGCTCTCGGACTACGTGCGCGAGAACGACCTCATCCCTTCCGCGACGACGGGAGCGAAACCATGAGCACCGATGCGACTGCCGGGCACGAGCACGGGACCGACTGCTCCCAGGTCATCCACCAGATCTTCACGTTCATCGACAACGAGATGGACGAGGCCGACTGCGCCGTCATCCAGCGGCACCTCGACGAGTGCGGGCCGTGCCTGGCGAAGTACGACCTGGAGCGCACCGTGAAGGCTCTGGTCCAGCGGTCGTGCTCCGAGCAGGCGCCCCACGAGCTGCGCGAGAAGGTGCTCGTCCGAATCCGCGAGGTCCAGGTCACCCTGGCCGTCGAGGCCGAGCGCGACCGGTCCTGACCGGTCCTGGCCGGACCTGGATTGGCGCCGCGCTCCTCCACCTGAGAGGATGGTCGCTGCTCCACGGGTGACCGCGGGGCGATGACTTTCGAGGAGGACCGTTATGGGAAAGACCGGACGCAAGCGTCGGGCACGCAAGAAGAAGGCCGCGAACCACGGCAAGCGCCCCAACGCCTGAGCCAATGACACGCATCACCGAGCTCCTGGGTCGTTCCACGACCCGGGAGTTCGTGGTTTCCGGGGCAGACACCGCTGCGGCGGTCGGGTCCGGGTCGCTACCCGTCCTCGGTACTCCGATCCTGCTCGCCTGGTGCGAGGCGACCACCTGCGCGGCCCTCGACCTCCCGGACGGCTCCACCTCGGTCGGGACCCGGGTTGCCCTCGAGCACCTGGCCGCCTCGAAGGTCGGTGCCACCGTCGTAGTCACCGCGACCGTCACCTACGTGGACGGCAAGCTGCTCCGCTTCGAGGTCGAGGCGCGCGAGCCGAGCGGCAAGCTGCTCGGCTCCGGCGAGGTCACCCGCGTCGTCGTCGACGCGGACAGGTTCCTCGGCCGGCTCTAGATCCCGAAGGTCGCGCGCGGGTACGCCGCGTTGACGTCGGTGATCACGTTGACCATGTACGGCACGCCTGAGGCGAAGGCGCGGTCGAGCGCGGCGCCGATCTGCGACGGGTCGGTGACGGTCTCGCCGGCACCCCCGAGCGCCTTGACCACCTCGTCGTACTTGGTCTGCGGTGCGAGGTCAGCGGCGACGTCGTACCCGTAGAGCATCTGCATCGGGCCCTTCTCCAGGCCCCAGGCAGAGTTGTTGCCGCAGACCATCACGACCGGGAGGTCGTGCCGGACCAAGGTGTCGACGTCCATCAGGGACATCCCGGCCGCGCCGTCGCCGTAGAGCAGCACGACCTGGGCGGACGGGCGGTGCAGCCGCGCCGCGATCGCGCCGCCCATGCCGGCGCCGAGGCAGCCGTACGGACCGGGGTCGAGCCAGCCGCCGGGCCGCTTCGGCTCGACGAACTTGCCCGCGAAGGAGACGAAGTCGCCCCCGTCGCCGACCACGATGGCGTCGTCGGCGAGCCGGGGAAGGAGCTCTCCGTAGATCCGGGCGGGGTGGATGTGCTCCGCGGTCGCACCGAGCAGGTCGGCGTCGCGGGCGGTGGCCGCGGCGACGGTCTCCTGGAGTCCGGTGACCCAGGGTGACCAGTCCGGGCGGGACTCCCGGGCGAACGCCTCGGCCAGACCGTCCAGCACGAGGGTCAGGTCGCCGGAGGCGGAGCCGGCGAGCTCGGCGTGGCCGGAGATCTGGCCGGGGGAGTCGGCCAGGTGCACGACCTGGGCCTGGGGGGCACCGTCCTTGCCGCCGAAGATCCCGTACCCGAGACGGAAGTCGAGGGGCGTGCCGACCACGATCACGAGGTCGCTCGTGCCCAGGGCCTGACCGCGGGCCTTCGTCGCGAGCAGCGGGTGGCCGCCGGGGATGACCCCGCGGCCCATGCCGTTGGTGATCGCCGGGATGCCCAGGTCGTCGACCAGCCGCAGGGCGGCTACCTCGGCGCCGTCGGCCCAGACGTCGGTGCCGAGGACGAGCACCGGACGCGCGGACCGGGCCAGCAGACGCGCGACCGCGGCCAGGGCGTCGGGGTCGGGAGCGACCGGCGTCGCCGTGCCGACGGTCGGGCGCACCACGTCGGCGGAGTTGAAGAACTCGTCCATCGGTACGTCGACGAAGACCGGGCCGCGGTGCGACGACCCAGCGACGGTGAACGCCTCGTGCAGGCCGTCCGCAACCTCAGCGGCGGTGTGCAAGGTGCGGGCCAGCTTCGAGACCGGTGCCAGAATCGGCGGCTGGTCGAGCTCCTGGAGCGAACCGGAGCCCCACCGGTTGGCCGGCGCCCGGCCGCCGATCACGACCATCGGTGATCCGGCGAACTGGGCCTGGGCGATCGCGCTGACCCCGTTGGTGACGCCCGGACCCGCGGTGAGCACGGCGAGCCCCGGCCTGCGGGTCAGCTTGCCGGTCGCCTCGGCGGCGAAGGCGGCCGTCTGCTCGTGGCGGACGTCGAGGATCTTCATCGGCGGGTCCGCGGTCACAGCGCCGTCGTACATCGGGAAGACGTGGGCGCCGGAGAGCGTGTACATCGCGTCCACCCCGTGAGCGCGGGCTACCGCGACTGCGTGCTGACCGGCGTGCGCTTCGATGGAATCCTGGGCCTCGGAAGTCATGGGGTGAGGCTACTGGGTGGATCTCGAGCGCGGGGCCGCCGACTGCTCAGTGCTGGCGCGTCGGTGAGAAGTACGCCGGGTTGCTCTCCCGCAGGTGCGCCATCAGGACCAGCAGCAGGTCGCTGCGCACCGGGGGGTGGTCGACGCCCAGGGCCAGCTGCAGGTGCAGGCTGCGCAGATAGTTCTGCACATTGCCCGAGACCTCGAACGGGTTGGCGCCGCTGCTGCCGCCCTGGCTGCGGGCGCCAGCCGCGAGCCGGGCGACCCACGGCTCGAGCACACCGATGTCGAGCAGGTCGCGCCGGAGCAGGTGCATGGTCGCGTAGGCGAACCGGTCGTCCTCGCCGCAGACCAGGAAGGCCGGGGTCGGCGCCAGCAGCCTGTCGGCGATGACGTCGAGGATCACCGTCAGCTCCAGGCGTCCGAGGTATGGCGACCGAGCCAGCGCGCCGAGGGCATCGGCCCCGTGCGCCACCGCGTGGGCCCATCCCTTGCCGGGGACGAACCCGCGCAGGTCCTGCTCGCGGGAGAGCCACCCCATCAGCCGGTCGCCCCAGCGCAGGACCACGTCCGGACCGGCCAGGTGGGCCGCGGTGCTCCGATCGATGCACTCGGTGAGGATGAGCGCGGAGAAGCTGCGCCGGAACACGGAGTCGTCCGCGACCAGGCCCAGGCCGACGTCGAGGCCGTGGCACATCCCGTCGCCGAGGCCGACCAGTAGGTCGTCGTACACCCCGTCGTCGATCCAGGTGGCCATCGCGGGGAAGGCGATCCCGTCACGGATCCCGGGGTCCGGGTCGCCCAGCATCCGGGTGAGGTCCTCGGTCATCTCGACGAGTGACCGGTCCGGCGGGACCCTCAACCCGTCCGCGACTACCTGCTTCCAGAATCCCGAGGCCATGGGCGTCATTCTTGCATCCGGGGGTGACCGGTCTCGGTTCTGCCCTGAACAGCGGTGGTCGCGGACGTGAACGGTGTCCCGGCCGCGCCCGACGCTGCGCGTAGGCTCCACGCGTGCCCTCGCTCCTCGAGCTTGCCCGCGCTCACACCGACCTCACCGACGACGACGTCGGCTGGCTCTCGCTGCTCCAGGCCGATTGGCAGATCATCGCGGACCTCTCCTTCGCCGATCTGGTGCTCTGGCTGGCGGACCGGGACGGGACCGGGTTCTGGGCGGCCGGTCAGATGCGTCCGACGACCGGGCCGACCGCGCTGGTCGACGACATCGTCGGGGAGTTCGTGGACCGCGGCCGGCGTCCGCTCCTGGACCGCGCTCTCGCCGAGGGCAGGATCGCCCGGGACGGCGACCCGGAGTGGCGCGACGACGTCCCGGTCCGGGTCGAGGCGATCCCGGTACGCCGCGGCGACCGGGTGATCGCCGTGGTCGCCCGTAACACCAATCTTCACGGCGTCCGGACCCCGAGCCGGCTCGAGCTGGCCTACCTGGAGACGGCGAGCGAGCTGACCCGGATGATCGCGCGCGGCGCCTTCCCTTACCCGGGCCAACGCTCCGACCACGCGGATTCCCCGCGCGTGGGCGACGGGTTCATCCGGGTCGACGCCACCGGACGGGTGGCCTACGCGAGCCCGAACGCCGTCTCGGTCTACCGCAGGCTGGGCCTCTCCACCGATCTGGCCGACCAGGACCTCGCCGAGGTCACCCGCGCCCTCGTCCCGGCTGCGCAACGCCCGGACGAGGAGACGATCAGCGCCGTGCTCGGTGCTCGGATGCCTCGGGACTCGGAGATCGGGAACGGCGAGGCGACCGTGATCCTGCGGGCGATCCCGCTCCGTCCGACCGGGACGCCGACCGGGGGCTTGATCCTGCTCCGCGACGTCACCGAGCTCCGCAGTCGTGACCGGGAGCTGGTCACCAAGGACGCGACCATCCGGGAGGTCCACCACCGGGTCAAGAACAACCTGCAGACCGTCGCCGCGCTGCTGCGGTTGCAGGCGCGCAGGATCGACTCGGTCAGCGGGCGCGAGGCCCTCGAGGAGGCTGTACGGCGGGTCGGGGCGATCGCGGTCGTCCACGAGACGCTGAGCCAGAGCTTCGAGGAGGAAGTGGAGTTCGACACCGTCGCCGACCAACTCATCGGCCTGGTCAGCGAGGTGGGGGGGCACGAGGGTTCGGTCGCGCTGCGCCGCACGGGCACGTTCGGGACCCTCGGGTCCGACGCTGCGACGACGCTGGCGATGGTGCTCACCGAGGTGCTGCAGAACGCCATGGAGCACGGCTTCCCCGACGGCGCCTCCGGAACGGTCGAGGTGGCGCCCCTTCCGGGAGCCGACGACGCCGGGACGCCCGTGCTCGTCGTCCGGGTGCGCGACGACGGGATCGGGTTGCCCCCGGGCTTCGACCCGGGGGCGTCGACGAGTCTCGGGTTGTCGATCGTGCGGACGCTGGTTGCCGAACTCGGCGGCTCGTTGCGGATCGGTCCGGCCGGGAGTGGTCCGGGGACCGTCGTGGAGTTCTCGTTCCCTCGCTAGGTCCTGATCAGGCGGTGCGCACGCGGGCGCGGGCGTTGCGGCGCTTCAGCGCGCGACGCTCGTCCTCGCTCAGCCCACCCCAGACGCCGTGGTCCTGCCCGGCTTCGAGCGCCCACGCGAGGCACTGCTCGCGTACGTCGCAACGACGGCACACTTGCTTGGCTTCCTCGATCTGGAGGATGGCCGGCCCGGTGTTGCCGATGGGGAAGAACAGCTCTGGGTCTTCATCGAGACACGCAGAGCGGTGGCGCCAATCCATGGCGATGAACTCCTGTTCGTGAGGTGTGTGAACGCGTTCACTAGGTCACTCCTACGTCCGGGCCGATCGGGTCCGGGGCAGAGAGTTGTGACTTCGCCACGTGGCAGTGGGCGTAGTTACCTCTAGATGTTGGCAACATCCGCCCTCAACCACAAGACCCTGGGTAGGTCGGGTTCATCACAAAGGCCGTTACGCTCCACTCCCGTGGACTCCGTTTCGTCGTACCCGTGCCCGGTGGTGCCGACCCCGCTCCGACTCGCTGCTGCGGTGGTGGCGCTCCAAGGTCTCGTCTCGGTCGTTTTCGGACTCGCCGAGGCCCTGCACATCACCGGGGAACGCGCCGTGATGGGAGCGAGCACGGCGCTGTTCTTCGTCGCCTACGGCGCCGGGATGGTGTTCTGCGCCTGGGGCCTGAGCCGGGTGCAGACCTGGGCGCGGGGGCCGGTGCTGCTCGCCCAGCTGATCTCGCTCGGCCTGGCCTGGAACTTCCGGGACGCGGGGACGGTGTTCGCCTCGGTGGGGTTCGCCGTACCGGCGGTGGTGGTGCTGGTCGGGATGCTGCACCCCCGGACGATCGAGGCTCTCGAACGCGCTGACGCGACCGACACGGACCCGGGCCAGGACTGAACCCCGGTCACTCGATGTCGGCGCGGAGCTTCTCCAGGGTGCGGGTGAGCAGTCGGGAGACGTGCATCTGCGAGACGCCGATCTCCTCGGCGATCTGGGACTGTGTCTGCTGCCGGAAGAAGCGGAGGATCAGGATCTGCTGCTCCCGTGGGGGCAGGCGCTCGATCAGGGGCCGCAGCGACTCGCGGATCTCCACGTGCTCCAGCGCCACGTCGTCGTCCCCGAGGGTCTCCCACCAGGAAGAGCCGTCCTCCTCGCCCTGGCCGGCGTCCAACGACATCGTCGAGTACGCGTTCGCGGACTCGATGCCCTCCAGCACGTCCTCGACGGTGACCCCGAGCTGCTCGGCGATCTCCCGGGCGGTGGGGGAGCGACCGAGGCTCTGGGAGAGCTCGCTGGTCGCGGTCGCGATCGACATCCGCAGCTCCTGGAGCCGTCGAGGGACCCGGATCGCCCAGCCCTTGTCGCGGAAGTGCCGCTTGATCTCGCCGATGATCGTCGGGGTCGCGTAGGTCGAGAACTCGACCCCGCGGTCGGTGTCGAAGCGGTCGACGGCCTTGATCAACCCGATGGTGCCCACCTGGACCAGGTCGTCCAGCGGCTCGCCGCGGTTGAAGAACCGGCGGGCGCAGTGCTCGACCAGAGGGAGGTGCAGCTCGATCAGCCGGTCGCGGGTGTCCTTGGCGTCCGGCCCGCCGCGGACCCGGTCCAGCTCGACGAAAAGGGCCTGGCTCCGTTCGCGCACGGTGGAGGAAGGGTCAGTGGTGTCCGCGCTCATGATCCGGCGAACGTGCTCGACATGACCGCCAGTCGGACCGTGACGCTCTCCGCGGTCACGGACGCACTGGCCCGCGCGGCGCTCGTCGTGAGCACCTGCCACCCGAAGCTGTCCTGGTCCGGTGCGCTCGCACCGATCGCGTCCGCCGTCACCTCGATCTCGACCTGCTGGTCGCTGAAGAAGAAACAGGCCCTGAGGTCTCCGCCCGGCGTCGCGTTGACGAGCACCAGCGCACAGGCCTCGCTGACGGCCATCTTCAGGTCCTCGATGTCGTCGAGGGTGAAGTCGAGGCGGGCCGCGAAACCTGCCGCCGCCATCCGGAGGACGGCGACGTACGCGGTTCCCGCGGGAAGGCGAATCTCTGCGTCCGGGTGCATAGGTCGAGACTAGGCGAGATCCGGTCAGAAATGCCGAGCGGGGCCGACCGATGTGGTCGACCCCGCTCGAACTGGTCGGTGCGTGTGACCCGCCGGTCACCTACGACGGTCGCGCCTTCGCAAGCTCAGGCGCGCTGAGGACGGCGATGGCTCAAGCCGTCGCCGCGACTCCGTCGCTGCGAGACTCAAGCCTTCTTGGTCTCCCAGAAGATCTCGGCGATCTCGTCGATCTTGGCGAGCAGCTCGTCGGCGGCGGCCGCGTCCAGGCTGCCCTTGGTCCCGCCGGCGCCGGCCAGCTTGGTGGCCTCGTTCACCAGGGTGTGCAGCTGCGGGTACTTCTCGAAGTGCGGGGGCTTGAAGTAGTCGGTCCACAGCACCCACAGGTGGTGCTTGACCAGTTCGGAGCGCTGCTCCTTGATGACCAGGGCGCGGGTGCGGAAGTCGGGGTCGTCGTTGTCGGCGACCTTGGCGATCAGCGCCTTGATCGACTCGGCCTCGATGCGTGCCTGAGCCGGGTCGTAGACGCCGCAGGGCAGGTCGCAGTGGGCGGAAACCTCGACGGTGGGGGCGAACAGTCGCGCGTACATCCTCTGGGGTCCTCTCAGGTAGCTGACTTCTGACCGGTGGGTCACCTGCGAGACTACTCCGCGTGCAGACGCGTCGTCCGTGGGGTCTCGCCCGGGTCAGCGGGCGTTCGATGACGCCGACGCTGCACCCCGGCGACCGGCTGCTCGTCCGGTACGGCGCCGCTGTCACGGCCGGTGACCTGGTGGTGGCCCGCCTGGCCGACGGCACGCTCGCGGTGAAGCGGGTGGCGTACGCGGCGACGACCGGTGCGGGTCGACCCGGCTGGTTCCTGCTCAGTGACAACCCCGACGAGGGTGTCGACTCCCGGCACCGCGGACCCGTGGATGCGAGATCGGTCCTGGGCGTCGTACGCACCCGGGTCTGGCGGCACCCGCAATGTCTGATCGGCCACATTCGCCGTCAGGGCCTGTGACGGGTTGTGAGGTTTGTGAGACCATAGACGCGGGCGACCCCCCGATCTGCACGCACCACCTCTGGCATCTCCGCGGACCCAATCAATGTCGGCGTCGAGCAGCCTCACCCCACTTGTACCTGCTTGCCCGATGTCACGAGAGAGCCAACCTGATGGTTGCATTTGACCCCATGCCAGACCTCGACCCCGCGCTCGACCCCGCGCTGGATCTCCAGGCGCAGCGCGCCCACAACCCCGTCTTCGCCCTGCACGCCGGCGGGAAGATGGAGATCGCCTCGACGGTCGCCCTCAACGGCCCGGACGAGCTGTCGCTGGCCTACACCCCGGGCGTGGCCCAGGTCTGCGAAGCCATCGCGGCCGATCCGAGCATTTACGGCGACTACACCTGGACCGCGAACACCGTCGCGGTCATCACCGACGGCACCGCCGTGCTCGGCCTGGGAGACATCGGCCCGCGGGCCGCGATGCCGGTGATGGAGGGCAAGGCCGTGCTGTTCAAGCAGTTCGGCGGGATCGATGCGATCCCGATCTGCCTCGACACCACCGACGTCGACGAGATCGTGGAGACCGTGGTCCGGCTCGCGCCGAGCTTCGGCGGCATCAACCTCGAGGACATCTCGGCGCCGCGCTGCTTCGAGGTCGAGGAGCGCCTCAAGCAGCTCCTCGACATCCCGGTCTTCCACGACGACCAGCACGGCACCGCCGTGGTCGTCCTGGCGGCGCTCGAGAACGCGATCAAGCTGACCGGCAAGTACCACGACACGATCCGCGTGGTCGTCTCCGGCGCCGGTGCTGCCGGGGTCGCCGTGACCCGGATCCTCCTCGCCGCGGGCATCCGCGACATCGCCGTGGTGGACCGCGCCGGGGTGCTGCACCGCGACCGGACCGACATGAACACCTCCAAGCGTTCGCTCGCCGCGGACACCGCCGACACCACCGGCCGCTGGGGCTCGCTGGCTGCGGTGATGGAAGGGGCCGACTGCTACATCGGTCTCTCCGGCGGCAGCGTCCCGGAGGAGGTGGTCGCCTCGATGGCCGGGGACCCGATCATCTTCGGCCTTGCGAACCCGACGCCCGAGGTGCACCCCGACCTGGCGCACAAGTACGCCCGGGTCGTCGCCACCGGCCGCTCGGACTTCCCGAACCAGATCAACAATGTGCTCGCGTTCCCGGGGATCTTCCGGGGCGCCTTCGACGCCCGGGCCTCGGCGATCACCGAGGGCATGAAGCTCGCCGCCGCGCAGGCGCTGGCCGCGATCGTCTCCGACGACCTGCGCGAGGACTACATCATCCCCTCGCCCTTCGACCCCCGCGTCGGACCGTCGGTCGCGGCCGCCGTGGCGGAGGCTGCACGGCGCGACGGCGTCGCCCGCCGCTGATCAGCGCCGCCCTGCACCACGCCTGACGCCGCTGATACGCCTCGATAGGGTCTGACCATGTTCGCTGTCTACGCCGAGAAGTTCTCCTCTGAAGACCCGCTCTCCGGGCTCGTGATCGGGGAGCGTCCCGACCCGGAGGTGCCGGCCGGGTGGGCGAAGGTGACCGTCAAGGCCGCCTCTCTGAACCACCACGACCTGTGGTCGCTGCGCGGTGTCGGCCTGCGCGAGGAGGCGCTGCCGATGATCCTCGGCTGCGACGCTGCCGGGTACGACGAGGACGGTAACGAGGTCGTCGTCCACGCGATCATCAACTCGCCCGCCTGGTCGGGGGACGAGACCCTCGACCCGAAGCGTTCGATCCTTTCCGAGCGGTACCAGGGAACCTTCGCGGACGCAGTGGTGGTCCCGCGCCGCAACCTGATCCCCAAACCCGCCTCGCTCTCGTTCGCCGAGGCCGCGACGCTGCCGACCGCCTGGCTGACGGCGTACCGGATGCTCTTCACCCAGGGCGGTCTGAAGGCCGGGGACACCGTCCTGGTCCAGGGCGCCGGCGGCGGAGTCGCCACCGCACTGATCACCCTCGCCCGCGCCGCCGGGCTCAAGGTGCTCGCCACCAGCCGCGACGAGGCGAAGCGGGCCCGGGCGCTGGAGATCGGGGCGCACGAGGTCTTCGAGTCCGGTGCCCGGCTGCCGGTGAAGGTCGACGCCGTGATGGAAACGGTCGGTCGGGCCACCTGGTCGCACTCGATCCGGGCGCTCCGCCCCGGCGGGGCGATCGTGATCTCCGGGACCACGTCGGGCCCGAACCTCGACGACGCTGAGCTGACCCGGATCTTCTTCCTCCAGCTGCGGGTAATCGGGTCCACGATGGGCTCCTCGACCGAGCTGGCCTCGCTGCTCAGCATGCTCGACGCCACGGGCGCCAAGCCGCTGATCGACCGCGAGATCCCGATGGAGCAGGCCCGTGACGGGTTCGCGGCGATGGCCGGGGGCGACCTGTTCGGCAAGATTGTCTTCACCAGGTAGACAGGGCACCAGACAAGCAGAGCACCGGGCAAGCAGCCAGGTCGCAGCAGCGCACCCCGATCCCGGAGGACACCATGGAGCTCTACGACGTCATGCGCACCACGGCCGCGGTCCGGGAGTTCACCGCCGATCCGCTCCCCGACGAGGTCCTGGCGTCGATCCTCGAGAACGCCCGGTTCGCGCCCAGCGGCGGCAACCGCCAGGGCGCCCAGGTCCTCGTGGTGCGCGATCGCGGTACTCGGGAGGCCCTGGCCGAGCTGACGCTGCCCGGGGCGCGCCGGTACACCGCTCAGCGGATCGCGGGCGAGGGCCCGTGGAACCCGGTCGCGCCCAGCGGGCCCTCCGCGCAGGAGATCGCTGCCACCGAGGTCCCCGGGAGCTTCACGGCTCCGTTGCTGGAGGCCGCGGTGGTGCTCGTGGTCTGCGTCGACCTCCGCGTGGTCGCGGCCGTCGACCAGGACCTCGACCGGGTGGGACTGGTCAGCGGCGCCTCGGTATACCCGTTGGTCTGGAACATCCTGCTCGCTGCGCGCAACGAAGGATTCGGGGGCACGATCACGACGATGGCCGTCGCCGAGGAGCCGGCGGTCAAGCAGCTGCTGGGGATCCCGGAGCCGTACGCCGTTGCGTGCGTCGTCCCGATGGGCAAGCCTGTGAAGCAGTTGACCAAACTGACCCGCGAGGCGGTGGCCGACCTTGCTCGGCGGGAGACCTGGAACGGAGGACCCTTCAATGTCTGACGCAGCGATGTCTGAGCAGGATCTGGCGGCGATCGAGGCCGAGCGCGACCGGATCCGGGCGACGTACCTGGTCCAGGAGGACCGGCGACCGGCTTCGACGGCCCGCGGCCTCCACCACTTCGCGATCGTCTGCCGCGACGTCGAGGAGACGGTGCTCTTCTACTCGGAGGTCCTCGGTTTCCCGCTGACCGACATCTTCGAGAACCGTGACTACCCCGGGTCGAACCACTTCTTCTTCGACATCGGCAACCAGAACCTGATCGCGTTCTTCGACTTCCCGGGGCTCGACGTCGGCCCGTACGCCGAGGTCCTCGGCGGTCTGCACCACGTCGCGATCTCGGTGGAGCCGGAGAGATGGAGCATGCTCCGCGACCGTCTCGACGAGGCCGGGGTGGAGTACCACAGCCAGAGCGGCACCTCGATCTACTTCCGCGACCCCAACGGTGCCCGCCTCGAGCTGATCGCCGATCCCCTGGGGGAGATGTACGGCACCCGTGTCCTCTGAGAACGGGGCGCCACGCCTGCACCTCGTCACCGGCGCCGCCTCCGGCATCGGTCTCGACGTCGCCAAACGCCTGGAGTCGCGCGGAGACCACGTGCTCCGGCTCACCCGGGACGTGGTCGACCTCACCGACCTCCCCGCGGTACGACGCTGGGTGGAGGAGTGCGCCGGGGCGAACCCGCGCCTGAGTTCCGTCGTCCACGTGGCCGGGACGGTCGAGCTCGGTGCGGTCGCCGATCTGGACCTGGCCGACTGGCAGCGCCAGCTCGCCGTGAACCTGACGGCGCCGGCGGTCCTCACCGCTGGTCTGCTGCCGTCGTTGCGGGCCGCAGGCGGCACGGTCGTCCTGGTCAACTCCTCGGCCGGCCTCGTCGCCAACGCCGGGTGGTCGGCGTACGCGGCGTCGAAGTTCGGCCTCCGGGCCTTCGCGGACGCGCTGCGCGCGGAGGAGGCCGGGAACGGGGTCCGGGTCACGTCGGTCTTCCCCAGCCGGACGGCCACCCCGATGCAGGAGAAGGTCCACCAGCAGGAGGGGCGCACCTACGACCCCGCCCGCTGGATCCGTCCCGGCACGGTGACCGACGCGATCCTGCACGTGCTGGACCTGCCGCCCGACGCCACCATCCCCGAGCTGGTCGTCCGGCCCCGCTGAGGCGCGTACTACCCGGTTCTGCTTTTCAGCACTGGTCCAGACCGAAAAATGGCTCGTGGAATGTCGGTGCGCTCCCGTAGGTTCCGTTTCGTTGCCGGTGTCGTACTCGACCTCGCCCGTTCGTCGTCCTGGTGACAGATGGATGCGGGGTGGAGATCTCTCGGCCGCCCCACCGACGCGAAGGGCAGTTCCCTATGCCGCACGACCCCAGTACCACCGCCGCCCCGGCGAAGACCTCGGCGGGTGACATCGCCGTCCTCCGGTGGCTGGTCGCCGCCACCTTCATCGTGATCCTCAACGAAACGATCATCATCAACGCCGTGCCGCGCCTGCAGGCCGAGTTCGACGTCACCGAGCGGGCGGCCGGCTGGTTGACCACGGGCTTCATGCTCACGATGGCCGTGGTCATCCCGATCACCGGCTGGTTCCTGCAACGGGTCACCACGCGCCAGGCGTTCGGGTTGGCCATGGCGGTCTTCGCCGTCGGCACCCTGCTGGCCGCGTTGGCGCCGGCCTTCTGGGTGCTGCTGGTCGCCCGCGTGATCCAGGCCGCCGGCACCGCGGTGATGATGCCGCTGCTGATGACCACGCTGATGAACGTCGTGCCCGAGAACGACCGCGGGCGGGTGATGGGCAACGTGACGCTGGCGATGTCGGTGGCGCCGGCCCTCGGGCCAGCCGTCTCCGGCGTGATCCTGGAAGCTCTGTCCTGGCGCTGGATCTTCGGTCTCGTCCTGCCGGTGGCCGTGCTGATCGGCGTCGCCGGCCTGCGCAAGCTGACCAACGTGGGCGAGCCGACGGCAGGCTCGGTCGACGTCGTCAGCGTCGTCCTGGCGGCACTGGGCTTCGGCTCCCTGGTCTACGGGCTCAGCCAGATCGGCGCCCCCGACCAGATCGTCGCCCCGGGCTGGTTGATCGGCGCGGGCGTCGCCGTGCTCGCGGTGTTCGTGTGGCGGCAGCTGGTGCTGCAGCGCACCGACAGCCCGCTGCTCGACCTTCGTGCGTTCACGCACCGCACGTTCGCGCTCTCCCTGGTGCTCATGGCGGTCGCGTTCATGGCTTTCCTGAGCGTGTTGTTCCTGCTGCCGCTGTACCTGCAGAACGCCCGGAACCTGAGCACGCTGCAGACGGGCGCCCTGCTCATCCCGGGCGGGTTGGCGATGGGCCTGCTCGGTCCCCGGGTCGGCAAGGTCTTCGACGCCGTCGGCGGCCGCCCGCTGGTCATCCCGGGTGCGATCGGCATCTTCGTCTCGCTGGTGCTCTTCACCCAGTTCGACCTGGGCACGCCGTACGCCGTGGTGCTGGCCTTCCACATGCTCATGATGGTGAGTCTCGCGCTCGTGTTCACGCCGGTCTTCACGCTCGGCCTCGGTGCCCTGCCGCAGCATCTGTACTCGCACGGGAGCTCGTTGCTCGGCACGCTGCAGCAGGTCGCGGGCGCGGCTGGCGCCGCCGTCTCGGTCGCGGTGCTGTCCTCCCGAGCGAGCGAACTGGAGGCGGGGGGCGCGAGCTTCGAGGCTGCGTTCACCGGCGGGATGGAGCGGGCCTTCATGGTCGGCGCGGTCCTGTCCGTGATCGTGGTCGCGATCGCCCTGGTGCTCCCTGGTCGGCTCCCCGATGCCGGGGGGAGCGCCCATGGTCCTGGTGGCCCCAGCCGCGAGGACCTGGGCGACGACGTCACCGAGGCGGCGGTCCCGGTCGTCTGAGGCTCAGTCGGAGGCCGTCGACTTCCAGCTGAGCGCTCCGACGATGACCATCAGCAGCTGGGTCCGGGCCCGGTGCGTGATGTCGGGGAGGTCCCGCGGGTCCGCCCGCAGGATCTCCTCCGAGGTCGTGATCATCGCCCCGACGATCAGGTTCGAGAGGATCCGCAGGTCATCGGGCGACCAGTGGTCCATCGGGAGCCGGGCGAGGTCGGTGGCGAGCTCGCGCTCGAAGAGCTGGAACTCCTGGCGTACGGCGTCCCGCACCACCTTCGAACCGCCGGACCGCTCCCGTGCGATGAACCCGAAGTGGGCCCGCTGGTCGCGTACGTGCTCGGCGAGGACCGCGACGGAGCTGTCGACGATCTGACCGAGCGACGGTGTCCCGCGCCGGACGTCTCGGATCATCGCGCGCAGGGAGCCGAAGCTCTCCTCGACCAGCGCGAGCCCGAGCTGGTCGATCGAGTCGAAGTGCCGGTAGAAGGCGGTGGGCACGATGCCGACCTCTTTGGCGACCTGGCGCAGGGACAGCCCCGCCAGACCGGTGTCCTCAGTGAGAGCCAGCGCGGCATCCAGGATGGCGCGGCGGGTGCGCTCCTTCTTCTCGCTACGGCTCTCGATCGCAGGGCCGGTGAGGGGGACGGTCACGGGTCTCAGCGTAGCGAGATCGGACACCCGACGTTTGGGTGCACGCATGTGCACCGTGTTAGGCATCACGTCCAGGTTCACTTGACCCGGGTTCACGGTCGCGGTCATAGTTTCAGTGTACGCACGTTCACTGAAAGGAGGCCACTACATGAGCATCACCACCAAACTTCTCGGCTCCAAGGCCGTTGCAGCGTTGACCTCACCCCACGGTGTGGACCGCTACCTCGAGATGTTCAACCCGATGTGGGCCGCCGTGGAGGTTCGCGCTCGCGTCGTCGCCATCCACCGCGAGAACCCGAACGCTGTGGGCTCCCCCCCGGTCGCCACCCTCACGCTCCAGCCGACCAGCACCTGGCGCGGGCACCGCGCGGGGCAGTACGTCCAGGTCGGCGTGGAGATGCCCGGCTCGGCCCGACGGATGACGCGCTGCTTCTCGATCTCCTCCGCGGCGTCGCTCCCGGGCGAGCGGTTCACGCTCACCATCCGGGCCAACGACGAGGGCCAGGTCAGCAAGTTCCTGGTCAACTCCGCGAAGGTCGGGCAGATGCTCCACCTGAGCCAGGCCGACGGCGAGTTCACGATCCACGAGAGCGCGGCGACGCCGACCAACAACCACTTGGTGATGATCTCCGGCGGGTCGGGCATCACCCCGGTGATGTCGCAGATCCGGACGCTCCTCCGTGACGGGTACGACGGCCGCGCCAACCGCAAGGTCACCTTCCTGCACTACGCCCGCAGCGTCGAGGACCAGATCTTCGCCGACGAGCTCGCCGCGATCGCGGAGGGCGACAACCACATCGAGGTCCACCTCCGGTACGGCGACGCGACGTTCAGCGAGTTCGAGCTGCGGCGCCTGGTCCCGGACTACCGGAGCACCGACACCTGGGCGTGCGGCCCCGGCGGGCTGATCGAGCTCGTCAGGGCGGCGTACGGCGAGGAGAACCTCCGGCTCCGGGTCGAGTTCTTCAAGCCGCCGGCCTTCAGCACCGGCGCAGCGGGCGGGGACGTCTCGTTCACCCGCTCCGGGGAGACTGCGGAGAACACCGGCGCCACCCTGCTCGAGCAGGCAGAGGCCCTCGGCCTCAAGCCCGAGTTCGGTTGCCGGATGGGCATCTGCTTCTCCTGCGTCAAGACGAAGACCGACGGCACCGTCCGCAACGTCCTCACCGGCGAGGAGTCCTCGCTGCCTGACGAGGAAGTCCGGCTCTGCGTGAGTGCGCCGGTCGGCGACTGCGCCGTCGACCTCTGATCCTGTCCACGACCTCTGCCCCCACCTCTGACACCAGGGAGACACCATGACCATCACCGACATCCCCACCAAGGTCGCGAAGAGCGCCAAGAAGAAGTCCACCGTCCGGGCCTCGGACCCCAAGAACCCGAACCTGACCCCGGAACAGCTCGAGGAGTTCGGCAACGAGCTGGATGCCCTGCGCCAGCGGGTGCTCGGCAAGCTCGGCAAGGAGGACGCGGACTACATCCGGATGATCGTCAAGCGCCAGCAGCAGTTCGAGGTCGCCGGCCGGGCGCTCTTCTACCTGCCGCCGGCCTGGCCGCTGGCCGTGGCAGCCCTCAGTGTCTCCAAGATCCTGGAGAACATGGAGATCGGCCACAATGTCATGCACGGCCAGTACGACTGGATGGGCGACCCGAAGCTGAACTCGCGGATCTACGACTGGGACACGATGGCCCCGGGCGAGAACTGGAAGTACGGCCACAACTACATCCACCACACGTACACCAACATCCTGGGCAAGGACCGGGACATCGGGTACGGCATCCTCCGCATGGACGAGGACCAGAAGTGGCGCCCGTACTACCTGGGCAACCCGGTCTACGCCGTGCTGCTGATGCTGTTCTTCGAAGAGGGTGTGGCCCTCCACGACCTCGAGGCCGACCGCATCATGGCCGGCGAGCGCACCTGGGAAGAGACCAAGAAGGTGGGCAAGCCCATCGTCAAGAAGGTCGGCAAGCAGGTGTTCAAGGACTACCTGCTCTTCCCAGCCCTGACCGGCCCGTTCTTCTTCAGCACCCTGGCCGGTAACGCGGTGGCCAACGTGGTCCGCAACATCTGGACCTTCAACATCATCTTCTGCGGCCACTTCCCGGCGGGCGTCGCGACGTTCACCGAGGAGGAGTGCGAGAACGAGTCCCGCGGTCACTGGTACTACCGGCAGCTGCTCGGCTCGGCGAACATCACCGGCGGCAAGCTGTTCCACATCATGTCCGGCAACCTGTCGCACCAGATCGAGCACCACCTGTTCCCGGACATCCCGGCCCGCCGGTACCCGGAGCTCTCGGTCGAGGTGAAGGCGCTGTGCGAGAAGTACGGCATCGAGTACAACACCGGCGGCCTGAGCAAGCAGCTCTTCAGCGTCGCGAGGAAGATCGTCCGGCTCTCCTTCCCCAACGCGAAGCCCAAGAACGACCCGGCCCCGGCCGTCGCGAACGACGACGCGGTCGCTGCCTGATGGCGCTCGGACGCATGTCCCGGGGTTCGATGACCTCGATCTCGTCGGCCCCGCGCGGGGACGACGGGGTCGCGGTCGCCCGACTGCAGGCCCTGGGAACCTTCGCGGGGGCGACCGGGTCCGAGATCGCGTCGATCGTCGCTGCCGGGTACGTGGTCACCGTGCCGCGGGGCTGGTCCCTGATCTGGGACCGCACCCCGGCCGAGAAGGCGTACGTGATCCTGGACGGCACCGTCGAGGTGCGTCGCAACGACGAGGTCGTTGCGAACCTAGGAGCCGGCGACGTCATCGGCGAGGTTGCGATCCTGCGCCGTCGCCTCCGGTCGGCCTCGGTGACCGCCACCACGCCGCTGCTGGTGCTGCACTTCACCCGGGAGGCGGTCGAACGGCTGCACGCCGAGGTTCCCGTGGTCCGCGAGGCGCTGGAGCGCTCGGCCGCGGCCCACGCCGGCGCTGCCTGAGAGCGGACTCACGTTGCCAGCAGGCCGCGGGGAACAGAGACTGTTCCCATGAGGGATCAGATCAGCAAGGCCGAGATCCGCAAGGACGCGATCCAGGACGGCGTCGAGGCCGCCACCCACGCGGTGGGTCAGGTAGCCGGCATCTTGGTCGGGGCCGTGGGCGACGTCGCGAAGACCGTCGGTGGCCTGGCCACCGACCTGTTCGAGATCCGCGAGGCGAGCAAGCGCGCCGGCGCCGACGACGGGACCGACCCCGAGGCCCTCTGAGCCGACGGGTCCGACTCAGCCGAAGGACATCCGGAAGTCGGCCTGACGCGCGGACGCGAGCGACCGCTTTCCGGCCAGCCAGCCCAGGGGGCCGTCGGGGTTGAAGTCCCATCTCGCGCGGCACGGTGCAGCCTTGGACGACCCGACCAGGGCCGCAGTGACCTCTTCGCCGTCGGCACGCTGCTGCCAGGTGTTGCCCTTGAACGGCAGTCGCGGTGCAGCACGGGAGATGTCGGCGAACGACGCAGTCGCGATCGGCACGCCCGCGAGCTCCGCGGTCCAGAGCGCCCGGGTGAGCGGGCCCTTCTCGCTGACGGTCAGGGAGAAGTCGCACAGGTCCTTGGGGATCGCCCACAGGTCGCGGCCGCCGTGGACCGACTGGATCGAGTCGACCCAGATGTCGGTGATGTTCACTGCCTTGTTCCGCATCCGTGCGACCAGGATCTCGCCGTAGGTGAGCGGGCTGGGTTCCTCGTACTTCACCAGCGCGACGCCGTAGACGCCCGGCTCCCGATCGGGGTGGTCTCCCTCGCGGACCTTGAACAGCGACAGCCAGAGCTGGCCGGTCATGTTCCAGGGCGCTTCGGGGTAGGTGATGTCGCCTGAGGTCGGCGAGGAGATCCACTGCACGGTCATGGGAGAAGAGTAGGACAAGTTCTGACAGGACTCACTGTCAGACCCGGATCAGCTGACGACGTCAGTCGTCGTCGGGGTCGTCCGCCCGGGCGAGCCAGGTGGCGAACCGCTCCACCGGGTTCTCGTCGTCGGGGTGGAGGTCGACGTACGCACGGAGCTGGTCGGCGATCCACGCCAGGGTGACTTCCTCGCCTCCCCGGCGCTTCTCGAGCTCCTCGATCCCGCGATCGGTGAAGTACATGTCAGGCGAAGGCCTGGTCCATCAGCGACTTCTGCTCCTCGACGTGGCGGGAGTGCTGTCCCACCGACGGTGAGGACGACTCGGCCCGCGAGATCAGCTCGATGTTCTGCTCCAGGTCGTTGAAGAGCGTCAGCCGGAAGTGCGGGGCGGGACCCATGTTCACCGGCTCGTCCTGGACCCAGCGCACGCTGCGCAGATTCGGGAACCGGCTCAGCTCCGCCTTGAGCTCCTCGACCGGCCGCGGGTAGAGCTGCTCGACCCGGACGATCGCGGTGGTCGGTTCGTCGCCCTGGCGCTTGCCGCGCTCGACCATCAGGTCCCAGGTGATCCGGCCGCTGCAGAGCAGGACCGTGGTCACCTTGTCGGGGTCCGCGACCGAGTCGCCGATCACCGGGGCGAACGAGCCGTGGGTGAACGCCTCCGGTTGCGACGCCGCTTCCTTGCGCTTCAGCATCGACTTCGGCGTGAAGATGATCAGCGGCTTGTGGGCCTCCCCGAGCGCGTGCCGGCGGAGCAGGTGGAAGTGGCTGGCCGGGGTCGACGGCTGGGCCACGACGAACGCGTCGTCCGCGGCCATCTGCAGGAACCGCTCGATCCGTGCCGAGGAGTGGTCGGGGCCCTGGCCCTCGTACCCGTGCGGCAGCAGTAGGACGACGCCCGACTGCTGGCCCCACTTGGTCTGGCCCGCGGTGATGTACTCGTCGGTGACGATCTGGGCGCCGTTGACGAAGTCGCCGAACTGGGCCTCCCACAGCACCAGCGCGTCCGGACGGGCCACCGAGTAGCCGTACTCGAAACCGAGGGCGGCGTACTCGCTGAGCAGCGAGTCGTAGACGTGGAAGGGCGCCTGGTCCTCGGTGAGGTTGGCCAACGGGGTCCACTCGTCGGCGTTCTTGCGGTCGATGATCGTGGCGAACCGCTGCACGAACGTCCCGCGGCGGGAGTCCTGGCCGGCGAGCCGGACCGGGTGGCCCTCCATCAGCAGCGAGCCGAACGCCAGGATCTCGCCGGTGCCCCAGTCGATCGGGCCCTCGTTGATCGCGGCCGCGCGGCGCTGCAGCTGGGGCAGCACCTTCGGGTGCACGGTGAAGCCCTCGGGCGGGCTGACGTAGGCGTCCGAGATCCGCTTCATCATCTCGACCGTGATCGCCGTGGTCGCCTCGCCGGTGGCGAGCTTGTCCGGGTAGTCCGGCACAGTGGTCCAGGAGTCCGGCTTGGTGTCGGCCTCGCGCACCTCGGTGAAGACCCGCTCGAGCTGCTGCTGGTAGTTCTGCAGCACCTGCTCGGCTTCCTCGACGGTGATGTCCCCTCGGCCGATCAGGGACTCGGTGTAGAGCTTGCGCACCGAGCGCTTCTGCTCGATCAGGTCGTACATCAGCGGCTGCGTGTACGACGGGTCGTCACCCTCGTTGTGACCGCGCCGGCGGTAGCAGACCAGGTCGATGACGACGTCCTTGTTGAACGCCTGGCGGTACTCGAACGAGAGCCGGGCGACCCGGATGCACGCCTCCGGGTCGTCGCCGTTGACGTGGAAGATCGGCGCCTGCACCATCCGGGCCACGTCGGTGCAGTACAGCGAGGACCGCGACGAGGCCGGCGAGGTGGTGAAGCCGACCTGGTTGTTGACCACCACGTGGATGGTGCCGCCGGTGCGGTAGCCGCGCAGCTGGGAGAGGTTGAGCGTCTCCGCCACGACCCCCTGGCCGGCGAAGGCGGCGTCACCGTGCACCAGCAACGGGAGCACCGGGTACTCGGCCCCCCGGTTCAGCACGTCCTGCTTGGCGCGGGCGATGCCTTCCAGGATCGGGTCGACAGTCTCCAGGTGGGACGGGTTCGCCGCGATGGAGACCTTGATCTTGTCCCCGGAGCCGGCGAGGAACTCGCCCTCGGCCCCTAGGTGGTACTTCACGTCGCCGGAACCCTGGACCGTGCGCGGGTCGATGTTGCCCTCGAACTCGCGGAAGATCTGGTTGTAGGACTTGCCGACGATGTTGGCCAGCATGTTCAGCCGGCCCCGGTGGGCCATGCCGATGGTGACCTCGTCCAGGGAAGCCTCGGCGGCGGCCTCGCAGATCTCGTCGATCAGCGGGACCGTGGTCTCACCGCCCTCGAGGCTGAACCGCTTCTGGCCGACGAACTTGGTCTGCAGGAAGGTCTCGAACGCCTCGGCCTGGTTGAGCTTGAGCAGGATCCTGAGCTGCTCCTCGCGCGGCGGCTTCTGGTGCGGCTGCTCGACCCGCTCCTGGATCCAGCGACGCTGCTCCGGGTCCTGGATGTGCATGTACTCGATGCCGACGGTGCGGCAGTAGGAGTCGCGCAGGATGCCGAGGACGTTGCGCAGCTTCATGAACCGGCGGGCACCGCCGAACTCCCCGGTCGCGAACTCGCGGTCGAGGTCCCAGAGGGTGAGGCCGTGGCTCTCGACCTCGAGGTCGGGGTGGCTGCGCTGCTTGTACTCCAGGGGGTCGGTGTCGGCCATCATGTGGCCCCGGACCCGGTAGGAGTGGATCAGCTCGAGGATCCGGGCCTGCTTGCTGACGTCCTCGTCGTGGCTGTGGGAGACGTCGACGGCCCAGCGGATCGGCTCGTAGGGGATCCGCAGGCTGCGGAAGATCTCGTCGTAGAAACCGTCCTCGCCCAGGAGCAGCTGGTGGACGCGGCGCAGGAACTCGCCCGACTGCGCGCCCTGGATGACCCGGTGGTCGTAGGTTGAGGTCATCGTCATGATCCGGCTGATGGCGTTGCGGGTGATGGTCTCCTCCGAGGCGCCCTGCGCCTCCGGCGGGTAGTCCATCGAGCCGACCCCGATGATCGCGGCCTGGCCCTGCATCAGCCGCGGCACCGAGTTGTTGGTGCCGAGCCCACCGACGTTGGTGAGGCTGATCGTCGTACCCGAGAAGTCGTCCATGGTCAGCTTGTTGGCCTTGGCCTTCCGGACGATCTCCTCGTACGCGGTCCAGAAATGCGCGAAGTCCATGGATTCGCAGGCCTTGATCGACGGCGCGACCAGCTGGCGGGTCCCGTCGGCCTTCTGCTGGTCGATCGCCAGGCCGAGGTTGATGTGCGGCGGGCTCACCATGGTCGGCTTGCCGTCGACCTCGGCGTAGGTGTTGTTCATCTCCGGCAGCGTCTTGATCGCCTTGATGATCGCGTAGCCGATCAGGTGCGTGAAGGAGACCTTGCCGCCGCGGGCGCGCTTGAGGTGGTTGTTGATGACGATCCGGTTGTCCCAGAGCAGCTTGACCGGGATGTTGCGAACGCTGGTCGCTGTCGGGACCGCGAGCGAGGCGTCCATGTTCTTCGCGGTCGCTGCGCCGATCCCGCGCAGGACCGTGTAGACGGATTCGTCCTTGGCCGCGGCGGGCACGGGTGCGGCGGCTTCCTTCGGGACCGGGGGAGTGGTCGTGGTGGCGGCGGCGGGCGCGGGGGCTGGAGCGGGGGTCGGGGCCGCAACCGCCGGCGCGGGGGTCGGGGCGGGGGTCGGTGTGGGCGCCGGGGCGGCGGGCGCGGTCGCGGGAGCCGCAGCCGGTGCGGATGCCCCGTTGAAGTTGGCGAAGAAGTCCCACCAGGCCGGATCCACGCTGCTCGGATCCTTCTGGTACTGCTCGTACATCTCGTCCACGAGCCACTCGTTGGCTCCGAACGCTGCGAGGGGGTTGCCTTCAGTGGGCTCTGGCACGGCTTTTGTTCGCCTCTTCCGGTGCGGTGCTGGTGGTGATGTCCCTGGTGACGTCGGAGCCAAGGTTAGTCCGCGAGGTTCCCCGCCGCAGCATCCCGAGTGAGAGTTTGATCTCGGAACGGCGACGGATCAGTCCGCGCAGCCGCCGACGCCGGCGATGTCCGGGTTGCGGACCTCGTCCCCGCCGGATCCCAGGTCGTAGGCCGAGCAGTAGTAGAAGCTCAGTGCGCTGGTCCGGTCGAGGTTCACCGGCGCCCAGACACCCTTGCCGCGGGGCTCGAGGTAGGTCCACGACGTCCCCAGCAGCGTGGCGTCGTTGTCGACGTGCTTGAGGTACCGATCGAGCCAGAGCTGGACGTAGGTGCTCGTCAGTGCCTGGCCGTACCGGCTCGCCGGGAGCACGTAGGGGATGTCGGTGTACTCCAGGTGGGTCGAGGCGCGCGGCACGACCAGCATGCTGTCGACGTCGACGTCGGCGTCGGACCAGGCGTCGAAGCCGGTGGCGCGTTCACGCATCGGGTCGGGCAGCCCAGGTGCCGGGGCGATGCTGGACCCGCTGCCGAGGAAGTACGGCGTGACGGTGAACCCGTACTCGGACTGCACCGCCAGGGCGGGCACCTGCGGGACGTTCGGCGTGCTTCCGCTGCCCCCGGGAGCGCCCGTGGGGCTGCTGGTCCCGGCGAGCTTGTCGAGAGCGACGACCGCGGCCACCCGCGGGTCGGTGCCCTGGACCTTGGAGACCGCTGCCGCGCCCATCGAGTGTCCGATGATCGCGATCCGGCTGCTCCGTCCGGGCGTCGCCGGGGTCGGGTCGGCGCTGCGGTCCACTTGGGCGAGGTAGGGGTTGGCGGAGGAGAGGAACCAGTCGAGTGCATCCTCGGTGCCGGTGGTGAACGGCGCGAGCTGCTGGGACGGGAACCCCGGGCAGCCCGTCATGTTGCCCTCGACCGGGGCCGCGAACGGGTTGCAGAAGGGGTAGGGGGTTCCGCCGACGTGCGGGAAGGTCTCGCTGGTGCCCTGGCCCTGGGTGTCGTAGTTGAGGACGACGTACCCGCGCTCGGCGAGGTCCTGGGCGAGCCAGACGTACATGCCCTGGGAACCCTGGACCGAGCCCGGGGTGATCACGACGCCGGGAAAGGGGCCCGTCAGGGTCTGACCGGTGTAGGGGTCCTTCGCTCCGGGCTTCGGCGCGTAGACGGTGCCGCGGAGGAGGGCGCCGTACCGGTTGAGGAACGAGACCGGCTGGGAGACCCCGCGGGTGCCGGACCACCCGCTGCGCAGCGGGTTGCCGACGTTCCAGCCCGGGAAGAGGTTGCCCGCGGTGATGGCCGGTCGCAGCGGGGTCGCCGCCTGCTGGAGCAGCTGGGTCGCGCTGATCAGCGTCGACTCCTTGATCAGTGCCGGCAGGTAGTTCGGGTTCGCGAGCTGGCCACCCGGGCCGGTGACCCGCCCGTACGCGTCGGTGATGTTCTTCAGGTCGCGCGCGACGTACTCCGGGGTGTTCGGCGCCGGGGCGTCCTCGGCCCCGGCCGGGACGACGGTGGCGAGCAGGGCGCTGAGGGTGGCCAGGGCGGTGAGCGCGGGGACCAGAACACGTCGCATGGAGGTTCTAACGATCCAAGCCGGGTCCTGGTACGCCGGTCAGTCGGGTCGGACCGCCAGCACCGCCCGGTGGTCGGACGGGCTCTCGATCAGCCGGACCTCGCTCGCCGGTCCCGGCCCGTGGACGTCGTCGAGCTTTCGGACCGCGCTCCCGAAGGTTCCCGGGTCGTTCTCGCGACCTTCCCAGGCCGAGGTGAGCCCGGCGATCCGCTGGAGGTGGAAGTTGGCGTCTCCGACGGCGTACACGGTGTGGCCGGCCCGGCCGAGCTCGGCGACCAGGCTCTCGATCCGCCGTACCTCCCGGCGGTGGCGCGCCACGATCAGCGGCCGGTCGTCGCGGTACTCCCCGCGCGCCTCGACGCCCGGCACCAGGTGGTAGCTGATCAGTGCGACGGTGCGGCCGACCTGCCGGTCGCGGAAGATCCCGACGGCCGCGAGCCGTGGCGGCTCGGTCCCCAGGAACCGGTCCGGCCGGTCGGAGGGGCCGGGGCCGGTGAGCACCACCGAACGGCCGGCTACGACGTCGAACCGGTCCGCCCGTGCGCCCACGACGTTGCCGTCGGCGATCGTCGCGATCCAGTGGTACCGGGGCCGGCGGGACGCGGGCACCCGGAGCAGCCCGTGGGAGGGCTCCAGCCGGACGTCGCCGGTTCGCCGCAGCAGCGGGAGGCGGGGGAGGTACCACTCCTGCAGCCCGACCAGGTCGGGCTGCTCGGCCAGGACGGTCTCGAGCGCCGTGCGCGCGGCCGCCGCCGGGAGCGTGTAGAGGAGGTTCGCCGAGACGACGACGGTGGTCATGGGCCCAGTCTGCACGGGTCTCAGGACGGCGCGGGAACCCCCCACAGTGCGGCGACGTGCCGGCTGTCGGTCCCGCAGCAACCGCCCACGACATTGAGCGAAGGGACCAGCTCGCGGACCGACCGGGCGGTGCCGGTGAGCAGGCCGAGGTCGCCGGCGTCGAGCACCTCCATCGCGTCGAGCTCCTCGTGGGTCAGCGTCGAGGCGTTCGGTCGGAGGAACCGCAGGCGGTCCTGCCAGGCCGCGCCGTCCAGCGCCGGAGCGATGTGGGTGGGGTGGGCGCAGTTCACGCCGTACCAGTCGGCGGGTGCCGCGGCCTCCACCTGGGCCACGGCGTCGCCCAGGGCCCGGCCGTCGGGGAGCCGTCCGTCGGTCTCGACGGTGAACGAGATCGCCACCGGCAGGCCCGTGGCCCGGGCGGCACGGACCACGCCGACGGCCTCGGCGGGACCGGTCATGGTCATCGCGTGCACCAGGTCGGCCCCGGCGGTCGCGAAGGAGCGCACCTGCGCGGCGTGGTACTCGGCCGCCTCGTCCGCGTCGGTCCCGCCGGCGAGATAGCCGTCCCCGCGCGGACCGACGGCTCCGCTCACCAGCCGAGGTCCCGGGGCTCCGGCGTCGAGGGTGCGGCGGACGAGGGCGACCGCCTGCTGGTTGACGCGGTCCAGCGCGGAGGCGTCGTACCCGAGCAGCCGCGCCCAGTCCGGGTTGGCCCGCCAGGTCGGTGTCTCCAGCAGCAGGCCGGCGCCTGCGGCCGCTGCGATCGCTGCGTAGTCCCGGTAGTAGTCCTCCAGGAGCGCTGTCCCGGAGGCGTCCTCGACCAGGGGGAAGGAGGCGAACTCCGGGAGGTCCCGGTGCTTGTTGAAGATCAGGTCTGTCTCCAGGCCGCCGTCGGTGACCCAGGCGGTTCCGTCCAGGAGGTCGGTGGTGGTCATGTCGTTCTCCTCGTATCAGACTGTTTGGTCTGTTGTATCAGACCAAACAGTCTGGAACAATGGGGATATGCCCCGTGACGGATCTCGGACCCGCCTCCTGCTCCTCGACGCCGCGGAGGAGCTCGTCAAGCAGAACGGTTTCGCAGCCACCACGGTCGACCAGATCCTGGCTGCCTCCAAGAGCTCGAAGGGCGCCTTCTTCCACCACTTCACCTCCAAGCAGGCCCTGGCCGAAGCACTGGTCACCCGGTACGTCGACGCCGACCTCAAGATGCTCGCTGCCGGCCTGGCGAGCGCGGCCGAGGCCGAGGACCCGGTCGCGCGGCTCCTCGCCTTCCTCGGCTTCTACGAGGAGTGGGCCGAGACCCTTCTCGCCGCTGAGGCCTCGTGCCTCTACATCGCCGTCCTGAGCGAGCGGGAGCTCCTGGACACCACGACCCGGGCCGAGGTGGAACGGGGGATCCGCGGCTGGCGGACCGCGGTCGCTGAGCTGCTGGTCGAGGCCTACGCAGTCGTCGAGCCGTCAGGGGCGCCGGACCCGGAGGAGCTCGCCGACCACCTGTTCGCGACCTTCGAGGGAGCGTTCCTGCTCTGTCGCACCCTGGGATCGGCCCAGCCGATGCGCGCCCAGCTCCGGGTCTACCGGCAGCTGGTCGCTGCCCTCCTCGGCGTCCGCTGACCGACGCCGCCTCACCAGGTCTCGGCGTAGGCGATGTCCGGCAAGGCAACAGCACGGCAGGCTCGCGGTACCGCGACCTCGGGGCGGGCGAAGGCTTCGGTGGTGTCGCCGATCCCCCCGCCGAACTGCGCCGTCTCCCCGAGCCGCACCCGAACCTCCGGGTCCCCCGGGGTGAGCGGTGCGAGGACGAGGGTGTCGCCGTCGAAGGTCGCGTAGTCGGCGTTGAACGCGACCAGTCGACGTCCGGGCTCGAGCACCAGGCAGCCGTCGGCGTCGGCCAGCGTGCCGGTGATGAGGGCCTGGTCAGCGGCGAACGGCGCCGAGCCGGCTCGCCGGTAGCTGACGAACTGTGCCTCCGGGTCGACGGCGACCCGTCCGGTGGTCGTGGGCGCAGGGGAGACGGCGGGCGTCGGTGTCGATGACGGCGCCGTCACCGATGGTTCGGTCGATGGCTCCGGGCTCTCCGCACCGCAGCCGGTCGGCACGGTGAGGGCAGCGAGGGCGACCAGGAGACGGAGACGCATGTGCCGCATCCTCGGCGCCCGGCGGGCGCCCGTCAATCAGTCGACCGGGTGATACCGGAACTGGTCCGGTTCGTATTACCGTGTTCAGATCACGGTCTCACCGCTCTCCCTCCCGTAGGAGCGATCCCATGAACCGCACCCGCCGCCGCACCCTCGCGCTCCTGGCGACCCTCGCACTGACCTTCGCCGTCTTACCCTCCGCCCACGCCGACCCCGAGAAGCGCCCGCAGACCCTGCACTTCACCTCGGAGCCCCCGACCGACGCCATCGTCGGGTACCGCTACGGCTACGCGGTGACGGCCGAGTCCAGCTCGGGCCTTCCGGTTCAGCTGACCGGGGACCAGGACACACCGGCGTGCGTGGTCAGCCCGTTCCCGCCGTTCATCTACGGCAACGTCTCTGCCCGCCACGCCGGGACCTGCACGGTTTTCGCCGACCAGCCGGGCGACGACGAGTACGCCTCGGCCGAGCGGATCAGCATGACCTTCGCGATCGCCCGCGAGCTCACCACGCTGGTGGCCAAGAAGGCGACCAAGGGAGCCCTGGGTCTCTCGGGGACGACGTTCAGCGCCGACCTGCGCTACCGGGGCTGGTTCGGTCCCGGGTACGGCGCGATGTTCGGCTACGTCGGCCAGGTGGTCACGTTCTCGGTGGGCGGCAAGAAGATCTGCAGCGCAACGACGAAGGCCGTCGACGACGGCAGCATGTTCGGAGCGGCGATCGCCACCTGCAAGGCCCCGATCGGGGTGAACTCGGCGCTCACCCGGAGCACCTACACGGCCGCCTTCGCCGGTGCCGCGGACTACCTGCCCAGCACCGCGGTCGGGCAGCTGCGGTAGTTCCCGGCGAGTCGAGTGCTGCGATGGTCGCTGGCGCAGCCAGCTGAGCACTCAAACCCTGAACGACACCCAGAGGGGCCTTCGGCATCTGAAGGTTTCAGCCGCACGCTGCCGGTACGCCGCAGCAGGGCAGTCGGGAGAGGCGCGACCCCTCGAGGCCGATCAGATCCGGCTCTTCGGTCAGGACCTGGGCCAGCGCCTGCGCAGCGGCGGACCAACGGAGTGTCTAGACGAGATTCGCCGAGACGACCGTGGTCATGGGGTCAGTCTGCCCTTCGAAACCTTCATCGCTCTGCCGCGTGATCAAACGAGCGCGGCAGTGTCTTGATTGATGAGTTGTCCGCAGATCTCTGTCCGAGCGATCGCCGAGGAGTGCCAGTTGGTGTTGCGTGCCCGCAGTTCCCTCATCGGGGCCTTCATGCCAGCGCGAAGGTGCCTCGTCGCGGCGATCACTCTGATACTCGTAGCGTTCATTCCTGTAGCTCCCGCCCATGCCTACTGCGCCAGCCCCGCGTTGAAGTGGAACACCAACACGTTGCATGTCAACACTTCTGCACTCATTCCGAGCGGCTGGGCCGAAGCGTTGTCGGCTGCCGCTTCGCAATGGAATGGGGTAGCTGGTGCCAACTGGACCTTGAGTTACCACAAGTACAGCAATGCAAACACTTCCGGCGACCACGTGTACCTCTACCGATTCGGCGATGCGCCTCCACCTGCGGCGCCTTGACCAGTGCTGAGGGAGTTGCCGCAATGCATCCGAACTGGACCAAGAAGTGGTTCACGAAGTCTGACGACCAGGCTGGATTGGCGATGCGCAAATGAGTCGAACTGCCCTGGGCGTCCTAGGTGCCATCCTGATGGTCGTTCTCGGTGGCTGCGCGAGCAATTCCCCTCAGGATCACGCTGGCCCTGTGCCCGACGCAACCCCGACGATCCACACGTTGATCCGCTCGTACCCGCTCGACGCGAGCCTTCTGGCGCTGGTTGCAAGTCAGCCACCAGTTCTCGTGGTGGTTGACGACGTGGCAGTCGAGCACGATAAGTCACAGGCGTTTCCGCTCGGACCGTCCGAGGAAGGTGACGTGCCCGTCATGGGCACCTCAACGCCTGCACGGGCCAGCGTGATCGAAGACCTCGCCGGTACGACGTCCCTCGGCGGCATCACGATCATCCTTCCTGGCGGGAACGTTGACGGTCTGTCGGTCAAGACCGAGGACGATCCGCTTGGTGGTGTCGATTCGGCGCGTCTCGGTGACAGGTTCTTGATCGGCGGGCGGTGGGTGTCGAGCCCGGACTTTGGAGCCGTTCTTGAGCCTCACTTCCTCTACCGCCTCGACGGTGAGACTGCCACTAGTCTGCTCGGGAGTGCGGGTAACGATCCCCATCCGAGTTTTCCGCTTGGTGAACTGCGGAAGTTGCTCGCTGGGCGCTAGATCACCCACGTCCCGCGCACCTGGGTTTCACCTCAGACACACAGGCTCCTTCGACTTTCCTGGCCGCCGGCGGCTCTCGGCACCGGGCGCAGCTGACGAGTGCGGGGCCAGGCCGATCTTGGTGACCGCGCGGCGGATCAGATCGGGCTGTTGGCCACGATTCGCGCAAGCGCCTGCTCAGAAGCGGTTGGTGAGCGCCTTCGGCGAGCGTTCGGAACTCCTCCGTGAACTGACCCTGAACCCACACATCGACTACCAGCCGACCGGGAAGCCCAAGGGCCCCACCCGGAAATAACGAACACCCGGACCCAAGTTGCAGGTCCGGGTGTCGCCGATGTTCTGAGACATCACAGAGCGCCTTCGGCAGGATTCGAACCTGCGACACCTGGTACCGGAAACCAGTGCTCTATCCCCTGAGCTACGAAGGCATCGCACCCGGAACGGACTCCGCGGTGCGAAGCAGAACACTACCGGGCGAAACTGGTGGATAAGAAACCGGCACCCGCCGATAGGCTTCGCTGGTGAATCCCGCACAGCTCTCTGCCACGATCGTCGCCGCCCTGACCGCACTCAACGAGTCCGGCCGGTTGTCCCTGCCTGACGGGGTTCCGATGACGGTCGTCGTGGAGCGCCCGCGGAGCAAGGAACACGGCGACTACGCGACCAACGTCGCCCTCCAGCTCGGCAAGAAGGCCCAGATGAACCCGCGCGAGCTGGCCGGCCTGCTGGCCGCAGAACTGGCAGCGGCCGACGGCATCGCTGCAGTCGACATCGCGGGTCCGGGGTTCCTCAACATCACCGTCGAGGCAGGTGCCCAGGGTCAGGTGGCTGCGGACATCGTCGCGGCCGGGGCGTCGTACGGGTACACCGAGGTCCTTGCCGGGCAGAAGATCAACGTCGAGTTCATCTCGGCCAACCCGACCGGGCCGCTGCATCTGGGCCACACCCGCTGGGCCGTGCTGGGCGACGCAATCGGCCGGGTACTCACGGCCGCCGGGGCTGAGGTGACCCGCGAGTTCTACATCAACGATCGCGGCGTTCAGATGAACCACTTCGCTGCCTCGATCCTCGCGGCCGGCTTGGGTGAACCGACACCGGAGGGCGGGTACGCCGGCGCCTACATCGCGGACCTCGCCGAGGAAGTCGCCGCGGCGAGTCCAGGCATCTTCGACCTGCCCGCCGACCACCGCCTGCAGGCGGTGCGTGCCCAGGGTTACGAGCTCCAACTCGCTGAGCAACAGAAGCAGCTCGCCAGGTTCAACACCCACTTCGACGTCTGGTTCTCCGAGCTGTCCCTGCACGAGTCCGGCTCTGTGCCGGAGACCCTGCAGCGGCTCCGGGATCTCGGTCATGTGTACGAGGAGGGGGGCGCCCTCTGGATGCGCACCACCGACTTCGGCGATGACAAGGACCGCGTGCTGATCAAGTCCGACGGCGAACTGACCTACTTCGCCTCGGACACTGCCTACTACCTGAACAAGCGCGCCCGGGGTTTCGACCACTGCATCTATCTGCTGGGGGCTGACCACCACGGCTACGTCAACCGGCTGCGGGCGATGGCTGCCTGCGTCGGTGACGACCCGGACAAGTCACTGAACGTCATGATCGGTCAGCTCGTGAAGATCCTCCGGGACGGCGAGGAGCTGAAGCTGGCCAAGCGCACAGGCACGATCGTGACGCTCGAGGAACTCGCTGACGAGATCGGTGTCGACGCCCTCCGGTACTCGCTGGTCCGGTATCCGGCGGACACCCCGTTGGTCCTCGACGTCGCCGAGATCACCAAGGCCTCCAACGACAACCCGGTGTACTACGTCCAGTACGGCCACGCGCGGACGTGTCGCATGTTGGCGAACGCCGCCGATCTCGGCATGTCGCTTCCCGAGGACTTCGAGCCGTCGTTGCTCTCCCACGAGCGGGATGGAGACCTGCTGCGTGCCCTGGCCGAGTTCCCGCGGGCGGTCGCCAGTGCTGCCGAGTTGCGCGAACCCCACCGCGTGGCCCGGTACCTCGAGGACATGACGTCGGTCTTCAACCGTTGGTACGACACCAAGGAGTGCCGCATGCTCCCGCAGGCCGACGAGCCGGTCACGCCCACCAACGAGGCGCGGCTGGTGCTGGTCGCCGCCGCGCGGACCGTGATCGCCAACGGTCTCGACCTGCTCGGCGTCGGCGCGCCGGAGCGTATGTGATGCGTGCCCACGAAGCCGGCTGGGCGCACGCGGTCCAGTCCGTCCGCGGCCCCGCCTGGTTGCGCGACCCCGCCGACGTGAACGCGCTGATGCCCCAGCTCTGGTCGACCACGGCGGTCAAGGTCGACGGTGTCCTCGAGGTCGGGGGAGTGCGCCTGCCCGACCTGGTCGCCGAGTACGGCTCCCCGGCGTACGTGCTGGACGAGGACGACTTCCGCAGCCGAGCGCGGGCCTTCAAGGAGGCGTTCGGCCGCCAAGGAGAGGTGCACTACGACGTGTACTACGCCGGCAAGGCGTTCCTCAGTACGACGATCGCGCAGTGGGTGACCGAGGAGGGGCTGTTCCTCGACGTCTGCTCCGGCGGCGAACTGGCGGTCGCCGAGCGGGCCGGCGTGCCGGCCGAGCGGATCGGTTTCCACGGAAACAACAAGTCGGTCGCCGAGCTCACCCGGGCCGTCGAGCTCGGGGTGGGCCGGATCATCGTGGACTCGTTCCACGAGATCGGGCGGCTGGCAGAGCTGGTTTCGACAAGCTCAACCGACGGTGAGCAGCACGCCACCCGCGTCCTGATTAGGGTCACCGCCGGCGTCGAGGCACACACGCACGAGTACATCGCCACCGCGCACGAGGACCAGAAGTTCGGGTTCTCGATCTCCAGCGGAGACGCCCTGGAGGCGGCTCGCCAGATCGCGGCCACCCCCGGTCTGGAACTCCTGGGTCTGCACTCGCACATCGGCTCGCAGATCTTCGACTCCTCGGGGTTCGAGGTCGCGGCCCGCCGGGTGCTGGCCCTGCACGCACAGATCTCCGAGGAGGTCGGCGTCGTGATGCCGGAGATGGACCTGGGCGGCGGTTTCGGGATCGCCTACACGACCCAGGACGATCCGGCCGACCCGGCGCAGCTCGCCGTCGAGCTCACCAAGATCGTCACCGAGGAGTGCAAGAACCGTGGGCTGGCCGTGCCGCGGCTCTCGATCGAGCCCGGCCGTGCCATCGTCGGCCCGGCGATGTGCACCGTCTACGAGGTCGGCACCGTCAAGGCCGTCGAGCTCGACGGCGGCGCGGTGCGCACCTACGTGAGCGTCGACGGCGGCATGAGCGACAACATCCGTACGGCGCTCTACGACGCCGACTACTCCGCCACCCTGGCCAGCCGGGTCTCGGACGCCCCGGCCCTGCTCTCCCGCGTGGTCGGGATGCACTGCGAGGCGGGTGACATCGTGGTCAAGGACGAGTTCCTGCCCGGCGACGTGGCTCCCGGCGACCTGGTGGCCGTCCCCGGGACCGGCGCGTACTGCCGCTCGATGGCCAGCAACTACAACCACGCGCTCCGCCCGCCGGTGGTCGCGGTGAAGGACGGCGTCAGCACGGTGGTGCTGCGCCGCGAGACCGTCGACGACCTGCTGAGACTCGACCTCGGTCCGGGCGCCCGGATGGAAGACTGACCCCGATGAGTACTCAGGAGCCAATCCGCGTCGCCCTCCTGGGCTGCGGCGTCGTCGGAACCCAGGTCGCCCGGCTGCTGCACGAGCAGGCCGACGACCTGACCGCGCGGGTCGGCGCCCCGGTCGAGCTGGTCGGCATCGCCGTACGGCGCCTCGGCCTGGAGCGCGACGCCCAGCTGCCGGCCGGGCTCTTCACCACCGACGCCGAAGCGCTGGTGACCCGCGAGGACGTCGACGTCGTGGTGGAGGTGATCGGCGGCATCGAGCCGGCGCGCACCCTGATCCTGGCGGCGCTCGACGCCGGCGCTTCCGTCGTCACCGCCAACAAGGCTCTGCTGGCCGAGGACGGCCCCACCCTGTACGCCGCCGCCGAGGCGGCCGACCGGGACCTCTACTACGAGGCCGCCGTCGCCGGCGCCATCCCGATCCTGCGACCGTTGCGAGAGTCGCTCGCGGGGGACAAGGTCACCCGGGTCCTCGGCATCGTCAACGGCACCACCAACTTCATCCTCGACAAGATGGACACCTCGGGTGCCGGGTTCACCGAGGCACTCGCCGAGGCCCAGGCGCTCGGATACGCCGAGGCGGACCCGACGGCCGACGTCGAGGGTTTCGACGCCGCCGCCAAGGCGGCGATCCTGGCCAGCCTGGCCTTCCACACCCGCGTCACCGCCGGGGACGTCTACCGCGAGGGGATCGCCGAGGTCACCGCGAGCGACGTCGCCTCGGCCCGCCAGATGGGTTGCGTGGTCAAGCTGCTCGCGATCTGCGCCCTGGAGCAGGGCCCGGACGGGTCGGCGGTCTCGGCCCGCGTGCACCCCGCGATGATCCCGGCGAGCCACCCGCTGGCGAGCGTCCGCGGCGCCTACAACGCGGTGTTCGTCGAGAGCGAGGCCGCCGGCCAGCTGATGTTCTACGGCCCCGGTGCCGGCGGCTCGCCGACCGCGAGCGCCGTGCTCGGTGACCTCGTCACCGTGGCGCGCAACCGGCTCGGCGACGTCCGGGGGGCCGGGGAGTCCGCGTACGCCGACCTGCCGATCCTGCCGATGGGCAGCACCGTCACCCGGTACCACGTCCAGATCGACGTGGACGACAAGGCGGGGGTGCTCGCCGCGATCGCCCAGGCCTTCGCCGAGCACGACGTCTCGATCCAGACCGTGCGCCAGGAGGGTCGCGGTGACGACGCCCAGCTCGTGGTGGTCTCGCACGCGGCCAGTGACGCCGACCTGGCCGCGACGGTGGAGACGATCCGCGCGATGGCGTTCGTCCGGGACGTGTCCTCGGTGATGCGTGTCGAAGGAGGCTCCGAGTGAAGGGCGCCAGAATGACCGGCAGGAGCCACCAGTGGCTCGGCGTGATCGAGGAGTACCGCGACCGCCTCGACCTCCCCGCGGGCACCCCCACCATTACCTTGCGCGAGGGCGGCACCGCGATGGTGCACTCCGACTGGCTCTCCGGCCTGACCGGAGCCGAGGTCTGGCTCAAGGTCGAGGGCAACAACCCGACCGGGTCCTTCAAGGACCGCGGCATGACCGTGGCGCTCTCGGTGGCTGTCGGCCAGGGCGCCGAGGCCGTCGTCTGCGCGTCCACCGGCAACACGTCCGCCTCGATGGCCGCGTACGCCGCCAAGGCCGGGATCAAGCCGCTGGTCCTGGTCCCGCAGGGCAAGATCTCGGCCGGCAAGCTCGCCCAGGCGATCGTGCACGGCGCCCAGGTGATCATGGTCCGCGGCAACTTCGACGACTGCCTGCGGATCTCCCGCTCGCTCGCGGAGGAGTACCCGGTCGCGCTGGTCAACTCGGTCAACCCGATGCGTCTGGAGGGACAGAAGACCGGCTCGTTCGAGATCGTCGACTTCCTCGGCGACGCCCCGGACGTGCACGTGCTGCCGACCGGGAACGCCGGCAACATCTCGGCGTACTGGAAGGGCTACAAGGAGTACCTCGACTCCGGCGACTCCACGACGACCCCGGTGATGCGCGGGTGGCAGGCCGCCGGTGCTGCACCCCTGGTGCTCGGTGCGCCGGTGCCCGACCCGGAGACGGTCGCCTCGGCGATCCGGATCGGTAACCCGGCCTCCTGGGACCTGGCGATGGCTGCCGCGACCGAATCCGGCGGCATGTTCCGCAAGGTCAGCGACGACGAGATCCTGGCTGCCCAGCGCGACCTCGCTTCCCGGGACGGCGTGTTCGTCGAGCCGGCCTCGGCCGCCGGTGTCGCCGGCGTCCTGATCGAGCACGCCGAGGGCGTCGACCTGCGCGGCAAGACCGTCGTGATCACGGTGACCGGCCACGGGCTCAAGGACATCGACACCGCGTTGTCGACCTTCACCGACCTGGTCGACACCGTGGTCGACGCCGACGTGACCGCTGCCGCGCGCGCGGCCGGCCTGGACTGACGGACCGCGCATGGGCGACTTCGTCGCGGGGCCGGTGACCGTCGTGGTCCCGGCCACCAGCGCCAACCTGGGCCCTGGCTTCGACTGCCTCGGCCTGGCCCTGGACCTGCACGACCGGCTGAGCGGCGAGGTGGTCCCGCACAGTCTCGAGATCGACATCGTCGGCGAGGGTGCCGCATCGCTCCCGCGCGACGAGCGGCACCTGGTGGTGCGCTCGATGAAGGTCGCCTTCGATGCTCTCGGGGTAGCGGCCCCCGGCCTGCGGCTGCGGTTCGAGAACGTGATCCCGCAGAGCAGGGGGCTCGGCTCGAGCTCGGCGGCGATCGTCGGTGGTCTCGCGCTGGCCCGGGCCCTCGTCACCGGCGGCGCGCGGCTCGACGACGATGCCCTGCTCGGGCTGGCGAACGGGATCGAGGGGCACCCGGACAACGTCGCACCGGCGCTCCGCGGAGGGCTCGTGGTCGCCGGTCAGAGCGACGACGACGTGTGGGGGGTGGTCGTCCCGCTCGGCGTCCCGGTCGCGGCGGTCGCCTTCGTACCTCCCGGCGGAGTCTCCACCGAGGCTGCTCGCAGCGTGCTCCCCGCCCGGGTCACGCACTCCGCTGCCGCGGCCAACACCGGACGCGCGGCGCTGCTGGTGGCGGCGTTGACCGGTGCCGCAGGCGACCTCGGCGCGCTGCTGCTGCGCGGGACCGAGGACTTCCTGCACCAGGAGTTCCGGGCCTCGGCGATGCCTGACTCCTACGCGCTGGTCCAGGAGCTCCGAGCACAGGGGCGTGCTGCTTTCATCTCCGGGGCAGGGCCCACGGTGCTGGCACTCGGGGCGCCGGAAGTGGTCCGCGGGCTGGTCGACCGGTGTCCGGCAGGCTGGTCGGTGCGGCTGCTCGCGGTCGACCCGGACGGTGTCCGGGTCGTGACCACCTGAGCGGTCCCTGGTGCTAGTGTTGAAACCGCGTCCAGTGAGATCGCGCCGTTGATCCGATGATCAGCGCGACACCCTGACGCACTCCCGATCGTTTCTCAGCCCGGACTCCTGTGCTGCCGCAGGGACCCGAGCCGGATCGGGACATCCGCATCCTGCCGAGGCGTGTCAGCCGTACGGCCAGTTACCTGGGGAAGGACCCCGCATGACGGAAACCACCGAGACGATCGCCCAGAACGGCGCTGCCGGATCGGGCAAGGGTCTCAGCGGCATGCTGTTGCCGGAGCTCAAGAAGGTGGCGGGCGGTCTCGGCATCAAGGCTGCCGGGATGAAGAAGGCCGACCTGGTCGCCGCCATCAAGACGGCCCAGAGTGGTGGCCAGAGTGGTGGCCAGAGTGGTGGCTCTCGCGGCACCCAGCGCGCCCCGAAGGCGGAGGCCCCGAAGGCGGAGGCCCCGAAGGCGGAGGCCCCGAAGGCGGAGGCCCCGAAGGCGGAGGCCCCGAAGGCGGAGGCCCCCAGGGCGGAGGCCACCCAGGAACGCCAGGACGCCCCCGTCGAGCGGGCCGAGCGCCCCGAGCGGACCCGGAACGCGGGCCAGGAGAACCAGGGCGGCGGCCGCAACCAGGGCTCCCAGAACCAGAACGCCCAGAACGCCCCGGGGGACGAGGAAGGCGGCAGCCGTCGCAACCGTCGTCGCCGCGGTCGCGACCGCGACCGCGTCGTGCAGCCCGGCGCGCAGGGGGGACAACCGAACCAATCGAGCCAGTCGAGCCAGTCGAACCAGTCGAGCCAGGGCGGCGGGAACGCCGGTGGCGGGCGCGGCAACCGGCACGAGCCTGACCTGCAGATCCTCGAGGACGACGTCCTCGCTCCGTGCGCGGGCATCCTCGACGTCCTCGACAGCTACGCGTTCGTGCGGACCAGCGGCTACCTGCCCGGGACCGACGACGTCTACGTCTCGCTCTCCACGGTGCGCAAGTACGGACTGCGCCGCGGGGACGCGGTCACCGGCCAGGTCCGGCAGCCCCGCGAGGGCGACCGCAAGGAGAAGTTCAACCCGCTGGTGAAGCTCGACTCGGTCAACGGCGGCGACCCCGAGGCGGCGAAGACCCGGGTCGAGTTCAGCAAGCTCACGCCGCTCTACCCCTCCGAGCGCCTGCGCATGGAGACGACCTCGACCAACATGATCGGTCGGGTCATCGACATCGCCTCCCCGATCGGCAAGGGTCAGCGCGGTCTGATCGTCTCGCCCGCCAAGGCCGGCAAGACGATGATCATGCAGTCGATCGCGAACTCGATCTCCACGAACAACCCCGAGTGCCACCTGATGGTCGTGCTGGTCGACGAGCGTCCCGAGGAGGTCACCGACTTCGAGCGCTCGGTCAACGGCGAGGTGATCAGCTCCACGTTCGACCGTCCGGCGAGCGACCACACGATGGCGGCGGAGCTCGCGATCGAGCGGGCCAAGCGGCTCGTCGAGCTCGGTCACGACGTGGTCGTCCTCCTCGACGGCATCACGCGCCTGGGCCGGGCCTACAACCTGGCCGCCCCGGCGAGCGGCCGGATCCTGTCCGGCGGCGTCGACTCGGCGGCCCTGTACCCGCCGAAGAAGTTCTTCGGCGCGGCCCGCAACATCGAGGACGGTGGCTCGCTCACGATCCTGGCCACCGCACTGATCGAGAGCGGATCGAAGATGGACGAGGTGATCTTCGAGGAGTTCAAGGGCACCGGCAACATGGAGATCCGGTTGCGTCGCGACTTCGCCGACAAGCGGATCTTCCCGGCGATCGACGCCGTCCAGTCCGGCACCCGTCGCGAGGAGCTCCTGATGAGCAAGGAGGAGCTGGCCATCATCTGGAAGCTCCGCCGGGTCCTCTCGGGGCTCGACGGGCAGCAGGCGCTGGAGCTGCTCCTGGAGCGGCTGAAGAAGTCCCAGAACAACCTGGAGTTCCTGATGCAGGTCCAGAAGACGACGCCTGCCCCGGGCGCGGCGGAGAACTGAAAGCTGCGCAATGTTGGGTAAGGGGCGGACGCGGTCGCCATTCTCGTTATGCTGAGCGCCGAGGCCGTCACTGGGGGTCGCGGCACGGGGGCAGAGCAGGAAATCGAGGGGGTTCCGCATGGCGCGCATCGTGATCGCTGACGACGACGCTGACATCAGGGAGTTGGTCGTCTTCAAGCTCCGTCACGCCGGGCACGACGTGCTGCCGGTCGCGGACGGAACTGCTGCGGTCGAGGCGTGCCTGGCGGACAAGCCGGACCTGGTCATCCTGGACGTGATGATGCCGGGGATGAGTGGCCTGGAGGCCGCTCGGGTTCTCCGCGCGGACCCGACGATGAACGGCGTACCGATCATCATGCTGACCGCCCGCGCCCAGGAGTCCGACATCGAGCAGGGCTTCGAAGCCGGTGCCGACGACTACGTCGTCAAGCCGTTCAGCCCGCGCGAGCTCGCCGTACGGGTCTCCGCCGTGCTGGGCGAGGACGCTTCCTAGCCCAGACCGCTCCGTAGCCCGGAACAACCGTGGTCCCGACGGTGTTCTGTACCCGTGATTTCGCGACCGCCCACCGGTAGTGGCAGAATCACCCGTTGGCTCCGGTTCACGTGCGCACCCGCGCACGACCCGGCGGCCCGTTGACCCGAGAGGAACCCCATGAAGAAGGACGTCCACCCCGCGTACGTCGAGACCGCGGTGACGTGCACCTGCGGCAACTCGTTCACGACGAAGAGCACCTCACCCGAAGGCAAGCTTCACGCTGACGTGTGCTCCAACTGCCACCCGTTCTACACCGGCAAGCAGAAGATCCTCGACACCGGTGGCCGCGTGGCCCGGTTCGAGGCCCGCTACGCCAAGAAGGACGCTGCCAAGTAGTTCTCTCGGACGCCGGTCCCGCGGCCTGACTTCCACGTCATGGCCTGCGGAGGCCGGCGTTCTGGTTCTCCTGAGCCTGTCGAAGGGCTCGTTCCGGTCTGCGAGGGTGAGGTGGCAGCGTTGTTCGAGGCAGTCGAAGGTCTGATCGCCGAGCACACCGAGCTCGAGACCACCCTGGCCGACCCCGCGGTCCACGCCGACCAGTCCCTGGCCCGCAAGCTCAACCAGCGCTATGCCGAGCTCTCGGCGATCGTCCGCACCTACCGTGAGTGGCTCCAGCTCGGCGACGACGCCCAGGCCGCCCGGGACCTCTCCGGAGAGGACGAGGCGTTCGCGGCCGAAGCGGTCGAGCTCGAGGAGCGCCGGACCGCCGTCAGCGAACGCTTGCGTCACCTGCTCGTCCCCCGCGAAGCGTCCGACAGCAAGGACGCGCTGCTCGAGGTGAAGTCCGGCGAGGGCGGCGAGGAGTCCGCCCTCTTCGCCGCCGACCTGCTGCGGATGTACACCCGGTACGCCGAGACCCGGGGCTGGTCGATGGAGATCCTCGACGCCAACGAGTCCGACCTCGGCGGCTACAAGTCGGTCACCGTCGCGGTGAAAGCCAAGGGCACCCCGCTGCCGGGCGAGGCGCCGTACGCGCTGCTGAAGTTCGAGGGCGGGGTCCACCGGGTCCAGCGGGTCCCGGTCACCGAGAGCCAGGGGAGGGTGCACACCTCCGCTGCCGGCGTGCTGGTGCTGCCAGAGGCCGAGCAGGTCGACGTCTCGATCAACGAGAACGACCTGCGCATCGACGTGTACCGCTCCTCGGGCCCCGGCGGCCAGAGCGTCAACACCACGGACTCCGCGGTGCGCATCACCCACCTGCCCAGCGGGATCGTGGCCAGCTGCCAGAACGAGAAGTCCCAGTTGCAGAACAAGGAGCAGGCGATGCGGATCCTGCGCGCCCGGCTGCTCGCCGCTGCTGAGGAGTCGGCGATGGCCGAGGCCAGCGACGCCCGCCGCCTGCAGGTGCGCACGGTCGACCGTTCCGAGCGGATCCGGACCTACAACTACCCGGAGAACCGGATCTCCGACCACCGCACCGGGTACAAGTCCTACAACCTCGACCAGGTCCTCGACGGTGCCCTGGAGCCGGTGATCGAGTCCTGCGTGGCCGCCGACATGGCCACCCGGCTCGACGCCCTGGGCGACTGACGGCGGCGATCGGGCTTGTCGAGACCTGGTGACCTCCTCCGCGAAGCCGGCGGCCGCCTTGCCGCGGCCGGTGTGGCGAGCCCGGCGAACGACGCGGAGATCCTCCTGGCCGACGTCCTGGGAGTACCGCGCGGGAACCTGGCGCTGGTGGCCGAGGTGTCCGACTTCCACGCCGAGACGTACGCCGGTCTCATCGCCCGTCGTGCCGCGCGGGAGCCGTTGCAGCACATCACCGGGCTCGCTGGTTTCCGGTACGTCGAGCTGGCCGTCGGGCCGGGCACCTTCGTACCCCGCCCGGAGACCGAGCTGCTCGCCGGCTGGGCGATCGAGCAGGCGCGCGCCGTGCGCGACCGGCCTCCGGTGGTCGTCGACCTGTGCACCGGCTCCGGTGCGATCGCCAGGAGCGTCATCGACGAGGTTCCGCACGCGACCGTCCACGCCGTCGAGCTGGACCCGGGCGCCCACCACTGGGCCCAGGTGAACCTGGCCGGCACCGGGGTCGAGCTGCGGCTGGGCGACATGGCCGACGCCTTCGGCGACCTCGACGGCACTGTTGACGTGGTGGTCTGCAACCCGCCGTACATCCCGCTCGAGGCTTGGGAGAGCGTGGCCCCCGAAGCCCGCGACCACGACCCGCACCTTGCCCTGTTCTCCGGGGACGACGGGCTCGCGGCGATGCGGGTGCTGGAGGGCGTCGCGGCCCGGCTGCTGCGCCCGGGCGGCGGCGTCGGTGCTGAGCACGCCGACCTGCAGGGGGAGTCCGCGCCGGGCGTCTTCGTCGCGACCGGCCGGTGGGCCGACGTACGTGATCACCGCGATCTGGCAGGTCGTCCGCGCTACCTGACCGCCCGAATGGCACGATGAGGTCCGTGTCCACCCGTTACGACGCCGCTGATGAAGCCATGCTCGAAGCCGGGCTGGCAGCGGCCACCCTCGCGATCCGGGCCGGAGAGCTCATCGTGCTCCCGACCGACACCGTCTACGGACTGGCTGCCGACGCCTTCGACCCGGTCGCCGTGGCCCGCCTGCTGGCGGCCAAGGGCCGCGGCCGCGAGATGCCGCCGCCGGTGCTGGTCGGTTCCCCCGCGACCCTCGAGGCGCTGGCAACCGGTCTGCCCGAGTGGGCGCGGGTCCTGGTCGAGCACTACTGGCCCGGACCGCTGACCGTGGTGGTCCGGCAGCAGGTCTCGTTGCAGTGGGACCTCGGCGAGACCCGGGGCACCGTCGCGGTGCGGATGCCGCACGACGCGGTCGCTCTCGAGCTCCTCGCCCGGACGGGCCCGCTGGCGGTCTCCTCGGCGAACCTGACCGGCATGCCGGCCGCGACCGACGCGGACCAGGCCGCCGAGATGCTCTCCGACCAGGTCTCGGTGATCCTCGACGGGGGGCCGACCCAGGACGACAGGCCCTCGACCATCGTCGACTGCACCGGGCCGCAACCCCGGGTGCTGCGGATCGGCGCGATCGGCGTCGAGGAGCTCCGGACCGTCCTGGCAGGGGTCGAGGTCGCCCTGGTCGACCTGACCGCGGAGGACGAGGACTCCGACGGGTCCCCTGGTGCGTGAGTACCTCCTGGTCTTCCTGACGGCCGCGGTCGTCTCCTACCTGCTCTGCGTGATGGCCCGGGAGCTGGCGATCAGGCTCGGCGCGGTCGCCCAGGTCCGGGACCGCGACGTGCACGTCATCCCGATCCCGTACTTCGGGGGAGTGGCGATGCTCGGCGGCCTCTGGGCGGGCTACCTGGTCGCCCTGCACCTTCCGTTCCTCGGGCTCTCGCAGGCGCAGGTGTTCGACGACGCCGCCGTGGTGCTGACCGGCGGCTCGATCATCTGCCTGGTCGGCGTCCTCGACGATCTGATCGAGCTGGACGCCCTGACCAAGCTCGGCGGCCAGATCGTGGCGGCCGGCTACCTGGTGCTCAACGGGGTCCAGCTCTACTCGCTGCGACTCCCCGGGATCGGTCAGTTCTCGCTGGACTCGACCCAGGCGATGCTGCTCTCCATTGTGCTCATCGTCGGCACGGTGAACGCGATCAACTTCGTCGACGGTCTCGACGGTCTCGCCAGCGGGATGGTCTCGATCGGGGCCTTCGCGTTCTTCGCTTTCTCCTACCGGCTGGCGGACGCCAACAACCTGACCCTGGCGATCACGGCCGCGCTGCTCTGCTCGTGCCTCGCCGGCGCCTGCATCGGCTTCCTGCCGCACAACTTCTACCCGGCCCGGATCTTCATGGGGGACTCCGGCTCGATGCTGCTCGGCCTGGTGCTCTCCGGCTCCGCGCTGACCCTGACGGGCCAGTTCGCGGGGGTCGAGCTCGCTCCTCAGGCCGACGGGACCAGCACCAGCACCACCCTGGTGATCCTGTTGCCGATCCTGCTGCCGATCTCGATCCTGGTGGTGCCCTTCGTGGACCTCGTGCTGGCCGTCGTACGGCGCACCCGGCGCGGGCAGATGTTCTACCAGCCGGACAAGGAGCACCTGCACCACCGCCTCCTCGAGTTCGGCCACAGCCAGCGCAAGGCCGTGGTGATCATGTGGCTGTGGGCGGGGCTGATCGGCTTCGGGGCGGTGGCCATCAGCCTGTACGCCGGCCCGGTCAGCATCGTGGCGATCGGGGTCTGGGCGGCGATCACCGCGGTCCTCACCTTCGTCGTACCTCGGCTGCGCACCTCCGCCTGACCCCTGGTCCAGCCCGTCCGACCAGTCTTGGATCGGTCCAATTTCCCGGCTCCGAAGTTTGTGCTAGTTTTCACAAGCAAGCAAGGAACAACCCCAACGCCGCCCTACTGACGACCACCCCGAGGCCGCCATGACGACGAAGACAGCACCCGCTGAGAGAGCTCCCCGAGTTCTTCTCGCAGGAGTGCTGTGGACCGTCGGGAGCACGACGGCCGTTGCGGTCGCCGGAGCGCTGGCCGGGGGAGCGACCGAGGCTGTCTCCGCAGTCCTCGGCGGCGGGATCGTCCTGGTCTTCTTCAGTTTCGGCGCCCTGGTCGTCGGCAGCGCCTCCCAGCTCGCGCCGCACCTCGCCCTCCTGGTCGCGATGGTGACCTATACCTTCCAGGTGGTCCTGGTGGCGCTCGTCTTCGCAGCCCTCACCGAGGCCGACGCCTTCACCTCCGACCTCACCGCGGGCTGGCTCGCCGGCGCCCTCATCGTCGGCACCTTCGCTTGGATGGCCGGCCTGCTGACCGCGACCCTCCGCGCGCCGATCCCCGTCTGGGAGGGCCCTGCCGCGGCCGATCCCGGCGTCGCGGTCGAGCCCGGCGTCCGAGGACCGGAGGGGGGTGCGTGATGACCACCAACGGCTGCTATTGTCCGGTGCGCGATGTCCCAGCCGGATCCTGCGCACGACTCATCCCGAGATTCACCCGAAGAGAAGAGCCAAGGCGATCCCTGGCACGCCTTCGGGTATCTCGTCTCGGGTGTGTTCATGTACGGCTTCCTGGGATGGCTTGCGGATCGCTGGCTGGACACGGAATTCCTCGTCGTGATCGGGATCCTCTTCGGAGCGGTCCTGGGGATCTACATGACGATCAAGCGGTTCGATGCACTTCCGACATGGCCACGCGCTGGCGAGCAGACGAACGACGTAGAGAAGAAGTAGGGGTACTCAGGTGAGCAGTGCAGGGATGTTCGTCCCGACCGCCGGAGGTGGCGGCGAAGGTTTCGAGGCGCCGGGCCCGGCGAGCTTCGACCTGCCCGCCTTCTTCGAGATCGCCGGCCAGCCGGTCACGAAGCCGATGTTCCAGCTGGTGATCGCTGCAGGCGTGGTGTTCGTCCTCTTCTACCTCGCGGCACGCCAGCGCTCGCTGGTACCGAGCCGGCTGCAGTTCGCCGGCGAGGAGGCCTACGGGATGGTCCGCAACTCCATCGGCCGCGACGTCATCGGGAGCCACGACTTCCAGCGGTTCGTCCCGTACCTGGTGACGCTGTTCTTCTTCATCCTGCTCAACAACTTCTTCGCCAGCATCCCGGGCATCCAGTTCCCGACGTTCTCGCGAGCCTCGATGGCCTACGCGCTCGCCGGTCTGAGCTGGGTCGTCTACAACTACGTGGGCATCCGCAAGCACGGGTTCGTGGCCTACATGAAGCTCCAGTGTGTGCCCTCCGGCGTCACCCCGCTGATGTACCCGCTGCTGGTGCCTCTGGAGTTCTTCTCCAACCTGGTGGTCCGCCCGGTCACGCTGGCCCTGCGTCTGTTCGCCAACATGTTCGCCGGCCACCTGCTGCTGATCCTGTTCTCGACCGGCGGTCTCTACATCCTCCAGAATGAGGGCCTCGCTCTCGCGCCGGTGGGCATCATCGCCTGGATCCTCGCGGTCGCGATCTCCTTCCTGGAGCTCCTGGTCCAGTTCCTCCAGGCCTACGTCTTCACCCTGCTCAACGCCATGTACATCTCAGGCGCGCTCGCAGACGAGCACTGAGACGCACGACCGCACCACCGCTTGACCCCCAAGCAGCACCAAGAGAAGAAACATCGAAAGGAAAAGCCATGATCCCCCTGGAGCTTGCCGGATCCGTGAACATGATCGGTTACGGTCTGGCCGCAGTCGGCCCCGGTATCGGTATCGGCCTGATCTTCGCCGCGTACATCAACGGTGTCGCTCGCCAGCCCGAGGCGCAGAGCCGCCTGCAGTCGATCGCGATTCTGGGCTTCGCGCTCGCCGAGGCGCTCGCGATCATCGGTATCGCGCTCGCGTTCGTTCTCTAGTGACCCCTGTTCCGACTGACAAAGGACCACGACCATGACGTCGTACCTGATGCCCTTGGCGACTCCCGAGTCGCCGCTGGCGTTCGTGTGGGTGGAGTTCGCGATCGCTCTGGTCGTGTTCGGCATCCTGTTCTTCGCGATCAAGAAGTTCGTCGTCCCGAACTTCGAGCAGACGTTCGCCGAGCGGACGACCGCGATCGAGGGTGGCCTCCAGGCCGCCGAGTCGAAGCAGGCCGAAGCCGACGCCAAGTTGGCCGAGTTGGAGAAGCAGCTCGCCGACGCCCGTCACGAGGCCGCGCGCATCCGTGAGGAAGCGCGTGAGCAGGGTGCGCAGATCGTCGCCGAGCTCCGGGAGCAGGCGCAGGCCGAGGCTTCCCGGATCGTCGAGCACGGCAAGACCCAGATCGAGGCCGAGCGCCAGCAGGCGGTCACCTCGCTCCGGGCGGAGGTCGGCACGCTCGCGACCTCGCTTGCCGGGCGCATCGTCGGCGAGAGCCTGGACGACGACGAGCGCTCCTCGCGGGTGGTCGACCGTTTCCTGGCTGAGCTCGAGGGAGCCAACTGATGCAGTTGCGTGGCGCATCAGCCGAGGCCCTGGCGGGGCTGCGTACGAAGGTGGACGCAGCCGCCGCCGGCGACCTGGTCGCCCTCGGCGAGGACCTCTTCGGCGCGGCATCCGTGCTCCGGGCCGAGCCCGGGCTGCGACGGGTCGCGACCGACCAGGCCCTCGACCCCTCGGCCAAGGCCGGACTGGTCCGCCAGGTCTTCGACGGCAAGCTCTCGGCCACCGGCCTGGACGTCGTCGCGGACGCGGTCACCCGTCGCTGGACGACGACCCGCGACCTGGCCGACGTGCTGGAGAACCTCGGCGTCGTCGCGGTCGTGAAGTCATCCGGTGACGATGCGGCCCGGCTCGCGGACGAGCTGTTCGCGGTCAGCCAGCTGATCAGTGAGAACGCCGACCTGCGGGGGGCGCTTTCGGAGCCGACCCGGTCGTCGGCCGACAAGGGTGCGCTGCTGCACGCGCTGCTGGACGGCAAGGCGCTCGCGGCGACGCAGCGGCTCGCGGCCCTGGCGTTGAACGGCTCTCACCGCACGGTGGTCGTCGCACTCGCCGAGTACCAGAAGATCGCTGCCGCGGTGAAGGAGGAGAGCGTCGCGAAGGTTCGCGTCGCCCGTGACCTCTCCGCCGCCGACCGCGATCGCCTGCAGACCGAACTGTCGCGCCAGTACGGGCGCCCGGTGCACTTGAACATCAGCGTCGAGCCCGACCTCGTCGGCGGCATGCGTGTCGAGATCGGTGACGACGTCATCGACGGCAGCGTGGCGAGCAGGCTCGACGACGCGCGGCGCCGGCTCGCCGGCTGAGAGTCTCGACAAGCCCGACCACCGGAATCACGACTTTTCACAACGTTGAAGCACAAGAGAGTAGGGACCTGAAATGACGGAGCTTTCGATCCGTCCGGAGGAGATCCGGGACGCGCTGCAGCGCTTCGTGGCTGACTACAAGCCTGAGGCCGCCAGCAAGGAAGAGGTCGGCACCGTTGCCGAGGCCGCCGACGGCATCGCCCGCGTGTCGGGCCTGCCCTCGTGCATGGCGAACGAGCTCCTGGAGTTCGAGGACGGCACGCTCGGTATCGCGCTGAACCTCGACACCCGCGAGATCGGCGTCGTCGTGCTCGGTGACTTCGACAAGATCGAGGAAGGCCAGACGGTCCGCCGTACCGGCGACATCCTCTCGGTCCCCGTCGGCGACGGCTACCTGGGCCGGGTCGTCGACCCGCTCGGTACCCCGATCGACGGCCTCGGCGAGATCGCTACCACCGGTCGCCGCGCCCTGGAGCTCCAGGCCCCGACCGTGATGCAGCGCAAGTCGGTGCACGAGCCGCTCGCGACCGGCATCAAGGCGATCGACGCGATGACCCCGATCGGCCGCGGTCAGCGGCAGCTGATCATCGGCGACCGCGCCACCGGCAAGACCACGGTCGCGATCGACACGATCATCAACCAGAAGCAGAACTGGGAGTCGGGCGACCCGACCAAGCAGGTCCGCTGCATTTACGTCGCCATCGGTCAGAAGGGCTCGACCATCGCCTCGGTGCGGGGTGCCCTCGAAGAGGCCGGAGCGCTCGAGTACACGACGATCGTCGCGTCCCCGGCCTCCGACAGCGCCGGCTTCAAGTATCTCGCCCCGTACACCGGCTCGGCCATCGGCCAGGAGTGGATGTACGACGGCAAGCACGTCCTCATCGTTTTCGACGACCTGACCAAGCAGGCCGAGGCCTACCGCGCCGTGTCGTTGCTGCTGCGTCGTCCGCCGGGCCGAGAGGCCTACCCCGGCGACGTCTTCTACCTGCACAGCCGGCTGCTCGAGCGTTGCGCCAAGCTGTCCGACGAGATGGGTTCCGGCTCGATGACCGGACTGCCGATCATCGAGACCAAGGCGGGTGACGTCTCGGCCTACATCCCGACCAACGTCATCTCGATCACCGACGGTCAGATCTACCTGCAGTC
>JBKJIR010000073.1:0-62289 GCA_046598495.1 Marmoricola sp. | reverse complement strand
CGGCGTTGGCGGTGCCGGGGGTCATGGTCAGGGCGGCCAGGGACAGCGGGGCGGTGATGAGCAGGGTGCGGGCGATGCGGTTCATGACGTTCTCCTCGGGTAGGTGCTGCGGGGTGGGGGTGAAGTTTTGGTCTCTCGGTGTCGCTGTAGGTAGGAGCACCGGACCGGGGAAGTCCTTGCACTTTTCTGAAGACTTTTTCGGGATCTCCCGGGACCGGCTTCCGGGGCAGGTCACGGAGCCAGGCGGGCGTAGACGATGGTGTTGTCCGGGTACATCCGGGTGACCGGGTCCGGCTCGCCGCCGCAGGTGATCAGGCGCAGGACCGCCTGGTCCGTCCGGTTCCAGATCCGCTCGGTCGGGAGCGCCTCCTTCGGCGCCCTTTCCACCGACTCCACGACGAAGACCGAGGCCCCGTCGGTGCGGCGTACGGCGATCCGGTCTCCGGGCCGCAGCTCGTGGAGCCGGGCGAAGACGTCGTCGCCGGCCGGTCCGTGGACGTGCGCGACGATCACCGCCGGGCCGGCAGCCCCGGGCCGCGGTCCGAGGTCGTACCAGCCGATGTCGCCGAAGGCCGGGGTCGCCATCGCGCCGTCCGGCTTGAGGCCCACGCCGTACAGGCCCTGGTCCACGCCGATCGTCGGGATCTCGACCCGGGTCGGAGCCCCGACCCAGCGCGGGCCCCTGGGGGCCGGGACCGGGCTCTGCGGGATCTCCACGGGGGCCATGACGGCCGGGCGTGGCTCAGGTGCCGGCGCGGCGTCCAGCTCGCCGCCGACCGCGATCGACGCGCTCAGCGCGCCGCCGAGGACGACGGCCAGGACTCCGGTACGAAGGATGCGGTGCATCGAGGGTTCCTCCCTGTTCTCGTGCGGACACGAGTAGGAGGACCGGGAGTCGAAGGGTCTTACAACTTTCCGCTGATCAGCCCGGGCAGGGAGTCGCCGTCGCGCTCCCGGCCGGGCTGGTGGTCGCGTTCCCGCGGCTGTCGGTCGCGACGACGCGGAAGGTGATCGGACCGCCGGTCGTGAACGGGCCCATCGATGCCACCCAGGTGGAACCGGACCGGGACATGTTCGCCTGACCGGTCCCGTCGGGACCCGTCCAGCTGAGTCGCACCGACTTCAGCGGGCTCTCGTCGGCCACCGAAACGCTCGCGGTCACGGTCTGGTTCGCACAGGTCGGGTCCGCCGCGGTCGGGCGACCCACCAGCGGGTCGCGTTCCTGGGTCAGCGACACCCGGACCGTCGTCGTCCGGCCGGCCCAGGCGATCACCACGTTCCCGCTCGTGGTGCCCTCGGCTACCCGGGTCCGGTCGGCACGCAGGGCGAGCGCTTCCGACCTGCCGGGGGCGAGCTCGCCGGAACCGGGCAGGACGGACAGCCAGGACGGGGCGGACACGACCTGGAAGGTCAGCCCCGCGCCGCCGGTGTTCGTCACGACGACCTCGGAGGCGGTCGCCGTGCGGCCCAGGTTGATCGCGGTCGTCGAGACTGCGAGGGAACCCGGGACCGGGACCGGGACCGGGGCGGTGGGCTTCGGTGCCGCGGACGCCGACGCGCTCGGCGTGGACGAAGGGCTGGGGGCGGCGGTCGCGGTCGGCGTCGGCACCGGCGTGGGCACGGTCGCCGTGGCGGACGGGACCGCCCCCACCGGGTCGACGTCCCCGTCGGGCCAGACCACGGCCGTCGTGACCACCGAGCCGGCGATCAGCACGGCGGCGGCGGCGATGCCGGCGCGCCTGCGGCCGCGGCCGTGACCAACGGTCGCCAGGACCGCAGTGCCGTCCGTCGGCAGGTGGTGCGCGACCAGCAGGGTGTCGTTGACGACCCGGTCCCGGAGGCCGAGCGGCGCGACGAAGACGGGGATCGTGGCCAGCAGCATCCACGGGCTGGCGATCTTCTTGCGGCGGTCGGCGCAGATCTCGCAGCTCTCCACGTGCCGGGCGACGCGCTTGCGGATCAGGGGCGAGAAGCTGCCGTCCCAGTCGGCGAGGAGGTCGTCGAGGTCCTCGCAGTCGTCGCGGCCCATCCGGGCGATCAGCAGCGCTCCGAGGGAGCGGTCGACCTGGGCCCGGAGCCGGTTGAGCATCACGTAGGCGTTGGCAGCGGTGACCCCCATCGCCTCACCGAGCTCGGCGCCTTCCAGTCCTTGGCGCAGGTGCAGGTCGAGCAGCGCCCGGTCGCGGTCGGCCAGGCCGGCCGCCGCGTCCCAGACGATCTTCGCCAGCGCAGCACGCTCCGCGGACTCCTCGGGGGTGATCGCGTCGTCAGGCATGGCCATCAGCTGCTCGTCGTCGCCGTACGAGACGCGCTTGCGGGCCTTGAGTCGCCGGAGGCACTCGCTGCGCGTGATCGCGTAGAGCCAGGGTCGCAACCGGTCGGGTTCGCGGAGTTGCGGCAGCCGTTCGGCAAAGAGCACGAAGGAGTCCGCCACCGCGTCGGCGGCGTCCTCGCGGTGCCGCAGCATCGAGTAGGCGAAGTCGTAGAGCTTGGTGCCGTACCGGTCGTAGACCTGCGCGAAGGCCTCGCGGTCGGCGGTCAGGACCCGGGCGACAAGCTCCGCGTCCGAGGGGCCGAGAGGTGCGCTCACGCTCGGATCCTACGGAGGGTTCGGCCGGGATTCTGGGTTCCCACGACATCGGTCACGCCTCCTTCCGCGAGGTTCTCATGACGGTAGGAGGCGCGGACGGCGCAGATCTTGCAGAAATTCGGCGACGACTCCGGGGGATCTCGACCCGGCGGGGTCCGCTAGCCTGCTGCCACCATGCTTGAGAGATTCCGTCAGTTCTGGACCAACTTCTGGTCGCCGCTCGCGAACCTGTTCATCCGGTGGGGGATCAGCCCCAACACGGTGACCTTCGTCGGGACGCTCGGCGTCTGCGCCGGCGCGATGATCTTCTTCCCCCAGGGGGAGCTGCTCACCGGCGTCGTGGTGATCACGCTGTTCGTCTTCAGCGACATCATGGACGGCTACATGGCCCGGGCGACCGGTCAGGTCTCCAAGTTCGGTGCGTTCTGGGACTCCACGCTGGACCGGATCGGCGACGCGGCGATCTTCGGCTCTCTGGCGATGTACTACGTCGGCCCGGGGGACAACGACTGGTACGCCGCGCTCGCGATCTATTGCCTCAGCATGGGGTCGGTGACGTCCTACGCCCGGGCCCGTGCGGAGTCCCTGGGGATGCAGGCCAAGGTCGGGATCGCCGAACGAGCGGACCGGCTGGTCGCCATTCTCGTGATCACCGGCCTGGCCGACCTGATCAACATCCTCGGCGCCGGCGAGGACGCCCTGATCGCCATCCCGATCACGCTGGGAGCGCTCGCCGTGGCGAACACGATCACCGTGGTCCAACGGGTCCTGGTCGTGCGGGAACAGGCCCTCGCCGAGGCGGCCGCGGCCGACGGCGAGGACCCGTCCACCTCCTGACCCGAGGTCGGATCCGAAGGGCTGCCGACGTAGGCTGGGGCCATGTCAGCAGAGCAGAACAACCCGTCTGAAAGCGCCGTGAACGGCACCGGTACCTCCCGCGTCAAGCGCGGCATGGCCGAGATGCTCAAGGGCGGCGTGATCATGGACGTGGTCAACGTCGAGCAGGCCAAGATCGCCGAGGACGCCGGCGCTGTCGCGGTGATGGCGCTCGAGCGCGTCCCGGCTGACATCCGCGCCCAGGGCGGCGTCTCGCGGATGAGTGACCCGGACATGATCGACGGCATCATTGAAGCCGTCTCGATCCCGGTGATGGCGAAGGCCCGCATCGGTCATTTCGCCGAGGCCCAGGTGCTGCAGAGCCTCGGGGTGGACTACATCGACGAGTCCGAGGTGCTGACCCCGGCCGACTACGCCAACCACATCGACAAGTGGGCCTTCACGGTCCCCTTCGTCTGCGGTGCGACCAACTTGGGCGAGGCGCTGCGCCGGATCACCGAGGGCGCGGCGATGATCCGCTCGAAGGGCGAGGCCGGCACCGGCGACGTCTCCAACGCGGTCACCCACATGCGCACCATCCGGCGCGAGATCCGCCGCCTCGGCGCCCTCCACGACGACGAGCTGTACGTCGCCGCGAAGGAGCTCCAGGCGCCGTACGAGCTGGTCAAGGAGGTCGCCGAGAACGGCAAGCTCCCGGTGGTCCTCTTCACCGCGGGCGGTATCGCCACCCCGGCCGACGCAGCGATGATGATGCAGCTCGGCGCCGAGGGCGTCTTCGTGGGCTCCGGCATCTTCAAGTCCGGCAACCCCGAGCAGCGCGCCGAAGCGATCGTGAAGGCCACCACCTTCCACGACGACCCCGACGTGGTCGCCAAGGTCTCCCGCGGTCTCGGTGAGGCCATGGTCGGCATCAACGTCGAGGACATCCCGCAGCCCCACCGTCTGGCCGAACGCGGCTGGTGACCAAGCGCGGCCGCCTGACCGACGGCACGCGGAGCTGGGTGCACGTCCTCGTCCGTTCCGGGCTGCGAACGGCGCCCGAGCTCCGCGAGGAGGTCGTCGCCGCGATCAGCGCCGACCTAGGCGCAGCGGGTGCCGAGCAGCGGGCGGACGACTGGATCGCCGAGGCTCGACGTGCCTGGGACGAGGCGGCTCTTGCTTGGGATCCGGAGACCGACCACGACCGGCTCCAACAGGCGTTCGCGACCTTGGAGCACGTCGGCGTCCCCGTCCTGCAGGGCTGCGAGGACCACTGGTCGGCGCGCGACGAGCTGCTCCGCCATGACCCGCCGCCCCGGGGGATCGTCTGGTTCACGCTCCCCGATGTCTGGCACGCCGTCGAGGAGGGCATGCTCGAGATCAACCTCTGGCACGGGTCGACCGCGAACGTCGCTCCCGGGGACGCGCTGCTCGCCGAGGTGCTGGGCGCGTTCGCCGCGGCCGGGTTGCAGGCCCATTTCGCCGAGGGGCGGGTCGAGGTCGCTGCCCGGTGGCAGCGCCGTCCAGCGTGAGGTGGACCACACGCTACGCGGGGACACCGGTATCTGTGACGCGAAGTCACGTGTAACGCTTTACATGTGACACCGCGTCTCACTAACCTCGCAGGGTCAGCGAAGACGACCCTGCGAGGAGTGCTCCATGACTGCGATCCAGACCTACGAAGAGAAGCTGCGCACGCTGTCGGAAGGCTCCGTGCACCAGCACTTCGACCCCTGGTCCGACATCGACTGGGACAACCCGGACTACGCGATCTCCTACGACGACCCGCGCTGGGTGCTGCCGAAGGCGGACGCGCTCGGTCGGAGCGCGTGGTACCAGGCGCTTCCGCTGGACCGTCAGATCGAGATCGGCATCTGGCGTCAGGCCAACGTCACCAAGGTCGGCCTGCAGTTCGAGAACATCCTGATCCGCGGGTTGATGGAATACGTGATGGGGCTACCGAACGGCTCGCCCGAGTACCGCTACATCACGCACGAGGCGACCGAAGAAACCCACCACACCCAGATGTTCCAGGAGTTCGTGAACCGCACCGGCGTCGACGTCCCCGGCGGTCCGCGGTACTTCCGGGCAGTGGCCCCGTTCCTCCCGCTGGCGGCCCGCCCGCTCTCGATCGTCTTCTTCATGGGCGTCCTCGCCGGTGAGGAGCCGATCGACCACCTGCAGAAGGCGATCCTGCGCACGGGCGTGGGGCCCGATGAGGCCGGGATGCACCCGCTGCTGCAGCGGATCATGCAGATCCACGTCGCCGAGGAGGCCCGGCACATCTCGTTCGCGCACGAGTACCTCAAGCGGAACGTCCCCAAGGTCGGGCCGGTCCGCAAGGCCGTGCTCTCGCTGGTCCTCCCGGTGGTGATGCGCGTCCTCGGCGACGCGATCATGGTCCCCGGCAAGGAGATGACCCGCGACGTCGGCGTTCCCAAGAAGGTCCTCAAGGAGGTCTTCTGGAACAGCCCCGAGGCACGGGTAATGCTGCGCGACGTCTTCTACGACGTCCGGGCGCTCGCCGAGGAGCTCGACCTGATGAACCCGGTCTCGCGCCGGGTGTGGAAGGCGCTGAAGATCGACGGCCCCGGGGCCCGCTTCCGCAGCGAGCCCGTGAAGTCGTCCCCGGCGAAGGCCGCCTGACCCGGTCGAGCCGGTCTCGCTCACGAGAGGTTCCGTCATGCCGTACGTCGTCACCCAGTCCTGTTGCAGCGACGCGTCCTGCGTCGTCGCCTGCCCGGTCAACTGCATCCACCCCGCACCCGGTGAGCCCGGCTTCGCCGAGGCCGAGATGGTCTACGTGGACGCGAACAGCTGTGTGGACTGCGGAGCTTGCGTGACGGCCTGCCCGGTCGACGCGATCAAGCCACACACCACCCTGACCGACGCGGAGCTGCCCTTCATCGAGCTCAACCGCCTCTACTACGCGGAGCAGCCGCACCCGGACCGCACGCCGCTCGCCCTGGTGCCCGCGCCCCGCGTGCTGACCCGCGACGGCGTCCGGGTCGCCGTGATCGGGGCCGGACCGGCCGGGCTGTACGCCGCCGACGAGCTGCTCAAGCACGCCGGGGTCAGCGTCGACGTCTACGACCGGCTGCCGACGCCGTACGGGCTGGCTCGTGCCGGGGTGGCGCCCGACCACCAGCGCACCAAGAAGGTGAGCCGGCTCTTTGCCGCGATCGAGGGACAGTCCGGTTTCGGGTACCGGCTCAACGTCCAGGTCGGCCGGGACATCAGTCACGACGACCTGGCTGCCCACTACGACGGTGTCATCTACGCGGTCGGCGCCTCGGCGGACCGCGCGCTCGGTATCCCGGGTGAGGACCTGGTCGGCAGCACCTCGGCCACCGACGTCGTCGCTTGGTACAACGGGCACCCCGACCACCAGGACGCCGCGGTCGACCTGGGCGGGGAACGCGTCGTGATCGTCGGCAACGGCAACGTCGCCCTCGACGTCGCCCGGATCCTGACCGCCGACCCGGAGACGTTGCACGCGACCTGCCGCTGGCGGCCCTGCGGGGCAGTCGGGTCCGCGAGGTCGTCGTACTCGGTCGGCGCGGGCCTGCCGAGGCAGCGTTCACCCTGCCCGAGCTCATCGGGCTCGCCGGGCTGACCGACGTCGACGTGGTCGTCGACAACGGCGGTGAGCCGATCGTCGCGGAGAGCGCCAAGACGCGGCTGCTCGCCGAACTCGCCCTCCGGACGCCGGTCCCGGGCCGCCGGCGGATCGTTCTCCGGTTCGCGACGGCACCGATACGCATCCTGGGCGAGGACCACGTCAGCGGAGTGGAGGTCACCCGTACCCGGTTGATCTCCCGGGACGGCCGCACCGAAGCGGTGCCGACGGGCGAGACCGAGGTGATCGAGGCCGGGATGGTGCTCCGCTCGGTGGGCTACCGGGCCACCGCGATCGCGGGCCTGCCGTTCGACGAGCGCACCAGCACCGTGCCGCACGAGAACGGCCGGGTTCGGCCCGGAACCTACGTCGCCGGCTGGATCAAGCGCGGGCCGAGCGGCTTCATCGGTACCAACAAGGCTTGCTCGGAGGAGACCGTGACCGCGTTCCTCGACGACCTCGAGTCCGGGCGCCTGCAAGCGCCGACCCGGACGTCCGCGGATCTCGACGTTGCGCTCGCCGGCGTGGAGGTCGTGGATCTGGAGGGGTGGCGTGCGCTGGACCGCGCCGAGGTCGCGCGCGGCGCCGCGGTCGGAAGGCCCCGGGTCAAGCTGCTCGATCCCGACGAGATCGTGCGGATCGCGACGCTCGAAGGACCCGCACGCCGACGCGGACGTGTCCGGCGTACTTCAGGACCCAGGAGGGTCCTACGCTTGACCGTGTGACCACCAAGCCCGCCTCGGCGTCCGACGGACGCGACGAACGCTGGGCTGCTCATCGGGAAGGGCGACGGGCCCAGATCCTGGACGCCGCGATCGCGGTCATCGAACGGACGCCGGAAGGCGAGGAGATCCACGTCCGGCAGATCGCGCAGGAGGCCGGGCTGGGTCGCGCGGTGCTCTACCGGCACTTCGCCGACAAGGCCGATCTCGACCGCGAGGTGCAGCGCCGGATCATCGAGATGCTCATGGACACCCTCGTGCCCGAGTTCGCGCTCAGTGGAACGATCGACCAGACCATCAAGCGGATCGTGTCCGCCTATGTCTCCTGGGCCGACGAGCACCCCGCGCTGCACCGGATCGGCGCTGCGGAGTCGCAGGACGCAGACAGGCTCGACGGCGTGCTGCAGACCACCCAGCAGATCGGGGGACTGATCACCATGCTGGTCACCTCGGGAGCCTCGTTGCTCGAGGTCGACTTCAACGACCAGGACCGGCAGATCCTCGACCCGCTGGTCTTCGGCATCGTCGGCCAGGCGGTCGGGACCGTCCGCTTCTGGCTGGCACGGGAGCGCCGGGAGCCGTCGGTCGAGGTGCTCGCCGCACACCTGGCGCGCTCGGTGTGGTTCCAGATCGACGGCCACGCGCGCGACCGCGGCATCGTGATCGATCCGGCCACCTCCCTCGACGATCTGATCGTGGCCTCGGTGCGCTCCGACTGAACCGGTCGCGATCTTCTCCCGACTTTCTGCTCAGGTTCGGCCCTCCGGGTGCCGATAGGGGCGTGGAGGGGGTCTCCCCCTCGAGACCCCGGAGGAGTACCGCCATGAAGCAGCGTCACTTCGGCAAAGCCCACAAGGGGGCGCTCGCCGCCACTGCCGCCGGAGCCCTGCTCCTCGGTGGAGCCGGCTCGCTCGCGTACTGGAACGACAGCCAGACCGTCACCGGCGGCGCGATCAGCTCCGGAACGCTCTCCCTGACCCAGGAAGCCGGCCAGGTGTGCAGCAGCTGGACCCTGGACGCGGCCGGGGGCCCGACGGCGTACACGCCCGGCGTCACGCTGGTCGTGCCGGGCGACGTGATCACCAAGACCTGCGACTACACGGTCAACGCGACCGGTGCACACCTCGCGGCCGACCTGACCATGGACGCCACGTCGATCACCGGCAGCAACGACCTCTCCTCGGCGCTGACGCCCGGGGCCACCTACACCCTCGACGGGAACGTCGTGGCGACCGGCGAGGACGTCACCTCGCTGAACGACCTCGACGTCCTGAACGCCGAGATCACCGTCACCTTCGAGAGTGCCACCTCGGGCCTGACCGCGCAGGGTCTGACCGCCGGACTCGACGACATCGTCGTGAGCCTGGTCCAGACGCACCCCTGACCGAACCGGCCAGGAGTGACGGGGAGAGGGGGAGCCGTGAGCACGCACCGTTCGGCCCACGGCGCTCTGTCCCGCGTCCTCTGCTGGCTGGTCGTCGTGGCCATCGCGGCCGTGGTCACCGTGGCTGTGCTGATTCCGCGTGCCTTCGGGGGGACCCCGTACGTGATCCTGACCGGTTCGATGCAGCCGTCGATCCCGCCGGGCTCCCTGGTGGTCACGCGTCCGGTCGCCGCTGACACGCTCGGCCTCGGTCAGGTGATCACCTACCAGCGGGCGTCCGGGGAGCCGACCGTGGTCACCCACCGCGTGGTCGCCCAGGGTGTCAGTGCCGCGGGGGAGAAGGTCTTCCGCACCCAGGGGGACGCGAACACGGCTGCGGACCCGGGGTGGATCCGGCCGGTGCAGATCCGTGGCGAGCGCTGGTACGACGTGCCCTACCTCGGCTACCTCACCAGTGCGATCTCCGCGCCGGTGCGCCAGGCGCTGCAGACCGCGATCGTCGCGGGGCTCCTGCTGTACGCCGCGTTCATGTTCACCTCAGGCCTGCGCGACCGGGTTCGCACCAGGCAGGTCGCGCGATGAGGCGCCGGTTCGGCTTCCGGGCGATCGGCCCGGTCCTCGGTGCGGTCGCTGCGCTCTTGGTCAGCCTCGCTCCGGGTGCCGTCGCAACGCCGGACGCCGTCGTAGTGAGCTCGGACGGGTCGTCGTGGTCCTCGGACCTGACGACGCCGCTGTTCGAACCGACCGTGCGCTGGGTCCCGGGGGACGCGCGCACCTCCTCGTTCTACGTGGAGAACCGTGGTCGCACCGCCGCCGAGGTGCGGGTCCAGGTGCGCACGGGGGCCGACGACGGCCTGGTGCGGACCGGCGACGTCGTGCTCTGCGTCCGGGTCGAAGGCGGACTCTGGCGGCCAGCGGAGCGCGAGGCCGGGTCCGCCCTGAACACGGTCGCCCTCCGCGTCGGGGAGGTGCAGCGCATCGACGTCCGGGCGGCCTTCCGGGCGGCAGCGCAGAACCTCTCCCAGGATGCCGGGGTGGCGCTGCGGTTCGTCGTCCAGCTGGCCGAGGCGGCCTCCGCGACCGCTCCCGGGTACGGCGCGATGCCGGACACGGGTGCTCCCGCCGTCCGGCTTCCGCTGTTCCTCGCAGCCCTGTGCTGCGGGACGGGCCTTGCACTGGTCCGCCGCCGACCGGAGCACTGCCGTGGGTGAGCACCGGGCGTCGCGACGGTCGACCAGGCTGCGTGCCGCGCTCGGACTCGGGGTGGTGACACCGGTGCTGGCCATCGGCAGCTACGCGTTCTGGACCGACGACGTCACCATCACCGGCACGACGTTCACCGCGGGCGTCCTGGACCTCCAGGTCAACACCGCGGACTCCTACGTGACCACGACCCTGAGCATGTCCGGCACCCCGATGCTCCCGGGCAACACCTCGGCCGAGGTGCTCACGGTCAAGAACAACGGCACTGTGCCCCTGAAGTACACGCTGACCGGCGGCCTCGGCGGTACTGATGCTGCTGCCTTCAACACCGCGGCCGCGATCCAGCTCACCGTGGTCGCCGGGGGCACACGTTCGGGCAGCGGCAACGCGGCCACCTGCACCGGTGGATCTGTCCTGTACGGACCGACGGCGCTGACCAACGTCACGTCGACCGCGATCATCGGGACCCGGCGAGGACCGATCGCCGCGGCCGGCACCGAGGCGCTGTGCTTCCAGATCACGTTCGACGCCGCGGCGCCGGGGACCCTGCAGGGCAAGACCGCCACCGCGACGTTCACCGCCACCGGCACCTCGGACGTGAGCTGATGTCCACTGTTCGGCGCCTGTCGGACCGGTTGCTGACGGTGGTCGCCGTCCTCGGCGGCCTCGCCCTGGTGGCGACCCTGATCGGGTTCGCCGCAGGGGTCCGCCCGGTCTTCCTGCGTTCCGGGTCGATGGCGCCGACCCTGACCACGAGCACGCTGGTCCTCGTCGAGGAGGTGACGGCGTCGCAGGTCCGGGTGGGGGACATCGTCTGCGTCCGGACGGCAGGCGGCGCCCGGGTCACCCACCGGGTGGTCGGCCTGGAGCGTGACGGGGACACCGCCGAGCTCACCCTGAAGGGCGATGCGAACACCGCCGCGGACAGTGAGCGGTACCGGGTCGCCTCGGCGTACCGGGTGGTGGGGCACCTGCCCTGGTTGGGCCGCTTGGTGGCCCTCGTCACCCACCCCGTCGGACTCGGCCTCCTGGGCTGCCTGGTGACGATCCTGCTGCTGCTCCTCGGGCGGGGCGACCGGGGTGCCGGCCCCGGCCCGCCGGGGCGAAAGCACCGACGGCGCCGGCGGCACGTGGCTCAGCGTCCCGTGCTGGTGACTGCCGGAGCGGTGCTCGCGGTGCTGGGACCGGGGCAGGTCGCGGGAGCCTGGGCTGCGCCGTGGACGAACGCGGTGTCGATCACCGGGACGACCTTCACGGCCGGGACCATCGCAGTCCCGGCGACCTTCACCTGCGGGGGCCTGGGTGTGCTCTCGGTCCAGTTCAACTGGGCGGCCGTCGCCGGGGCAACGAGCTACACGCTGCACTACGGAGCCGGCGGCGCCTCGACCACGACGGTGGCGGGCACGAGCGCGACCATCACGTCGGCCATCAGCGGAGGAACCTCGTGGGTGCGGGCGAACCGGAACTTCGGCTCGACGACGTGGACGTCGGCGGCCTCCAACACCCGTACCTACACCGTCGCGGTGGTCAGCCTCTGCGGCTGAGCGGCAGCCTGGAAGAATGCAGGCGTGTCCACTCCGACGATCGGTGTCTTCGCCCTCCAGGGCGACGTCCGCGAGCACCTGGACACGCTCGCCGGCCTCGGCGTACCCGCGCTCGCCGTACGACGTCCTGAGGAGCTGGAGCGCTGCGACGGGTTCGTGATCCCCGGCGGGGAGAGCACCACCATGTTCAAGCTCGCCCGCTCCTTCGACCTCTTCGAGCCGCTCCAGGAGCGGATCCGCGGCGGGATGCCGACCTTCGGCACCTGCGCCGGGATGATCATGCTCGCCGACCGGATCGCGGACGGGACCGCTGACCAGGAGACGCTCGGCGGCCTGGACATCACGGTGCGGCGCAACGCGTTCGGACGCCAGGTCGACTCCTTCGAGGGCGACCTCGACTTCGCCGGGCTGCAGGGCCCGGTGCACGCGGTCTTCATCCGGGCTCCCTGGGTCGAGGAGATCGGGGTCTCCGTGGAGGTGCTCGCCCGGATCGCCACCGGGCCGGCCGCAGGTAGGATCGTCGCGGTTCGCCAGGGACCGCTGATGGCGACGTCCTTCCACCCCGAGGTGGGCAGCGACCGTCGCATCCACCAGGTCTTCGTCGACCTGGTGACCGCACACGCAGGAACCGCAGCGTTGGACAGGAAGGTGGGCTGATGTCCGGCCACTCCAAGTGGGCGACCACGAAGCACAAGAAGGCCGCGATCGACGCCAAGCGCGGCAAGATGTTCGCCAAGTTGATCAAGAACATCGAGGTCGCTGCGCGCATGGGCGGAGGAGACCTCACCGGCAACCCGACGCTGTACGACGCCGTCCAGAAGGCGAAGAAGTCCTCGGTCCCCAACGACAACATCGATCGCGCGGTCAAGCGCGGGTCGGGTGCTGAGGCGGGCGGCGCCGACTACACCACGATCATGTACGAGGGCTACGGCCCGAACGGCGTGGCGCTGCTGATCGAGTGCCTGACCGACAACAAGAACCGTGCCGCGATGGAGGTCCGCACCGCCATGACGCGCAACGGCGGTTCGCTGGCCGACCCGGGCTCGGTCTCCTACCTGTTCCACCGGATGGGCATCGTGATCGTGCCGAGCGATCAGGACGGCCGCACGGTCACCGAGGACGACGTCCTCGAAGCGACGATGGACGCCGGTGCCGAGGACGTCAACGACCTGGAGGGCGCGTTCGAGGTCGTCAGCCAGGCGACGGACCTCGTCGAGGTCCGGACCGCGCTGCAGTCGGCCGGGATCGACTACGACTCGGCGGACGCCAGCTTCGTCCCCTCGATGCAGGTCGAGCTCGACGAGGACGGCGCCGCCAAGGTGCTCCGCCTCGTCGATGCCCTCGAGGACCTGGACGACGTGCAGAACGTCTTCGCGAACTTCGACATCTCCGACGAGATCATGGCGGCACTCGACGCCTGACGGCGTTCCGACGGGCGCGGGTGTCCCCCCTGTCCATGTTGCTCCCGGTTCGGCACTCCGGACCGGCAAAGTTCATCTGTTAGTCGCGTATCCACCTCGTCGCATTCTCGTTGAGCAGAAGGAGTCGCACAGACGCTGCGACTGTTTTCTGAGGAGAGAAAATGGCGAAACATCGAGCCCGCAAACGCGGGATGCGGCGTGCCTACGCCGCAATCGGGCTTGGCCTTGCGATCCTGCTGGTTCCGCAAGCAGCCTGGGCAGCAGCGGGAGCCAAGGTGCTGACCGTCAGCAACCAAGACGTCAAGGCCAGGTGTGCCTTCGAAGTCAAGAACGTCAATCCCATCACCTACGACACGACGATCAAGTTGTCCGGCCAGGCGCAGCCTGTGACCTCCGCCGGCTACGGCAACAACGTCTTTACCCAGGTCGACTGCTGGGTACTCCCGGCAGGTGAATTCGACCGAGCGACAGCACTGGCCGAGATCCATCTCGGCGAGAACCGTTCTGTCATTCTGAATACGAGCAAGTTGGCCACGATCCCGTTCGGGGACTCTTACCGACTCTGCGGAAGCGCCTTCGTCAAACTGGCGAACGGTGACACGAAACAAACTCCCTACGACTGCAGCTGACGCCGGCGAGACTCCGGGCTCGCCTTGAGCCCGGAGGTTCGTCGCGTGTCGCAGTCCCGCGAGCGGATCCCCGTCGGCTAGCGTTCGTTAGAACATACGTTCGTTCGACGAAGGATTCTCATGCGTGTTCTCGGCATCGACCCCGGCCTGACCCGTTGCGGTGTCGGTGTGGTCGACGGAGGCATCGGCCGCCCGCTGAGCCTGGTCGAGGTGGGGGTGGTGCGGACCACGACCGACCTTCCGATCGAGGACCGGTTGCTCCTGGTCTCCCGGGGCATCGAGACCTGGATCGACACGGTGCAGCCCGATGCGATCGCGGTAGAGCGCGTCTTCGCGCAGTCCAACGTCCGCACCGTGATGGGCACGGCACAGGTCAGCGGCCTGGCCCTGGTCGCCGCGGCTGCTCGCGGCATCCCCGTCACGATGCACACCCCGAGCGAGGTCAAGGCTGCGGTCACCGGCAACGGGCGCGCGGACAAGGCGCAGGTCGGGGCGATGGTGGCACGGTTGCTCCGACTTGAGTCCGTCCCCAAGCCCGCCGACGCTGCCGACGCGCTGGCGCTGGCGATCTGCCACATCTGGCGTGGGCCCACGTCCAACCGCATCCAGGCTGCTGCGGCTGCGCAGGCGACGCGCGTAGGAGCAGCACGATGATTGCGTTCGTTCGCGGCACGGTCGCCGGACTCGACCTGACCTCAGCCGTGATCGAGGTCGGTGGAGTGGGCCTGCTGGTGCACTGCACCCCGAACACCCTGGCTGCCCTCAGTGCTGGGGCCGAGGCGACCGTGCCGACCAGCATGGTGGTCCGGGAGGACTCGCTGACGCTCTTCGGGTTCGCCAACGACGACGAGAAGCAGATGTTCGAGCTCGTCCAGACAGCCAGCGGGGTCGGGCCCAAGCTAGCCCAGGCGATGTTGGCCGTCCTTGATCCGGAGGCGATCCGGCGAGCGGTCCGGTCCGACGACGTCAAGACCCTCACAGCCGTGCCCGGCGTCGGGCAGAAGGGGGCCCAGCGGATCATCTTGGAGCTCCGCGACCGGATCGGTGCCCCGGGCGCGACGCCGGTGGCTGGTGCCGTCCTCGGTGCTGGAGCCACCAGCGGCTGGCAGTCCCAGGTGCACGGTGGCCTCGTCGGGCTGGGGTGGTCGGGCAAAGAGGCCGACCGTGCGATCGCCGCGGTCACCGGTGAGGCCGACACCATGTCCACGCCGGACGTCGCGCGGTTGCTCCGCCTCGCCCTGCAGTCCTTGAGCCGGTCATGAGCGACGCAGCGCGCGGGGGCGACTCCTCGATCCAGGCTGCCCTGGAAGAAGCCGAGCGTGAGTTCCTGGAGCAGCGTGCCGCTCGAACTGGTCTGCAGCCTGATGCCGACGCCGACGAACGGGTGGTCGAGGCCGCTCTGCGGCCCAGGACCCTCGATGAGGTGATCGGCCAGGAGCGGGTCCGTGAACAGCTCTCCTTGGTCCTCCAAGCTGCGCGTACTCGCGGCCGGACCTCCGACCACGTGCTCCTCTCCGGTCCGCCCGGGCTCGGCAAGACGACGCTGGCGATGATCATCGCCGCGGAGATGGCGGCGCCCCTGCGCCTGACGAGCGGTCCGGCGATCACCCATGCCGGCGACCTCGCCGCGATCCTGTCGGGGCTCACCGAGGGCGACGTCCTCTTCGTCGACGAGATCCACCGGATGTCCCGGCCGGCCGAGGAGATGCTCTACCTCGCGATGGAGGACTTCCGGGTCGACGTGGTGATCGGCAAGGGCCCCGGCGCAACAGCCATCCCGCTCGAGATCCCCCCGTTCACCCTCGTCGGGGCGACCACCCGGGCCGGGCTCCTTCCAGGGCCGCTGCGCGACCGGTTCGGCTTCACCGGCCACCTGGAGTTCTACGCGGCCGAGGAGCTCGACCAGATCGTCACCCGCTCCGCGGGGCTGCTCGACGTCGAGGCGCTGGCGGAGGGAACCGCAGAGATCGCATCCCGCTCCCGCGGCACCCCCCGGATCGCGAACCGGCTGCTCCGCCGCGTCCGGGACTACGCGCAGGTCCGGGCCGACGGGGTGGTCACCCGGGAGATCGCCCGTCGTGCGCTGGACCTCTTCGAGGTCGATGAGTCAGGCCTGGACCGCCTCGACCGGTCGGTGCTCGATGCACTCTGCCGGCGATTCGGCGGTGGCCCGGTCGGGTTGAGCACCCTCGCGGTCGCTGTGGGCGAGGAGCGGGAGACGGTCGAGGAGGTCGCGGAGCCGTTCCTGGTCCGCTGCGGGATGCTTGCCCGGACCCCACGCGGGCGGGTGGCGACGGCGGCGGCGTGGACCCATCTCGGCCTGGCGGTGCCGCCAGCGGCTCCGTTCTCCGACGAGGGCACGCTCTTCGGAGCCTGACCAGCACGTCAGGCGTGGCCAGGGTCCGGGGAGCGGTGTGCTTCCCGTTACACTTCGTCGGCGTGGCGCAGCCTGCTCCTTACGGCCGATGCCGTCGCCCGAACCTGACGTCGAACCGAGAGTCCTGACCCGTGCCCCCAGAACTGCAGTTCGTGGTGTTCCTGGTCGCCCTGGTGGGTCTGTGGTGGCTGATGACGCGATCGGTACGGCGGCAGCAGCGCCGGGTGGCCGAGCTCCAGTCCGAGATCGAGATCGGTGACGAGGTGATCCTGTCCGCAGGTATCTTCGGCACCGTCCGTTCGATCGCTGACGACCGGGTCGGCCTGGAGATCGCCGAGGGAACCGTGATCACGGTCGCCCGCCAGGTCGTCGTACGACGTGCGCCGGAGCCGGTGGACCAGACCGAGGCGCCGCCCGCCGACAAGCACCACCCCGAAGACTGAGGAGACGCTGGACCGTGGCAAAGAAGACGTCCCGACCGGGACGCACCCTGCTGATCTTCTTCATCTCGATCGGGGTGCTCTACGGCCTCGCGGCGCTGGGTGACTCCTGGAAGCCGAAGCTCGGCCTCGACCTCGAGGGCGGCACCCGGATCACGCTGACGGCCGACAACGACTCCGGCGACGTGACCAAGAGCCAGCTCGACGAGGCCAAGGGCATCATCGACTCCCGGGTCAACGGCAGCGGTGTCGTCGAGGCCGACGTCAATGTCCAGGGCAACCGCAACATCGTGGTCGAGATCCCCGGCGAGGACGCGACCGAGCTCGTCGACGTGGTCAAGCAGACCGCCCAGCTCCGGTTCCGGATCGTGGCCATGGTCGCCAACGGCCTCCCGATCACGACCACACCGTCGGCGACGCCCTCGCCGGGTGCCACCGGGACCCCCGCCCCGACCCCGTCCCCGACCACCGCGGTCACCCCGCAGAGCAGCCCGACCGCGACGCCCGCGCCGCGCCCCGCTCCGCGACTGGCCGACGAACCGGCGGCGGGCGGGTGCGAGGTCGCCAAGCCCGGCGACACCGGCGTCTCGCCGCTGCCGCCCACCGACGAGAAGACCCGGGTCGAGAACGCCATTGCCTGGGCCAAGGCTCCGGGCAAGGGTTTCGAGAACGCCGCCGGAGACTGCGAGACCTACACCGAAGCCTTCCTCAAGTACACCTGCCCAGAAGAGGGGGACGAGAGCGCCCCGGTCGTGGACAACGCGAACCGACCGCTCATCACCTGCGACGAGGAAGGCACCAAGTTCCTGCTTTCCTACGCCGTCGTGGAGGGCACCTCGCTGAAGTCGGCCTCCGCGGGCATCCCGCAGAACCAGGCCGCCTGGGTCGTCAACCTCGAGCTGAAGAGCAGCGACGGTGACGCCCGTCCGGTCGCCGACTTCGCGAAGGTCAGCCGCGACCTCTTCAACAGCACCGGCCAGTTCACGGCGTACCCGGCCAACATCACCCAGGGCCAGTTCGCGATCGCGTTGGACGGCAAGGTCATCTCGAACGCCGGCTTCAACGGCATCATCAACAACGGCCAGGCCGAGATCAGCGGCGGGTTCACCCAGGAGTCGGCGACCATGCTCGCGAACTCGCTGAAGTACGGCGCCCTGCCGATCCAGTTCGAGGACCGGCCGGCCGTGGAGCAGATCGGCCCCTCGCTGGCGGGTGATCAGCTCTCGGCGGGTGTCCTCGCCGGTGTCATCGGCCTGATCATCGTGATGCTCTACTGCCTGCTGTACTACCGAGGTCTCGGTCTGGTGGTGATCGCCTCGCTGTTCGTGGCGGCGGGCATCACCTACGCCACGGTCCTGGTCCTGGCCCAGGCCGCGAACTTCACCCTCACGCTGCCCGGCATCGCCGGCATCATCGTGGCGGTGGGTATCACCGCGGACTCCTTCATCGTCTACTTCGAGCGCATCCGGGACGAGATGCGTGACGGCAAGTCGATGCGGGTCGCGGTCGAGGCGGCCTGGATCCGCGCGCGGAACACCTGCCTGGCGGCCGACGCGGTCTCGCTGCTGGCCGGCATCGTGCTCTACATCTTCGCGATCGGAGTGGTCCGGGGCTTCGCCTTCGCCCTGGTCATCACCACCCTGATCGACATCGTGGTCTTCTTCTGGTTCACCAAGCCGGCCGTGACGCTGCTGGCCAAGAAGAAGTTCTTCAACACCGGGCACCGCCTCTCCGGGCTGTCCCCCGAGACGCTCGGCATCGACGACCGGCCCGAGTACGCGCTGGCCGGAACCCGAGGAGGGACCGCCTGATGGGCAAGTTCAGCAGGCTCGGCAACGCGCTCTACGACGGAACCACCTCGGTCGACTTCATCGGTCGCAAGTGGCTCTGGTACGCGATCTCCGGCGTCATCGTCGCGATCTCGCTCGGCGGTCTCCTGGTCAACAACCTCAACCTCGGTATCGAGTTCGAGGGCGGGGTCGAGATCTCGGTCTCGTTGCCGGCCGATCAGATGAACCAGGACGGTGTCGACGAGCTCATCCGGGTGGTCCAGGACACCGGTATCGAGGAGGCTGCCTCGCCCAAGGCCACGTCCGGCGAGCAGTTCATCCGGATCCGCACCGAGTCGATGTCGAACGCGGACACCATCACGGTGCGCGAGGCGATCGTCGAGAAGATGGGGATCCAGCCCGGCGATGTCTCCACCACGGAGATCGGCGCGAGCTGGGGTGAGCAGGTCGCCGATCGTGCGATCACCGGTCTGGTCGTCTTCCTGATCCTGGTCGTGCTCTTCATCTGGGGGTACTTCCGCGAGTGGAAGATGTCGGTGGCCGCGCTCGCAGCCCTCGTCCACGACATCATCATCACCGTCGGCATCTACGCGTTGTCCGGGTTCGAGGTCACCCCGGCAACCGTCACCGGGCTGCTGACGATCCTGGGCTTCTCGCTCTACGACACCGTGGTGGTCTTCGACAAGGTCCGCGAGAACACCCGCGACCTCGGACGTAGCCGCCGTACGTACGCCGAGCTGGCGAACCTGGCGGTCAACCAGACGCTGGTCCGCTCGATCAACACCTCGATCGTCGCGCTCCTCCCCGTGGGTGCGCTCCTCTACGTCTCGGTGTTCGGCCTCGGCGCGGGCTCGTTGAAGGACCTCGCGCTCTCGCTCTTCGTCGGTATGGCCGTGGGTCTCTACTCCTCGGTCTTCATCGCGACCCCGCTGCTGGTCCACCTGAAATCGGGCGAGCGGGAGGTCACGAAGCAGGACGCCAGGGCCAAGGCGCGGTCTCGTCGTGACATCGACAAGTACGCCGACGTCCCGGTCTTCACCGAGGACATGCCGGTCGTCGACGCCCCCGAGGAAGGCGAGGAGGGCGCGCCGCGGGCAGCGGCGCCGTTCCAGGCTCCCACCTCCCGTCCGACCGCCACCGGCTCCGGCCGGGTCGTTCCCGAGACCAAGTCCCCGGTCGCGCCGTCGGGTTCGGCGCACCGTCCCCAGCCGACCAAGCAGCCGCGGTCGAAGCGCGGCAAGTGACCAGGCACGGCATCGAGGAGTACTTCGACTCCCTGGTCCGCGACATCCCCGACTTCCCGAAGCCGGGGGTGCTGTTCAAGGACATCACGCCCCTGCTCGCCGACCACGACGCGTTCACCGCGGTCGTGGAGGCGCTGGCGGCCGCCGGGCGGGACGAGTCCGGGGCCACCGTCGTGGACAAGGTCATCGGGATGGAGGCCCGGGGGTTCATCCTGGGCGCCCCGGTCGCCCTCGCCCTCGGCGTCGGGTTCGTGCCGGTGCGGAAGGCGGGCAAGCTGCCCGCGCAGTCCTTCTCGGTCAGCTACTCCCTCGAGTACGGCGAGGCGACACTGGAGATGCACACCGATGCCTTGCAGGCAGGGGATCGGGTGCTGCTCGTCGATGACGTCCTGGCCACCGGCGGCACGGCCGCGGCCACCCGGACGCTGGTCGAGCACGCCGATGCCACGGTCCACGCGTTAGCGGTCCTGCTGGAGCTCGGGTTCCTGCGTGGGCGCGACGGTCTGGGCCGACTGCCGCTCCGCGCGCTCCGGACGCTCTGATCTCGACGTACGTGCTCCGGCCGACGCCCTAGACTGAACGAATGGCGGAGGAACGGGTGGTCTCGGACGCGGTGCCGGGTGCGCCGCTGCCCGATCCCGCTCCCGTGCCTGACGCGGAGCCGGCTCCCGCTCCGGTGAACGCGCCGACCACCTTGTCGACGTCGATGATCAACAGCGGGCGGGGTGTCCGCGCCCGGCTCGCCCGGATCGGCACCAGCAAGCAGGCCGGGAACCCGGAGCTCGAGCCGCTGTTCCGCGCCGTACGGGCCAACCACCCGAAGGCAGACCTCGCCCTGCTGGAGCGGGCCTACGCAACCGCGGAGCTCCACCACCGGGGCCAGATGCGCAAGAGCGGCGATCCGTACATCACGCACCCGCTCGCGGTGACGACGATCCTGGCGGATATCGGCATGACCGAGCCGACCCTGGTCGCCTCGCTGCTCCACGACACCGTCGAGGACACCCCCTACACCCTGGACCAGCTGCGCAAGGACTTCGGCGAGGAGGTCGCGCTCCTCGTCGACGGTGTCACCAAGCTCGACAAGGTCAAGTACGGCGACTCGGCCCAGTCCGAGACGATCCGAAAGATGATCGTCGCGATGAGCAAGGACATCCGGGTCCTGGTCATCAAGCTCGCGGACCGGCTGCACAACATGCGGACGCTGCGTTACGTCAAGGCCGAGACCCAGGACCGGAAGTCGCGCGAGACCCTCGAGATCTTCGCCCCGCTCGCGCACCGGCTCGGCATGAACACGATCAAGTGGGAGCTCGAGGACCTGGCCTTCGCCACCCTGCACCCCAAGATCTACGACGAGATCGTCCGGATGGTGGCCGAGCGCTCGCCCTCCCGGGACCAGTTCATGCGCCAGGTGATCGACGGCGTCGAGAACGATCTCAAGGCCGCCAAGATCAAGGCCAGGGTGACGGGCCGACCGAAGCACTACTACTCGATCTACCAGAAGATGATTCACGGCGGCCGTGAGTTCACCGACATCTACGACCTCGTCGGGATCCGGATCCTGGTCGACAGCGACCCCGACTGCTACGGCGTCCTGGGGGTCCTCCACAACCGCTGGAACCCGATCCCGGGGAGGTTCAAGGACTTCGTGGCGATGCCGAAGTTCAACATGTACCAGTCCCTGCACACGACCGTCATCGGCCCCGAGGGCAAGGCCGTCGAGATGCAGGTGCGGACCTTCGCGATGCACCGGCGCGCGGAGTACGGGGTCGCTGCGCACTGGAAGTACAAGGAAGAAGTGCGTGCCGGGGTCGACACCGACAAGTCGCTCGCGGAGACGGCGTCCAGCGACATGCCCTGGGTCCGTCAGCTCCTGGACTGGCAGAACGAGGTCGAGGATCCGGGCGAGTTCCTGGAGTCGCTCCGCTTCGAGATCAACGCCGCCGAGGTGTACGTCTTCACCCCGCGCGGTGACGTGATCGGCCTGCCCATCGGCTCGACCGCGATCGACTTCGCGTACGCCGTCCACACCGAGGTCGGCCACCACACCATCGGCGCCCGGGTCAACGGTCGGCTCGTCCCGTTGGAGTCCCAGCTCGAGCACGGCGACGTGGTCGAGGTCTTCACCTCGAAGTCGCCGACCGCGGGCCCGAGCCGGGACTGGCTCGGTTTCGTGAAGTCACCGCGGGCGCGCAGCAAGATCCGGCACTGGTTCACCAAGGAGCGCCGCGAGGAAGCGATCGAGCAGGGGAAGGACCAGATCGCGAAGCTGATGCGCAAGGAGGGTGTTTCCCTCAAGCGCGTGATGACCCACGACTCGCTGACCCAGGTGGCGCACGAGCTGCGGCTGGCGGACGTCTCCGCCCTCTACGCCGCCGTCGGGGAGGGCAACCTCGGAGCCCAGGCCGTGGTCCGCAAGGTCATCGACATCTTCGGCGGCGCCGACGGTGCCGCGGAGGACCTGGCCGAGACCGTCACGATCACCCGCCCCCGCCGCGCGCAGAAGAGCACCGGCGACTCGGGCGTCATCGTCCTGGGTGCCTCGGACGTCCTGGTCAAGCTCGCGAAGTGCTGTACGCCGGTCCCCGGCGACGACATCCTCGGGTTCGTCACCCGCGGCTCCGGGGTCTCGGTACACCGCAAGGACTGCACCAACGCGTCCTCGCTGCTCGGCCAGCCCGAGCGGCTGATCGAGGTCGAGTGGGCTCCGACCGCCACGTCGACGTTCCTGGTGCAGATCATGGTCGAGGCCCTTGATCGGGCCCGGCTGCTCTCCGACATCACCCTGGTCCTCTCGGACCAGCACGTGAACATCCTCTCGGCCTCGTTGAACACGAGCCGCGACCGCGTGGCGAAGAGCAAGTTCACCTTCGAGATGGGTGACCCCAAGCACCTGGGCGCGATCCTGAAGGCAGTGCGGTCCATCGACGGCGTCTTCGACGCCTACCGCGTCACCCACTGATCGAGGACGCTGCTGCGTCCTTGATCAGTGGAACTCCGCCGCTGCCTTCTCCGCCATCTCCAGGAACGACCGGCGCGAGGCCAGGTTCTCCTCGAGGTCCTTGACCTTGCGGGCGTCTCCCGACGCCTGTGCCTTCGCCAGGTCGCTCTCGATCTTCGCGATCGCGTCCTGCAGCTGGCCGATCATCCCGTCAGCGCGGGCCGACTTCTCGGGGTCGGACTTCTTCCACTGGTCGTCCTCGAGGCCGCGGATCTCCTGCTCGACCTTGCGGATCCGGCCCTCCAGGGACTTCATCTGGTCACGGGGCACCTTGCCGGCGGCGTCCCACCGCTCGGAGATCTCCCGGAACGCCTTCTTCGCCGCGGCGAGGTCGGTGACCGGCAGCAGCGCCTCGGCCTCGACCAGGATCGCCAGCTTGACCTCCGCGTTGGCGGCGAACTCCTGGTCCAGCTCGGCGTTGGCCGCGTCACGGGCGCCGAAGAACGTGTCCTGGGCGCCGCGGAAACGCTTCCACAAGGCGTCGTCGACGTCCTTGGGCGCGGGTCCGGCTGCCTTCCAGTCGGCCATCAAGGTGCGGTACTTCACCGCGGTGCCGCCCCAGTCGGTCGAGTCGGCGAGCGCCTCGGCCTCCTGGGCAAGACGTTCCTTGACGGCTCGAGCGCCGTCACGCTGCTCGGAGACGACGGCGAAGTGTGCTTTGCGGGCCCGGGTGTACGTCGTCCGGGCGCCGGAGAAGCGGTGCCAGAGCTCGTCGTCGGCAGCCTTCTCCAGGCGGGGGAGCTCCTTCCACTCCGCAAGCAGGTCACGCAGCCGGTTCGCACCGTTGCGCCAATCGGTTCCGGCGGCGATCTTCTCGGCCTCGGCGACGATCGCGTCCTTGCGGGTCCTCGACTCCTCGACCCGCTTGGACCGCTCCGCGCGGCGCTTCTCGCGCTGCATCCCGATCACGGGCTTGAGAGCGTTCAGGCGGGCGACCAAGGCGGTGATGTCGCCGACGGCGTGCGGTTCCACGAGCTGGTCGGCGACCCGCTTGATCGACCCGGTGGCCTCGTCGGGAGACAGTGCGCCGGCCCGGACGCGCTGCTCGAGGAGCTGGACCTCGAACGCAAGTCCCTCGTAGCGCTTGGTGTAGAACGCCAGCGCCTCCTCCGGCGTACCTTCCGGGTACTGCCCGACGACACGCTCCTCGTCGCCGATGCGGACGTACACGGTCCCGTCCGGGTCGACGCGTCCGAAGCTGTCGGGTTCCTTGCCCTGCGCGGTCACTACTGACCCCTTCGTCTGGCCTGGCTGAGTCGTGCGCCGGGCTCCTGGAGCACCTGCTGCGGGCTTCATCGTAGCCATGAGAAGGCGCGGGCGTGCCCGCCGTACGGGGACAGTAGGCTGGGGGCCGTTCGTCCACCCCCGGAGCAGGAGAGATTCAGTGCTGATCGCAGGCTTTCCGGCCGGACCGTGGGGAACCAACTGCTACGTCGTGGCTACCGCGCCGGGCGCCGAGTGCGTGGTGATCGACCCGGGCAAGGACGCCGGCCCGGGGGTCGAGGCCGTCGTCCGGGAGCACGGACTCAAGCCCGTCTCGGTCCTGGTCACCCACGGGCACGTCGACCACATGTGGTCCGTCGCTCCGGTCGCCGGTACCTACGACGCCACCGCGTACATCCATCCGAACGACCGGCACCTGCTGGCCGACCCGATGGCGGGCATGTCTGCGGAGACGACCGCGATGATGCTCGGCGGCAAGTACGAGTTCGCCGAGCCGGACCGGGTCGAGGAGCTCACCGACGGCCAGACGCTCACCCTGGCCGGGCTGGAGTTCCTGGTCGACCACACGCCGGGCCACACGGCGGGCTCGGTCGTCTTCCGCACGCAGTACGCCGAGCAGGACGTCGCCGAGATCCTCTTCTCCGGCGACCTGCTCTTCGCCGGTTCGATCGGCCGCACCGACCTGCCCGGTGGCGACCACCCGACGATGCTGCGCAGCCTGCGCGAGAAGGTGCTGACCCTGCGGGACAACATCGTCGTGCTCCCGGGGCACGGTGAGCAGACCTCGATCGGTCAGGAGCGCGCGACCAACCCGTTCCTGCTGGACCTGGTCGACGAGGCTGCCGGCCCCCCGGGCGTGCCGCCGGTCACCCGGGGTCTGTGATGGCCGGGAAGCCCACGTCGCTGAGCGGTTATCCCGAGCTCCTGCCCGCGCAGCGCTTCGTCGAGACCCAGGTGATCGCCGAGCTGATGCGGGTCTTCGAGCTGCACGGGTTCGCGAACATCGAGACCCGCGCGGTCGAGCCGCTCGACCAGCTGCTCAGCAAGGGCGAGACCTCCAAGGAGGTCTACGTCCTGCGGAGGCTGCAAGCCGGTGACGTCGGCGACGACTCGGGTCTGGGCCTGCACTTCGATCTCACTGTTCCCTTTGCGCGCTACGTCCTGGAGAACGCCGGCAAGCTCGACTTCCCGTTCCGGCGCTACCAGATCCAGAAGGTGTGGCGCGGCGAGCGGCCGCAGCAGGGGCGGTTCCGCGAGTTCACCCAGGCCGACATCGACGTGGTCGGCCAGGGCGAGCTGCCGTTCCACCACGACATCGAGGTCGCCCGGGTGATGGCGGAAGCGCTGGCCGTGCTGCCGATCCCGCGGGCGACCCTGCAGATCAACAACCGCAAGGTGCTCGAGGGTTTCTACCGCGGCGCAGGGATCGAGGACCCGGAAGCAGCGATGCGCGTCGTCGACAAGCTCGACAAGGTCCCGGCCGACAAGATCGCCGAGCTGCTGGTCACCGAGGTCGGCGCCGCGCCGGACGTCGCCCGTGCCGTCCTCGCGCTGGCGGAGATCCGGACTCCGGACACCTCGTTCGTGGCGCAGGTGGAGGCGCTGGGGATCTCGCACCCGCTGCTCGCCGAGGGTGTCGACGAGCTGGCGCGCGTGGTCGAGGGCTGCCAGGGGATCGAGGGCGTCGACGTGGTCGCCGACCTGCGCATCGCCCGTGGCCTCGACTACTACACCGGCACTGTCTTCGAGACCCGCCTGGCGGGCTACGAGCAGCTGGGCTCGATCTGCTCGGGCGGGCGGTACGACCGACTGGCCTCCGACGGCCGGACGACCTATCCCGGTGTCGGGATCTCCCTGGGCCTGTCCCGGGTCATCGTGACCCTGGTGGCCGACGGGTTGACCGCGGACCGCTCGGTGCCCAGCGTCGTCCTGGTCGCTCTCACCGACGAGGAGAGCCGCGCTGCCAGCGATGCCCTCGCGACCCGTTTGCGCAGCAACGGCATCCCCTGTGAAGTGGCTGCCACGGCGCAGAAGTTCGGCAAGCAGATCCGGTACGCCGAGCGCCGGGGCATCCCGTACGTGCTGTTCCCGGCGACCGAGGCGGGGGAGAGCCCGCAGCTGAAGGACATCCGCACCGGCGACCAGACCGCGATCGACCCGGCGTCCTGGACGCCTCCCGAGCACGACGTCAGACCGACTGTCTCGACGAGCAGCAGCAACAACGAGGAGAAGTAGTGATCCGCACCCACGACGCCGGCGCCCTCAGCGCCGAGCACGTCGGCCAGACCGTCACCCTCGCCGGATGGGTCGCGCGCCGCCGCGACCACGGAGGCGTGGCGTTCATCGACCTGCGCGAGGCCAGTGGCGTCGTCCAGGTCGTCATCCGCGACGAGGCGGTCGCGGGGCGGCTGCGCAACGAGTTCTGCCTCAAGGTCGTCGGCGAGGTCGTGGCCCGTGATCAGAAGAACGTGAACCCGAACGTCGCCACCGGCGCGATCGAGGTCGTGGGCACCGAGATCGTGGTGCTCAGCGAGGCGGCTCCGCTGCCGTTCCCGATCGACGAGCACGTGGAGGTCGGCGAGGAGGCCCGCCTCAAGCACCGCTACCTCGACCTGCGTCGCCCGGGACCGAACGCCGCCCTGCGGTTGCGCAGCAAGGTCAACAAGGCGGCCCGCGACGTCCTGGCCGGGCACGACTTCGTCGAGATCGAGACCCCGACACTGACCCGGTCGACCCCCGAAGGCGCCCGTGACTTCCTGGTGCCGGCACGCCTGGCGCCGGGGAACTGGTACGCGCTGCCGCAGAGCCCGCAGCTGTTCAAGCAGCTGCTGATGGTCGCCGGCATGGAGCGCTACTACCAGATCGCCCGGTGCTACCGGGACGAGGACTTCCGCGCCGACCGGCAGCCGGAGTTCACCCAGCTCGACCTCGAGATGAGCTTCGTCGACCAGGACGACGTGATCGCCCTGACCGAGGAGATCCTGGTCGCTCTCTGGGCGCTGATCGGGTACGACGTCCCGACCCCCCTGCCCCGGTTGACCTATGCGGAGTCCATGCGCCGCTTCGGGTCCGACAAGCCGGACCAGCGGATGGGCCTGGAGCTGGTCGAGTGCACCGAGTACTTCAAGAACACGACCTTCCGCGTCTTCTCCCCGGACAACGCGCAGTACGTCGGCGCAGTGGTGATGCCGGGAGGAGCCAGCCAGCCCCGCAAGCAGCTGGACGCGTGGCAGGAGTGGGCCAAGCAGCGCGGGGCGAAGGGCCTGGCCTACGTCCTCGTCACCGAGGACGGCACCCTGGGCGGACCGGTCGCGAAGAACCTCTCCGACGCAGAGGTCGGCGGGCTGGCTGCGCACGTGGGCGCGAACCCGGGGGACTGCATCTTCTTCGCCGCGGGTCCCGTGAAGTCGTCCCGGGCGCTCCTCGGTGCAGCACGGCTGGAGATCGGGCGTCGCGGAGGCCTCATCGACGAGAGCGCCTGGAGCTTCCTCTGGGTCGTCGACGCTCCGCTCTTCGAGCCGGCTGACGACGCGACCGCGTCCGGTGACGTGGCCGTCGGCAGCGGTGCCTGGACGGCGGTGCACCACGCGTTCACCTCGCCGAAGGACCTGGAGACCTTCGACACCGACCCCGGCAACTCCCTTGCCTGGGCCTACGACATCGTCTGCAACGGCAACGAGATCGGTGGCGGGTCCATCCGGATCCACCGTGAGGACATCCAGAAACGGGTGTTCGAGGTGATGGGGATCGGCGAGGCCGAGGCGGAGGAGAAGTTCGGCTTCCTGCTCGAGGCCTTCGCTTACGGCGCGCCGCCGCACGGTGGACTCGCGCTCGGCTGGGACCGGATCTGCGCCCTGCTGGCTCGCGCCGACTCGATCCGCGACGTGATCGCCTTCCCGAAGAGTGGCGGCGGTTACGACCCGTTAACCGCCGCACCGGCGCCGATCACCGCCCAGCAGCGCAAGGAGGCCGGCGTGGACACGAAGCCCGCCGCTCCCGGCGCAAAGGCCCCCGGCGCCTGAATCCGCCGACGAGAGCCCGGTACCGCTTCGGCGGTACCGGGCTCTTGTGCGTAGATCGGGTTCCGAGGACTGAGAAAGGGTGTTCACGGCCGTTTCCAGATCGTTACCGGTCGAAGGCCGTTCCTGAGGCGCAGGTCACATAGTGTCGGTTGGGCGCGGGAGGATTGCCGCGGCGCATGCTCGGAACCAGTGGAAGAAGAGGTAGTCGTGACTCTTTCGGCAGCAGATCTGACGGGTCAGATGGACCCGTCCGAGCCGCAGGAGGACGAAGCCAATCCGGTTGCTGGAAAGTCCCCGACGCAGTTGGCGATGGCTCGATTCCGGGCCGACAGGCTTTCGATGATCTCGTTCGGGCTCACGGCACTGATCGTGCTTTGCGCGATCCTGGCGCCGATCCTGGTCAAGTTCGGCGTGCTCGACCCGTACCAGTTCCACCAGGACCTGCTCAATACCGACCTCGGCGGGATTCCGAACGGCAGTTTCGGCGGTGCCAGTTGGGACCACCCGCTCGGACTTGATCCGAGCACCGGACGCGATCTGCTCTCAAGGCTGATGCTGGCGATCACCTGGTCGCTCGGGATCGCGTTGACCGGGACGATCATCACGGTCGTTATCGGTGTGGTGCTGGGAATCATCTCGGGCTTCTCCGGAGGCTTTATCGACGCCACCGTCGGTCGCGTGATCGACCTCACGCTCTCGTTCCCGCAGACCATGATGCTGCTCGCGCTCTCCGCACCGGCGGTCCTGCTGATCCGGACCGAGGTCGCAGATCTCCCGCTTCTCGGGCTGCTCGAGGATCGCGACCGGGCCAACGGGATCTACGTGATCCTGATCCTGGCCGTCTTCGGCTGGCCCCCGGTTGCGCGCGTCGTACGCGGGCAGGTGCTCTCCATCCGGGAACGCGAGTTCGTCGAGGCAGCGCGACTGATGGGCGCCTCGCGCAGCCGGCTGTACTTCAAGGAAGTGCTGCCCAATGTCTGGGCGCCGATCCTCGTCTACATCACGCTGCTGGTCCCGGCCTACATCTCCGCGGAGGCTGCGTTCAACTTCCTCGGAGTAGGGATCAAACCCCCTACACCCACGCTCGGCAACATCCTCGCCGACTCGGTCAGCTACACCAGTGCCGACCCGTCGTACTTCTTCATCCCGGGCATCGCGCTCGCCGTCACGGTGGTCGCGTTCAACTTGGTCGGTGACGGGGCGCGGGACGCCCTCGATCCGAAGACACACCGCTGAACCCGGTGCTCCGCCACCAGAGAGGCGGAGTGCTGACGGCGTCGGGGATCCCGACGTCGAACACCAGATAGGAGACAGTTGAATGGCGATCACCAAGAAACCGTTAGCCGCGTTCGCGGCTGCGGCGCTAGCTTTCACGCTAGTCGCGTGCGGCGGTGACGGCGACGGCGACAACGGTGGCAACGATGGCAACGATGGCAACGCCACCAATGCCGGGACCGCTGGCGGCAACGCGATCTTCTACAACGGCGTGCGCAACACCGAGCACTGGGACCCGCAGCGGATGTACATCGGTCGCGACCTGAACAACTCGGGCCGGCTCTTCTACCGCAGCCTGGTGGCCTTCCCGGCCAGCAACGACACCCAGGTCGGCACCACTCCGGTCCCGGACCTCGCGACGGGCGTCGGCACCTCGGAAGAAGACGGCAAGGTCTGGAAGTTCACGATCCGCGACGACGTCAAGTGGGAGGACGGCAAGCCGATCACCTGCGAGGACTTCGCCTACGGCGCCTCGCGCAACTTCGCGACCGACGTGATCATCGGCGGACCGGCGAACTACTTGTTCACCTACCTGGACATCCCGTCCGGTGAGGATGGCCTGCCGCAGTACAAGGGCCCTTACAAGAAGACCGGCCAGGAGTTCTTCGACAAGGCGGTCACCTGCGAAGGCCAGACCATCACCTACCGGATGAAGAAGCCGTGGCCCGACTTCGCCCAGTCGGCCGCGTCGCTGCGGTACCTCGACCCGTACCGCGCGGACCTGGACAAGGGTGAGGCGAACAACTACGTCATCTTCTCCAACGGCCCGTACAAGCTGGACGGCAAGTGGACCGAAGGCACTGGCGGCACGTTCGTCCGCAACGAGAACTGGGACGCCGCGACCGACCCGATCCGGAAGGCGCTTCCCGACACCTGGGAGTTCCGCGAGGGCGACACCGAGGAAACCATCTACGAGCAGTTCCTCGCCAAGTCGGGTGACGCCCAGTTCGGTGTGACCGAGCGGCGGATGCCGCCGACGTTCTACAGCCGTATCGCTGAGGCGGGTGACCTGTACACCAAGGTCGAGTCGCCCTTCGTCGACTACGTCGTGCCGAACTTCAACTCCCCGGTCTTCAAGGACCTGGCCTGCCGTGAGGCGCTGAAGCTGGCAACGGACAAGACTGCCTGGATCAACGCGGGTGGTGGCGAACGTGCCTACAAGGCGGCCTACTCGGTCGTGAACCCGGCGGTTCCGGGCTACGAGAAGAACCCTGCCTTCGCCGAGATCCCGGACACGGGTGACGCGGAAGCAGCCAAGGCCAAGCTCGCCGAGTGTGACGCGCCGAAGCCGGTGAAGATCAAGTTCACCTACCAGGGTGGAACGCCGGTTTCCGACAAGCAGGCGGCAGCGATGAAGCAGGCGTGGGACAAGGCCGGTTTCCAGACCGAGCTCGACCCGCTGGAGGACACCTACTACTCGGTGATCCAGAAGCCCGCTGCCGACTTCGACGTCACCTGGGCCGGCTGGGGAGCTGACTGGCCGTCCATCGGTACCGTCATCCCGCCGCTGTTCGACAGCCGGATCAACTTGACCGGCGCGTCCAACGGCAACGACTACGGCAACTACAAGGGTGGTCCCGAGGTCGACAAGATGATCGACGACGCGTACGCCGAGACCGACCTCGGTGTTGCAGCCGACAAGTGGGCTGCGGTGGACGCCAAGCTGGGCGCAGATGTCGCGTACATCCCGCTCGAGATCACGATCTTCAACTTCCTTCACGGGTCGAAGATCACCGGTTACGCCAACAACATCGCGACGAACGGCTACGCCGACCTCGCCGTGATCGGTGTGACCAAGTAGCCACCACGTAGTACACGTCGACGGTCGGGACCGCATCCCGCGGTCCCGACCGTCGACGTCCACGCAGCCCCTCCGAACGCTCGACTGACTCCAGAGGATCTGTTCCTTGGTCGCCTACATCATTCGCCGGCTCTTCGCCGGCGTGATCCTGCTGATCGTGATGAGCATCGTCACGTTCGCGCTCTTCTTCGCTTCCCCCATCAACCCCGAGGACTTCGCCTGCGGGAAGAACTGCTCGCCGGCGCAGAAGCAGGAGACCGCTGCAGCATTGGGGTACGACGATTTCTGGCTCGCTCAGTGGGGCGACTTCGCCAAGGGTGTCTTCACCGGGCGGGACTTCCCCGACGACCCGAAGCTGAAAGAGACGGCGCCGCAGACGATCGCTCGCTGCGACGCACCGTGCCTGGGCTACTCCAAGGAACGCACCGCGAACGTCACCGACCTGATCAAGCAGACGATGCCGGTCTCGCTCTCGATCGCCGTGCTCGCGTTCGCGTTCTGGATCATCGGTGGGGTCCTGCTGGGCGTCATCGCAGCGCTCAAGCGCGGCACCATCATCGACCGCGGCCTGGTAGGCCTCTCCCTGATCCTGTACGCGTTCCCGACCTTCTTCATCGGACTGCTCCTTCTCAAGTTCGTCGCCATCCAGTGGGGGTGGGTGCCGGTCCCGTCGTACACGCCGATCGCGGAGGGTGGGATCGGTGGCTGGCTGTCCAGCCTGCTGCTGCCCGCGCTGACCCTCGCTGCGTTCTTCATGGCCGGGTACGTGCGGATGACGCGTGCCTACGTGCTCGAGTCCCTCTCCGAGGACTACGTGCGGACGGCGAAGGCCAAGGGCCTGAAGTCGTGGAGGGTCACCTACAAGCACGCCCTCCGCGCTGCGCTGACCCCGATCGTAACGATGGCGGGCCTTGACTTCGCAGGACTGATGGGCGGCGCGATCATCACCGAGTCGGTCTTCAACTACCCGGGGCTGGGCAAGCTGGCCGTCTCGGCCAACAGCGACTTCGACCTGCCCACCCTCGTCGGCCTGGTCATCCTCCTCGCCGGGTTCGTCATCATCGCGAACATCATCGTCGACCTGCTGTACGCGGTCATCGACCCCCGCGTGCGGCTGAGTTAGTAAGGACAACAGTGGCTGAGTCCAGCATCGGAACGCCGTTCCTCGAGGTCGAAGACCTGCGGGTGTACTTCCCGACCGCCGACGGCGTCGTCAAGGCCACGGACGGGCTCTCGTTCACCCTCGAACGGGGCCAGACCCTCGGCATCGTGGGCGAGTCCGGGTCGGGCAAGTCGGTGTCGAGCTCGGCGATCCTGGGCCTGCACCGGGGCTCCAGCGCTCAGGTGAGCGGACGGATCCTGCTCGACGGGACCGATCTCCTCGCCCTGGACGACGAGGAGATGCGCTGGCGCCGGGGCAGGGAAATCGCGATGATCTTCCAGGACCCGCTCTCCGCGATGCACCCGTACTTCACGGTCGGCAACCAGATCGCCGAGGCGTACCTGGTGCACAACGAGGTCAGCAAGAAGGTCGCCCGGGCGCGGGCGATCGAGATGCTCGACCGGGTCGGCATCCCGCAACCCGACCGGCGGATCGACGACTACCCGCACCAGTTCTCCGGGGGCATGCGGCAACGCGCCATGATCGCGATGGGCCTGATCAACGACCCGGGCCTGTTGATCGCCGACGAGCCGACCACGGCTCTCGATGTGACCGTCCAGGCCCAGATCCTCGACCTGCTGCAGGACCTGCAGCGGGAGTTCAACTCCGCGATCGTCATCATCACCCACGACCTCGGCGTCGTCGCCGAGATGGCGGACGACGTCCTGGTGATGTACGCAGGCCGCGCTGTCGAGCACGGCCCGTGCAAGGCGGTGCTGACCCACCCGCAGATGCCGTACACCTGGGGTCTGCTCTCCAGCGTCCCGGACGTCCGTGGCGATCTGGGTGCCCGGCTGATCCCGATCCCGGGTAACCCTCCGAGTCTGCTCACCCCGCCCTCGGGCTGCGCGTTCCACCCGCGCTGCCTGCACCGTGACAAGGTGCCCGGCGACCGGTGCCGGACCGAGATGCCGGCGCTGGTCCCGTTCCCGGCCGCCAACCACCTCAAGCGGTGTCACCTCGAGGATCCGGAGAGCCTCTACCGTGCAGAAGTGTTGCCGGTGATCGCCCCGGACCTGGTCGAGGAGGAGAGCTGATGGAACCGATCACCGACCCGGCGCCTGAGGTCATTCCGCACGCGCCGACCCCACCGGACCTGGACGCTCGTCCGCTCCTCGAGGTCGAGAACCTCAGGATGTACTTCCCGGTGCGCACCCACGGGTTGATCCGACGCACCATCGGTCAGGTGCAGGCCGTCGACGGCATCTCGTTCCAGGTCCGCGAGAACACCGCGCTGGGCCTGGTGGGCGAGTCGGGCTGCGGGAAGTCCACCACCGGTCGGATGGTGACCCGCCTGTACGAGCCGACGTCCGGCGCGATCCGGTTCGAGGGCAAGGACATCGCCCGGGCCAGCGCTGCGGAGCTGAAGCCGTTGCGCCGGGAGATCCAGATGATCTTCCAGGACCCGTACACCTCGTTGAACCCGAGGCACACAGTCGGGTCGATCGTCGGGGCTCCGCTGGAGATCCACAAAGTTGTCCCGAAGAAGCAGGTGCTCGGCCGGGTCCAGGAGCTGCTCGAAATGGTCGGGCTGAACCCGGAGCACTACAACCGGTACCCGCACGAGTTCTCCGGCGGCCAGCGCCAGCGCATCGGCATCGCCCGAGCACTCACGCTGCAGCCGAAGCTGTTGGTGGCGGACGAGCCGGTCTCGGCGCTCGACGTGTCCATCCAGGCGCAGGTCATCAACCTGCTCCAGGACGTCCAGCGCGAGATGGGCGTGGCGTTCCTCTTCATCGCCCACGACCTGGCCATCGTCCGGCACTTCTGCCCCGAGGTCGCGGTGATGTACCTGGGCAAGATCGTCGAGATCGGCGACCGGTCTTCCATCTACGACCACGCGCACCACCCGTACACCCAGGCTCTGCTCTCCGCTGCACCGGACGTGAAGCAGGCGCAAACCGGCGGTCGTCGCGAGCGGATCCGGCTCGAGGGTGATGTGCCCAGTCCGATCAACCCGCCGTCGGGTTGCCGGTTCCGGACGCGGTGCAGCTACGCGCAGGAGATCTGCGCGAAGGTCGACCCGCCGCTGGTGCAGATAGGTCTCCAGCACAAGGTCGCCTGCCACTTCGCCGGCGAGCTCGGTCACCACCCGGCGCAGCCGGTGACGTTGGAGGCGTGCGCCGTCGACGCCACGGGCACCCCGGTGCCCGGTCGGACTCCTGCTCCCAACCTCAACGCTCCCGGCTACGAGAAGACCTGGCTCGACCTGCGGACCGGACGCCCGGCGGGGGTCTGAGCCGGCGGGCCACGCCCTAGGCTGATGTGATGGACGAGGGACTCTTCGAGGCTGCTCCACCTGCCTCGGCTCCGGGCGGCCGGGCTCCGGTCGGTGGAGGTTCTCTGACGGGCAACGACCACGCCTCGGCTCCGCTCGCCGTCCGGATGCGGCCCCGCACGCTGGAGGAGCTCGTCGGGCAGCAGCACCTGCTCGCTCCCGGGTCCCCGTTGCGGCGGCTGATCGAGGGCGACCAGTCGATGTCGCTGCTGCTCTGGGGTCCGCCGGGGACCGGCAAGACCACGGTCGCAGCGATCGTCTCGGGGCAGACCAACCGGGTCTTCGTCGAGGTCTCCGCAGTCGCGGCCGGGGTCAAGGAGGTGCGTGCAGCGATCGACGCCGCCCGGGCCCGGTTGGTGGCCACCGGTGCCGAGACCGTGCTCTTCGTCGACGAGGTGCACCGGTTCACGAAGGCTCAGCAGGACGCGTTGCTGCCCGGCGTGGAGAACCGCTGGGTGACCCTGATCGCCGCGACCACCGAGAATCCGCACTTCTCGGTGATCTCGCCGCTGCTGTCACGCTCGCTCCTGCTGACCCTGGAACCGCTGACCGACGAGGATATCCGCGGCGTGGTCGCGGCCGCGATCCGCGACGAGCGCGGGCTGGCCGGTGCCGTGCAGCTCGAGGACGACGCCCTGGAGCACCTGGTCCGGCTGGCCGGCGGGGACGCCCGTCGTTCGCTCACCTACCTCGAGGCCGCCGCCGGTGCGGCGGTCTCCCGGAGCTCGGCCACCGGGCCGGTCGTCGTCGACCTGGCCACCGCGGAGACCGCCGTCGACCGGGCGGCGGTCCGCTACGACCGCCAGGGCGACCAGCACTACGACGTGGTGAGCGCCTTCATCAAGTCGGTGCGCGGTTCCGACGTCGACGCGGCGCTGCACTACCTGGCCCGGATGATCGAAGCGGGGGAGGACCCGCGGTTCATCGCCCGCCGGCTGGTGATCCTGGCGAGCGAGGACGTCGGCCTGGCGCACCCGGCCGGCCTCACCACCGCGGTCGCCGCGGCGCAGGCGGTCCAGCTGATCGGGATGCCCGAGGCGCGGCTCAACCTGGCCCAGGCCACCATCGAGCTCGCGCTCGCGCCCAAGTCGAACGCCGTCATCACCGGGATCGACGCGGCGATCGCCGACGTACGGGCCGGCCGCATCGGAACGGTGCCGTCGCACCTGCGGGACGCGCACTACCCGGGCTCGAAGGACCTCGGCCACGGCCGCGGGTACCTGTACGCGCACGACGCGCCGTACGGCGTGGCCGAGCAGCAGTACGCTCCCGACGCGGTCGCGGACGCCGAGTACTACCGGCCTACGAGCCTGGGGGCCGAGGCCGGCTTCCGGGAGCGCTGGGAGCGGATCCGGCGGATGATCCGCGGCGGGTAGGGTTCCCTGCCATGGGCAGTGACATCAGCGGGGTGGTCCTCGCAGGGCTGGGCGGCGCCGTTGCGGCGCTGCTCGTGGTCGCCCTGGTCGCGCTGCTCCGTCGGCGCAACCGGACCCGCGCGGACCTCGAGGCGATGCTCGAGGCGGCCCAGCGGGAGAGTGACGACCTGCGGACCCGGCTCGAGGAGCTGACCGCGCTGCTCGCCGTCGTCGCGCCGGAGCACCGTCCCGACGAGTCCGCCACCTACCTGATCACCGACGCCGGGATCCGGACCGCTGAGGTCGCTGTTCCAGGGCACGAGCAGGTCGACGTCCCGGACCGGCTCGTGCTGACCGCCACGGTAGGTGCCCCGCTGGTGAAGGTGGCCGCGTTCGGGCACGGCCTGCGCCGCGCGCTCTCGGCGGAGTCCCGGAACCGGATCTGGTTCGAGATACGGCGGGAGGTCCGCGCGTCACGGAAGCGGCGCCGTCAGCTACTCAAGGAGTACCAGCGCCAGGTGCGGGCCGAGGACAGAGCAGCCGAGCCCCCCGCTCGCGAGGGCCTGGCATGAGACGGGGTTTCTGGTTCGTCGCCGGCGCCGGCGCGGGGGTGTACGTCGTGGTCAAGGCGCGTCGCGCTGCCGAGGTCTTCACTCCCGAGGGTCTGCGCGACCGGGTCTCCGGGCTCGCCATCGGCGCCCAGCTCTTCGCCGACGAGGTCCGCTCCGGCATGGTCGAGCGGGAGGCCGAGCTGCGCGAACGCCTCGGCTACGTGCTCGACGGGCCCCTGATGATCGACGCGGTGCCCGCCACCGAGGCCACCCCCGAGCAGTTCCCTGCGCCCCCCGCCCTGGAAGGCAGCCACTGATGCACCCGGAGATCGGATCCGCCGACATCCGCCGTCGTTTCGTCGAGCATTTCGAAGCCGCCGGTCACACCGCGGTGCCCTCGGCGCCGTTGCTCGTCGACGACCCGAACCTGCTCTTCGTCAACGCCGGCATGGTGCCGTTCAAGCCGTACTTCCTCGGCCAGGAGACGCCGCCGTACACCCGCGCGGTCAGCATCCAGAAGTGCGTCCGCACGCCCGACATCGAGGACGTCGGCAAGACCACCCGGCACGGCACGTTCTTCGAGATGTGCGGCAACTTCTCCTTCGGTGACTACTTCAAGCAGGGTGCGATCGAGTTGGCCTGGGACCTGATCACCAAGCCGGTCGCCGACGGTGGCTTCGGCCTCGAGGAGAGCCGGCTCTACCCGAGCGTCTACGAGCAGGACCCGGAGGCCGTCGAGCTCTGGAAGAAGGTCACCGGACTGCCCGACGAGCGCGTCGTCCGGCTCGGCAAGACCGAGAACTACTGGTCGATGGGGGTGCCCGGGCCCGGTGGGCCGTGTTCGGAGATCCTCTACGACCGCGGGCCGGCGTACGGCGCCGACGGCGACTTCGGCGCGGAGGACCGCTACCTCGAGATCTGGAACCTGGTCTTCATGCAGGACGAGCTCAGCGCCGTCCGCAGCAAGGAGGACTTCGACATCGCCGGGTCGCTCCCGAAGCAGAACATCGACACCGGCATGGGCCTGGAGCGGGTCGCCTTCCTGTTGCAGGAGAAGGCGAACATGTACGAGATCGACGCGATGTTCCCGGTGATCGAGCGGGCCCAGGAGCTCACCGGCCGCCGGTACGGCGCCGACCCGCTCGACGACGTCCGGTTCCGGGTCGTGGCCGACCACGTCCGCAGCTCGATGATGTTGATCGGTGACGGCGTCACCCCGGGCAACGAGTCCCGGGGCTACGTCCTGCGCCGGTTGCTGCGCCGCGCCGTACGGTCGATGCGGCTCCTCGGCTTCGAGGACCGCGCGCTGCCCGAGCTGTTCCCGGTCAGTCGCGACGAGATGGCGCCGGGGTACCCGGAGCTGAGCGCCGACTGGGCGCGGATCGAGGCCGTCGCGTATGCCGAGGAGGACGCCTTCCGCAGGACCCTGAACGCAGGGACCTCCATCTTCGACATGATGCACACGGCGCTGGAGTCCGAGCGGTCGCTCGTGCTGCCCGGCAAGGATGCCTTCGCCCTGCACGACACCTACGGATTCCCGATCGACCTGACGCTGGAGATGGCCGCCGAGAAGGGCCTCAGCGTCGACGAGGAGGGCTTCCGCGCACTAATGGCCGAGCAGCGAAGCCGGGCCAAGGCGGACGCGAAGGCGAAGAAGGGTCAGCACGCCGACACCAGCGTGTACCGCGGCATCCTCGATGCGACCGGTCCGACCGAGTGGCTCGCCTACGAGACGCTGACGACCGAGTCCAAGCCCCTGGCACTGCTCGCGGGCGGTGCCCCGGTGCGGGCTCTCGGCCCGGGCGAGATCGGTGAGCTGGTGCTCGACCGCACCCCGTTCTACGCCGAGTCCGGCGGCCAGGTCGCCGATGCCGGCACCATTGAGTTCTTCGGTGGCGTCCTGGAGGTGCTCGACGTCCAGCGCCCGGTCCGGGGTCTGGTGGTCCACCAGGTGCGCGTGGTCGACGGTGAGTTCACGGTCGCGGAGAAGGCCGCCGACGTACTCGCCAAGGTCGATCCAGCGTGGCGCACCGGTGCCCGGCAGGCGCACTCCGGCACCCACGTCGTCCACGCCGCCCTGCGGGAGGTGCTCGGGCCGACGGCGCTGCAGTCCGGTTCGTACAACCGCCCCGGCTACCTGCGCCTGGACTTCGGCTGGACCAGCGGGCTCACCGAGGCGCAGTTCAAGGACCTGGAGTCCGTCGCCAACAACGCGTTGCGCGACGACCTGCCCGTCGGATGGGACTACATGACCCTCGAGCAGGCCAAGGAGTGGGGCGCGATCGCTCTGTTCGGCGAGACCTACGACGACACCAAGGTGCGCGTCGTCGAGATCGGCGGACCCTGGTCGCGCGAGCTCTGCGGCGGCACCCACGTCGACCACTCCTCGCAGATCGGCACCATCGTGCTCACCGGTGAGTCGTCGGTCGGCTCGGGCAACCGCCGAATCGAGGCGCTCACCGGGCTGGAGGGCTTCGCCTACCTGTCCCGCGAGCGGGACGTCGTCGCCCAGCTGACCGGCCTGCTCAAGACCCAGCCCGACGACCTCGTCACCCGGGTGGGGGACCTGGTCGACCGGCTGCGCGTTGCGGAGAAGGAGATCGAGAAGGTCCGCCTTGCCCAGCTGCTGGCCGGCGCCGGCGAGCTCGCCGGCGCCGCGGTCGACATCGGCGGCGTCGCGTTCGTCGGCAAGGTCGTTGACGGTGCCGGCGGTGGCGACGTCCGCTCCCTGGCCCTGGACGTGCGGGGGCGGATGCCGGCGGACCGGCCGGGTGCTGTCCTGGTGATCGGCGTCCAGGACGGCAAGCCCGCCCTGGTGGCCGCGGTCAACGACGCCGGACGTGCGGCCGGGGTCTCGGCGAACGCCCTGGTCCGCGCTGCCGCGACCCTGCTCGGCGGCAAGGGCGGCGGCAAGGACGACGTCGCGCAGGGTGGTGGAACCGATGCCACCCGGGTGAGTGAGGCGTTGGACGCGGTCCGCGCCCAGCTCGCCGCCCGCTGATCGTGGTCGAGGGAGCCGAATCGTCGGCGAACGTCCCGGGCGTCCGGATCGGCATCGACCCCGGCGACGCCAGGATCGGCGTCGCGAGCTGCGACCCGAGCGGCATCCTGGCCACGCCGGTGGAGACGATCCAGCGCGGGGACGGGGACCTGGCCCGGATCGGGGCGCTCGCCGAGGACCTCGGCGCGGTGCTGGTCTACGTCGGGCTGCCGCGCTCGCTCAGCGGGGGTGAGGGCCCCTCGGCGGGTAAGGTGCGGGTGTTCGCCCAAGACCTGGCTGCGCGCCTGGCCCCGCGGCCGGTGCGCCTGGTGGATGAACGCCTGAGCACGGTCACCGCCGAAGCTGTGCTCAGGGACCGGGGAAAGAAGGGGAAGAAGCGACGGGCACTGGTGGATCAAGCAGCCGCCGTCGTGATCCTCCAGGGAGCAATCGACGCCGAGCGCGCTCAGGGGAAACCGGTCGGCGAGCAGATCGTGGTGGCCGGACCGGGCGATCCGCTGCCGCTCCACACCGAGACGAAGGACCACACGTGAGCAACACCGGACTCGAGTTCGACCAGCACGACGAGGGCGCCCCGGCGGCGGACACGCACCCTGCCCTGCCGCGGGCGGGGTCGCGCCGCGCCGACCGCGGCGGCGGCCGCAGCCGGGGGTGCCTGCCGCTGCTGGTGGTCCTGGTGCTGATCCTCGTCGGTGCCTTCTTCGGCGGCGGCTGGGCGCTCGACAAGGTCCGCGGGCTGGCCGGTTCCGACCCCGACTACTCCGGCTCGGGTACCGGGACCGCGGTGGTGGAGATCGCCGAGGGGGACACCTCCTCGGCCATCGGCAGGACCCTCAAGGCCGCCGGCGTCGTGAAGAGCGTGGGTGCCTTCGTCTCCGCCGCGACCGCCGACGAGCGCTCCCGTTCGATCCAGGTCGGCTTCTACCAGCTCCGCAAGGAGATGAAGGCGTCCGAGGCCCTCGCCCTGCTGATCGATCCGGCGAACCTGGTCCAGGCCCGGGTGGTCATCCCGGAGGGCTTCCGCAAGAAGGACGTGGTGAAGGCGATCGTCGCGAAGACCGACATCACCAAGGCGCAGGTCGAGGCCGCGTTGAAGAAGACCGACGCTCTCGGGCTCCCCGCCGAGGCGAACGGCGAGGTCGAGGGCTACCTGTACCCGGCGACGTACACGGTCGTGCCGGGGCAGACCGCGACCGACCTGCTGCGCCAGATGGTCGCCAAGACCAAGCAGGTCGAGCAGGAGCTGGACATCGCCTCCAAGGCGAAGGCGCTCGGGTTCACGCCCAAGGAGATTCTGACGATCGCGAGCATCCTCGAGTACGAGGGCAGCCGCGACGAGGACTACCCGAAGATCGCCCAGGCCATCTACAACCGGCTCGACGACGGCATGCGCCTCCAGTCGGACGCCACCGTCGCCTACGCGAACAACCTCACCGGCACGGTCTGGACGACGTTGGAGGAGCGCAACAACCCGTCGCTCTACAACACCTACGTGCACACCGGTCTGCCGCCCGGGCCGATCGGGTCGCCCGGGGCGAAGACGATCGAGGCCGCCCTCAACCCGGTGCAGGGCCCCTGGCTGTACTGGCTCGTGGTGAACCTGCGGACGGGTGAGACCCGGTTCAACGAGACCTACGACGGCCATCTGCGGGACAAGGAAGTCCTCGACGAGTACTGCCGGTCCTCGGAGGCCTGCTGACCGCGATGCCCGGATCCGAGACCCTGCAGTGCGCCGTCCTCGGCTCACCGATCGAGCACTCGCTCTCGCCGGTGCTCCACCGCGCTGCGTACGACGAGCTGGGTCTGCGCTGGAGCTATCGGGCGATCGACGTCGAGGAGGGCGAGCTGGCCCGGTTCGTCGGCGGCCTAGACGGTTCTTGGCGGGGGCTTTCCCTGACGATGCCGCTCAAGCGCACCGTGATGCCGCTGCTCGACGAGGTCGACGACTGGGCGCGGGTCTCCGGCGCCGCGAACACCGTGGTCCTGGACGACGGCACGCTGCGGGGCTACAACACCGACATCCCGGGGGCGATCTCCGCCCTCCGGGAACGGGTCCGCGGGCCGTTCACCGAGGCGGTGGTCCTCGGCGGCGGCGCCACGGCGGCGTCGATGCTGATCGCCCTGGGCGAGCTCGGGTGCGAGCGCGCCCGGCTGTTGGTCCGGGAACCCTCGCGCGCGGTGGAGACCGTCGAAGTCGTCGCAGGCTTCGAGCGCGGCCCGCAGATCGAGGTCGGCACCCTCGGTGACCCCGTCGGTGCCGTCGACCTGGTGGTCTCGACGATCCCGGCCGCGGCGCAGACCTCCTGGATGGTGCACAGCGCCGATCCGTGCCCGGTGGTCTTCGAGGTCGTCTACGACCCGTGGCCGACCCCGTTGGCCGCGGCGGCACTGGTCTCCGGCCGGATCCTGATCGGCGGTCTCGACCTGCTGGTCAACCAGGCGGCGCTGCAGGTCGAGCTGATGACGAACCTGCCCGCGCCGATCGCCGCGATGCGCGCTGCGGGCGAAGGCGCGCTCGCCGCCCGGACCCCCCGGTGACCTGGAACGACGCGGGGCACCCGCTGGCGGCGCTGCTGGCGGGTCTGGTGGGCGCCCTGCTCGGCTGGTTCGTCCCGCAGCTGATCGCCCTGCTGCCGGAGCCCGACCCGGAGCCTGACCCGGAGCCCGGATCGGACCCGGAGCCTGAACCGGAGCAGGACCCGGAGGTAGAGCCGAAGCAGGAGCTGGTGCCGCTCCCGGTCAAGATCCTGTACGTCGACCTCGCCGCGCGTTCCGGTCTCGCCCTGCGCACCGCGCTGTTTTCGGCGCTGTCCGCCGCCGCCGTCGGCGCGTCGGTCGGACCGGAGTGGGCGCTGCTCTTCCTGGTGCCGCTGGTGCCGGTCTGCGTGGCCCTGGCGCTCATCGACGGGCACACCCGGCTGCTGCCCACCAGGCTCGTACTGCCGGCGCACGCCGCCGCGATCCTGGTCGCCGTCCCGGTGGCCTTCGCCACCGACGACGCCGACGCCCTGGTCCGTGCCCTGATCGGGATGGTGGTGGTGCGCTCGGTCTTCTGGGTGCTGTGGTGGTTCCGGTCGTCGGGGATGGGGTTCGGCGATGTCCGGCTCTCCGCCCTGCTCGGCTTCGCCCTCGGCTACCTCGGATGGGCCGAGCTGCTGATCGGCATGTACGCCGGCTTCGTGGTCTTCATCGTCCCGGGCCTGGTCGTCGCGATCGCCCGTCGGAAGAAGTCCTTCCTCAAGACGCGGCTGCCCTTCGGGCCGGCGATGATCGTCGGCGCGCTCCTCGGTCTCGCCCTCGGCCCCTGGATCGCGCGCGGTCTCGGCTACTGACGGCGACTGCGTGCCCCCGCGCCGCGCGTGAAAGACTTGGTCCATGCTCCGTTGGCTCACTGCGGGGGAGTCCCATGGCCCCTCCCTCGTCGCAATCCTCGAAGGCCTGCCCGCGCACGTCCAGGTGACCACCGAGGACATCGCTGACGCGCTCGCGCGCCGACGGCTCGGCTACGGACGCGGCGCCCGGATGAAGTTCGAGCAGGACGAGGTCACTCTCAACGGCGGGGTCCGCCACGGGCTGACCCAGGGTGGCCCCGTCGCGATCACCATCGGCAACTCCGAGTGGCCCAAGTGGGGGACGGTGATGTCGGCCGACCCGGTCGACCCGAGCCTGCTCAAGGAGACCGGACGAAACGCGGCGCTGACCCGCCCGCGCCCGGGGCACGCCGACCTCGCCGGCATGCAGAAGTACGACTTCGCCGAAGCACGCCCGATCCTGGAACGCGCCTCGGCCCGCGAGACCGCCGCCCGGGTCGCGCTCGGCCGGGTGGCCACCAATTTCCTGGAGCAGGTGGGCGGCATCGGTGTGCTCTCCCACGTCGTGGAGCTCGGCGGCGTGCCGGGTAGGGCCGGATCGGTTCCCGAGCCCGGTGATCTCGCACGGCTCGACGAGGACCCCGTCCGCTGCCTGGACCCCGAGGCATCGGCCGCAATGGTCGCCCGGATCGACCAGGCGCACGAGGACGGCGACACCCTCGGCGGTGTCGTCGAGGTCGTCGTCCACGGCCTGCCGCCGGGTCTCGGCTCGCACGTGCACTGGGACCGGCGCCTCGACTCGCGGCTGGCCGGGGCGCTCATGGGCATCCAGGCCATCAAGGGGGTCGAGGTCGGTGACGGCTTCGAGCTCGCGGCCACTCCCGGCTCCGTGGCCCACGACGAGATCGTCACCGAGGACGGTGCGCTGCGACGCGTCACCGGTCGCTCCGGCGGCACCGAGGGCGGCATGTCCACCGGTGAGGTCCTCCGGGTCCGTGCCGCGATGAAACCGATCGCCACCGTTCCGCGCGCCCTGCGCACCGTCGACGTCGCCACGGGCGAGCCGGCGGTGGCGCACCACCAGCGCTCCGACGTCTGCGCTGTGCCGGCGGCGGGCATCGTCGCCGAGGCGATGGTGGCCCTGGTGATCGCCGACGCCGTCCTGGAGAAGTTCGGCGGCGACTCGCTGGGGGAGACCCGGCGCAACCTCGAGAGCTACCTGGGCTCGTTGAGGTACTCGTGACCGGACCAGGTCCCCGCGTCGTCCTGATCGGGTCCATGGGGGCCGGCAAGACGACCGTCGGCACCCTGGTGGCTGCCGGTCTGGGACTGGACTTCCTCGACACCGACCAGGTCGTCGAGCAGGTCGCCGGGAAGCCGGTTGCCGAGATCTTCGTCGACGACGGCGAGAAGCACTTCCGTGAGCTGGAACGGGAGGCCGTGGCCCGGGCGCTCGCCGACCACCAGGGTGTCCTCGCCCTCGGCGGCGGCGCGGTCCTCGACGACCGCACCCGCGCCCTGCTGGCCGACCGGCCAGTGGTCTTCCTCAAGGTCGGTCTCTCCGACGCTGCCTCCCGGGTGGGGCTGGGCGTCTCCCGGCCGCTGTTGCTCGGCAACGTCCGCAGCCGGATCAAGCAGCTCCTCGACGAGCGGACCCCGCTCTACAACGCCGTCGCCCGGCACACCGTCGTGACCGACGGTCTCGCCGCGGCCGAGGTGGCCGACCGGGTGCTCGCGTGGTGCCGCGGCGAGGTGCAGGATGAGGACCATGACTAGCCCCGAGACCGTGACCCGGATGGGCGTCCGCGGCGGGTCGCCGTACGACGTGGTGGTCGGTCACGGGGTCACCGGCGAGGTCGCCGCGATGCTCGGGACCCGTCCGACCCAGGTGGCGGTCTGCTACCCCGAGCCCCTCGTGCACCTCGCCGACAAGGTGATCGCCGGCCTCGCGGCGTACGACGTGCTGCGGCTCGTCCTTCCCGACGGGGAGGTAGCCAAGACCGGGCAGGTCGCTCTCGACGCCTGGGAGAAGCTCGGCGAAGCCGGGTTCACCCGCTCGGACGCGGTCGTCACCGTCGGTGGCGGTGCCACCACCGACATGGGCGGCTTCATCGCCGCCACCTGGCTGCGCGGCGTCCCGGTGGTGCACGTGCCGACCACGTTGTTGGCCATGGTCGACGCGGCTGTCGGCGGTAAGACCGGGATGAACACCGGAGCCGGGAAGAACCTGGTCGGCTCCTTCCACGAGCCCGCCGGCGTCGTCTGCGACCTCGACGTCCTCGGCAGCCTTCCCCGGCCCGAGCTGGTCGCCGGCCTCGGCGAGGTCGTGAAGTGCGGCTTCATCGCCGACCCCGAGATCCTCTCCCTGATCGACCGCTGTCCCGCGGACGCCCTCGAGCCGCGCTCCGCGGAGCTGCGTGAGCTGGTCGAACGGGCGATCGCAGTGAAGATCGCCGTTGTCGTCGACGACCTGCGCGAAGAAGCCGGAGGCCGGTCCGGTTCGGGCCACCCCGGCCGCGAGGTCCTGAACTACGGCCACACGATGGCGCACGCCATCGAGAAGGCGACCGCCTACCGGATCCGGCACGGTGAAGCGGTCGCGCTGGGGATGGTCTACGTGGCGGAGCTGGCCCGGTTGACCGGTCGGCTCGACGACGAACTCGCGGCCCGGCACCGGACGGCGCTCGCCGCGGTGGGGTTGCCGGTGCGGTTCGACGGGGCCGACTTCGAGGAGCTGCTCGCCACGATGCGGGTCGACAAGAAGTCCCGCGGTGCCCAGCTCCGGTTCGTGGTCCTGGACGGTCTGGCCCAACCCCGGATCCTCGCCGATCCGAGCGACGCGCACCTTCGCGCGGCGTACGAGCACCTGGCCGGCACCCCATGAACCCGGTTCCTGAGGAGGACGGGCAGCGCTCGTCCCGTCCGTCTCGGCCGGTGCTGGTGCTCAACGGGCCCAACCTGGGCCGCCTCGGCCGGCGGCAGCCGGAGATCTACGGCTACACCTCCCACGACGAGCTGACCGATCTCTGCGTCGGCTGGGGCCGTGACCTCGAGCTCGAGGTGGAGGTGCGCCAGACCAACCACGAGGGCGAGCTGCTCGACTGGCTCAACGACGCCGCCGACCAGGAGATCCCGGTGGTGCTCAACGCCGCCGCGTGGTCGCACTACTCCTACGCGATCTTCGACGCCTGCGCCCAGCTGGTCGCGCCGCTGGTCGAGGTGCACATCTCCGACCCCGAGTCCCGGCCGGAGGTCTTCCGGCACAACTCGGTGGTGACCCCGCACGCCCTGGCCGTGATCGCCGGGTACGGCATCGACGGCTACCGGATGGCGCTGGAGCAGATCGCCCGCTCTTGAGGCTGCGGCGGTCCGGGCCGGGCCGTAGTCAGGCTGGGCCATCGACGCGGGTCACCCGACCCGCCAGACTTCCTTGCATGGACGTCGAGCAGGAGACCGTGGAGCCTGTCGGCAGGCGGGCCCACGCCCGGACAGCGCTGCTGATCGTCGTCGCCGGAGCCGGGATCGGCGCGATCACGGTCGGGGTGGTCTCCCGGGCCGCGATGTTCCTCCTGTTCCGGCTGAACCCGGACGCGGACGGCGTGACCAGCGACGACGGGTTCGAGATGGGCCGGTTCACGATCTCCGGGTCGCTCAACCTGCTGGTCGCCGGGTTGCTCTTCGGCGTGCTGAGCGCCCTGTTCTACCTGGGGATGGAGAGGCTCCGGTTCGGCCCGGCCTGGTTCCGCACGCTCTCGCTGAGCGTCGGCGCCGGAGTCGTTGCAGGCTCGATGATCGTCCACCCCGATGGCGTCGACTTCACCCTGCTGGAGCCGCTGACTCTCACGGTCGCGACGTTCCTGGCGATCCCGGTGCTGCACGTGGCGCTGCTCGACGTGACCGCGGTCCGGATCCGGCAGTCGCGCGCGGTGCCGGTTCCTTCGGCCACCGGCCTGCTGGCGTGGGGGGTCCGTGCGGCCCTCGTGGTGCTCTTCGTGATGGCGGTCGCCTCGCTGGTCGACGACGTGCGCACCCTGTCCGGCTGAGGAGGCTAGACTCTCCCGTCGGCCTGCTCGCAGAGCGCGCCGGCCCACCCACGGCGACCTCCGTCGCCCGGCAACGACGAAGACAAGGTTCCTGCGCGCATGGCAACGACGAACGACCTCAAGAACGGCATGGTTCTCAACATCGACGGTCAGCTCTGGGCTGTCACCGAGTTCCAGCACGTGAAGCCTGGAAAGGGCCCGGCCTTCGTCCGCACCAAGCTGCGCAACGTCGAGTCGGGCAAGAACGTCGACAAGACCTTCAACGCCGGCACCAAGGTCGAGACCGCGACCGTCGACAAGCGGACCATGCAGTACCTCTACAACGACGGCACGTCCTACGTCTTCATGGATACCGCGACCTACGACCAGCTCGAGGTCGCACCCGAGATCCTCGGTGACGGGTCGAACTACCTCCTGGAGAACCAGGAGGCGATCGTCGCGACCAACGAGGGCCGGGTGCTCTCCGTCGAGCTGCCTGCCTCGGTCGAGCTCGTGGTCACCTTCACCGAGCCCGGCCTGGCCGGCGACTCGGCCACCGGCCGCACCAAGCCCGCGACGCTGGAGACCGGGCACGAGATCCAGGTCCCGCTCTTCATCAACCAGGGCGAGAAGATCAAGGTCGATACCCGCGAGGGCGGTTCGTACCTCGGCCGGGTCAAGGGCTGAGCCGAGCCCGGAGAAGACGGCACCGCCATGAGCGCACGCTCCAAGGCCCGCAAGAGGGCCCTCGACCTGATCTTCGCCGCCGAGGCCCAGCGGATCTCGGTCGACGACCTGCTCACCTCGCAGCAGGACGCGGGCGAGGGGCCGGCCAACGAGTACACCGTCACCCTGGTGCGCGGTGTCCACGAGCACCGGGCCCGGCTCGACGAGCTGATCTCGACGTACGCCGAGGGCTGGACGATCGATCGGCTCCCCGCCGTCGACCGCAACGTGCTGCGGCTCGGGATCTTCGAGATCCTGTACGTCGAGGACGTCCCGGACGCCGTCGCCGTCAGCGAGGCCGTGAACATGGCCCGCGACCTCTCCACCGACGAGTCGCCCGGCTTCGTCAACGGGGTGCTGGGCCACGTGGCCCGCGACAAGGACGCGCTCACCGCCTGAGCGGCGCGGTCACCGGGCCGTAAGGTCCGGTACTGGTCTCCGGTGGCGAGGACTGGTTGTGTAGGGGCATGAGCGATTCGGCATCCCCCCGGGAGTGCGACGTCGTCGTCCTCGGTCTCGGCCCCGGCGGCGAGCACGCCGCGATCCTGTTGGCCCGCGAGGGCCTGCACGTGGTCGCGATCGACGAGCGCCTGGTCGGCGGGGAGTGTCCGTACTTCGGCTGCGTCCCGTCGAAGATGATGATCGCGGCGGCCACCCGTCTGCGTGACGCCCGCCGGGTCGACGACCTCGCCGGGACAGCGACGGTCCTGCCCGACTGGGGGCCGGTAGCGGCCCGGATCCGCGACGAGGCCACCGACGACTGGGACGACAAGGTCGCGGTCGAGCGCCTCCAGGACTCCGGGGCGACCTTCGTCCGAGGGCGGGGGGCTATCACCGGCCCGCGCGAGGTCACCGTCGCCGGGGTCGCCTACGTCGCCCGCCGCGGGATCGTCCTGAACACCGGGACCACTCCCTCGGCGCCGCCGGTGCACGGGCTGGCGGAGACGCCGTACTGGACCAACCGGGAGGTCGTCCGGCTCACCGAGGTGCCGCGGTCGCTCGCGGTGATCGGGGGCGGACCGATCGGTTGCGAGCTGGCCCAGGTGATGGCGGCCTTCGGAGCAGAGGTGACCGTGATCGAGGTCGCCGAGCGGCTGATCGCCGTCGAGGAGCCAGAGGCCTCGGAGATCCTCACGAAGGCCTTCCGCGCAGAGGGGATCGAGGTCCTCACCGGTGTGCACATCGACGAGGTCAGCCACGCCGACGACCGGTTCACGATCGTGCTGGAGGAGGACCGTACCGTCGTGGCCGACCGGCTGCTGGTCGCGGCGGGACGCCGCAACAACCTGGCCGGGATCGGGCTCGAGCACGTCGGCCTCGACCCGCTCGCCCGGATCCTCGAGCCCGACGAGCGGATGCGGGTGGCCGAGGGCGTCTGGGCGGTCGGCGACATCACCGGCAAGGGCGCGTTCACCCACGTCTCGATGTACCAGTCCGACATCGTCGTCCGCGACATCCTCGGTCAGGACGGGCCGCGGGCCGACTACCGCGCCGTTGCCCGGGCCACCTTCACCGCACCCGAGGTCGGTTCGGTCGGGCTCTCCGAGGAAGCGGCCCGCAAGCAGGGGATCGACGTCCAGGTCGCGACCGGGGACCTGGGTGCCCGAGGGTGGCTGGCCAAGGAGGACGGCATGGTCAAGCTCGTCGCGGACCGGTCACGCGGGGTCCTGGTGGGCGCCTGCGTGGTCGGGCCCAGCGGTGGCGAGGTGCTCTCGATGCTGGCGACCGCGGTGCACGCCGAGATCCCGGTCGCGACCCTGGCCGAGATGCACTTCGCCTACCCGACCTACTACCGCGCGGTCCAGCCCGTGCTCGGCGCTCTGCTCTGACCGGGCGGGCTCAGCCGAGGGCCGCGGCCTCCAGCGCGTCGAGCGCGTCGTCGGTGTAGACCGCGAGCCGCTGCAGGTGGGGGAGCGTGTCCCGGCAGCCCACGAAACCGAGCGTCACCCTGTCGCCGTACCCGACGAGGGTGACGTTGAGGCCGTAGCCGTCGGTGAGGAACGACATCGGGACGAGGGTGAGGAGCTTCGCCCCCGCGAGGTAGAGGGGTTCCTTGGAGAGCACCAGGTTGGAGACCACGAAGTTGAACAGCGGCGGCGCGGTCACGACCTTCTGGGACAGCGCGATCGGGAGGAGGCCGACCAGGGTGAACTGCTGGAGGGCGTCGGGGGAGAGGGCAACCAGCTCACGCTTGCCCCGGGACGTCACTGCGTGGATGCCGCGAAGCCGCTCGACCGGGTCCTCGACGTCGGTCCCGAGCGGGCAGACGAAACCGGCGGCGGCGTTGATGGTGCCCTCGTCGCGGTCGATGCCGACCGGGACCGAGGCGGTCAGGGTCCGCTTCGGCAGTGCGTCCAGCTCCAGCAGGTAACGCCGGACCGAGCCGCTGAGCGCGGTGAGGAGCACGTCGTTGACCGAGGTCCCGGTCGCCGCTGCGATCGCCTTCATCCGGTCCAGGCCCAGCTCCGTGATCGCGAGCCGGCGGTTACGGGTGACGTTCTTGTTGAACGGCGTCCGCGGGGTCTTCAACGCGCCGAGTACGGCGCTGTTGGCGCCGAAGCCCATCTCGACCACCTTGCCGGCCATCTCTCCGCTCGCGGAGAGTGTGGACACGATCCGGCGGGCGGCCCTGACCGCGAGCGAGTCCAGCCTCTCCAGGGCAGCCTTGTCGGGCGACTCGTCCCCGCCGGGGCCGACGTTCCCGTTCGGGTCGGTGCTCAGCCACTGCTTGATGGTCCGCATGCCGCCGAGGCCGTCGGTGGCGCCGTGGTGGGCCTTGAAGTAGAACGCGAACCGGTTGTTCTCCAGGCCCTCGATGAGGTGGGCCTCCCAGAGCGGCTTGGTCAGGTCCAGGGGTTGGGAGTGCAGCCGCTCGATGAGCTGACCCAGCTGGGCGTCGTTCCCCGGGGCCGGCAGCGCGGAGAGCCGGACGTGGTACGACGGGTCCGGGGTGACCTCGCGCCACCGGGAGATCGCGTTCGCCGGGCCGTGGTCGACGACGCAGTTGTAGGGGAACGGCACCCAGGTGAGCGCGGCGAACGCTGCGTGCAGATCACGAAGGAAGCCCGGGCCGGCACCGTCGGGGAGCTCGAAGATCGCGCCGCAGCCGATGTGCAGCGGCGCCCGGGAGGTCTCCATGCGGACGAACATGCTGTCGACCGGGCTGAGCAGTTTCATTTCCGACCTCCCTGGGTGCGTCCCACATCGTAGGGGTCACGGGGCCGCTCCTGTAGCTCGGCGGCTGGTCGCAGACCGCGTCCGGGCTGCTAGAGTTCCGCTGAGTTCGACATCCTTTAACGATCCGTCCCGTGAGGCGGAGAAGGAGGTCAGGCGACATGCCGCCTACCCACGATGAGCAGGTCCAGCCCGATGGGCGGACCGTTCTCGACGCCCGTGACATCGCCCGGGCCCTCACCCGTATCTCCCACGAGATCCTCGAGCGCAACAAGGGCCCCCAGGATCTGGTCCTCCTCGGCATCCCGAGCCGCGGCGTCCACCTCGCCCAGCGGATCGCCGCCCGGATCGCCGAGGTCGAGGGCACCGAGGTCCCGGTCGGCTCCCTGGACATCACGATGTACCGCGACGACCTGCGGATGCGGCCCGCGCGTACCCTCGCGCCGACCGAGATCCCGGCCGGGGGCATCGACGACAGGGTTGTCGTCCTGGTCGACGACGTCCTGTACTCCGGCCGGACGATCCGCTCCGCCCTGGACGCCATGAACGACATCGGCCGGCCCCGCGCGGTCCGGCTCGCGGTCCTGGTCGACCGCGGCCACCGCGACCTGCCGATCCGGGCGGACTTCGTCGGCAAGAACCTGCCGACGTCGGCGGCCGAGAAGGTCGCGGTCCGGCTCAGCGAGTACGACGGAGAGGACTCGGTGACGATCCGATGACCGGCATGAGAGCCACTGGGCACCTGCTCAGTGCGGGGGACCTCAGCCGCGACGACGCCGAGCTGATCCTGACCACCGCGGACGAGATGCGCTCCCTCGCCGACCGGCCGATCAAGAAGCTGCCCGCGCTGCGCGGCCGGACCGTGGTCAACCTCTTCTTCGAGGACTCCACCCGCACCCGGATGTCCTTCGAAGCCGCGGCCAAGCGGCTCTCGGCCGACGTCATCAACTTCTCCGCGAAAGGCTCCTCCCTCTCCAAGGGCGAGTCGCTGAAGGACACCGCCCTGACGCTGGAGGCGATGGGCGCGGACGCGGTCGTCGTACGTCACTGGGCCTCGGGGGCACCGCACACCTTGGCGAACGCAGGCTGGTCCCGCTCGACCGTGATCAACGCCGGCGACGGCACCCACGAGCACCCGACGCAGGCGCTCCTGGACGCGTTCACGATGACCCGGCACCTCGGTGCCCTCGACGGGCGCCGGGTGACCATCGTCGGTGACGTCCTGCACAGCCGGGTCGCGCGCTCGAACGCACTGCTGCTCCAGACGCTCGGCGCGGAAGTGACCCTGGTGGCCCCACCGACGCTGCTCCCGTACGGCGTGAACACCTGGGGTGTCGAGACCGGGTACGACCTGGACGCGGTGCTGCCGAAGTCCGACGTCGTGATGATGCTGCGGGTACAGCGCGAACGGATGAACGACTCCTACTTCCCCAGCGCGCGGGAGTACTCGCGCCGCTACGGCCTCGACGCGCGCCGGATGGCCGTCCTGCAGGACCACACGATCGTGATGCACCCGGGCCCGATGATCCGGGGCATGGAGATCACCGCCGACGTGGCCGACTCGGACCGCTCGGTCATCGTCGAGCAGGTGACCAACGGCGTCGCCGTACGGATGGCCGTGCTGTACCTACTCCTGGGCGGCAGCGAGTCCGCCCTGAGCGCTGACGGCGCCGATGCGGCCGCGACCGCCGGCACGCCCCCGACCGAGGAGGACCTCGCATGACCGCGTACCTGATCACCGGAGCACGCATCCTCGGCAACGAGCCGACCGACATCGTGATCGCGGACGGGACGGTCGCCTGGGTCTCGACCGACTCGACCGTCGAGCGGCCCGACACCAGCTCCGCCGAGATCATCGACGGCACCGGACTGATCGCGCTGCCCGGGCTGGTCGACCTGCACACGCACCTGCGCGAGCCGGGGCGCGAGGACGCCGAGACGGTCGAGACCGGCACCCAGGCCGCAGCACTCGGAGGCTTCACCGCGGTCCACGCGATGGCGAACACCGACCCGGTCGCCGACACCGCGGGCGTCGTCGAGCAGGTCTGGCGCTTGGGCCGCGAGGCCGGCTACTGCGACGTCTACCCGGTGGGCGCGGTCACCGTGGGTCTGGCCGGTGAGCAGCTCGCCGAGCTCGGTGCGATGGCCGACTCCGCGGCGCGCGTCCGGGTCTTCTCCGACGACGGCAAGTGCGTCGCCGACCCGGTCCTGATGCGGAGGGCCCTGGAGTACGTGAAGGCCTTCGACGGTGTGGTCGCGCAGCACGCTCAGGAGCCCCGGCTGACCGAGGACGCCCAGATGAACGAGGGCGAGCTCAGTGGTCGCCTCGGACTCCGGGGCTGGCCGGCGGTGGCCGAGGAGGCGATCATCGCCCGCGACTGCCTGCTGGCCGCGCACGTCGACTCACGGTTGCACGTCTGCCACGTCTCGACGGCAGGTTCGGTGGAGATCGTCCGCTGGGCCAAGAGCAAGGGCTGGAACGTCACTGCGGAGGCCTGCCCCCACCACCTGCTGCTCACCGACGAGCTCGCCGCGTCGTACGACCCGATCTACAAGGTGAACCCGCCGCTGCGCTCCGCGGCCGACGTCGCCGCCCTCCGGGCCGGCCTGGCGGACGGGACCATCGACATCGTCGCGACCGATCACGCCCCGCACCCGCACGAGGACAAGGACTGCGAGTGGCAGGCTGCCGCGTTCGGGATGCTCGGCCTGGAGACGGCGCTGTCGATCGTGCAGCAGACGATGGTCGACAGCGGGCTGATCGACTGGGCTGGGGTCGCTGAGCGGCTCTCCTACGCGCCCGCCCGGATCGGTCGCCTGGCCGACCACGGCCGTCCGATCGCCGTGGGCGAGCCCGCCAACATCGTGCTGTACGACGCCGCCGCGAGTCGGGTCGTCGAGGCCAGCGAGATGTCCTCGCTCTCCCGGAACACCCCGTACGCCGGCCGCGAGCTGCCCGGCCGGGTCGTGGCCACCTTCCTGCGCGGGAAGCCGACCGTCCTGGACGGGAAGCTCGCCTGATGGGGCTCTTCAGCCGCGGCAGCTCGGGATCCCGAGGGGGGAAGGTGCCACCCCTCGTGCCGATCCCGCCGATCCCGGACCTCCCGGTCGCGAAGCTGCAGGCCTCGGCGCGCTACCTGGGGACCCTCGACGCCGACGGTCAAAAAGTGATCGGGCAGAGCTTGTCAGCCTCGAGCGCGGCGCGGCTGTCGCTGTCCACCGAGGCGCTCGACGTGGTCCGGATCGCCGGGTCGTTCCGGATCCGGACCGAAGCGCTGCGCGGGGCGCGCAGCGCCGAGCGGTTCCACGGCAAGGCCGTCTCCGACCTGCTCGTGGTCCGGTGGGAGCACGAGGGCCTGGAGTGGGAGACGGGGTTCCGGATGGACGCCGCACGTAGCGTCCGGGACGCGGCCAAGGCGCAACTGGGCAAAGGCAAGACACGGGCACAACCCGAGGTGACGGCCTGGGTCCGCACGATCTCGAAACTGACCCGAGGAAATGACAGGGGCAACGCATGACCGGCACGAGCACCACCGAGGCGATCCTGGTCCTGGAGGACGGGCGCACTTTCCGCGGCGAGTCCTACGGGGCAGAGGGGGAGACGTTCGGGGAGGCAGTGTTCTCGACCGGCATGACCGGGTACCAGGAGACGCTCACCGACCCGTCGTACCACCGCCAGGTCGTGGTGATGACGGCCCCGCACATCGGCAACACCGGCATCAACGACGAGGATCCGGAGTCCTCGCGGATCTGGGTCAGCGGCTACGTGGTCCGGGACCCTGCCCGGGTGCCCTCGAACTGGCGCAGCGTCCGGACCCTCGACGACGAGCTCCGAGCCCAGGGAGTAGTCGGCATCAGCGGCATCGACACCCGTGCCCTGACCCGGCACCTGCGTGAGCGCGGTGCCATGCGGGTCGGCATCTCCTCGGTCGAGGCGGACCCGAAGGCACTGCTCGAGCGGGTGCTCGCCTCCGGTGAGATGGCCGGTGCCGAGCTGTCCGGAGAGGTCAGCACGACCGAGGCGTACGTCGTCCCCGCAGTCGGCGAGAAGGTCGCCACCGTCGCCGCGATCGACCTCGGCATCAAGGCGAACACGCCGCGGATGATGAGCGAGCGTGGCATCGAGGTGCACGTGCTTCCGGCCTCGGCGACGATCGAGGACGTCCTCGCCACTGCACCTGGTCAAGGCGGGCCCGACGGGCTCTTCTTCTCCAACGGCCCGGGCGATCCGGCGGCCACGACCGGCCAGGTCGAGCTCCTCCAGGACGCGCTCGGCCGCGGGCTGCCCTACTTCGGCATCTGCTTCGGCAACCAGCTCTTCGGTCGTGCTCTCGGCTTCGGCACCTACAAGCTCAAGTACGGCCACCGCGGGATCAACCAGCCGGTGATGGACCGCACCACCGGCAGGGTCGAGGTCACCGCCCACAACCACGGGTTCGCGGTGGATGCCCCGCTCCAGGGCAGCACCACGACGCCGTACGGCGAGGCGACCGTCAGCCACGTCTGCCTCAACGACGACGTGGTCGAGGGTCTGGAGCTCCGCGACGCGGAGGGGACGCTGAAGTCCTTCTCCGTGCAGTACCACCCCGAGGCAGCAGCAGGCCCGCACGACGCCGCCTACCTGTTCGACAGATTCCTCGAGCTGATGGTTTCGACAGGCTCAACCAACGGAGAGGGCGCCTGACGTGCCGAAGCGCGACGACATCAAGTCCATCCTGGTGATCGGCTCCGGGCCGATCATCATCGGTCAGGCCTGCGAGTTCGACTACTCCGGGACCCAGGCCTGCCGGGTCCTGAAGGAGGAGGGCCTGCGGGTGATCCTGGTGAACTCGAACCCGGCCACGATCATGACCGACCCGGAGTTCGCCGATGCGACCTACATCGAGCCGATCACCGTCGAGTTCGTCGAGAAGGTCATCGCCAAGGAGCGCCCCGACGCGCTGCTCGCGACCCTGGGCGGTCAGACGGCGCTGAACTGTGCGATCGGCCTGTCCGAGGCCGGGATTCTGGAGAAGTACGGCGTCGAGCTGATCGGCGCCAGCATCGAGGCGATCCACCGTGGCGAGAACCGCGAGATGTTCAACGAGATCGTCGCCAAGGTCGGGGGAGAGGTCTCGCGGTCGGTGATCTGCAACGCACGCGGCTACGAGGGCACCGACGAACCCGGCCGGGTCGCGCACGCGCTTGCCAAGGCGATGGCCGGGGTGGACGAGCTCGGTGGCTACCCCGTCGTCGTGAGGCCCTCGTTCACCATGGGCGGCACCGGGTCGGGGATCGCCTACAACGAGAAGGACCTGATCCGGATCGCCGGCTCCGGCTTCGCCGCCAGCCCGACCACCGAGGTGCTCCTGGAGGAGTCGATCATCGGCTGGAAGGAGTACGAGCTCGAGGTCATGCGGGACACAGCCGACAACGTGGTGATCGTCTGCTCGATCGAGAACCTCGACCCGATGGGCGTGCACACCGGCGACTCGATCACGGTCGCGCCCGCGCTCACCCTGACCGACCGCGAGTACCAGCACCTGCGGGACCTGGCGATCGGGATCATCCGCGAGGTCGGCGTCGACACCGGCGGCTGCAACATCCAGTACGCCGTCAACCCGGCCGACGGCCGCGTCATCGTGATCGAGATGAACCCCCGGGTCTCCCGCTCGAGCGCGCTGGCCTCCAAGGCGACCGGCTTCCCGATCGCGAAGATCGCGGCCAAGGTCGCCATCGGCTACACCCTGGACGAGATCCCGAACGACATCACCGCCGAGACCCCGGCCTCCTTCGAGCCGACGCTGGACTACGTGGTGGTGAAGGTGCCGAGGTTCGCCTTCGAGAAGTTCCCCACCGCCGACGCCACCCTGACCACGCACATGAAGTCGGTCGGCGAGGCGATGGCGATCGGGCGCAACTTCACCGAGGCGCTCCAGAAGGCGCTGCGCTCACTGGAGAAGAAGGACTCGGTGTTCGACTGGCACGCCGAGTGGGTCGACCTGGACAAGGACGCCCTCCTGGAGGAGATCAAGGTCCCCACCGACGGTCGCCTCAAGCGCGTGATGGACACCATCCGGGCCGGCGCCACACCGGAGGAGATCCACGCGGCCACCGGCATCGACCCGTGGTTCGTCGACCAGATCGGCCTGATCAACGAGATCGCCCAGGAGATCATCGCCGCGCCCGAGCTCACGCCGGTGCTGCTGCGCAAGGCCAAACGCCACGGTTTCTCCGACGGTCAGCTCGCCAAGATGCGGGGACTCAACGAGGACGTGGTCCGGGGCATCCGGCACGCCCTCGGCGTCCGCCCGGTCTACAAGACCGTCGACACCTGCGCCGCCGAGTTCGCTGCGACCACGCCGTACCACTACAGCTCCTACGACGAGGAGACCGAGGTCGCACCGCGCACCAAGCCGGCGGTGATCATCCTCGGCAGCGGCCCGAACCGGATCGGCCAGGGCATCGAGTTCGACTACTCCTGCGTGCACGCGTCGCTGGCGCTGAGCGAGGCCGGCTACGAGACCGTGATGGTCAACTGCAACCCGGAGACGGTCTCGACCGACTACGACACCTCCGACCGGCTCTACTTCGAGCCGCTCACCCTCGAGGACGTCCTCGAGGTCGTGCACGCCGAGTCCCAGGCAGGCCCGATCGCGGGCGTCATCTGCCAACTCGGCGGCCAGACCCCGCTGGGGCTGGCCCAGGGGCTCGAGGACGCCGGGGTGCGGATCGTGGGCACGTCTCCGGCAGCGATCGAGCTTGCCGAGGAGCGCGGCGCCTTCGGCCGCCTGCTCAAGGAAGCCGGCCTGGTGGCGCCGAAGCACGGCACCGCGGTCTCGTTCACCGACGCGCGCGAGATCGCCGCCGAGATCGGCTACCCGGTCCTGGTGCGCCCGTCGTACGTGCTTGGCGGGCGCGGGATGCAGATCGTCTACAACGACGACTCCCTGCAGAAGTACATGGAAGCGGCGACCGGGCTCGACGGCATCACCCCGGACCGACCTGTTCTGGTGGACCGCTTCATCGACGACGCGGTCGAGATCGACGTCGACGCGTTGTACGACGGCACCGACCTGTTCCTCGGTGGCGTCATGGAGCACATCGAGGAGGCCGGCATCCACTCCGGTGACTCCTCCTGCGCGCTGCCGCCGATCACGTTGGGTGCCGCGGAGATCAGCCGGATCCGCGAAGCCACCGAGAAGATCGCCCACGGCATCGGCGTGGTGGGACTGCTGAACATCCAGTTCGCACTGGGCGCCGACGTGCTCTACGTCCTCGAGGCGAACCCGCGCGCGAGCCGGACGGTGCCGTTCGTCTCCAAGGCGACGGCGACCCCGCTGGCCAAGGCCGCCGCCCGGGTGATGCTCGGGGAGTCGATCGCCTCGCTCCGCGCCGCGGGCGTCCTGCCCGCACGGGACGGCGGCGAGATGCCGGCGGACGCCCCGATCGCGGTCAAGGAGGCCGTGATGCCGTTCAACCGGTTCCGCACCCCTGACGGCGCGTTCGTCGACACGGTGCTCGGTCCGGAGATGAAGTCGACCGGCGAGGTGATGGGTTTCGACGCCGACTTCGGTACCGCGTTCGCGAAGTCCCAGACCGCCGCCTTCGGCTCGCTGCCGACCTCGGGCCGGGTGTACGTCTCGATGGCCAACCGTGACAAGCGCACGATGATCTTCCCGATCAAGGTGCTCGCCGAGGCCGGCTTCGAGGTGCTCGCCTCCCAGGGCACTGCCGAGGTGCTGCGCCGCAACGGGATCAAGGCGACGGTGGTCCGCAAGCACTTCGAGGGCGCCGGGCCGAACGGCGAGCCGACCAGCGTGCAGCTGATCCACGACGGTCAGGTGGACCTGATCATCAACACCCCGCACGGCACCACCGCCGGCGGCGACTCGCGGGTGGACGGCTATGAGATCCGCACCGCCGCGATCCTCACCAACACCCCGTGCATCACCACGGTCCAGGGGCTGGCCGCGGCCGTCCAGGGGATCGAGGCACTCCGCTCGGGACACATCGGGGTGCGGTCGCTCCAGGACTGGGCGCTCGACGCGGCGGCGGCCGCGTCCGCATGACCAGCCCGTACCGGTTCCTGTTCGACTCGGTGCTGACCCACGTCGATCCGGAACGGGCGCACCATGCCGGCTTCGCCGGCATCCGGGCCGCCGCTCCGGCGCTGCGTGGTCTCACTAGGGTGCTTCCCGCGAAGGCCGGCGTCCGGACCCTCGGCCTGGACTTCCCGGCCGTGCTCGGTCTGGCGGCGGGATTCGACAAGAACGGGGTGGGGATCGACGCCCTCGGGGCGCTCGGGTTCGGGTCGGTCGAGATCGGCACGGTCACCGGCGAACCCCAGCCCGGGAACCCGCGACCGCGGCTGGTCCGGCTGCCGGCCGACCGCGCGGTGGTGAATCGGATGGGGTTCAACAACGACGGCGCGGAGGTCGTCGCCGAACGGCTGCGTCGACGGGCGTTGAGCCTGCCGAGAGGTACGGGGGGCCACAGCCCTGTTCTCGGCATCAACATCGGCAAGACCAAGGTGGTGGCGGAGGAGGACGCCGTCGCCGACTACGCGAAGAGCACGGGGCTCCTTGCGCCGTACGCCGACTACCTGGTCGTCAACGTCTCCTCGCCGAACACCCCGGGGCTCCGGGACCTGCAGGCAGTCGAGAAGCTGGAGCCGCTGCTGACCGCCGTACGCCGCAAGGCCGACGAGGTGACCGAGGCGCGTGTCCCTCTGCTCGTGAAGATCGCCCCGGACCTGTCCGACGAGGACGTGCTCGCGGTCGCCGACCTCGCTACCGCGATCGGCCTGGACGGCATCGTCGCCACGAACACCACGATCAGCCGCTCGGGCCTGGAGTCCTCCGCCGAGACGATCGAACGGGCCGGTGCGGGCGGCCTCTCCGGAGAGCCGCTGCGGAAGCGTTCGCTGGAGGTTCTGCGCCTGCTGCGCAGCCAGGTCGGTCCGGGGATGACCCTGGTCGGGGTCGGCGGCATCGCCAGCGTCGAGGACGCGGTCGAGCGGCTCGTCGCCGGTGCTGACCTCCTCCAGGCCTACACGGCCTTCATCTACGAGGGCCCGTTGTGGCCACGGCGGGTCAATGCCGCCATCGCGAAGGAGCAGAGGAGATGAGTGCCAGGTGAGCCAGGCGACGAGTTTCGGGACCCGGCTGCGGGCAGCCGTGCAGACCCGTGGGCCGCTGTGTGCGGGCATCGATCCGCATGCGGCTCTTCTCGGGGCGTGGGGACTCCCGGACACGGTCGATGGCCTTCGTTCCTTCGCCCTGGGCGCCGCTGAGGCGCTGGGGCCGGTGGCGGCCGCGGTCAAGCCGCAGTCGGCGTTCTTCGAGCGCTTCGGCTCGGCCGGCATCGCCGTCCTGGAGGAGACCGTTCGGGTCTGCCGGGAGGCGGGGTCGTTGGTCGTCCTCGACGTGAAGCGGGGCGACATCGGGTCCACGGCCCAGGGGTACGCCGACGCGTACCTCGACCCCGCCTCGCCGATCGCGGTCGACGCGATCACGGCGAGCCCGTACCTCGGCTTCGGGAGCCTGGCGCCGATGATCGAGACCGCCCGCACGCACGACGCCGGGGTGTTCGTGCTCGCCCTCACCTCCAACCCCGAGGGCCCGCAGTTCCAGCACGCGACCACCGCGGACGGTCGGTCGGTCGCCGCAGTGGTCCTCGACAGTCTCCGCGAGGCGAACGCGGGGGAGCCGATGGGTTCGTTCGGGGCCGTCGTCGGCGCCACGATCGGTGCCGGCCCCGATGTGCCCACGATCGACCTGGACATCCGGGGTCCTCTGCTCGTTCCCGGGATCGGGGCGCAGGGGGGCACCGCGGAGGACGTCCGCCGCATCTTCGGCGACGTCCTCGACCTGGTGCTGCCGGCGAGCTCGCGGGAGATCCTCTCCGCCGGCCCGGACCCGGTGGCCCTCCGTACGGCGGCCGAGCGGGCCAACCAGACTTTCGCGGAGCTGACCCGATGATGAACACACGCCTCGTCGCCCTGGCCCTGATCGTCGCTCTCGCGGTGAGCGGCGTCGGGACCGGGCTCTTCCTGCTCTTCGACTCCGGCTCGGACTACTGCGCCGAGCTCGGCTCGGCCCAGGACGTCTTCGCTGACGACGGCACCGGCCGGCAGCTCGTCGCGGACCTGCCGAAGTACCGGGGGCTGGCGGACGCCGCGCCCGGCGACCTGCGCGACGAGTGGCAGATCCTCGTCGGGGCAATCGCCTCGCTGCGGGACGCGATCGTGGATGCAGGTATCGCACCTGGCGACTTCGTCAACGGTCGGCCGCCGGCAGGGTTGCCGGAGGAGAAGAAGGCAGCCATCGAGGCGGCTGCCAGCGCACTCTCGTCCCCGGACGTGGTCTCCGCCGCGGCGGGCATAGACCAGCAGGCAAGGGACGTCTGCAAGATCCAGCTCGGCCTCTGACGGGCGTCCCAGTTCCTGACCCGCGTTGCAGCGAGCAAGCACTGCTGACTAGGGTGACGCAATCCCGGATCTTCTCCGGTGCACGCCCGCCCAAGAACCAGGAGGCCCACCCCGTGGCTCTGCCACCGCTCACACCCGAACAGCGCCAGGCCGCCCTCGTCAAGGCCGCTGCTTCGCGCCGGGAACGTGCGGCGGTGAAGAACCGGCTCAAGCACTCCGGTGCCACGATCGCGGAGGTTCTCGCCGAGGGCGAGACGAACCTGGTGATCGGCAAGATGCGGGTCAGCGAGCTGCTGCAGTCGATGCCGGGTCTCGGCAAGGTCCGGGCGGCACAGGTGATGGAACGGTTGAAGATCTCCGAGAGCAGACGGGTCCGCGGCCTCGGCGCGAAACAGGTCGCAGCGCTGGTCGCTGAATTCCCCAGTGAATGAGGCCCCGCCCACGCGGCTGACCGTCCTCGCCGGACCGACCGCGGTCGGTAAGGGCACTGTCACTGCCTGGCTGCGTGAGCACCACCCGGAGATCTGGGTCTCGGTCTCCGCGACGACCCGCAAGCAGCGTCCCGGCGAGGTCGACGGCGTCCACTACCACTTCATCGACGACGCCGAGTTCGACCGGATGATCGCCGACGAGGACCTGCTCGAGTGGGCGACGGTCCACCAGCACGCCCGGTACGGCACCCCGCGGGGTCCCGTGCTGGAGGCCTTGGCCAACGGCCGTACGGCGCTCCTGGAGATCGACCTCCAGGGCGCCCGTCAGGTCCGGACGACGATGCCGGAAGCGCGCTTCGTCTTCCTCGCACCGCCGTCGTGGGACGAGTTGGTACGACGGCTGGTCGGCCGGGGGACTGAGGACGAGGCCGAGCGCGAGCGCCGGCTGGAGTCCGCGCGGCAGGAGCTGGCGGCCGAGAAGGAGTTCGACGCGACCATCGTGAACCACACGATTCCCGCTGCGGTCGAAGAGTTGGTAGAGTTGATGAGGTCCTGAGGCACGTCTGCCCCGGATTCTGCGGTAACCCGCGAACTTCCTAACCGTCTGCGAGGCTCGATGAGCGTGTCCGGCACCCAGCCCGTTGCTCTGGGAATCACCAACCCCCCGATCGACGACCTGCTGACCAAGACCGACTCCAAGTACAAGCTGGTGCTCTACAGCGCCAAGCGTGCTCGGCAGATCAACGCGTACTACTCGCAGCTCGG
>JBKJIR010000036.1:0-51787 GCA_046598495.1 Marmoricola sp. | reverse complement strand
CATGAAGCGGAACAGCAGGGTGAGCAGCAGGGTGTTGATGTGGTGGCCGTCGACGTCGGCGTCGGCCATCAGCACGACCTTGTGGTAGCGCAGCTTCTCGAGGTTGAACTCCTCGTGGATACCGGTACCGAGCGCGGAGATGATCGCCTGGACCTCGGTGTTCGCGAGCACCTTGTCGATCCGGGCCTTCTCGACGTTGAGGATCTTCCCGCGGATCGGAAGGATCGCCTGCACCCGCGGATCGCGTCCCTGACGGGCGGAGCCGCCGGCCGAGTCGCCCTCGACGATGAAGACCTCGCACTCCTCCGGGTTCGTCGACTGGCAGTCGCTGAGCTTGCCGGGCAGACCTCCGCCGCCGAGCAGGCCCTTGCGGTTCCGGGCCAGGTCTCGCGCCTTGCGCGCAGCCATCCGCGCCTGCGCCGCAGCCTGGGACTTGCGGATGATCTCCTTGCCCTCGGCCGGGTTCTGCTCCAGCCAGGCTCCGAGCTGGTCGTTGACGATCCGCTGCACGAAGCCCTTGGCCTCGGTGTTGCCGAGCTTCGTCTTGGTCTGGCCCTCGAACTGCGGCTCACCGAGCTTGATCGAGATGATCGCGGTGAGGCCCTCCCGGATGTCATCGCCGGAGACCCGGTCCTCACGCTTCTTGATCAGGCCCCACTCCTCGCCCCAGCTGTTGACCAGCGTGGTGAGCGAGGCCCGGAAGCCCTCCTCGTGGGTACCGCCCTCGTGGGTGTTGATCGTGTTGGCGAAGGTGTGCACCGACTCCTGGTACGAGGTGTTCCACTGCATCGCGAGCTCGAGGCTCATGTGGTTCTCGGACGACTCCGGGGTCTCGGCCTCGAAGCTGATGATCGTGGCGTTGGCGACGACCTTGCGGCGGTTGAGGTGCTCGACGTAGTCGACGAGCCCGCGGTCGTACTTGAAGCGACGCTCCAGCACCCCGCCCTGACGCGCCGGCTCGGAACCGTCCCCGGCGTCGCGCACGTCCTGGTCGTCGTCGGTCATCGGGTCGATCTGGACGTCGACGTCATCGCTCTGCATCGGGTCGTCCAGGATGTCCTCGAGGCCCTCGACCACCGGGCGCTCGTCACGGACGACGATCTCCAGGCCCTTGTTGAGGAACGCCATCTCGCGGATCCGGTTGGTGACCGTCTCCAGGTTGTACGTCGTGGTCTCGAAGATCTCCTCCGAGGCGTAGTAGGTGATCGTGGTGCCGGTGCGCTCGTCGGCCTCCATCGGTCGGACCTCGGCCAGGTCCGCGTCCGGAACACCGACGGTGAACGTCTGGCGCCAGAGGTGCCCGCGGTTCTTCACCTCGGCGATCACCCGGCTGGAGAGGGCGTTGACGACCGAGATGCCGACGCCGTGCAGTCCCCCGGAGACCTTGTAGCCACCGCCGCCGAACTTGCCGCCGGCGTGCAGCATCGTCAGCGCCATGGTCAGCGCGGAGATGCCCTCGGTGGGGTGGATGTCGGTCGGGATGCCGCGACCGTTGTCCTCGACCCGGATGCCGCCGTCGGCCTGGAGGGTCAGGATGATCTTGTCGCAGTGACCGGCGAGGGCCTCGTCGACGGAGTTGTCGACGACCTCCCAGATCAGGTGGTGCAGGCCGCGCTCACCGGTGGAGCCGATGTACATGCCGGGCCGCTTGCGGACCGCCTCGAGTCCTTCGAGGACCTGGATGGCGCTGGCGTCGTAGTTGCCTGCTTCGACAGCGGATCCACCTGTCCCCACATCGGCCTGTCCCGTTTCGGTCTGGCTTGCGTCAGCCACGTCTTCCTCTTCATTTGGTGATCACACGGCGCGGACGCCGGGGGCGTCCGCGGCACAGAAACGGCCGTCGCGCAGCTCGGACGACCGAGGCTCAGTCTACCCGTCAGAGCGCTCAAATCACGGGTGGGTCCCCAGGTTTGGGGGGATCTTCGGCGAAATTGTGCCCGTAGAGGCCCCCGAGAGCCTCCTGGACCCCGTTTCAGGGGTCCGGGTGAGGTCCCGTACGGGCGTGAGGCCCTCAGATCGACCCGGGGAAATTCCGATCACGCGGTGCGTCGATCTCACCCGTAGGTGTCGCGGGGCCCGCGACCCTTGACCCGGAACCGGCCGCTGGTCCACTTCGGGGTCTGGGGTCCGAGGATGTCGATGACCTCGATGGTTCCGTCCCCGAGCTCCTCGTTCAGGCGGCGTACGACGGTGGCCGCGAGCAGCTTCATCTGGGTCGCCCACGCCGTGGAGTCGGTCCGGACGACGAGCCGGCCCTCGGTGTACGACTCGGGGGTGACGTGCTCGGCCACCTCCCGACCGACGATGGCCGGCCACCGGGTGAAGACGCCGTGGACGCGCAGCTCGGTCTGCCACCCCTGCTCGGTCACGAACCGGCCGAGCGCGGTGTCGAGGGTCTGCGGGTCGCGGTCGTCGGGGTGCGCTGAGCTCGTGCGCGGCACGAACGGTTGCTTGCGCCCCTTGCGCCGCAGCGGGCCGGTCCTGCCCGCCAGCCCGCGGGCGATGCTCTTCGCGAGGTCGAGCCCGCTGTCGTCGTGCTCGGGCTCGGGGGAGCCTGCCCCACCACTGGTTGAGCCTGTCGAGACCCCCTCCTCGCGATGCTCGTCGTCACTCATCGAGCGTCACCGCCCCGCCGGCGACGGTGAACCGACGACCACGGAGCTGCTCGGGGATGTCCTCGGGAACGGCCGCGGTGATCAGGACCTGCTCGGCGTCCGCGACCAGCTCGGCGAGCTGGACCCGGCGGCCGGTGTCGAGCTCGGCGAAGACGTCGTCGAGGATCAGCACCGGGTCGTCGCCGTCAGCGCGGAGCAGGTCGTAGGAGGCCAGCCGCAGTGCCAGCGCGAACGACCAGGACTCGCCGTGGCTCGCGTAGCCCTTCACCGGCAGGTCACCGAGGGCGAGCGCCAGCTCGTCGCGGTGCGGACCGACCAGGGTGAGCCCCCGGTCCAGCTCGTCGGTACGCCGCCGGCCGAGCTCGGCGAGGATCGCCTGCTCGAGATCGGCCGCCTCGCTGACCGGGAAGCTCGGCTTGTAGCTGAGCACGGCGTCGTCGCGGGTGGCCCCCCGGGCAACCAGCTCGTAGGCCTTCCCGGTGAGGGGAGTCAGGTCGTCGACCAGCTCGATCCGACGTCGCATGATCTCGGCTCCGAGCTCGGCGAGGCGCGCGTCCCAGACGGCGAGGGTGGAGAGCAGGGTCTCGTCGTTCTCCCGGGCACGCCGGCTGACCCGGCTGGTCTTGAGCAGGGAGTTGCGCTGCTTGAGCACCCGCTCGTAGTCGGCGCGGGTTCCCGCGAATCGAGGGGAGACCTGGACGAGCAGGTCGTCCATGAACCGCCGGCGGTCGGAGGGATCGCCCTTCACCAGTGCGAGGTCCTCGGGGGAGAAGACGACCGTTTTCACCAGCCCCAGCAGTTCCTTGGCCTTCGGTAGCGGTGACTTGTTGATCCGGGCGCGGTTCGACCGCCCCGGGTTGATCTCGATCTCGAGGATCGCGCGTCGCTCGTCGCGGACCACCGCAGCCCGGACGATCGCCTGGTCGGCGCCTTGGCGGACCAAGGGTGCGTCGGCCGAGACCCGGTGCGAGGACAGGCTGGAGAGGTAGTCAATGGCCTCGACCAGGTTGGTCTTGCCTTGGCCGTTGCGGCCGACGAAGGCCGTCACGCCGGGTCCGATCTCCACCTCGGCGGTCGCGTAGGACCGGAAGTCGTGCAGGGAGAGGTGGGCGACGTACATGCTGCTTACTCGGCGCTGGCGTCTCCGCCGGGAGGCGGGTCGGTGTGCAGGGCGTGGCCGCCGAACTGGTTGCGCATCGCCGCGACCGCCTTCATCGCGGGGCTGTCGTCCTGGCGGGACACGAACCTGGCGTAGAGCGCGGCAGTGATCGCGGGGGTGGCGACGGCGTGCTCGATCCCGGCCTCGACGGTCCACCGGCCTTCGCCCGAGTCGTCCGCGTAGCCGCGGATGCCTTCCAGGCCGGGTTTGTCGTCGAGGGCGGTGACCAGCAGGTCGAGCAACCACGACCGGATCACCGTGCCCTCGCGCCAGGAGCGGAAGACGTCGGTGACGTTCTCGACCATGTCGACTGCTTCGAGCAGCTCCCAGCCCTCGGCGTAGGACTGCATGATCGCGTACTCGATGCCGTTGTGAACCATCTTCGAGAAGTGACCGGCGCCGACCTTCCCGGCGTGCACCCAGCCGAACTCGCCCTCGGGCTTGAGGGTGTCGAAGACCGGCTGCACCTTCGCGATGTCCTCGGCCCGACCACCGGCCATCAGGGCGTACCCGTTCTCCAGGCCCCAGACGCCGCCGGAGACCCCGCAGTCGACGAAGCCGATCCCCTTCGCCGCGAGCAGCTCGTCATGACGCAGGTCCTCGGTCCAGCGCGAGTTGCCGCCGTCGACGACGACGTCACCGGGTCCGAGCAGCTCCGCCAGCTCCACCACTGTCGCATCGGTCGCGGGGCCGGCGGGCACCATCACCCAGACCACTCTGGGACTGGGCAGCTGCTCGACCATGGCTGCCAGGCTCGGCGCGTCAGCGAGATCGGGGTCGCGGTCGTAGCCGATGACCGTGTGGCCGCCGTTGCGCAGCCGGGTGCGCATGTTGCCACCCATCTTGCCGAGTCCGACGAGTCCCAGATCCATGCTCAGCCTTCCGTCCGTCCTACGTCTGCCGGAGCCCGGTGAGAGTGGTTGCCTTGACCAGGTGGTGTGGTGCGCGTCCTCGACGATCTGTCAGGAGAGCAGACGGCGGGGCATCAGGAGGTACTTGAAACTCGCGTCGGTGGCGGTGCTGCCGCCGTCGAGCGAGTCCACTCCCGAGAGTACGACGGGTTTCGCCGCCGTGGTGAAGGCGAGCTCGACGAACGGGGACTCCAGGGCGGTCAGGCCATCGAGCAGGAACTGGGGGTTGAAGCCCGTGGTCAGGTCGTCCCCGGTGATGCTCGCCTCGATGGACTCGCTCGCCATTGCCTCCTCACCGGAGCCGGCGTCCAGGGTCAGCACCCCGTCACCGAAGGCGAGCTGGACGGCGGTGTTCCGCTCGGCAACCAGGGCGACACGCTTGACGGCGTCGATCAGGACCGAGCGGTCGACCCGGGCCAGGGTCAGGTGCTCGCTGGGGAAGAGCGAGCGCACCTTCGGGAACTCGCCGTCGAGCAGTCGGGTCGTCGTACGACGGATACCGCCGCCGGCCGATCCCTCGAAACCGATGATCCCCTCGCCGACGCCGGAGGACGACAAGGCGATCGAGATCTCCGCGCCGCCGGTGAGCGACTTGGCCGTGTCCGCGAGGACCTTGGCAGGGACGAGTGCAGCAGCCGAGAGGTCAGGTGTGCCCGGGTCCCACTCGAGCTCACGCTGGGAGAGCCGGAATCGATCGGTGGCGAGCATGGAGATCGAGGTGCCGTCGAGCTCGAGCCGGACGCCGGTCAGGACCGGCAGCATGTCGTCACGACCGGCTGCGGTCACGGCTTGGCCCACCGCGTGCGCGAAGAGCTCGCTCTTGACGCGGCCGCGGGCCTCCGGCATCGGGGGGAGTGAGGGGTAGTCCTCGACCGGCATGGTTTGCAGGCTGAAGCGCGCCGAACCACACGTCAGCGTCACCTTGGCGCCCTCGATCGACATCTCGACCGGCTTGTTGGGCAGGCTCCGGCAGATGTCGGCTAGGAGACGACCGGAGACCAGTGCGCGGCCCTCGATGGAGACGTCGGCGTTGAGCGTCGCCCGGGCCGAGGTCTCGTAGTCGAAGGTGGAGAGCTGGAGACCATCGGCGCCGTCGATGGAGCCGGCCTCGATCAGCAGGCCGGCCAGCACCGGGGCGCTGGGACGCAGGGGGAGAGCGCGGGCTGTCCAGGCGACGGCATCGGCCAGGACATCGCGCTCGACGCGGAACTTCACGGGTGTTTCCTCCTGCGGTTCTGGCTCAAGGTGTGAGGGCTCATGCCTTGGGACTGGGCATCCTGCCACGCTCGTGCTTCGGGCGGGAGGTTGTCCCCATGCGAGGCCCGGTCCGGTTGTTGTTCGACGAGGGATCCAATTGAAGATCTCGTCGTAGTAGTAGGGGCGGTGGATTCTGTGGAGAACTCAGGAAACAGCAGGTCACCGACACTTTGGTGATCCTCGAGCCCTGTGGAGGACGGCGGGTCAAACAACAAGGTCCTGTGGGTGGCGCCGGGTCCTGTGCGACGAGGTGTCTGCTTGTCCACACGTGATCCCCAGGTAGTCCACGACAATTCCCGTCGTGAACCACAGGCTGTCACGGCTGCTTGGCCTGCTGCTTGATCCTCATGGTGAGCTCATTGACGGTCTTGTACGTCGTCTGGCGTTCCGCGAGGTCCTTGCGGATCCGGCGATCGGCGTTCATCACGGTGGTGTGGTCGCGTCCACCGAACTGCTGGCCGATCTTCGGCAACGAGAGGTCGGTCAGCTCGCGGCATAGGTACATGGCGATCTGACGGGCAGTGACGAGCGCGCGGGTACGGCTGGGTCCGCACAGGTCCTCGATGCTGAAGGAGTGGTACGTCGCGGTCTGCGCGATGATCAGGCCGGCCGTCACCTGAGGTTCTCCCCCCTCGGGGATGAGGTCCTTGAGCACGATCTCCGCCAGGGTCATGTCGACTTCCTGGTGGTTGATGCTCGCGAAGGCGGTGACCCGGATCAGGGCACCCTCGAGCTCGCGGATGTTGGTCTGGATCCGGCTCGCGATGAATTCCAGGACGTCGTGCGGCGCATGCAGACGATCGGCGGCGGCCTTCTTGCGGAGGATCGCGATCCGGGTCTCCAGGTCGGGCGGCTGGACGTCGGTGAGGAGGCCCCACTCGAAGCGGTTCCGCAGCCGGTCCTCCAGCTGGGTCAGGCGCTTGGGCGGCCGGTCGGAGCTGATCACGATCTGCTTGTTCGCGTTGTGCAGCGTGTTGAAGGTGTGGAAGAACTCCTCCTGGGTCTGCTGCTTGCCCTCGAGGAACTGGATGTCGTCGATCAGGAGGACGTCGACGTCGCGGTAGCGACGTTGCAAGGCTGCGGTGTTCGCGTCCTTGATGGCGTTGATGACGTCGTTGGTGAACGCCTCCGAGGAGACGTACCGGATCTTGGCACCGGTGTAGAGGCTGCGGACGTAGTGCCCGATGGCGTGCAGCAGGTGGGTCTTTCCGAGGCCCGAGTCGCCGTAGACGAGAAGCGGGTTGTAGGCCTTTCCGGGGGCCTCGGCGACGGCGACCGCAGCTGCGTGCGCGAACCGGTTGGAGGATCCGATGACGAACGTCTCGAAGGTGTACCGCGGGTTGAGCGGGCTGTCGGGGATCCCGGTGGTGAGGGAGGCGCCACCCTGAATATTTGTCGACAAAGAGTTTTGGCGATTTGAAGACAAGTTGATGTTCTGGGGTTGATGCAGCGCGGATCGCGGGGGGAAGTCGACCGTGAAACCGTCGAGCTCGGCGTCGACCTCGGCATTCGGGTCCTCGTCACCGTCACGGACGAGCGTGTCGGGGGTCGCTCCCTCGGCCGGGATCAGGGTCTCGTCGACGCTGACCGCGATCCGGATCGGGCGGTTGAGGCTGTCGCTGAGAGCGTCCTCGAGCCGGGTCCGCAGGCGGCCCTCCAACTGCGTGCGGGTGAACTCGTTCGGCACCGCGATCACCGCGGTGGACTCGGCCAGCATCACCGGTCTGCTGGAGGCGAGCCACACCCGCTGGTTAGGGGCCAGACTGTCGAGGATCGCCGGCCACAGGGCATCGAGCTCCCGACCTGTCGATCCACCCGTACTTGCCGGTCCCGTGCCTGTTGCTGACTCCACGTGCGCTTCGCGCTCCCCTCGTCCTGGTTGTCCGATCCACACCTTTGTCCACAGGTTGTGCAGGGTGCGCGAGCGTGAGTTTGAGCGAGCTTGTCCGCTTTCTCAGGTGGGTCGGTCAGCGGAACCTAACAACTGAGGCACGGTCGGATCAACCGGTTGTCCACAGGTTTCAGCGATTCGTCGGCGTGTCGCAGGGTTTATCAGGCCTCAGGGGTGCAACATCAGTCCTTTTGTGGGCTACTGGTGTCACCGGAGCCTCCGAATTGACCCTTCCAGCGCTCGACACGTACCGTTGGCAGGTCGAAACCGGTTCGACCGGTGCCGCATGTCCACGACCGGGCCCATCCTGGGTCCTCCGCGCGGGCAGGCGGTGCCAGTTGACCTGCTAGGTGACCCTCTCGGTTGCTCCTGGCCGACTGGCGACGTTCTGCGTCGTGCGACCCGGTGGTGGACACGACCCAACCCTGCATTTCCCTAGAAGCGCGTGGAGATCTTCATGAGCAAGCGTACGTACCAGCCGAACAACCGTCGTCGTCACAAGGTGCACGGTTTCCGCCTCCGGATGCGCACCCGCGCCGGTCGCGCGATCCTGTCCTCCCGTCGCCGCAAGGGCCGTAGCAGCCTCGCAGTCTGAGGCTCGTGGCCTGATGTGCTGTCGCCAACGAACCGCCTGAGGGCTGCCGAGGACTATCGGCACGTCGTCAGGCGGGGTCGCCGAACAGGCGGTCCCTTGTTGGTGGTGCACCTCATGGTGCCAAATGTCGACAAAGCGACAAGTAGTCCGACCAGGGTCGGGTTCGTTGTCGCCAAGTCGGTCGGCCCGGCCGTGACCCGGAATCGTGTGAAGCGACGTCTACGCCACCTGATGAGGGAGCGGATCACCACGCTCCCCAGCGGGAGCATGCTCGTGGTCCGGGTTCTTCCCGACGCGGCGCAGGCGGACGCTCAGGGTCTCGCCACGGAGCTCGATCGTTGTCTGTCCCGCGGCGCAGCGAGGTCGTCGTCGTGAAATGGCTGCTGATCGGGTTGCTGAAGGCCTATAGGTTCGCGATCAGCCCGCTGTACGGCCAAGTCTGTCGGTACCACCCGACCTGCTCGGCCTACGCGCTGGAAGCGGTCACCACGCACGGAAGTATCAAGGGCAGCTGGCTCGCCGTACGGCGGATCGGACGCTGCCACCCCTGGGCCGCCGGCGGGTACGACCCCGTCCCGGCCAAGCACGAACGCGGACGCAGTACCGGATCCGAACGTCAGGGACCAGCAGGAGCTGGCTCTGTGAACACGACTCAAGGAGTCTGAGTGGGTTTCCTCGGCGATATCGGCAGCTTCATCATGCAGCCGCTGTACTACGTCATCTCCGTGGTCCTGGTGGGTTTCCACAAGGTGTTCGGCGAGCTCTTCGGCGACGCCTCGGGAGCCTCGTGGGCGCTGTCGATCGTCGGTCTGACGATCGTGATCCGGGCTGCCCTGATCCCGCTGTTCGTCAAGCAGATCAAGTCGAGCCGGAACATGCAGCTCCTGCAGCCGCGGGTCAAGGAGCTGCAGAAGAAGTACGGTCACGACCGCGAGCGCCTCACCCAGGAGACGATGGCGCTCTACAAGGACACTGGGACGAACCCGTTCTCGTCCTGTCTGCCGCTGATCGTGCAGATGCCGATCTTCCTGGCGCTCTTCCGGTTGCTCGATCAAGCGGCCAAGAAGGGCGAGGGTCGCGGCATCCTGACCGACACCCAGGCCCAGCAGTTCGCGGACTCGAAGCTGTTCGGGGGCGAGATCTCCTCGACCTTCCTGAACTCGGACGGAAACACCACCGTCCAGGTGATCGCGATCATCCTGGTGCTCGCGATGACGGCGACGACCTTCCTGACCCAGCGTCAGCTGATGAGCAAGAACATGCCGGCCGACGCGCTCACGGGCCCCTACGCCCAGCAGCAGAAGCTGCTCCTCTACGTCCTGCCGCTCGTCTTCGCGGTGGGTGGCATCGCGTTCCCGATCGGTGTCCTCCTGTACTGGACGACCTCGAACCTGTGGACGATGGGCCAGCAGTTCTACGTGATCAGGAACAATCCCGCGCCGAACACGGAGGCGTTCACGGCCAAGCAGAAGCGTGACGCCGCGAAGAATGCCGCCAAGGGCCTGCCCCCCGCGGAGGGTGACACCGTGGTGGAGGAACCCGAGCCGGAGCGGCGGCCCACGCAGCGTCAGCAGCCGAAGAAGCAGACGCGCCAGCAGCGTCGCGCTCAGGCACCCAAGAACCCCTCGCCGTCTGGCGAAAGCACCGATCAGGGAGAAGAGCATTGAGCGAGACCACGGAGACCCAGCCCGTCGATGACGCTGTGGAGGTCGACGACGTCACCACCGATGACGTGGTGACCGAGGACGTCGACGACCTCGAGGCCGAGGAAACCACGTCTGAAGACGCTGTCGGCGACGAGGACGAGAGCGAGGAGGGCGCCGGGCGTCCTACCCGAAGGAAGCGTCTGGAGCAGGAAGGCGAGATCGCCGCGGACTACCTGGAGGAACTCCTGGAGATCGCCGATCTCGACGGCGACCTGGACATGGACGTCGAGGGCGACCGTGCAACAGTCTCCATCGTGGGTGCGAACCTTCCCCAGCTCGTCGGCGAGAACGGTGAAGTGCTCGAGGCGCTCCAGGAACTGACCCGGCTTGCCGTCTACCGGGAGACCGGCGAGCGGTCCCGCCTGATGCTGGACGTCTCCGGCCACCGGGCAGCCCGTCGTACCGCGCTCGAGGAGCAGGCCGCAACAGTCATCGCCGAGGTCAGGGCGTCCGGTGAGCCTGTCTCGCTGGAGCCGATGTCGCCGTTCGAGCGCAAGGTCGTCCACGACGCCGTGGCCGCCGCCGGCCTCAAGTCGGAGTCGGACGGTGTCGAGCCGCGACGTCACGTGGTGGTCCTTCCCGCGTGATCGATCCTGTGGATGTTTCACGTGAAACCGCCGGATTCAGCCCGCCGTGACCGACGGCCCGGACGGTACACAGCCGAAATCACCCTCTGCGCCGGACGTGGCGCAGAGGGTGTTTCTCGATGCACTTCCGACTGCGGTGACCTACGCCGAGCTGTTGGCCACCGAGGGCATCGTCCGAGGTCTGATCGGTCCCCGCGAGGTGCCGCGTCTCTGGGACCGGCACCTCCTCAACTGCGCCGTCGTGACGGACGCGGTGGAGCAGGGTGCTTCGGTCTGCGACATCGGCTCGGGAGCTGGGCTTCCGGGGCTGGTGATGGCGCTTCGCCGGCCGGATCTCCACTTGACGCTGGTCGAACCGCTCCTGCGGCGTACGACGTTCCTGGAGGAAGCCATCGATGCCCTCGGCCTGGACAACGTCGTCGTCCGGCGTGGGCGCGCCGAGGAGATCCACGGTTCTGCCCAGTTCGACGTGGTCACATCGCGTGCTGTGGCTCCTCTGGACCGGTTGAGTCGGTGGTCATTGCCGCTGGTCAGGTCTGGCGGGTCGTTCCTAGCCATGAAAGGCTCCGCCGCAGAAGGTGAGATCGCGACAGCGGCCAAGGTGATCACCAAGGAGCGTGGCCAGGTGGTGGGCGTGATCGAGCTGGGTGCTGGTTTTCTCGACCCCCTGGTTCGGGTGGTCCGGATCCGCAAACGTTGACGATCGCCTCACAGGGGGTCCGCGGGCGGATGTCCAGCCTCACATGGTTATCCACTGCTACGGATCACAAGCCAAGCGTAGATATCCACAGATTGTCCCTAGTTATCCACAGACACCAGATGTCTGTTTCACGTGAAACATCGCCTCAGGAGCAAGCGTGACCGAGCAGGAGAGTGCCGCCGGATCCGGTGTGCCCGAGACCCCGACGATCAAGACGGCCGCAGATCTGGAGGCGGGGCCCACGGCGTACAGCGACACCACCACCCCGTTGGCCCGCGCCATCGAGGCGGAGTTGCGTGCGCGGGGGAAGACGAGCTTCAGTGACCCCCTGCCTCGACCGCCACGGACGCGCGTGATGGTCGTCGCGAACCAGAAGGGCGGCGTCGGCAAGACGACCTCCACGGTGAACCTCGCGGTGGCGCTCGCACAGGGAGGCCAGCGCGTTCTCGTGGTCGACCTCGACCCGCAGGGGAACGCGTCCACGGCACTCGCCGTCGACCACCGCCGTGGGACCCCGTCGTCGTACGACATGCTCGTGGACGGGCTCCCGCTCGCTGAGGCGGTCCAGGCTCACCCAGAGATCCCCGGTCTGTTCGTCGTGCCGGCCACGATCGACCTGGCCGGTGCGGAGATCGAGCTGGTCAGCGTCGTGGCTCGGGAGACCCGGCTGAAGAAGGCATTGGCGGCGTACGAGCCGATCTCCAGTACCGGGGAGGACCGTCTCGACTACGTGCTCATCGACTGCCCGCCCTCGCTGGGGCTGCTGACCCTGAACGCGCTGGTAGCCGGCGTGGAGATGCTGATCCCGATCCAGGCGGAGTACTACGCCCTCGAGGGCCTCGGCCAGCTGATCGAGACGGTCGAGATGGTCAAGGCGCACTTGAACCACGAACTGACGATCTCCACCATCCTCATCACCATGTACGACGCCCGGACCAACCTCGCCGCGGGCGTTGCGGGGGAGGTGCGCGAGCACTTCAAGGACCAGGTCCTCCGCACCGCCATCCCGCGCTCGGTGCGGGTCTCCGAGGCCCCCAGCTACGGGCAGAGCGTCATGACATACGATCCTGGATCGCCCGGCGCGCTGAGCTACCTCGAGGCAGCGCGGGAGATGGCGATCAGGGGCAGCGAGATCAAAGGTGGGCAGGCATGAGTGAGAAGCGGCGTGGACTCGGACGAGGACTGGGGTCACTGATCCCCACGCAGCCCGAGCCCGGCGAGACCAGCCCCGACGGAAGCGTGGCCACGGCTGACGCCCCGGAGATGGTCGCCGGCGCGTACTTCGCCGAGCTCCCGATCACCGCGATCACCCCCAACCTGAAGCAGCCGCGCCAGGTCTTCGACGAGGAGGCGATGGAAGAGCTCGTCCACTCCATCACCGAGGTCGGGTTGTTGCAGCCGATCGTCGTCCGCAGCCTCGGCGAGGACCGCTACGAGCTCATCATGGGCGAGCGTCGCTGGCGCGCGAGTACCGCGGCCGGCCTGACCGCCATCCCGGCCATCGTCCGGGAGACTGGCGACGATGCCATGCTCCGGGACGCCCTCCTGGAGAACCTGCACCGGTCGCAGCTGAATGCGCTCGAAGAAGCTGCGGCGTACCAGCAGCTCCTGGATGACTTCGGCTGCACCCACGAGGAGCTCTCCACCCGGATCGGCCGCAGCCGGCCCCAGATCAGCAACACGCTCCGCCTCCTGAAGCTCTCACCCGCCGTCCAGCGCCGCGTCGCCGCCGGAGTCCTGTCCGCAGGTCACGCCCGTGCCCTGCTCGGAGTCGCTGACGCCGGCGCTCAGGACCGCCTGGCTGCCCGCGTGGTCGCCGAGGGCATCTCGGTCCGGGGCCTCGAGGAGATCGTGGCTGTCGGGGTCGCCGACGATGAGGGAGAGACGGTCCGGTTCAAGGCGAACCGTCCGACCGCTCCGGGGCTCTCCGAGCTCAACGACCGGCTCTCCGACCGGCTCGACACCCGGGTCAAGGTCACTCTCGGCAAGTCCAAGGGCAAGATCGCCATCGAGTTCGCGTCGCTCGCCGACCTGGAGCGGATCGTGGGTGTGATTGATCCCCGCAATCGGGACGATAGGCCGATCTAGCAATCAAGCGACCTATCAATATGTCGACAAAGTGCTAAAGCGATAAACATCTGAAGCTGTAAAACTGCAGGTCAGAGCCGCGGGCGATCAGGATCCGGCGCCCTTCCTGGCGTTCTTCGCCTTCGCTGCCTTGCGTTCCGCGCGCAACCGGCGTTCCTCGGCGTACATCGCTGCCGCCTCCTCCGGGGTCGGGGCGGAGCCCCCGTACGACGCCGGAAGCCACCAGGAGCCGGGCGGCTGCTCGTCCGCCGGGTGGGCCTTGATCAGTCGGTCGAGCATGCCCTCCATCCGGGTCTGCAGGTCGAGGGTCACCGCGGTGGCGTCGTCCGCGGGCGTCGGGTGCAGCGGCTCCCCGACCTCCATCCCGACGGTCTTGTGCCGGCCGAAGTCCCGGGGCTTCCCCTTGGTCAGGAACCGCTGGGTGCCCCAGAGGACGACCGGGATGAGCGGGACGCCGGCGTCGGCAGCGATCCGGACGGCACCGGTCTTCAGGGGCTGCAGCTCGAAGGACTGCGAGATGGTGCCCTCGGGAAAGATGCCGACGATCTCGCCCTCGTCGAGGTAGCGACGGGCGGTGTCGAGACCCTCACGGCCCGCGCCCCGGTCGATCGCGATGTGGTGGAACGAGCGCATCACCGGACCGCCGATGGAGTGGTCGAAGATCTCCTTCTTCGCCATGAACCGGGTCAGCCGACCACGCTCGACGGCCGGGTAGCCCGCCATGATGTAGTCCACGAACGAGAGGTGGTTGACCGCCAGCAGTGCGGGCCCTTCGGTGGGGATGTGCTCCATCCCCGTCATCCGGATGTCGATGGCGCCGACCTTGAACCAGGTCTTCGCCGCGGCGATCACCACCGGGTACACGAAGTCACGCATGAGCCGTCCTCACCTGCCGGGGAATGTCGGGCAGATCGTCGCACGGTTCCCGGGCCCGGCGCCTCCCCGGTGCCCCCGATATTGCTGCGCGGTGCGTGAGCCGCTCTGCGAGACTGGCCCCATGCGCCGCATCGTCCAGAGCCGAAAGCTCCAGCATGTCCGTTACGACGTCCGGGGTCCGATCCTGGTCGAGGCGCAGCGGCTGGAGGCCGAGGGGCACAAGATCCTCAAGCTGAACATCGGTAACCCGGCTCCGTTCGGGTTCGAGGCGCCCGAGGCGATCGTCGCCGACATGATCCACAACCTCCCGGACGCCCAGGGGTACAGCGACTCCCGCGGGATCTACTCAGCGCGTACGGCCGTGGCGCAGTACTACCAGGGCCGCGGACTGACCGACACCCAGGTCGAGGACGTCTTCATCGGCAACGGGGTCTCGGAGCTGATCTCGCTGGTCCTCCAGGCGTTCCTGGACGACGGCAACGAGATCCTGATCCCCGCTCCCGACTACCCGTTGTGGACCGGCGCGGTCAGCCTCTGCGGTGGGACGCCGGTGCACTACCGGTGCGACGAGGAGAACGGCTGGAACCCGGACCTCGACGACATCGAGTCCAAGATCACCGAGAACACGCACGGGATCGTGATCATCAACCCCAACAACCCCACGGGTGCGGTCTACAGCGAGGAGACGGTGCGCGGGCTGGTCGACATCGCCCGACGCCACCAGCTGGTCGTCTTCAGCGACGAGATCTACGAGAAGATCCTCTTCGACGACGCCGTGCACCGGCACAGCGCCGAGTTCGCCGCCGACGACGTGCTCTGCCTGACCTTCAGCGGGTTGTCGAAGGCCTACCGGGTCTGCGGCTACCGGGCCGGCTGGGTGATGGTCTCGGGTCCCAAGCACATGGCCGAGGACTTCCTCGAGGGGTTGACCCTCCTGGCGAACATGCGGATGTGCTCGAACGTGCCGGCCCAGCACGCGATCCAGACGGCACTGGGCGGGTACCAGTCGGTCAACGAGTACATCGTCCCCGGCGGGCGCTTCTACGAGCAGAGCAAGCTCGCGGCCCGGCTGCTCAACGAGATCGACGGGGTCACCTGCGTCGAGCCGCACGGTGCGCTCTACTGCTTCCCGAAGCTGGACACCGAGATGTTCGGGATCACCGACGACGAGAAGTTTGTGATCGAACTGCTCCGCGCCAAGAAGATCCTGGTCACCCACGGCACCGGCTTCAACTGGTTCGAGCCCGATCACTTCCGATTGGTGACGCTCCCCGACGTGGACACCCTGACCGAGGCGATCGGGCGGATCAGCGATTTCCTCGACACCTTGCGTCGCTGACAACTCCGGGCGGCGGACCTACCCTGGATCCATGCGCAAGGTCGACCGGCTGACGCTCGACAACCTGGCCCGGCTGCCGGGTCACTGCGGCTCGTGCACGTTCTGGGAGCTCGACCCCGTCCGGCGTGACCAGGTCCGCGGTCACGAGGCGGAGGAGAAGGCCGCCTGGCTCTCCTCCCTGCTCCGCGAGTGGGGGTCCGTCGGTCGGGTCCTGGAGATGGACGCCGAGCCGGTCGGCCACGTGATCTGGGCCCCCGCGCTGTACCTGCCCGGCAGCGAGGGCTTCGCCACCGCGCCGGTGAGCTCCGACGCCGTCCTGCTGGGCAGCATGTACGTCGACCCGTCGTACCGCGGTCAAGGTCTGGGCCGGGTCCTCGTGCAGGCGATGGCTAAGGACGCGATCCTGCACGGAGGCATCGGCGCGATCGAGACGTTCGGGGCGCACCGGCCCCGGGACGAGGTCTGCGTCCTGCCGGTCGACTTCCTCCTGGCTGTCGGCTTCAAGACCCACCGGCCGCACCCGCTCTACCCCCGGATGCGGATGGACCTGCGGACGACCGTGCGGTGGAAGGAGGAGTTCGAAGCGGCTGCCGAGCGGATCCTGGAGGTCGTGAAACGTCCTGTCCGTCAACCGGTCCCCGGGCCGGTGCCGAGAGTCGCTCCCCGGAACGATCTCAGCGCGCCCCGTCGGCGGCCAGCGCCGAGCGGAGCTCGCTGAGCCGGAGGACGCCCGTGTTCGCGTCGGCCTCCGGGCTCAGGTAGAAGCGCTGTACGGCGACGACGACGGCTTCGGCGAGCACGTCGCGGAAGCCGGCCTCCGCCAGTCGGCGCGCGTCCCCGGGGTTGGAGAGGTAGCCGGCGTCGAGCTGGACCGCGGGCATCCGGGTCCGGCGGAGGAACTCCCAGGCTTTGGCGTGGCAGCGGAGGTCGACCAGGTCGGTCCGGGCGACGATCTCGCGCTGCACCAGGCTCGCGAACCGCTCACCGGTCGAGGACCGGGTGTTGTGCTTCTCGGAGCCGAAGAAGTACGTCGCCACACCGCAGGCGTCCGGGTTGGTCGAGGCGTCGACCGCGAGCGAGATGCAGAGGTGGGCGTCCGCGCGGTTGGCGAACGTCGCGCGCTCGACCTCCTCCACGTGCTGTACCTCGGCGACGGCCCGGTGGCGGCCGCTCCGGGAGGCGGTCAGGAACGCCTGGACGCCGGTCGCGACGAGGCGGCCCTCGATCCGGGCGGCGAGGTCGTGCACGATCTCCGCGGCCTGCTCGGCGTACTCGGGCGGCAGGTGGTGCCCGGGGGACGGATCGATCACGACGATCTTGCCGCCGAGCTGCGGGCCGGCGTCGCGGATCCGCACCTGGGCGCGCATCGCGTTCGGGGCGCCGCCGCTGACCATCGGCGCCAGCTGGGCCAGGGTCTTGAGGGTCAACGGGCCGCAGGTGCCGTCGGCGTTGATACCGACGTTGCGCTGGAAGTCGCGCAGGCCGGCCTCGGTCTCCGGCCCGAAGTAGCCGTCGACCCGGCCCACCTTGAAGCCGAGCTCGAGCAGCCGGCGCTGGAGCGCGAAGACGTCGTCCCCGGCCATCAGGTTGCCGGGCAGGTGCGTGAGGATCCGGTCGCCGAGCGTCCACCGGGCTTCGTCGAGCCGGCGGAAGGTGGCGACCCCGACGACGCCGTCGACGTTCAGGCCGCGCTGCTGCTGGAACTCGCGGACCGCCAGCTCGACGCGGTCGTCGTAGGAGGTGGGCAGGTGCCCGTCGCGCTCGAGGAGCCCGACCTGGGCGAGCAGCCCGACGATCTGCGTGACGGCGGGACCTGCGTCGCCGTTGCGGAAGATCGTGTTCACCCTGGTCCTCGTTCCTGTGCGGCAGTGATGAGCCTTACCGAGCGGCCGCCCCAGGTCAACTCCGGAAGCCGGTGCAGGTCAACGCCAGCGCGCCCGGAGCGCCGACCGCTGAGGGGTCGGGGTTCCGGGCGCGCTGGTTGCGTCGGTGGCCGCGAGGTCAGCCGATGATGTCGGCGAGCTCGCGCAGGAGCGCGGCCTTGGGCTTGGCGCCCACGATCTGCTTGACGACCTCACCGCCGACGTACACGTTGAGGGTCGGGATGCCGGTGACGCGGTACGCCGCCGGGGTGACCGGGTTCTCGTCGACGTTCATCTTCACCAGGCGGAGCTTGTCGCCGTGCTCCTTGGCGATCTCGTCGAGGATCGGAGCCACCTGGCGGCACGGGCCGCACCACTCGGCCCAGAAATCGACCAGGACGGGGGTCTCGGACTTGAGGACCTCGGTCTCGAAGTCGGCGTCGGTGACGGCCTGCAGGTCGGCCATGTTTGCTCCTAGGGTGTCGGTCGGGGGTTGCAGTGATGGAACACCGGGGCGGGGACATATCTTCCCGGTCCCAGGATGTGGCTCCGGGAGGTGGCTCAGGCTCCGGCGGGCACGGCCGTCGCGGCGGCGTGGTCGAGGTCGGCCAGGTACCGCTCGGCGTCCAGGGCGGCCGCGCAACCGCTGCCGGCCGCGGTGATGGCCTGGCGGTAGGTGTGGTCGACCAGGTCGCCGCAGGCGAAGACCCCGGGAAGGTTGGTCCGGGTGCTGCGGCCCTCGGCGAGCACGTAGCCCTCGTCGTCCAGGTCGACCTGACCGGGCAGCAGTTCCGAGCGCGGGTCGTGGCCGATAGCGATGAAGAGCCCGGTCGCGTCCAGCTCGCGGGTCTCCCCGGTGACGGTGTCCTTCAGCGTCACCCCGGTGAGCTTGTCCTCGCCGTGGATGGCCTCGACGGCCGAGTTCCAGGCGATCTCGATCTTCGGGTCAGCGAAGGCGCGCTCGGCCATGATCTTCGACGCGCGGAGCTCGTCACGGCGCACGATCAGGGTGACCTTGGAGCCGAAGCGGGAGAGGAAGGTGGCCTCCTCGACGGCGGAGTCGCCACCGCCGACGACCGCGATGTGCTGCTCGCGGAAGAAGAACCCGTCGCAGGTCGCGCACCAGCTGACGCCGTGGCCCGAGAGGCGGTCCTCGTCCGGGTTGCCGAGCTTCTTGTAGCCCGACCCCATCGCCAGGATCACCGCGCGGGCGGTGAAGGTGCCTTCCTCGGTCCGGACCACCTTCACCTCACCGGTGAGGTCGACCGCGATGACGTCGTCGGTCACCAGCTCGGTACCGAACCGCTCGGCCTGGGCCCGCATCTCGTCCATCAGGGCCGGGCCCTGGATGCCGTCGCGGAAGCCGGGGAAGTTCTCCACCTCGGTGGTGTTCATCAGGGCGCCGCCGGCGGTCACCGCCCCCTCGAAGACCAGCGGCTCCAGGTTGGCGCGGGCAGCGTAGACGGCCGCGGTGTAGCCGGCCGGGCCGGAGCCGATGATGATGACGTTGCGGGTCTCGCCTGCGTGCGACATGGGTCTGCCTGATCTGTAGTGGGTCTGGTGCCAGAACAGATCCTAGGCGGGCCGCATTCCCCGGTCGCGGTGGTCTCAGCGCTCGATGACGCGAGCGTCGAGCCGGGTCCGGCCGTCGCACGTCCAGGCTTCGTAGAGCTGGGTGTCGCCGGTCACGGGGTACACCGCCAGGGCGGCGGGGGCGCCGTCGTACAGGACCGGGACCAGGATGGCGCCGATGCCGACCGGGCCCGGGCAGGCGGCCTTCGCGGCCCGGTAGGAGTACGAGCCTCCCTTCCCGAACTCCTGCGGGGCCCCACCGGAGAGCGTCCCGTCCGTCGGTGTCGGGGTCGTTCCGGTCGCCGGTCCGAGGGCGGGGGGGCCGTTCTCGGACTGGGTGTCGGTGCCCTTCGTGGCCGCGGTCGCGGACATCAGCCGCGTCAGGTCCCGGGTGCTGAAGGCCGCGACCTCACGGGCGAATCCCGCGGCGGTGAAGCGCGGGACGCCCTTGGAGTTAAGGAGCTTCGAGCTCTGGTCGACCAGCCTGTCGAGGTCCAGGTCCTGCGGGCCCTCCGCCTCCGGCGCGGTCGGGGCGGGCCCGAAGTCCCCGGAGTCGTCGCTCTCGGTGGTCGGAGAGTCGGCGGACCCGGACGTCGTCAGGTCGGATCCCTCGTTGCCGAGCATCTGCGCGATGCCGATCCCGCCACCTCCGAGGACCACCACAGCGGCAGCGGCGGCGAGCAGGCGCGGCGCCCACCGGGCGCGGCGGCGCAGCGGTACGACGACCGGCTGGTCGACCGACGGACCGGCGCCGTCCCGGCGGTCCGCGGTGAGCGCCGCGAGGGTGCCGTCGAGGCGCGCGACGACGTCGTCGGGCACCGGCTCCGTCACCCGCGCGGAGGCGAGCAGCTCCCGGAGGGCGTCGTACGCCGGGTCGTCGAACTCCGGAACGTCGTCCGGTCGCTCCTGGTCGGTCATCGTCCTCCTCCTCCCGCACTGGCTCCGTCGTCGAGGGCCGTTCTTGGATCAGACGCCCCAGGCGCCTCGATGGTTCCGGTGATGCCCTTCTCGGCGAGCAGCACCGCCAACCGGTGCCGTCCGCGGGCGCACCGGCTCTTGACCGTCCCGGTGGGGCACCCGAGGATCCGGGCGGCCTCGTGCACCGGGTACCCCTCCATGTCGACCAGCACCAGCGCGGCGCGTTGGTCGGCCGGCAGGGCGGCCAGCGCGGCGTGCACCACGCTGCGCTGGTCGGAGCAGACCGCGGCGGTCGCGGGATCCAGGGTGGTGCCGGGAGAGGCCAGGACGGCGCCGCGTCCGGCGTACTCGTCGAGGTCGTCCGGGAGCGGCTGCGCGGCCCGGACCTTGTTGCGACGGAGCCGGTCGAGGCTGGCGTTGACGACGATCCGGTGCAGCCAGGTGGTCACCTGGGCATCGCCCCGGAAGGCGTCGGCCCGCCGGAAGGCGGAGATGAGCGCTTCCTGCAAGGCGTCGGCTGCGTCCTCCGGGTTGCCGGTGGTGCGCAGCGCCACCGCCCAGAGCCGGTCCCGGTGCCGGGTGAAGAGGATCCCGAAGGCATCCGGGTCGCCGGCGCTGTGGGCACCGAGGAGCTCGGCGTCGGAGAGCCCGGGGAGATCGTCGGGGAGCAGCCTGGTCACGACCGGACCGTGATCTCCGCGACCTGGCCCTGGAAGCCGCTCGCCACGGCGGGGAGCTTGGTCAACCAGAGGATCAGGTACCGGGTCCGGGTCCCTGCCGGGGTCCGGAAGAGGGCCGTCGGACCGTCCGCGGTCAGGGCGCCCAGCCGGCGGGAGTCGGCCAGCTCGTTGGGGGCCTCGTCCACGCCCGGAGCGGTCGAGAAGAACTCCATCTCGGTCGGCGCGCCGACCAGCCGGACCTCGATCGAGCCGATCTCGCGCTGCGTGCCGAGGTCGACGAGCAGGCCCACGCCACTCTTGATCCCGCCGAGGGCTGCCTGCCGGTAGGTGCTGGTGCGCCAGGCCGTGGCCGGGTCGCCGTCGATGGCCCGGGGGACGAGGTCGGCGTTCTCCTCCGGCGGGTCGCCCTCGGGGTCGAAGTCACCCGCCGCGGTGATGGCGAGCGGGGCTCCGGTCACCGGCGCCGGGGTGGTGGCGGTTGCGGTCGGGGTGGCCCGCGGCGTACCGGGCTCGTCGGTGCCGTCCCGGTCGGCGTACACGGCATAGGCCCCGCCCAGGAGGGCGGCGAGGAGGAGCAGGGTGAGCAGCACCCAGGGCCAGCGACGCCGGCGCGGTTCGTCCTCGACGTAGGACGGCGCAGGCTCGTCGTCGCCGAACGGCCAGACCCCGGAGCCCGGTTCGCTGTCATTGCCGTGGTTCGTCACCGGGGCGCCGGGCGGGACCCGCCGCTCCTGCTCGGCGAAGAGCGGCCGGGAGACGACGTCCTCGAAGGGCGGCGGTGGGGCGGCCGGCTCCCACACCTCGGGCTCGATCAGCTCGATGCCGGAGGGCGAGAACGGTGCCGGTGCGGCCATCGTCGCGTCGAGGTCGACGGCGGGGTCAGGGTCCGGGTCAGGGTCCGCTGTCGAGTCGGCAGCCGGGGCGACCACGGGAGCGACCACCGGGGTGGCGGCGACCGCGTCGGGCTCGGCGTCGGGCTCGGAGACCGGAGGCGCTACCGGGACCGGAGGCGGGACGGGCGGAAGCCCGGCCTCCGTGGACTCGGCTGCGGGGGCTGCCTGCGGGTCGTCGTGCATGCTCGGTACGTCGACCGGCGCGGCGGCTGCGGGATCGCCGACGAAGTCGCTCAGCGCCGCCGCGATGTCGTGCGCCGTCTCGACGGGGAGTACGTGCTGGGAGGCTTCCTTGTGGAGAACCCGGTCGCAGATCGCGTCGAGGGTCCTCGGTACCCCGGCGCGCACCTGCCGCGGTCGCAGCGGTCGGACCCCGTCGCGCGGTGCCGGCGCCAGTGCGGACGGAGCGACCCCGGGCCAGCGGACCGTCAGGGCGGCGTAGAGGATGCCGGCGAGGTCGATCACGTCGGCCTCGCGCGCGCTGAGGTCGCCGTACGAGGTGTCGTCGGAGCCGGAGTTCCGCTCGAAGGCGGCGTTCACGACGAACCCGATGATCTTGACCGCTCCGGAGTCGGTGACCAGGACCGCCTCGGGATTGAGCCGACCGTGGTGGAGACCCTGCGCGTGCGCAGCGGCGATCGCCTCGGCGACCTCGCGGGTCAACCAGGCCGCCCGCATCGGCGGCAACGGACCCTGGGCGAGCATCACGTCGAGCGAGGTGCCCTCGCCCCACTCGTTGATCACCCAGGTGGTGCCGTCGACGTCGGCGCAGTCCAGGACCCGGAGGAAATGCGGATCGGTCACCCGGGCCGAAGTGCGCGCGGCCTCGAGCACCGCGTCGGCCCGCGGGTCGACGCTCGCCACCACGTGCACGGCGACGCTGCGCGCCAGCACGGTGTCGGTGGCGCGCCAGAACCTCGCGCCCTCGTGCTCGGAGAGGAGGACCTCGAGGCGGTAACGCCCGTCGAGCATCGACCCCGGGCTCAGCGAGGTCGGGGGCTGGTCGCTCATCTGCTCGGAGCCTCCTCACCCACGGTCGGTCCCGGTACCGGACCGGGCCATCGTAGAGGGACGGTCACCGGGAACGCCGCAGGCGGGACGTCGCGAGCTCGGTGAGGTCGGTGACCTCCCGGAGCCGGAACAGCCGGGCCAGCAGGAGGTAGCTCCCCAGGCCGGTCCCGCTCACGACCGCGAGGCGGAGCAGCGTCGGCAGGGTGCCGCCGCTGGTCACCGTCTCCTCCAGTCCGGCCCGCGCCAGCCAGGCGAGCCCGACCGAGACCGCGACGACGAGCAGGATCCGTACGGCGAAGCGCAGCAGGCTGCGGCCGCCGAGCCCGCCGACCAGGCCGGAGAGCTGCCGGTAGGAGAGCGCCGAGCCGACGGCGTACGCGAGGGCGTAGGCGATGACCAGGCGCGGGGCGGTCTGGGCCGGGTCGATGTCGCGGGTCAGGGCGATCGCGGCACCGATGTTCACCGCGGCGATCAGGCACTGGTTGAGGAACACCTGCCGGGTGCGTTCAAGCGCGTAGAACCCGCGGAGCACCAGGTAGTGGGTGGTGAAGAACAGGATGCCGAGGGCGAAGAGCGAGACCGAGGGAACGAAGTCGGAGGCCGAGTCCTTCGCGGCGCCGTAGCCCCAGACCAGGTCCACCAGGTCGGGCGCGAGGACCGGGACGAGAGCCAGCACCGGCAGCACCAGCGCGTACGTCGACCGGATCGTCGCGGTGACCGACGCACCCAGTGCTCTCAGGTCGCCGCTGTTGGCGTACGCCGAGAGCCGGGGCAGCACGGCGGTCGCCAGCGAGACGGTGATGATCGCGTGCGGGACCATGACGAGCAGGAAGGCGTTGGCGTAGATCGTGTAGCCGGTGCCGTCGGTCCCGGCCGCGGTGCCGCCGGACGCGAGCCGGACCACGACCGTGTACGCGATCTGGTTGACGATGACGAAGAGCACCGTCCAGATGCTCAGCCGCAGGGTCTGGCCCAGCCCCGTGTGCCGGAAGTCGAAGCGTGGCCGGAACCGGAAGCCCGACCGGCGCAGGTACGGCACCAGCAGCAGGAACTGGATCGCGATGCCGAAGGTGGACCCGATCCCGAGCAGGGCCTCGGCGCTCGAGGAGAACGCGCCCTCCTGCTCGGCGGCCGACGCGGTTCCGATGGTGATCAGGTACGCCGAGACCACCAGCACCGAGATCACGTTGTTCGCGATCGGCATCCACATCATCGGGCCGAAGCTCCCGCGGGCGTTCAGCACCTGGCCGACGAGCACGAACATCCCGTAGAAGAAGACCTGCGGGAGGCAGTAGCGCGCGAAGTCAATCATCGACTCGCGCTCCGCGGCGTACTCGGTCGTGAAGTAGAGCGGGTTGACCAGGACCCGCATCACCAGGGGGGCAGCGATCACCAGCGCGACGGTGACGACGGCGAGGAAGAGCGCACCGAGGGTGATCACCCGGTTGGTGTAGGCCTCCCCGCCGTCGGGATCGTTCTTGATCGCTCGCACCAGCTGGGGGACGAGCACCGCGTTGAAGACGCCGCCGGCCAGCAGGATGTAGAGCATGTTCGGCACGGTGTTGGCGATGTTGAAGATGTCGGCGTGGAGCCCGGTCCCTAGCGCCGCTGCGAGGAGGGCCGCCCGGACGAAGCCGGAGAGCCGGGAGACGACCGTGCCCGCGGCCATCAGCGCACTGGAGCGCATCACGGTCGGCTGCCCCGGTTCCTCCTCCGGCTGCCCGGGCTCGTCTGCTGTCGTCATCGGGTCCGCCTCATACCCGCCGCCAGCGGTGCTCGCGGAGCCCGCGGAGGACCCGACGGGTGATCATCACGACCAGGAGCAGTGCCCCGGCACCCAGGATCGCCCAGATCAGGTTGCCGACCTGGCTCGTGCGGAGGCTGAAGACCAGCGGCGTGCCCAGGGCGGTGCCTTCCTCGGTCACGGCGCTGAGGACGACCTGGTTGACGCCGATCCCGGACGCCTTGGCCTTGAGCCGGAGCACGGCCCGCTGGCCCGGGGCCATCTCGAAGGGGGGCGTGCTCTCGATCTCCACGCCGGTGGCCCCGGTCGATGCCTCGACCCCGACCGTGACCGTTTGGCCGAGCCCGTTGACGACGGTGACGGCCAGGGTCCCCGAACCGCCGGAGAGCGTCACGAAGTCGGTACCGAGGACCTCGATCCCTCCTAGCCGCCTCCGCATCTGCGCGTCCGTGGAGGAGACCTGACCCCGGGCCCGGGCCCGGTCGCCGTTGGCGTGGACGGAGACGGCGTTGAAGGCGATGCGGCCCAGGTCGTGGTTGACGGTGTTCTCCGAACGGAGCACCTGGTCCAGGAGGCTGGTGGTCTCGAGCAGCGTCCGGGTCGCTTCGATGTTGACCTGGGTGAGCTCCTGGACGCGTTGGGCTTCGGGGTAGCCCAGGCTCTCGCCGAAGCGCGGCGTCCCGGGCTCGGCCCGGCCCAGCGGCACCAGGTCGAGCCAGCTCTGATCCAGGCCGGAGAAGAAGTCGGCGAGCTGCCAGCCCGGACCGGGGTCCCAGTCGTCGGGGAGAAGGACCACCATCGGGCTGCTGACGCGCCCGATCCGCAGGGCTGCATCGGAGATGATCCGCTGCCGCAGCGCCAGCGCGTCGAGCGGAGCGCCCGGACCGGGTCCGCCGCTCGCGGCCTGCTGGTCGGTGAAGACCAGGTCCTGGTCCTCGTTCGTCCGCCACGTGGTCCGCGCCCGCGGGGCCGCGTGGTCGGAGAGGAGGACGAACGGGTCGTCCCCGACCTGCGGCAGCAGGGTCTCGTCCAGCCACCCGGCCGGCGGGGCGACCGCCGGCGTCGCGGCGACGTCGAGGTCCTCGAAGGTCTCGGCGGAGAGGGTGCCGGCGAGGTCGAGCAGACTCGGTGCCCGGCGGGCCAGGGTGTTCACGTCGGGGTCGGCGTACGGGAGCCGGAGCACGGGGTTCCGCGCGGTGGCGGCGAGGACCTGCTGGACCCAGGCCTCCGCGTTGGCCCGGTCGGCCGGCGCCAGCCGGTTCGCCGAACGGGAGGTCGGCGTCGGGGTGGTCCCGGGCTCGGCGGGCTCGGCGGGCTCGGTCGGCTCCCCCTCGCCCAGCGACAGGGCCGGGTTGTTGCCGCTCAGGTCGGAGACCGCCTCCACGACGGCCGGGTCGATCAGCAGCGTCATCTCCCGGGACCCCGCGGTTCCGAGGAACGCGCCGAGGCGGCCGAGTCGACCGTCGGAGGCCAGGCTGTCGGACCACCCGGTGGTGCCGAGCACCCGGCCGGCCGGGTCGCGCCGTACCCGCTCGCGTAGCGGCACGACGACCGCGACCGAAGTGGTCTTCTGCTGGCTGACCAGGGGGATGAACGTCCGGGCACGACCATCGGCGAGGTCGTCCCGGCCGATCATGTTCTGCCCGAGAGCGTGCAGACCGATCCAGTACACCCCCTCCGCTCCGGTGGTCTCGGCCCGCAGCTCCTCGACGGGGAGGGAGATCCGGAACGCACGGGTCGTCCCCGGCTGGAGGTCGCCGAGCGGTTGGAACTGACCGTCCTCGACCAGACGCGTGCCGACCTCGGTGGACAACGGCGTCGTCGCCGCGATCGCCAGCTCGTCGCGGCTGGTCATCGGTGACCGGCTGACGAAGGGGTGCACGTTGACCGCGATCCAGGTCTCGGTGGAGTTGTTGGTGACGGTGCCGGCCAGGGTGACGTCGCCGGTCGCGGGGATCGCCGCCGGGACCAGGCGGTTCAGGACCACGGAGAGCGGTGAGGGTTGCTCGTCCTCCTCGGCGGCCGTCGCCGGGGCCGGCCCGAGTGCGGGGAGGAGCGCGGCGAGCAGGACCGCTGCGAGTGCCGGACGGAGTCGCCGCAGCCCCGAAGCGGATCCGGGCAGGCTGCGGCGTCGACTCACACCCGCGATGCTAACGACTCGGGGCAGCGGGCCCTGCCCGCGACCTGCGGGTGCCGGACGCGGCTGTTCCGGTGCGCGGCCCGGCGTCGTGCGCCGATAGAGTTACCCCTCGTGTCCCCTGCACCGCCTTCCGGGCCCCTGAACATGTCGCAGGTGCAGGCCCACGCCGTCTCCGAGCTGTTGCGGATCGCGCCCGTCATCGACGAGCTCGGCGAGCGCTTCGCCGCGGCCGGGGAGCAGGTCGCGCTCGTCGGGGGCCCGGTCCGGGACGCGATGCTCGGACGGCTGCAGAACGACCTGGACTTCACCACCTCCGCCCGCCCCGAGGTCACCGAGCAGGTGCTGAAGGGGTGGGCCGACGCGATCTGGGACATCGGTCGTGACTTCGGCACGATCGGCTGCCGGCGCGGTGAGTGGCAGATCGAGATCACCACCTACCGCTCGGAGAAGTACGACGCGGGGAGCCGCAAGCCCGAGGTCGCGTACGGCGACACCCTCGTCGGAGACCTGGGCCGGCGCGACTTCACCGTCAACGCGATGGCGGTCTCCCTTCCCGGCCAGCGCGTCGAGGACCCGTACGGCGGCATCGTCGACCTGGCCCACCAGGTGCTCCGGACGCCGGGCCGCCCGGAGGACTCGTTCTCGGACGACCCGCTGCGGATGATGCGCGCCGCGCGCTTCGCCGCGCAGCTCGGCTTCACGGTGGCGCCCGAGGTCCGGGCCGCGATGACCGCGATGGCGGAACGGATCACGATCGTCTCCGCCGAACGGGTCCGCGACGAGCTCGTGAAGCTGGTCTGCGCACCGCGTCCCCGGGAGGGCCTGCTGCTCCTGGTCGAGACCGGCCTCGCCGAGCACGTGCTCCCGGAGCTTCCGGCACTGGCCCTGGAGCGCGACGAGCACCACCGGCACAAGGACGTCTACGAGCACACGCTGACGGTCCTGGAGCAGTCCATCGACCTCGAGGACCGGCTCCCCCAGGGCGGCCCGGACTTCGTCGCCCGGTTCGCGGCGCTGATGCACGACGTCGGCAAGCCGAGGACCCGGAAGTTCGCTGACGACGGCACGGTCACCTTCCACCACCACGACGTCGTCGGCGCCAAGATCACCAAGAAGCGGATGCAGGCGCTGAAGTTCTCGAACGACGAGATCAACGAGGTCAGCACCCTGGTCGAGCTGCACCTGCGCTTCCACGGGTACGGCGACGGCCAGTGGACCGACTCCGCCGTCCGACGCTACGTCCGTGACGCCGGACCGCTCCTGGAGCGGCTGCACATCCTGACCCGGGCCGACTGCACCACCCGGAACCAGCGCAAGGCGGCCCGGCTGCGGCGCAGCTACGACGAGCTGGAGGAGCGGATCGCGCGCCTCTCCGAGCAGGAGGAGCTCGCCTCGATCCGGCCGGACCTCGACGGCAACCAGATCATGGGGATCCTCGGGATCCCGGCGGGGCAGCAGGTCGGGGCGGCGTACCGGTTCCTGCTCGAGCTGCGCCTGGACAACGGGCCGATGACCTACGACGACGCCAGGGCCGCGCTGCTCACGTGGGCCGCGGACCAGGGCGCTCGCGGGTAGCCGTTCTCCTGCCGAGACCCAGGTCACACCGGGCATTGGCTACTCCTGGGTAGCATCACCAGACCTTCCCCAACAGCCTCCCAGGAGAACCCGCATGCCGCTCACTGACGTCGCCCCCCTCTCGGCCTCCATCGAGATCGCCGCACCCCCGGCCCAGGTCTGGGCCCAGGTCTCCGACCTCCGCAACATGGCGAAGTGGAGCCCGCAGACCGCCAAGTCCTTCCGCCGCGGCGGCGAGGGCCTCGGAGCGAAGTTCCTCAACGTCAACCGCAAGGGCGCGCTCGTCTGGCCGACCCAGTCCAAGGTCGTCCGGTTCACCGAGCCCGATACCGCCACCGCGGGCGAGATCGCCTGGAGGGTGAAGGAGAACTTCACCATCTGGAGCCTGAAGGTCGCCCCGAACGCGTCCGGTGGTTCCACGCTCACCTCGACCCGGGAAGCTCCCGAAGGGATCTCGGATGTCTCGGTCAAGCTCACCAAGGCCGTCTTCGGCGGCGTCCCGAAGTTCACCGACCAGCTGCAGGCCGACATGGGCGTGACCCTGGCGAAGATCAAGGCGTCCGTCGAGGGGTGAGAGCCCGGCAGTAGCCTGCGCGGGTGACCCGTGAAACCTTGCTCCACCAACGTTGGCCCGGACTCCGTCTGGGCCACGTTGCGTTGGGGGCCGCGCCGACCCCCGTCCGCCGGCTCGAGGGCCTCGAGGGCCTCGAGGGGGTCGACCTCTGGCTCAAGGACGAGAGCGTCTTCGGGGACGGCGGCTGGGGTGGCAACAAGGTCCGCAAGCTCGAGTGGATCCTGCCCGAGGCGTCCCGGCGGGGGACCCGCACGCTCTTCACCGTCGGCGGGATCGGCACCCACTGGGGGCTGGCCTGCGCGCTGTACGGGCGCGAGCACGGTCTGCGCACCGTGCTCGGCCTGGTCGACCAGCCGGTCGACGACCACGTCCGCGAGCAGCTCGCCCGCCTTGAGGCCTCGGGGGCGAGCCTGCACCGGTACCGCACGGTGCGGGGCCTGACGCTGGCCGCCCCGTGGCTGATCGCGCGCAACGTCCGGGGTCGGCGGCTGCCGTGGTACCTCCCGGCCGGGGGCTCCAACGCGGTCGGCACCCTCGGGTACGTCGAGACGGCGCTCGAGATCGCGGCCCAGGTGGACGCCGGCGTCCTACCCGAACCGGCGACCGTGGTCACCGCGATCGGTTCCGGGGGCACCGCTGCCGGCCTGGCGCTCGGCTTCCGGCTGGCGGGTCTGCGGACCCGGGTCCTCGGTGCGGTGGTCAACGACGCCTTCCCCCTCGACGCCCCGGTCATCGCCCGGCTCGCGAACGCCACCGGCGACCTGCTCCGCGCCCGCGGCGCGACCGACGTACCGCGGATCGTGCCGTCGGACCTGACCACGGCCGACGACTGGCTCGGCAGTACGTACGGCGATCCGACCCCGGCGTCGCTCGCGATGGTTGCCGCCGCCCGACCGCTCGGCCTCGCCCTGGAGCCGGTGTACACCGGGAAGGCGCTCGCTGCGATCCGCGACCTCGGCAGCTCCCTGACTGGTCCGGTGCTCTGGCTGAACACCCACGGCCCGCGCTAGGGCCGCGGCACGACCTCTCGGTACCGCAGGGCCTGGGCGACCAGCACGACCGGGACGGCGAGGAAAAGGCCGATTCCGCAGGCGAGCAGGCCGAGGAGCAGCACCAGGGATGACAGGATCACGAACCCGAGCTCGCTGCCGAGACGCCGGGCGACGAGGCCGACGCTGGCGGCGACAGCGGCCAGCGGGTCGAGCCCGGCGTCGACCACGAAGAGCACGGTGTACCGGGTGAAGAACGCCAGCACGATCCCGGGAAGCACGAGGAACAGGGTCGCCACGGTCAGCAGGGCGCCGAGGAGGAGTGCCGTCGGCAGCACCGTGCGCAGGGTCCAGCCGGCGTACGGGCCGCGGACGGGCTCGCCGTCGACGACGTCGAGGGCGGAACGCCCGATCCCGGCGACCACGACGTGCGCGAGCACGACGATCACGAAGAAGCCGACCAGGACCCCGAGCTGGGCGCGGGTGTTCCCCGGCAGGCACTCGGCGTAGACGACACCCCCGAGGTAGTCGCGGACGCACTCCGAGGAGCCCACGAGCCGGGTGCTGATCAGGTATTGGAGCAGGACGTGCACGGCGACCGCGGGAAGGAGGATCGCGAGTGCCGGGACCAGCACCCGCTCCGGCGACCGGGCCAGGGTTCGCCAACCCGCGCGCAGGGTCCCGCGCGGGACTACGGCCTCGCTCGCGGTGCCCGGGCCGGTAGCAGTCACGCCCGGCATCCTAGGTCGGATGCCGGGCGTGACGTGGATCGCGGGTGACTAACTGATCGGTGCGACCGGCTCGTCGTGGAGTCGACGGAAGGTGTACGCCCCGGCTGCGAGCACGACCGGAACCGCTGCGAGCAGGCCGACACCGCAGAGCAAAGCTCCGACGATGAGGACGATGACGCCGAGGATGTAGAACACCACGGTGTCACCGAGCCTGCTGGTCGTGAGGCTGACGCTGGCCTTGATCGCGTCGACCGGCGCCATGTTCTTGTCCACGACGAAGAACATGGCGAACACCGTGAGGAAGCCGACGATGATCCCCGGGATGTAGCAGAGCAGGAATCCGACGAAGGTCAGCGCCGCGATGATTGCGGCGGTGACCAGGACGTTCGGCTGCGTCACGTAGGCGAATACCGATCCCGGGTTGACCTCCTTGCCGTCGACCGAATCCAGAGCAGCCTTGATCAGACCGGCGCTGAGGGCCGAGACGAAGAGGCTGACCACGAAGCCGGTCAGGGCGTAGGCGAAGACCGAGGTGAAGAATCCTGGTCCGTCGCAGCCCTCGACGGAGAACGTGGTGGCGGTGCTCGTCACCGTGCAGTCATCGGTGTTCAGCAGTGTCGCGTTCATCAGGAAGAAGAAGGCGATCTGGACGCCGATGGCGACGGCCGCAACGATCAGGGTCGGGACCAGGAGCTGGGTCGGCGCTTTCATGAAGCGCTCCCAGCCGTACCTGATCGCTTCGACCGGGCTGTACGCACCGGAGCCGGGCGTCGGTGGCGGTGGGGGCGGGAACCCACCCGGGGGCGGCGGGGTCGAGCCGTACGCCGGCAGCGGCGGCTCTGTGGGGGGCGGCGGAACGGCCCCCTCGGGGGGTTGCGGAGGTGTGGTGTCATCGCTCATGGCGCTCACGGTAGTGAAGACGCAGCGCGGGGGCATCCCCCGTTCGGAGATGAAATCTGATCGCAACCGCAGGGCGACGCAGCCGTCACAAACCTGCCGGGAAGCAGCCAGACCCCGGACCTGGAGGTCCGGGGTCTGACTCGAAATCAGTTGTTCAGCAGGGTGTTACCTCAGCGCTCGACCTCACCGCGGATGAACGCCTCGACCGAGGCGTGACCCTCGTCGTCGGGACGCTGCACCGGCGGGGACTTCATCAGGTAGGACGAGGCCGAGAGCAGCGGACCGCCGATGCCGCGGTCCAGGGCGATCTTCGCCGCACGGATGGCGTCGATGATGATGCCGGCCGAGTTCGGGGAGTCCCAGACCTCGAGCTTGTACTCCAGGTTCAGCGGGACGTCACCGAAGGCACGACCCTCGAGGCGGACGTAGGCCCACTTGCGGTCGTCGAGCCAGGCCACGTAGTCGCTGGGCCCGATGTGGACGTTGCGGTCGTTGACCTTGCCCGACAGCGGGCCGGTCAGGTTCGAGGTCACGGCCTGGGTCTTGGAGACCTTCTTGGACTCCAGGCGCTCACGCTCGAGCATGTTCTTGAAGTCCATGTTGCCGCCCACGTTGAGCTGGTAGGTGCGGTCCAGGACCACGCCGCGGTCCTCGAACAGCTTCGCCATCACGCGGTGAGTGATGGTCGCACCGACCTGGCTCTTGATGTCGTCACCGATGATCGGGACGCCGGCGTCCTCGAACTTCTTGGCCCACACGGGGTCCGAGGCGATGAAGACCGGCAGCGCGTTGACGAAGGCCACGCCCGCGTCGATCGCGCACTGCGCGTAGAACTTGTCCGCGTTCTCGGAGCCCACCGGTAGGTAGGAGACGAGCACGTCGACCTGGGAGTCCTTGAGGACCTGGACGACGTCGACCGGCTCGGCGTCGCTGACGTCGATGGTCTCGAGGTAGTACTTGCCCAGACCGTCGAGGGTCGGTCCGCGCTGCACGTTGACGCCTGTGGGCGGCACGTCGCAGATGCGGATGGTGTTGTTCTCCGAGTTGTTGATCGCGTCGGAGAGGTCGAAGCCGACCTTCTTGGCGTCAACGTCGAACGCGGCGACGAACTCCACGTCGCGGACGTGGTAGTCCCCGAACATGACGTGCATCAGTCCGGGTACGGCTGCGTTCGGGTCGGCGTTCTTGTAGTACTCGACGCCCTGAATGAGGGAGGTGGCGCAGTTGCCGACCCCCACGATGCCTACGCGAACTTTCGCCATGGCTGCTCCTCCTGCTTAGTGGTGCTCAACTGATTTCGGTGGTGAGGTCGGTACTCGGTGCTGGTGCGGCGGTCTTGCGTGAGCCGGAGCGGTCCTGGTTGGAGCGCTCGGCCTCGATCAGGTCGGTCAGCCAGCGCACTTCGCGCTCGACGGACTCGGCGGCGTGCCTGCGGAGCTCGGTCTGGTAGCGGTCCGAGCCGCTGCCGAGGGCGCGAGCCCGGTCGAGCCGCTCCTGGAGGCGCGACCGGCGGCCTTCCAGGATCCGGAGCCGGACGGCGGCATCGGTGCGGGAGAAGAACGCGAACCGCATGTTGAAGTTCTCGTCCTCCCACGCGGCCGGGCCGGCATCGGTGATCTCGGAGGCGAAGTAGTCGGTGCCGGCCGGGGTGATCTGGTAGACGATCCGCTGGCGGCGGGAGATGGCGGGCGAGGTCGCGACCACCTCGGTCACCCAGCCGGACCGCAGCATCCGCTTGAGGGCGGGGTACAGCGAGCCGTAGGAGAGCAACCGGGTCCAGCCGAGGAGCAGGTTCAACCGCTTGCGGAGCTCGTAGCCGTGCAGCGGGGACTCCTGGAGGAGCCCAAGTACTGCCAGCTCGAGGGTCGCGCCCTTGCTCGGCATCGCGCCTGGCCTCTCGTCGACGGACGGAACTGGATGTGTCGCCCGGTCATATCGACCTGGCGTATCGAAGTAACCTATCGCATCGATATATCATGGAGCCAATTCATCGGGCGTTCACCGTTGAGAGGCTTGCCACACCTCGGAGTGGGTCCGAACCGGCGGTGACTGGGTATCACGAGCCTGACGCCGTACGCTCGACGCAGCATCGACCCGACCCTCCCGACCTTCCCCTTGGAGTCCGAACAGTGAGTGGCACCAGCCCGAGGCCTCGGCCGACCAAAGGCCCCCAGCGCGCCGGATCGAGCAAGCGCCCCGCGGGCCGCGGAACCGGCCGTACGAGCCGCAAGGTGAAGCCGACGCGCAAGGAGCTCTTCCGCCGGTACCTGCGCTACCTGCTCATCGCTGGCGTCGTCGGGACGCTCCTGATGGTCTCGGTCTTCTACTTCGCCTACCGCTCAACCGACATCCCGGACCCCAACACCGCCTTCCAGGCCCAGACGACCAACGTCTACTACGCCGGCGGCACCTCGACGATCGGTCAGTTCGCCACCCAGAACCGGGAGTCGATCCCGCTCGCGGAGATGCCTCAGGCGATGCGCGACGCCGTCGTCTCCGCCGAGGACCGGTCCTTCTGGACCAACAAGGGAATCGACCCCAAGGGCATCTTGCGGGCAGCGTTCTCCAACGCGCAGGGCAACTCGACCCAGGGCGCCTCGACCATCACGCAGCAGTACGTGAAGATCCTTTACCTGACCCAGGAGCGGACCCTCAAGCGCAAGGTGAAGGAAGCCTTCCTGTCGCTGAAGATCCAGCAGCAGCAGTCGAAGTCGGAGATCCTCGAGGGCTACCTCAACACCATCTACTTCGGCCGTGGAGCGTACGGCGTCCAGGCTGCCTCCAAGGCGTTCTTCGGGATCCCGGCCAAGAGGCTCAAGGCCCCGCAGGCCGCCATGCTGGCAGCGGTCCTGAACTCGCCGAGCTTCCTGAGCCCGGACCGGAGCAAGGAGTCACGGGCGGCGCTGCTCGACCGCTACGACTACGTCATTCGCAGCATGGTGGAGACCGGTGCGCTCACCGAGAGCCAGGGAGCGGAGTTCAGCGGCAAGCTGCCGATGGTCAAGAAGCAGACCGAGCGCAACCTGTACGGCGGCCAGAAGGGCTTCATGCTCGACATGGTCAAGAACGAGCTGCTCCGGCTCGGCTTCGACGACGCCGAGATCCAGGCCGGTGGCCTCCGGGTGGTCACCACGTTCACCAGCGAGGCGATGCGCAAGGCCAAGGCTGCTGTCGCCGAGGAGCGACCCGCCGGCCTCAGCGACAAGGACCTGCACGTCGCCACCGCGTCGGTCGACGTCAAGACCGGCGGACTGCTCGGTTTCTACGGCGGTCAGGACTATCTGAAGAGCCAGCTCAACTGGGCCTCCCTCGGTGGGTCCCCGGGCTCGACGTTCAAGACCTTCGCGGTCGCCGCCGGTCTCAAGGACGGCTTCAGCCTGCGCGACAGCTTCGACGGCAACTCGCCGTACCGGTTCCCCGGCGGGGTCGAGTTCAACAACCAGGGCGAGGGCCGCGGCCAGAGTTACGGTTCGAACGTCAGCCTGCTCACGGCGACCGAGAAGTCGGTCAACACCGCGTTCGTCGACATGACCCAGGCGATGGAGAACGGCCCCCAGAAGATCATCAACATGGCCAGTGCGCTCGGCATCCCCAAGAACGCCCCGGGTCTGGACGCCAACGTCGGTGTCGCTCTCGGTTCGGCGACCATCAGCCCGATCTCGATGGCCTCGGCGTACGCGACCATCGCCAACGGAGGCGTGCGCAACGACCTGCACGTGGTCACCAAGGTGATCCGGGCCAGCGACGGCGAGGTGCTCTACAACGCACCGGACAAGGGCAAGCGCGCCATCTCCAAGGAGATCGCGGCCGACACCAGCTACGCGCTCCAGCAGGTGATCCAGCGCGGGACCGGCAGTCGCAACGGCAAGATCGACCGTCCGGCGGCAGGCAAGACCGGGACGGCGACCAACGACGACGGCGACGTGGTCTCCTCCTGGTTCGTGGGCTTCACCCCGCAGGTCTCGACCGCCGTCATGTACGTCCGCGGCAAGGGCGTCGGCCCGTTGCAGAACTACATGCCGTCCTTCTACGGCGGTGACTTCCCGGCGCGGACCTGGGCGGCCCTGATGGAGCGTCTGATGGAGGGCGTCGAGGTGGTCCAGTTCCCGGAGCCGGAGTTCCTCGACGGCAGGGCACCGGCGAGCGGTTTCGAACCGGCGCCGTTCACCCCGCGTCCGACCCCGCGTCCGACGCCGACGATCGCCCCGACCCCGACGGTGGCGCCCACGCCCACGGTGGCACCGACCCCGACGCCGACGCCGACGCCGACTCCCACGCCGACACCGACCGCCGAGCCGACCTGCGGAGAGTTCCCGAGTCCTCCCTGCGAGCCGTGAACGAGCCCTCCCACGTCGACCCGGTCGTCACCGGGTTGAGTGAAGCCGTGGGGGGCCCAGCGGGCCGCCGGTACCGCCCGCACTCCTGGTGGACCCCGGTCCGGGTGCTGCTCGCGGTCTTCACCGTCGTCTTCGCGCTCGGACTGGTGCAGAAGTACCCGTGCGGCGCCACCGAGTGGTCCGACAACGACGTCCGCTACCGGAGCATGTGCTACTCCGACGTGCCCTACCTCTACACCGGGCGCGGCTTTGCGGAGCAGCGCTGGCCGTACGCCGACGACGCACCGCAGTACGGAGCCCCCGGGGACGGGACCGCCCCGCGGTACCAACCGATGGAGTACCCGGTCCTGATCTCCTACTTCGCCTGGGCTGCCTCGAAGATCACTGCGCTGGTGCCTTCCGGCCCAGCCCAGGAGATCCGGGCCCAGACCTCGGCCGACGGGCTCTGGGGGCTGCCCGGGATGACGAAGGAGGTCACCACCTACTTCCTGATCACCGCGTTCCTGCTCCTGCTCTGCGGCCTCGGCGCCGTCTTCTTCCTCTCCGGCGCGAGTCCCGGCCGGCCCTGGGACGCGATGGCGCTGGCGCTCTCGCCGGTGCTGCTGGTCAGCGCGCTGGTCAACTGGGACCTGCTGGCGGTGCTCTTCACCGCCGGGGCGCTCTGGGCCTGGTCCCGCGACCGCCCGTTGCTCGCCGGCGTGATGGTCGGCCTGGGTTTCGCGACCAAGCTCTACCCGCTCTTCCTGCTGGGCGCCTTCTTGATCGACGCGATCCGTCGCAAGCAACCCTGGTTGGTGGCGGTGGCGATCGCGTCCGGGACCTTCACGTGGATGGTCGTGAACCTGCCCGCGATCCTCGGCAACATCGACGCCTGGAAGATCTTCTGGACCTTCAACTCCGACCGGGCGGCGGACCTGGGATCCCTCTGGCTGGTACTGCAGCAACGGGGCATCGAGACCAGTGCAAACGGGATCAACATCGTCTCGGGCGTCGGGTTCGTTCTCGCCTGTGCAGGCATCTTCGTACTCGGGCTCGCCGCCGAGCGCCGTCCCCAGATCGCGCAGATCGCCTTCCTCGTGGTGGCCGCGTTCCTGATCCTCAACAAGGTCTACTCGCCGCAGTACGTGCTCTGGCTGCTGCCGCTCGCCGTGCTCGCCCGACCGCGCTGGCGGGACCTGCTGATCTGGCAGGCGTGCGAGCTCGTCTACTTCGGCGCGGTCTGGCTCTACCTCGGAGGTTGGCTGGAGCCGTCCGCCGGAACGAACCCGACCGCCTACCAGGCCGCGATCGTGATCCGGGTCCTCGGCGAGCTCTACCTCTGTGTGCTGATCGTCCGGGACATCTGGACGGCGCCGCCGGAACCGGCTGCCGACGACTTAGGTGATGGTGACGACGTCGACGTCGGTCGCGGTGAACCGAACCGTGACCTCGACCGTCTCGCCGATCTCGGGCACCGCGACGCCTGAGGGCAGGAACAGCATCGAGGCCTGCATGTGCGGCGGCTCGGCGAAGTACCGGCTCCTGCCGTCGACCGTGTACGGCGACCGGGCCAGCCCCAGGGCGTCGAGGCCACCGCGGGCCAGTGAGCTCGCCCGCGCCCGGACGCTGGTCTCGCCGGTCGGGGCCTCCAGGCCGATCCCGTGCGCGGTCCCCCCGGAGACGACCAGCACGGTGCCCGCCCGTGGCACCGACCTGCCCCGGTACCCGTAGGTCTCCCCGCGTTCCACGGGGTGTACGTCGAGCACGTGCGCCCGGACCTGGAGGGCGCCGCGGTCGCCGAGCCACAGCTCGGTCCCGATCCGCTGCCGGAAGGTCATCTCGGGGTAGCGCCCGGCGAGCTCGCCGACCTCGTCGGCGTTGAGGTGCGAGACCCAGACGGTACGGGCGGCACCGGGGGTCTCGAGGAGTCCGGCCGCGACCAGGTCGGTCATCAGCCGGGACGCCTCCGCACCGTTGCCGGTGCCGGCTGCGAGCGGGAAGTGCAACGAAGCGCCTTCGACCCGGACGCCCCCCTGCGCGCGGACCAGGGCGACGGCCTCGCGCAGCCCCCGCGCGGTGAAGCCGTGCCGCTTCATCGAGGTCGTCCGCTCCAGCACCACGCGCGCGGTCCCGGGCTGGGCGATCAGGGCGGCGAGGTCCTCGAGCCGACCCACGGTGTGGATGACCCTTCCGGGGTCGATCCCCTCCAGCGGCGCAACGTCGAACGGCCGCCACGGGGTCAGGACCAGGAGGTCGCCGGGGTAGCGGGGGGCGACCTCAGCGAGCTCGTACGGCGTCCCGACGGCGACGGTGTCGACGTCGAGCCAGGCCGCCTTCCGGGCCAGCCGGGCCAGCCCGAACCCGTAGCCGTTTCCCTTGAGGACCGGGACCAGGCCGGAGCGGTCGGCGGCCACCTGACGGAGGTGGGCACGCCACCGGTCACCGTCGACGTGAAGCACCAGACTCACGAGCGCCCTCGCTTCGCATCGGGCGCACAGGAGTCCGGACTGCTCTGCATGGTGGTGCCCTCGCTTCGCTCGGTCACGTGTCATCCCCTCCGCTTGAGGTAGAGCTGGAAGGCAGCGTAGATCGCCCGGTTCAGCGGCAGGTCCCACTCCCCGGCGTACTCGACCGCCTCGCCCCCGGTGCCGACCTTGAACTGGATCAGGCCGAGGTGCGGGTCGTCGGAGGCCAGCGTGTCGGTGATGCCGCGGAGGTCGTAGACGTGGGCGCCGGCGGCGAGCGCGTCCGAGATCATCTGCCACTGCACCGCGTTGGACCCCCGGACGTCGCGCTTCTCGCTCGACGAAGCACCGTAGGAGTACCAGGCGTGCGTGCCGACCCGGATCCAGATCGTCGCCGCGACGAGATCGCCCTCGTGGGTGGCCAGGTAGAGCCGGATCCGCTCGGGGTCCTCGGCGGAGAGGGCGTCGTACATGGTCCGGAAGTAGCTGAGCGGACGCGGGGTGAAGTGGTCGCGCTCGGCGGTGTGGGCGTAGAGGGAGTGGAACGCGGCCAGGTCGTCGGCGCTGCCGTCCGAGACGGTCACCTCGACGCCTGCCTTGGTGGCCTTCTTGATGTTGCGCCGCCACTGCTGGTTCATGCCGGCGAGGACGTCCTCCTCGGTGCGCGGACCGTCGGCGTCGTGCAGCGGGATCTGGAAGTTGTACTGCGGCTGGCCCGCGGCGAAACCGCCCTCCACGGACTGGCACCGCCACCCGAGCTCGTGCAGCTGCGAGACGACGGACGCACCGGCCCGGCTGCGCTCGGTCGGGGGCAACGAGGTCAGCGTCGTGACCGCGTCGTCGGCGATCCCGTCCTTGATCTGGGCGGCGTCCCAGCGACGGGTGATCACCTGAGGACCGATCCGGATCCCGAACGCGCCCTGGACCCTCAGGTGCGCCGCCATCGGCTCCAACCAGGCGCCGAGGTCGTCGGACTCCCAGTCGATCACCGGTCCCTCGGGGAGGTAGGCGAGGTAGCGCTTCACCTTCGGCAGCTGGCGGTAGAGCACCAGCGCGACTCCGACCAGGGGCTCCTCGGGACCCGCGCCGGCACGCTGCCAGCCGAGCGACTCAGCCTTCCAGTCGCTCTTCACCTGCGCCCACGCCGGAGTCTGCAGGAAGGAGGCGGACGACCGGGTGCGCAGGAATGCGAGGTGTTCCTCGCTGCTGATCGTGCGGACGTCGAGCGGGACGGAGCGGGTGGCGGCTGGCACCCCCCGAGCCTAGGTGGTCCCGGGTCGGGTCTCACGCGAACTGCCGTGCGAGCCCCTCCCGGACAGCCTTCCAGGAGGCCGAGCTCGGTCGGACCATGTCCAGGTGGTTGCCGACGACCTCGACGAACGCCGCCTCGCCGCCGGCCGCTTTGCTCGCCGCGACGTACGTCGTGCTCTGGCTCGTCGGCACGAAGTCGTCGTCGGCGGCGTGGATGGCGGTGACCGGGCACGAGGCGGGGACCAGCAACGTCGGGTCGCCGAGGTCGTAGCGGTCCGGGAACATCGCCGCCGCTCCACCCATCAGCAGCGTTACCGCACCGTTGCCGAGCTTCTCCTTCTCCCCGGACACCAGGTCGAGGACGCCGGAGAGCGTATAGGCGTGCGCGAGCTTCACCTTGCTGGCGCCGCCGGGGGTCTGCTTGGTCCGCGAGGCTGCCCAGGCGGCGAGCTGGCCGCCGGCCGAGTGGCCGATCACGACGACCGGCACCTCGGTCTCCAGCGGCAGGTTCGGGATGTGGTCGAGCGCGTCGGCGACGTCCCGGAAGGTGTTCGGGTAGCCGCCGGGCGACTCACCGGACAGGTCGGTGCGCCGGTACTCGATGTTCCAGGTGGCGTATCCCGCAGCACGCAGGTCGGTGGCCGCGTCAGCCGTCAGGTCGGCGCCGAAGCCGCGGAACCAGTAGCCGCCGTGGATCAGGACCGCCAGCGCCTTCGGCGTCCCCGTGGTCGGCACCCCGAAGAAGCCGTGCTGGTCCGGGTGCTCCTCGGCGTACCGGATCCGCTCGACGGCGCGCGGGAAGTCGATGGGAGTGCCCGGGTCGGGCTCGTCACCGCCGCACCCCGCCAGGCCGGCGACCGCGAGACCGGCGCTCCCCAGCAGGAGACCGCGTCGACTAGGTCGCAGTGCCTGTCGGGCGGGGACGGCACCGTTCAGAGGCGGGAGCGCAGCCATGCGAAGTCCTTCTGGTGCTCGGGGGCGCCGCCCGGTGTCTCGCAGATCACCGGGGCATCAGCATCGCGTACGACGCCCGCGAACTCGTCCGGATCGAGCTGTCCGGCTCCGAAATTGGCGTGCCGGTCCGCGCCGGAGTCGAAGCCGTCCCGGCTGTCGTTCGCGTGCACCAGGTCGATCCGGCCGGTGATCGCGTGGATCTGCTCGACCGCGTCCGTCAGGTTGATCCCGCCGGCCCAGGCGTGGCAGGTGTCGAGGCAGAAGCCGACGTTCTCGGAGCCGTCGGCCTGACCGATCGCCGCCCAGACCGCGGCGATCCGGTCGAGGTGTCTCGCCATGGCGTTGCCGCCGCCCGCGGTGTTCTCCAGCAGCAACGGGACCTTGAGGTCGGTGGCCTCGGTCGCCTTGCGCCAGTTGTCGAAGCCCTTCGCGGGATCGTCGTCGGAGCCGACGTGGCCCCCGTGCACGATCAGTCCCTTGGCCCCGATCTCCGCCGCGGCGTCGACGTGCTGCTGCAGGAGCTTGCGGCTGGGGATCCGAATCCGGTTGTTCGTGGTCGCCACGTTCACGATGTACGGCGCGTGCACGTACAGGTCGATCCCGGACGCCTCCGCGTCGGCCTTCAGCCCGGCCGCTCCGCCGGCGTACGCGACCACCGGGCCCTTGTAGCTCTGCGGGTCGCCCAGGAAGAACTGCACCAACGTGGTGTCCCGCGCCTTCGCCTCGGCGATCGGGTCGGTCTGGTCGACGTGGGCGCCGATGGCGACGGCGCTGCTCGGGGAGGAGGTGCTCATGGTGCCCACCCTAGGAGGGGCTGCCGACGAGCGACGGAGATGACCAGCGCGAGGCTCCGAGGCCGAGCGCGAGCGCCGCGTCGCGGTCACGCGGGATGTTCATCTCCGATTTGTGCGGACAGAGGGGACCAGGGTTCCTAGACTCGCTGGTGCCGGACGTGGGGCCGGGGTGCGACCGTGGAGGTTTCTGTGAAGCGTTGGGTACTCGTGCTGGTGGCGGCACTGGTCATGGCCGGGCTCGCCAACGGAGGTCCGGTGCGGGCGGATACCGGTCACGCGATCTACAACGGAAAGACGTTCCGGGACGTACTGGTCGACGAGCAGCACGGCCGTGTCTTCGTCACTGACGACAGTTCGGTGCGGGCCTTCACGCTCAACGGGAGCCCGGCGGGTGCGCACAGCGAGATCGCGGTCGGCCACCTCACGATGAGCCCGGATGGCACAGCGGTCGTCTTTGCCTACCGGGACGGGCTCAAGTTCCTGGACCCACTGACCCTGGACCCGGTGCGTTACGTGTCGCTTCCCACGGTGACCTGCCCCTCTGCGCTCGGGGTGGCGTCGGGCTTGATCTTCTTCAGCTATGGCGACTGCGAGGGATCGATCCCGGGGCTCGGCGCCGTGGACCTCAGCGACGACACGGTCACCACCGGGCTGACCACCGGCGCGACGCCGACGGACGCCCAGCTGGTGGACGTCCCTGGCGACCCCGACGCGCTGGTCGCCAGCTTCGGCGGCAGCGTCGAGGTGCTCGACACGGTCGGCGGCGACTCCCCCGCCACCAGCGTTCGTGCCTCGAGCGGAGCCATCGGGGCTGTCGACCTGGCAGTGACCCCCGACGGCGCCAGTGTGCTCGTGGCCGACGGGACCACCACCCAGAAGGTTCTCGCCGCGGCCGACCTGGCCGAGCTGCCCGCCCGGACCGTCACCGGGACGACTCGGTCCGTGGGCGTGCGTGCCGACGGGATGGTCGGCGTCGGCCGACGCAACGTCGACGCGTGGGACCTGTCCTTCTACCCGGCCGGCTCGACGAACGCCGTGCGCAGCCTGGACTTCGGCCTCGGCCGTTACCCGGCGCCGCGCGGCCTGGCCTTCGGCCCCGCACGGGCTTACGTCGTGACGGTCAACGCCGCCGGCGCGAACCCGATCTTCCACCAGCTGATCGCTGCCCCGGTGGTGAAGCCGGCGATCACGACCGACAAGGCGGCGTACGAACGGGACACCACCGCGACGGTCGCGGTCCGCGTGCCCGGTGCCACCGGGGTGGTGAACATCTACGAGACCCAGTACGGCGTGCAGGAACGGCTGGTCAAGAGGGCGATGCTCGACCCGGTCACCGGCAAGCTCGTGGCGAAGACCAAGCTGACCTACAACACGAAGATCCGGGTCGTGTACGAGGGCGATGACAACCACGCTCCGAGTACGGCGACCAGGTCGGTCCCTGTGCGGACCAAGCTCGTCCTCACCAGCCGGCACTACTCGATGGCCGGCCCGTTCCACCGGGTACCCAAGGGCTCCGTGGGCTTCATCAGGGGTGAGAGCTACTCCCCGATCAACCACGGGTGTATCAAGCTCGTCCTCTCGGTTCGGCGAGCCGACGGAACCTGGCGGCCCGTCGAGGGCGTCCCGTGCTGGGAGACCACGATGTCGGGGAAGTTCTCGTTCACCGTCTCCGGACTCCGCTCCGGCACCCGGGCCAGGATCACCGCGTCGTACGCCGGGGGGACGCGGAACTCCGCCTCCCTGCTCACCTACTACTACCTCCTTTTCGACTGAGGTGGATGCTGCGACCTCCTACGTGCTCATCACCTGATCCCACGATTGGCCTCCCGGCCCCCGCTCCGGTTACCCTTGCCCGTCGCTCTCTCCCGATGAGAGGGCGGCAACGCTAGCCCTCCTGTCACGGAAACGCCGTGGCCGCCAAGTCCGAAGGAGGTGGAGAACAGCTATGCGTAACTATGAACTCATGGTCATCCTCGACCCGGAGCTCGAGGAGCGGACGGTTGCCCCGTCGCTCGACACGTACCTCAACGTCGTTCGCAACGACGGAGGCGTCATCGACAACGTTGACGTCTGGGGTCGCCGTCGTCTCGCTTACGAGATCAACAAGAACGCCGAAGGCATCTACGCCGTCGTGACGCTCCAGGCCGAACCGGCCACCGTCAAGGAGCTCGACCGTCAGCTCACGCTGAATGAGTCGGTGCTGCGTACTAAGGTCCTGCGTCCCGACGCTCACTGAGCCCGGGCCAGCCACTCAGTAGCACGAATTCCTAGGGAGAAACCATGGCAGGCGAGACCCTCATCACCGTCGTCGGAAACCTGACCGGTGACCCGGAGCTGCGCTTCACCCCCTCGGGGGCGGCCGTCGCGAACTTCACGATCGCGTCGACCCCGCGCAACTTCGACCGGCAGACCAACGAGTGGAAGGACGGCGACACGCTGTTCCTCAACTGCTCGATCTGGCGGCAGGCGGCGGAGAACGTCGCCGAGTCGCTGCAGAAGGGCATGCGGGTCGTGGCTCAGGGTCGCCTGAAGGCCCGCTCGTACGAGACCCGCGAAGGTGAGAAGCGCACCGTCATGGAGCTCGACGTCGAAGAGGTCGGGCCTAGCCTGAAGTACGCGACCGCCAAGGTCACCCGCGCTGCTCGCAGCGACGGTGGCGGCGGTTTCTCCGGCGGCGGCGGGGGCGGCAACGACCCCTGGGCCTCGCAGTCCTCCCCGGCCGCTCCGTCTGCGCCTGCGCAGGGCGGCGGTTCCTGGGGCGGCCAGCAGGGCGGCGCTCCGCAGGGCGGCAACGGTGGCGGCCAGTCACCGGCACAGGACCCGTGGGCAGTGCCCGGCGGTTCCGACGAGCCCCCGTTCTGATCACTGCACCGATCCATCGATTCACCCACTCATCCGCCCACCATTCCGGCTCTTGAAAGCCGGGCTCACTGAAAGGGAGCACCACAATGGCTAAGGCACCAATCCGCAAGCCGAAGAAGAAGGTTTGCCAGTTCTGCAAGGACAAGGCGTCCGGGATCGACTACAAGGACACCAACCTCCTGCGCAAGTTCATCTCCGACCGCGGCAAGATCCGTGCGCGTCGGGTGACCGGCAACTGCGTGCAGCACCAGCGCGACGTCGCCACGGCCGTCAAGAACGCCCGTGAGGTCGCTCTGCTCCCGTACACGTCCACGGCTCGCTGAGAAGGGGAGGAGAACTCATGAAGCTCATCCTGACGCAGGAAGTCACCGGTCTCGGTGCCCCCGGCGACGTCGTCGAGGTCAAGGACGGTTACGGCCGCAACTACCTGATCCCCCGTGGCTTCGGCATCCGCTGGACCAAGGGCGGCGAGAAGACCATCGAGTCGATCAAGAAGGCCCGCGACTCGCGCGCGGTCCGCGACGCCGACCACGCTGCCGAGGTGAAGGCCAAGCTCGAGGGCTCGACCTTCCAGGTCAAGGTCCGTGCCGGTGAGGGTGGCCGCTTGTTCGGCGCCGTCACCGCGGCCGACATCGCGACCGCGATCACCGACGCCGGTGGCGAGGTCGACAAGCGCACGATCGTGGTCGCTAACCCGATCAAGTCGCTCGGTGCACACACCGTGACGGTCAAGGTGCACGACGAGGTCGAGGCGAAGGTCAACCTCAACGTCGTCTCCGCCTGAACGGTCTCGACAAGCTCGACCAACGATTGAACGCAGGCCGTCCTCCCTACCGGGGAGGGCGGCCTTCGTCGTTGCGTGGTTTCGGGGTGATCAGCAGCGGTCCCGGACCGCCGAGCCACTCCCGCCGGTGCACCCGGAACAGGTAGTAGATGAGCACCAGGTTGATCACGCCGATGCCCACCAGGGTGGGAGTGATCAGGTTCTCCACGTCGGCGCCGTACGCGACCGGTGGCAGCACGATGGCCGCGATCAGCCCCCAGGTCACGACGCCGAAACGGCCGGCCACGAACCGGTCACGGGGCTGCTGGGCGATGCCCTCCTCGCCGATGCGGCGAGCCAGCAGCAGCGTCATGACCGATTGGGGCAGCGCCAGGAACCAGGCGAGCGAGGCGGCCTTCACGGCCTCGTCGAGGTCGTCCTGGGTCGTCAGGTCCTCCGGGATCAGGGGGAGCAGGTCGGTGACCTGGGGAAGCCAGAGCGGGATGCTCACCAGGAGGGCGACCCAGGTCAGCCAGTAGGCGAGGTCGAGGTCCAGGTGCTTGCGGAGCGCCGACATCCCGACCAGGACCAGGACCCAGCCGAGGGGGTCCGGCAGGGCGTCGTACACGTCGCCGGAGATCGTGAAGCCCGCCGGGATGAAGATGATCACCAGTCCCATGGCGATCTTCTGCAGCGGTGACACGGTCCCTCCTCCTCGACGTACGAACGTTCCGGCGTCACCCTACGGTCATCCAGGTCGTGGTCCGCTCCCGCGCTGCCAGCACGACGAGTCGTCCCCCCATGAACGCGACCCCGAAGGCGACCCAGAGCCAGACCAGGCTCGCACCCCAGGCAAGTGCCAGCCAGGCGGCCGGGGCGAAGACCACCAGGACCACCAGGCCCGCCCACGCCAGGTAGCGGCCGTCGCCGGCGCCGATCAGGACCCCGTCCAGGACGAACACGAGACCCGCGACGGGCTGGGTCAGTGCCGCGACCAGGAGCACCCCGACCAGCAGGTCCTGGACCTCGGGATCGGGGGTGAAGAGCGGTCCGAGGAACGGTGCCACCGCAGCGAGCGCGAGACCGGTGGCGATGCCGGACCACACGCCCCAGCGGAGCATGCGACGGGCGATGGCCCGGGTCCCCTCGAGGTCCCCGGCGCCGAGGTAGCGCCCGGTGATGGCCTGGGCCGCGATCGCGATCGCGTCGAGGGCGAAGGCCAGGAAGGTCCAGACGGTCATCGCGATCTGCAGGGCAGCGAGGTCAGCGTCGCCCAGTGATGCGGCGCCGTAGGTCATCACCAGGAGGCTTGCCCGGAGGGTGAGGGTGCGCAGCAGCAGCGGGACCCCGGCGCGGCCGGCGAGGCGGATGCCGACGGCGGACGGGCGGAGCGGGGCGCCCTGGCGGCGGGCGGCGCGCGTGACGACGACCAGCAGGGCGACGGCGGAGCCCAGCTGGGCGAGCACGGTGCCGAGTGCGGAACCGCCGATCCCGAGGTCCAGGCCGTAGACGAACCAGAGGTTCAGGAACACGTTCGCCAGGTTGCCGAGGACCGCGACCAGCAGCGGCGTCCGGGTGTCCTGGAGGCCCCGGAGGACCCCGGTCGCCGCCAGCATCACCAGCAGCGGGACGGCGCCGAAGATCCCGATCTCGAGGTACCGCTCGGCCTGGAGGGCCACGGCGTCGCCGGCGTCGAAGAGCGCGACCAGGTCCCGCGAGCCGAGCCGACCGACCACCGTGATGACGACGCCGATGCCGGTCGCGAGCCAGACGCCGTCGATCCCCTGGGTCAGGGCACCGCGGACGTCGCCGCTCCCGATCCTGCGCGCGACCGACGCGGTGGTGCCGTAGGCGAGAAAGACGCAGAGACTGATCAGGGTGGTCAGGACGGCGCCGGCGATCCCGAGCCCGGCGAGCTCGGGGGTCCCCAGGTGCCCGACGATCGCGGAGTCGGTGAGCAGGAACAGGGGTTCGGCGACCAGAGCCAGGAACGCGGGTACGGCGAGCCGCAGAATCTCGCGGTCCTCCGCCCGCACGCCGGCCATGGCGCGAACCTATGCCCTGCTGCGTGCCTGTTGATAACCGTCGATCCCTGTGGGTAATTGAATCTCTCAGCGGTTTTGTCGACTTAGTTACCGGTCAGTCCCAGATGACGAAACAGTGAACGGCAACCAGACCGAAATCTTTAGTCCACAGGCCGTGGATCGTCATCGGTGCAGGTCAAAGCCGCGCAGGACCGGAAAGATTTTTCGTCGTCCACAGCGAAGTCACCACCCTGTGCACAGAAATTCGAAGGTGATCCACACCGCCCACAGGGTTATCCACAGGGCCCTGTGGATTGTCGGCTTGGTCAGGTCCGGATGAGGACTTAGTGTCGCGCAGTCCGGCCACCACGGTGTGGTGCCGGAATGTGTCGGAGAGGGTCCGTATCGTCCGATGCACCAGGCCCGGAAGGGGGATCGCGACGATGAGCATGACCGACTCTGCCGGCCTCGGCGAGGCGCCGCCGTTCCCGGGCGGCTACCCCGAGGAGTCCTCGGAGCCCACGCCTGCATTCGGCTCCTTCGCCAGCCCCGCGGGGTCCGGCGGCGAGCACGGCAACCAGGAGCACTGGGCCGGTCGGATGCCCCCGCAGGACGTCGATGCGGAGCAGAGCGTGCTCGGCTCGATGCTCATCTCCAAGGACGCGATCGCCGACGTCCTGGAGGTCGCCAAGGCGCACGACTTCTACCGCCCCGCGCACGAGACGATCTTCGACGCGATCACCGACCTCTACGCCCGGGGCGAGCCGGCCGACCCGGTCACGGTCTCGGCCGAGCTGAACCGCCGCGGAGAGCTGACGAAGGTCGGCGGGGCGCCGTACCTGCACACGCTCTCGGCGAGCGTCCCGATCGCCGCGAACGCCAGCTACTACGCGGAGATTGTCCGCGAGAAGTCGATCTTGCGCCGGCTGGTCGACGCCGGCACCAAGATCGCCCAGCTCGGGTACGCCGGCGAGGGCCAGGTCGATGACACCGTCGACCGTGCGCAGGCCGAGATCTACGCGATCACCGAGAACCGTTCCTCTGAGGACTATCTCCCGCTCAACGCGATCATGGAGGCGACCCTCGACGAGATCGAGGCGATCTCCAACCACGACGGCTCGCTGCGCGGGGTCCCGACCGGTCTGGCCGATCTCGATGAGCTGACCAACGGTCTCCAGCCCGGACAGATGGTGATCGTCGCCGGGCGACCCGGTAGCGGCAAGTCGACCCTCGGTCTGGATTTCTGCCGGGCGGCGTCGATCCACAACGGGCTGACGAGCGTCATCTTCAGCCTCGAGATGGGCAAGGCCGAGATCACTATGCGGCTGCTCAGCGCCGAGGCACGGATCCCGCTCGGCCACATCCGCAACGGCGGCATGAGCGACGAGGACTGGGCCAAGCTCGCGCGCAAGATGGGCGACGTCTCGAGTGCCCCGATGTTCATCGACGACAGCCCCAACATGACCATGATGGAGATCCGGGCGAAGGCCCGCCGGCTCAAGCAGCGGCACGACCTCAAGCTGATCGTGATCGACTACATCCAGCTGATGACCTCGGGCAAGAAGGTCGAGTCCCGGCAGGTCGAGGTCTCGGAGTTCTCCCGGCAGATCAAGCTGCTCGCCAAGGAGCTCGAGGTCCCGATCGTCGCGCTGGCTCAGCTGAACCGTGGCTCCGAGCAGCGCGCCGACAAGAAGCCGATGGTCTCTGACCTCCGTGAGTCGGGCTCGCTGGAGCAGGACGCCGACATTGTCATGCTCGTGCACCGCGAGGACATGTACGAGAAGGAGTCGGCCCGGGCCGGCGAGGCCGACATCATTGTCGGCAAGCACCGCAACGGCCCGATCCGGGACGTCACCTGCCTCTTCCAGGGTCACTACTCGCGCTTCGTCGACATCACGCACTGAGCAGCGACGCCGACTGTCGCGACGTAGCTAGAACGAGCTGATTGATCTTCGTATCAAGATCGCGTCGGTGCGCGGTCACATCAGCTGTCACCGGTGGTGGCTGCGAGTAACGCCGCCGCGAGCTCAGCCTTCCCTGAGACTGCGGCACCCGACGACCGGAGTGGGACGAAGTTCGTGGCCACTGCGAGGAGGATCGGTAGCGACGCCGCCACCATGGCCCCAGGCTGCCCGTCGTGGCCAGCAGTCACCCGTCGACGACCGGCCGCAGCGCCGATCGTCACGGGCACGCCTTCAACGTCCAGATGGATGCAGCCGCCAGCGGCGACGTCGCCGTCGAGGAGGGCCTTAAGTGCCAGGGGCGCCCATCGGGCATCGACGCGGTCGGCACCCGGGCCTTCGAGCATCCAGATGGTGCCCCACCTGATCAACTCGACGATCACAGCTTCGAGTGACCGGCCAGCCTCTGTGAGTCGGTACTCGACGCGCTTCGACCGCGGTGGCGCGTCGTTGCGCACCACGAGGTCGTCGTCGGTCAACTGCGAGAGTCGGTTCGCGAGCAGCGACGGGCTGACGCCGGCCAGCGCCTCTTCCAGCTCGCGGAAGGTGCGGTCACCGAGCAGGAGCTCGCGGATCACGAGCAGAGTCCAGCGGTCGCCCACATGGTCGAGCGAGCAAGCGAGGCCACAGAACTGTCCGTACGACTTGCGAATCCGCATGATAGTCAGTCTACTATATTCTTTATAGTAGACAGGAGTTGCCATGGGACCCGCTAGTCGGCGTATCGCGTATCGCAGGAGCGGGAGCGGCCCGACAGTCGTGTTGGTGCACGGAATTCCGGGCCAAGGGCGGGAGTGGGAGCTCGTTGAAGTCGCGCTGGCCCGGTCCTTCGACGTCATCACCGTCGATCTGCTCGGGTTTGGCGCGAGCGGGGGCCGAGCTCGCCCCTCCATCGAAGAGGTGGGGCTAGACGCACAGGTGATGGCCGTCGCGGTACTGCTCGATGAACTTGAGGTGAGCGGTGCCACCCTCGTCGGACACGACTTCGGGGCACCGATCGCGGTGCTGCTTAGCGCGGTCCGGGCGGACCTTGTCGGTGCCCTCGTCCTGCTCGCTGGCAATACGTTCCCCGACACTCCCATCCCGTTCCCGCTTTCCCTGACGACGGTGCCTGTGATCGGCGCTCTGTCCTCACGCGTGCTGTTCTCGCGACCTGCGCTCGCGCTGATGCTTCGTCTCGGGGTGGGAGCGGGGTCCAGTTCACCTGATCCGTTGGTCTACCTAGGTGACCTTCGCCAAAGACGAACGATCGCCACCATTTTCTGCCATGCCCTGAACCGCCTCGATGAGTTCTACGCGCCCGTCGCTGCTGCCCTGGACCGCGTCGATGTTCCGGTGCTGATCGGCTGGGGCGAGTGCGATCCCTTCTTCGCGCTAGAGCAAGGCACACGCACGGCCACAGCTTCAGCGGGCGCGCTGCACGTCTTCGAAGGAGCCGGACACTTCCTGCCGCACGAGCGTCCCGAGGAGTTGGTCCGGGTGATCGAAGATTTCATCTCGGGCAGCGTGAGATGAGGACTTCGACGGCGGAGGAGCTCATTTCCGACATTGCTCATGCTCACGCAACGAGCGCACTCGCGGCTGCTGGCCACCTCACGGTCTCGTTCTCGAGTGGTGGCGCCGCCTTCGCAGTCAAGAGGCAACCCACCGCGCTGTCCCGGGCTGAAGCGCTTCTCAGCACCACTCGTCAGGAGATGTTGCTCACCGGCGAACTGCCCCGTCCGTGGGTACTCGAAGTCGGCGGCAGCGACGACCTGCGCGCGCGCCTCGACCGGGTTCGCGACGCAGGTCGGTGGGCCCGCCAGGATGTTGCCGCGTTTGCCGCGGGGGCCCTCTGGACATACCTGATGATCCCGATGCTCCTCCCCGACGCCGAGGTCGTTGTGCGTCTCACTGACGCGGGCGGGCTTCGTCGCCTCAGGGTGACGTTGCCGTCTTCGATCGCCGGCCACGGCAGCACGCAGACACTTCATGTCGGCCCGACGGGCTTGATCGGCCGTCATGACTACACGGCGACAGCGTTCGGGTCCCGGGCAGACGCCGCACAGGTGGTCTCCTCCTACAAAACCTTCTATGGGGTTCCCATCGCTACCCGACGGCGAGTCACCCCACGGATCGGGGGTTGTCGACTGCCGTTCCCCGAGTTGGTATGGATCGACATCCACGATGTACGCCTCAGTTGATTCCCCCAGGTGCCAGCTGTGACCTGAGCGCGGAGTGGTCCGACCTGGTCGGAGCCGTCGCCTGTGTGACCTCGCCCGCATCAGCGCCGTTCGGGAGGCGCGACCCGCCCCTGCTGTGACACCCTGGGGACCGGTGTCGGTCCGTTCCGGTCGACCGGACGAGAGGGCGTGGACCGTGCTGACTCAGCGCACCAAGCGACAGCTCCTCGCCTTCGTGTTCATCACCCTGGTCGGGGTCTCCTACGTCGGAGCCCGGTACGCCCGCCTGGACAAGCTGGTCTACGACTCCTCCTACGACGTACATACCCACCTGGCGCTGTCCGGGGGGATCTTCGTCGGGGCCGAGGTGACCTACCGCGGCGTCGGCATCGGCCGGGTCTCGGACATGAGGCTGATTCCCGACGGCGTCGACGTCGTCCTCGACATCGAGAACAAGTACGACGAGATCCCGGCCGACACCCTGGCGACCGTCGGCAACAAGTCCGCGGTCGGTGAGCAGTACGTCGAGCTGGCGCCGAAGACCGACGGCGCGCCGTACCTGAAAGCCGGCTCGGTGATCGACCCGGAGAACACCGTGGTCCCGGTCTCCACCACGGAGATCCTGACGAACCTCGACCGGTTGGTCACCTCCGTCCCGCAAGACTCCCTGCGCACCGTGGTCGACGAACTCGGCGCCGCCTTCCAGGGCACCGGCGACGACCTGGGGCAGATCATCGACACCTCGAACGCGTTCATCGCCACGGCGAACGAGAACTTCGACATCACCACCTCGCTGATCCGGCAGTCGAACACGGTGCTCCGGACCCAGGCGGAGAAGGGTTCGGCGATCCGTAGTTTCGCCCGCGACCTGGCGCTGTTCAGCGGCACCCTGGCCGAGAACGACGACGCCCTGCGCGCCCTG
>JBKJIR010000030.1:0-48850 GCA_046598495.1 Marmoricola sp. | reverse complement strand
AGCCTCGGCCAGAGCTGACCCGAGGACGTGATCAAGTACGGCGACCAGGAGCGCGTCCTTGTCATCGAAGTACCAGTAGATCGTGTTCGTGGTGACGCCAGCGGCCGCGGCCACCTTGGACATGGAGGTCTCGTCGAAACCGCTCTCGGTGAACAGGGTCGTCGCGACGACGACGATTTCCGCACGCTTCTCCTCGCGGGCCTGCGGTCTGCGGTTTCGAGGCATAGGTCACCTTATCTTGACTGACGCTCAAGAAGTTTCTACCTTTCTTGTACGCCGTTCAAGACATACCGAGGAGCCACCGTGACCCAGCCCGCCGACGACAGCTACACCTGGTCCGAGGAGACTTTCCTGTCCGCAGGAACGGAGTGCGCTGTGCGCGTCTACCGGCCCGCCGGGCAGCACCAGTCGGTCCCGGTGATCGTCATGGCCCACGGCTTCGGCGCCGTGCGCGCGCTCCGCCTGTACGCCTACGCGGAGGAGTTCGCCGCCGCCGGGTACGCGGTCGCGGTCTTCGACTACAGGGGGTTCGGCGACAGCGCCGGCACGCCGCGCCAGGTGCTCGACGTACCCATGCAGCACCAGGACTGGCGAGCCGCTCTGGACTACGCCCGCACCTTGCCGGGGATCGACCCCGACCGCGTGGTGGCCTGGGGCACGTCCTTCGCCGGCGGTCACGTCATCACCATTGCCGGGCAGGGCGAGCCACTGGCAGCGATCATCGCGCAGGTCCCGCACGTCAGCGGGCCCGCAGCGGTCCGCGCCACCGGTGTCCTGCCCAGCCTGCGCGTCGGCATCCTCGGCATCCGCGACCAGATCAACGCCTGGACAGGCCGGCAACCGGTCTACGTCGACTCGGCGGGGCGACCCGGCCAGACCGCCGTGATGACCTCACCCGACGCCCTGCCCGGCATGGACAAGCTCATCGCCGACTCCGGGCTCAAGGCCGGGGACTACCCCGCCACCGTCGCCGCCAGGATCGTGCTCAGGATCGGCCTGTACTCCCCCAAGCGATGGGCCCGCGGAGTCACCTGCCCTGCCCTCATCCAGATCGCCGACCAGGACGCCGTCACACCACGCCACGTCGCAGAAGCAGCCGCCGCTCGCATGGCCGTGCCCATCGTCCGCGTCTACTCCGCCGGCCACTTCGACCCTTACGTCGAGCCCCTGTTCACCACCGTGATCGCCGACCAGCTCGCGTTCCTTCGGGAGCACGTTCCTGCGACCAGCAGCCAGAGCTGACGCAGAGGACCTCCTGCTCGCACGCGGCGACCAGGTTTCCAGCCGAAGCACCCTACGACTCCTGGGCGCCGCTAGGGGAGCTGATCTAGCGCGGCCACGTCTGACCGTCGACACCCCGGCCCCGGCCCGAGAGGATCGGCGCATGCCAGCCGCTGCCACACGCACCGTTCCGCCGGAGCCACGGTTCCGGAGCGATCGCTTTCCGCCCGCTGCACGACGCAGCAGGCTGCTGCAGACGATGCGCGTCACCCGCGACCCCCTCGGCGAGCTGCGGCGCGCGCGGGACCTGCACGGGCCCGTCTTTACGCTGCGGGTCTTCCCGTTCGCCGGGGTCATCTGTGCCACCGACAGTGCGACGAACAAGGAAGTGCTCGCCGATCACGGCCGGTTCGCCGCGGGCGATGCCGCCGACCTGATCGAGCCCCTCGTGGGGTCCGGCTCGCTGATCCTCACCCCGGCACCGCGGCACACGCGGAACCGCAAACTGCTGATGCCGCCCTTCCAAGGAAAGCGAGCGGCCCGCTGGTCGGCCCTGATCCAGGAACTCGTCGACGAGCAGCTCCCGGAACTCCTCACCGGCGAGGTGGTCGCTGTCCGGCCATGGGCACAGCGACTCACCCTCGATGTCATCCTGCAGGTTGTCTTCGGCATCGAGGAACCGGCGCGCAGCGCCGAGTTCAGGCATGCGCTCGACGCGCTCATGGCGCCGTCGAATCAGGTCCTGCTCTTCGCACCCGCGAAGATCCGTGCGGATCTCGGTCCGCTCACTCCGGGCCGCTCCTTCCAGCGCAAGCGGCGTCGGGTCGACGACCTGCTCCTGGAGGAGATCGCCCGTCGTCGTCACGACCCCGGGGCAGAACAGCGTGACGACGTCCTCTCGCTGCTGCTGCACGCGCGCGACGAGGACGGCATCGGCTACACCGACGACGAGCTCCGCGACGAGCTCAAGGGACTGGTCATCGCCGGCCACGAAACGACCGCGACCGCGCTCGCGTGGACACTGCACCTCCTCGCCCTGCACCCGAGGGTCACCGAGCGGTTGCAAGCAGATCTCGCGGCCGGCTCCAGGACCTACTTGAACGCGACGATCAAGGAGTCCATGCGGTTCCGGGCGCCGGTCTGGGACGCGATCCGGATCGCCACCGCCGACACCGAGCTCGGTGGTCGACCGATCCCTGCGGGCGCCTACGTCTCCGCCATGTTCTGCCTCACCCACCTCGATGATTCGTCGTGGCCGGCAGCCGACGAGTTCCGTCCGGAGCGTCACCTCGACGCCGAATCGCATGACCCCTGGGCGCTCACCCCGTTCGGTGGCGGCGCCCGTCGTTGCATCGGCGCCGCACTGGCGACCATCGAACTGGAGAGCGTCCTCACCTCGGTGCTCTCCCGCGCAACTCCGGAAGCGGTAGGTGAGTTGGAGCCGACCCGCTTGCTCGGCGTGACGCTCGTCCCGGCCAAGGGTGGACGGGTCCGTCTCGTTCGGGCCCCGACCGACCAGCAGCCGTGACCGACGCGAAGCACCATCACCAGCACTACTGACGCATCCCGTAACCACGACTCGTGCGACGAACAGGTCCGCGCGTCGGGTCCCGGAAGGGCTAGCCGTGGTCGCGTCGATACGGTTCACTCACCTCATGATCGAGGGGCCGTGCCTGCAGCGAGACTCTCGATGATGTCGTGGGACCGGTCGGGCGCGGAGGCCGAGGCGCTCGACAGCGAACCCTGGGACATGCCGCTGGCCCGGGCGATGCGGCCGTTCGGCGTACAAGCGATGATCCGCCTCAACTGGGCCGGCGCATTCCTCCCGACGGTGAGCGGGGCAGCCGGGTTGACCTACGCCTTGGCCGCTGATGCGGACGCCCGCCATCCCACCGTCTTCATCATCTTCAACCTCACCGCCATCACCATGGGTCTGCTGATGACGGCCTACGTCCTCACCTTCCCCGTCCGCCGCGTACGCCGGACGGCGCCGGTGTTCCTGTTGCTGGTGCTCTACTCCTCCGTTCTGATGGTCACTGCGGGGGTCTGGGCGGCCGGACCCGGACTGGCGATCGTCGCCCTCGCGTACATCGAGGCACCCCTGTTCGCCTTCTACATGCTCCGCGTTCGCTGGGCGGTAGCGCATGCCGTCTTCGTGCTGGCCGGCTGTGGGGTGGTCCTCGGTTTCCAGGACGGCTGGCCCTCTCCGTTCCAGGCGTGGCTCTTCGCGACCGCCAACATCATCGGCACCGGCGTTGTCATCGGCCAGATCGCGGCCCGGAACAACCAGCTCGCCTCCTCCGAGCGGAGCGCCCGGCTAGAGCTGGCCGACCTCAACCACACGCTGGAAGACCGGGTGGAGTCCCAGATCTCGGAGATCGAGCGGCTCAGCGGCCTGCGCCGGTTCCTCTCCAGCCAGGTGGCCGACGTCGTGCTCGCCGAGGACTCCTCGGAGCTCTCGAAGGCGCACCGGGCGCGGATCGCGGTGTTCTTCTGCGACCTGCGCGGCTTCACCGCGTTCACGAACAGCGCCGAACCCGAGGAGGTCCTGGGAGTACTCGACGACTACTACGGCGCCGTCGGAGGCCTGCTCCAACGCTACGAAGCAACCGTGGGCGACTACGCCGGGGACGGGATCATGGCGTACTTCGGGGACCCCGTAGCCCGCGACGACGCAGCGACGGCGGCGGTCGCCCTGGCGGCCGAGCTCGGTGCCACCATGTCCGGGGTCGTCGCTGACTGGCAGCGCCGCGGCTACGCCCTGGACTACGGCGTCGGTCTCGCTCTCGGTTACGCCACCCTGGGAGTCGTCGGCTTCGACGGACGCTACGACTACAAGCCGGTCGGCGGCGTGGTGAACCTCGCGGCCCGCCTCTGCGCCCACGCCGGGCCGGGACAGGTACTGCTGGACCACGCAACGTACGCCGAGACCTCCGAGACACACGCCAGCGACCCGATCACCGACCTCGATCTCAAGGGATACGGAACGGCAGTCCGGGCCTACGTACTGCGGGCCGACTGAGTACGAGCTGCACCCCTTGCCATATACCCCCCTCGGGTATATGTTCGCCCTGTCAGAGATACCCCCCTTGGGTATATGCCGTCAGCCAGAACGCGGAGCCGACCATGAACGACCATCACCACCACGAGCATCACGACACCCAAGGCGGCGGCCTGAACGCGATGGCCGCCAGCGCGACCCTGCACTGCCTGACCGGCTGCGCGATCGGCGAGGTGCTCGGCCTGATGATCGGGACGGCCGCGGGGCTGTCGACGGCGACGACCATCGTCCTCGCCGTCTCCCTGGCGTTCCTCTTCGGCTACGCGCTCTCGACGCTGCCGCTCCTCAGGGCAGGGCTGGGCCTCGGTGCGGCGATCAGCGTGGTGTTCGCGGCCGACACCCTGTCGATCGCCACCATGGAGCTCGTCGACAACGCCGTGATGGCTGCCATCCCGGGTGCGATGGACGCCGGGCTCGTGAACCCGACGTTCTGGATCGGGATGCCGATCGCCCTCGGCGTGGCCTACCTCGTGGCGTTCCCGGTGAACCGCGCCCTGCTGCGGCGCGGGAAGGGACATGCGCTGGTCCACGAGTACCACGGTGCTGCCGCCCCCGTCAGCGGCGCCCGGCGCCTCATCCCGGCGATCAGCACCGGAGCCCTCGCCGCGGTGATCGTCGCCTTCATGGTCGGCGGACTGACGGTCTCGGTCGCTGACGAACTCGGCACCCCGGAGCACGGAAGCGCCGAGATGACCACCAGCCACTGAGCTGCGGCCGGGTCCTGAGACGGCCGCCTCGCCACTCCACCAACCGACCGGGGAGGTTTGAACCTCTCCCCACGGGGCATCTAAACGGGACCTTGCGGCCTCTGACCGCAGATCACGAAAGGAACGACCATGTACATCGGACTTGGCATCGTGCTTCTGGTTCTCGGCCTCATCCTCGCGTTCGACGTCATCACCGTCGACCTGGACTACATCAACGACGGCGCCCTCGGTGCCATCCTCATCGTTGCGGGCATTCTCGCGATCGTGCTCTCGCTGGTCCTCACCGAGCGCTACCGCCGCACCCGCCGGGTCGTCGATGACGCGCCGGTGGTCGAAGAACGGCGTATTCGTTGATCCAGACGCCCGGGAACGGTTCCACGTTCTCGCTCGTCGGAACTACAGAACCGACCGTCGTCCTCGCTCCCCCGGAGCGCCACCTGCGGGTGGTGCCTCCGGGAGGCACAGCCGCCCACGACCACCTGTGGGCTCTGCGCGACACCGAGCACGACGACTTCGGGCTCACGCTCAACCGGTTCGAGTGTGACTGCGGCGACGTGTCGTACACCTGATCCCGAACCGGCTATCGGCCCCCTTGCCTCCCCCACAGGCGAGGGGGTCTGCCGTTTTCTCCACGAAATCGGTCGCACCAGCTCAGGTCTGCCGCTTCCCTGCCGATAGGTCACCTATGCGCCGCTTCCGTTCCGTGACCGTCTGCGCTCTGCTCCTGGGGTTCCTTGCCTCCGCATTGATCCTGCGCGTCGAGGAGCCCGCTGAGGCAGCCTCCGTCGCCGGCCGCGGGGTCGCGTCATCGGCGTACCTCAGCTCGACGGCGGAGAAGTCCCAGCCCGACAAGCTCCGCGCCGCCGGGGCGCGGTGGAGCTACAACTGGACCTACCGTGTGCCCGCGTCCACGCCGGGCCTCGACAACGTGCCGATGATCCGCTCGGCCGCCTCGATCAGCGACGCCGCCATCAGCACCCTGACCGCGGGACGGGTCAACGGCGACTACCGCTACCTCCTCGGCTTCAACGAGCCCGACGGCGCCAACCAGGCGGACATGACTCCCACCCAGGCTGCCAACCTGTGGCCGCAGCTGCAGAAGACCGGCCTCGTCCTGGGCAGCCCGGCGCCGGCCGTCCCTACGAACGGCTGGCTCAAGGAGTTCATGGGGATAGCCAAGAAACGCGGCCTCAAGGTGGACTTCATCGCCCTGCACTTCTACGCCCAGCTGACCGACGACAAGGCGCTGGCGCGGATCAAGTCGCAGATCGAGCTGATCCGGCAGAACTACGGCAAGCCGATCTGGGTCACCGAGATCGGCATCATCGACCGCCGGACCGTGCAGGGCTCGACCGCGACCAACTGGGCCCGGGCCGTGAAGATGATGCGCTCCCTCACCGCGATGCTCGACTCCAAGTCCTACGTCCAGCGCTACGCCTGGATGACCGACAAGTCGACCACACGTCCGCTCCTGAAGTGGAGCACCCTGTACGACGCCAACGGCCAGCTCACGCCGCTGGGCACCGCGTACCGCAACCTGGGCTGAAATCCGGGGTCCGGACCCACCCGAGCAAGTGCTTGGTAGCCTGCAGGGCGCCTGGACGGGCGTGGACGGACGACAGACGGAGTACGACGTGGCAGCACGGTTCGAGGGCAAGCGGGTTCTGGTCACCGGGGCAGCCGGCGGGGTCGGCGCGTCGACGGTCGAGCTCCTGGGGTCCGAGGGCGCAGCAGTGGTCGGAGTCGACCTGCAGGCCTCCGCGGACGTCCTCGCCTGCGACGTCAGCGACCCCGGCTCGGTGACCACTGCGGTGGCCGCCGCCGCAGATCGGCTCGGTGGGCTCGACGTTCTCGTGAACGTGGCCGGGATCGACCAGTTCCGGCGCTTCGAGGACCTCGACGTCGCCACCTGGCAGCGTCACCTCGGGGTGAACCTGACCGGCCCGATGCTGATGAGCCACGCCGCGCTCCCCCACCTGCGCGCGAGCACGGGCAACATCGTCACCATCGCCTCGATCGCCGGGCTCCGGGCCCAGCCGTACCAGGCGGCGTACTGCGCGTCGAAGGGCGGCGTGATCCTGCTGATGAAGTCGCTCGCGCTCGAGCTGGCCGCTGACGGGATCCGGGTCAACACGATCTGCCCGGGCGGCGTCCAGACGGACCTGCCCACCAACGCGGCGGCCGAGCACTCCGACTCCAACCTGGACTGGGGTCTGCTGATGGAGACCGCCGGCGCGCGCTACGGGTTCATGCCGCCCCGCGACATCGCCGACGCGGTCGCCTACCTGGCCTCGGACGCAGCAGCCTCGGTCACCGGTGCTGTCCTGTCCGTGGACCGCGGCACCGCCTGCTGATCAGAGGAGCGAGTTAGGCACGAAGGTCGGCTCCGGGTCGGGACCGTCCACGCTCGGGCGCACGAACTCGAACCCGGCGGTCAGCACCACCGATGCCCCTGCGGTCCCCAGGTCGCGGAGCATCCGGGCACACGCCTCGTGCATCGGGGGTGCGTGGAACGCGTTGCGCGCCACCTCGTCCTCGGTCCCCACGAAGGCGATCGGGCGACCCAGGGAACGCCCGCACCCGCCGCACACCCGGCTGAGTGCGCACTGCACCACCCGACGCCGGTCGAGCGACCCGTCCGGCCAGGCGAAGGGCGGCGAGCTCAGCGCCGTCCCGCTCTCCTCTCTCACGAGGCGGAGCGCGACCAGCCACCCAGCTCTCGACGCCGGGTCTGCCGCTCCTCCTCCGCCTTGCGCCGGTGCTCGACAGTGATGTCCGCGCCGGTCGGCGGCCGGTCGTCCTTGGTCATCTTGTTCGGCAGCGAGAGCTTCATGACCGTCCGGAGCACCTGACCGTACTGGCGGTGCAGCGGCCCGGCGGTGTACGGGATGCCGTACTTCTCGCAGAGCGCCTGGACCCGCGGCGCGATCTCGGAGTACCGGTTGCTCGGCAGGTCCGGGAAGAGGTGGTGCTCGATCTGGTAGCTCAGGTTCCCGCTCATCACGTGGAACAGTGGACCGCCCTCGATGTTCGCGGTCCCCAGGATCTGGCGCAGGTACCACTCGGGCCTGGTCTCGTCCTCGAGCTCCTCCTCGGTGAAGTGCAACGCCCCGTCGGGGAAGTGACCACAGAAGATGATCAGGTACGACCAGACGTTGCGCATCAGGTTCGCGGTGGCGTTGGCCTTGATCGTCGACTTCCACTCCTTGCCGCTCAGGGCCGGGTAGAGGATGTAGTCCTTGAGGATCTGGTTGCGGCCCTTCTTGGCGATCTGCTTGAGCTGCCGCTTCATCACGGCCGGGTCCTTCTGACCCTTGCGGATCGCCTCCAGGTCGAGGTCGTGCAGCGCGACGCCCCACTGGAAGAGCCCGGCGAGCATGGCGTTGTAGACCGGCTGCGCGAGGTACACCGGGTGCCACTTCTGCTCGCGCGCCATCCGCAGGACGCCGTACCCGATGTCGTTGTCGACGCCGAGCACGTTGGTGAACTGATGGTGGATGTAGTTGTGGCTGTGCTTCCACTGCTCCGCGGGCTGACCGGTGTCCCACTCCCAGGTGGAGGAGTGGATCTCCGGGTCGTTCATCCAGTCCCACTGGCCGTGCATCACGTTGTGGCCGATCTCCATGTTCTCCAGGATCTTGGCCAGACCGAGGGTCACCGCGCTCGCCGCCAGCACCGGCCTGCGGACCTTGGGGGGGAGCGGCGCGCTGGCGATCATCCCGATCCGGGCCGAGGCCGCCATCCACCGCTGGGTGGTGATCACCCGGTTGATGTACGCCGCGTCCTTGGCGCCCCGGGACTCTTCGATCTCGGCGCGGATCGCGTCGAACTCGCGGCCGAGCTGTTCGACCTCGTCGGTGGTCAGGTGCGCGTACTCGGCAACGTCAGCAATCGCCATGGGTTCCCCCTGGTGGTGGTGGTGGTCTGGTGGACGGAGGATTCAGAGATTCAGCACGCAGGGCCCGACCGGGACCGTCACGCAGGTCTGCACCTGTTCGTTCGGCTGGTCGTACTCTGCCCCGTTTCGCAGATCCCGAACCGTGCCGGAGATCTTGGTGACGGTGCAGGTGTGGCAGATCCCGACCCGGCACCCGTAGGGCATCCCGACGCCGGCTTTCTCGCCCGCCTCGAGCACGGTGGTGGCACCGTCCGCCTCGATCTCCTTGCCGGAGTTCTGGAACGAGATCGTTCCGCCCTCGCCGCCGTCGCCGGTGACCGCCAGGGAGAACCGCTCGAGGTGCAGCGCGTCCTCCAGGCCGGCAGCCTCCCAGTGCTGCTCGACCGCGTCCAGCATGGGCGCCGGGCCGCACGCCCAGGTCTCGCGCTCGCGCCAGTCCGGGACGAGCTGATCGAGCCCCGACCAGCCGAAGATCCCGTCGATGTCGGTGTGCCGCTCGTGGAGCACCAGCCCAGGGTGCCGGTCGTGCATCTCGAGCAGTTCCGCGCGGAAGATCATCCGTTCCGGGGTGGTCGAGGAGTAGTGCAGGACCACGTCCCCCATGCTGTCCCGGCGGTCCAGGGTCCGGAGCATCGACATCACCGGGGTGATCCCGCTGCCGCCGACCAGGAACAGGGTCTTCGCCGGCGGCGGGTCCGGCAGGACGAAATCGCCGGCCGGGGTGGCGAGCCGCACGATCGTGCCGGGCTGGAGGCCGCGGACCAGGTGCTCGCTCAGCTTGCCCTCGGGCATGGCCCGCACCGTGATCGCCAGGGTCCGTCCGGACTTCACCGGAGGGGAACTGACCGAGTAGGAGCGCCACTGGTACTTGCCGCCGACCTGGACGCCGATCCCGACGAACTGCCCGGGGCGGTGCTCGTAGTGCCAGCCCCAACCCGGTCGGATCACCAGGGTCGCCGCATCCTCCGTCTCGGGCATGACTTCCTCGACCCGACCCCGCAGCTCGCGCGAACTCCACAAGGGGTTCAGCAGCGTCAGGTAGTCGTCGGGCAGGAGAGGAGTCGTCAGTTTGTCGGCCGCCTTGCGGACCCGTTCCCAGGTCATCACCCCGTCGCTCACGTTGTTCAGTGAACAGGTGTAGACCGAACTCGTCAATGGGTTGGGCCCACGAGAACAGAGAAAGAGCCCGCGGACCAGGTCCGCGGGCTCCCCCGGCTTGGGTGTGCTCGTTCCGGGCTCTGGTGGTACTACGCGCTGTTACTTCCAGACCTTGACGTAGTCGACGCTCATCGTCGCCGGCAGCGGCGCTCGCCCGTCGTACACGTTGCCGGCGGCGCCCATGCCCTGGGTGAGCGCCATGATGTACGGCTTCATGAACGCCGGGTCGCCGGAGGTGTTGGTCAGGCAGACCTCGCCGTTCACGAGGACCACGATCTTCGAGGCCGTCCACTCCAGGGCGTAGGTGTTCCACACCCCGCGGGAGGCGGCACAGTTCCACGCGGTGTTGGTCCCCGGAACCGGACCGTTGACGTCAGCGCTGTAGTGCAGGAACGGGATCGACAGGGTCGGGTACGAGGAGTAGGTCTCGGAGATGTCGATCTCGCCGGCGTAGGGCCAGACCGTGGTCGAGGGGTAGCGGTCGTCCGGCCACAGCCAGAAGGACTCCTGCAGACCGGGCGCCGTCGTGGCCGTGTTCTTGATCTTCGCCTCGAAGCGACCGTACTGCTGGCTGAAGAGCCGGTAGCTCATCACACCGCCGGAGACGTAGTCGGTCGGACCGCTCAGACCAGCGAAGGTGCAGTTGGCCGGGGTGGGCACCTTGCGCATCGTCAGGTTCAGCGTTCCGTTGGCGACCGCGACGTGGGCCGGGTCGTCGGCGTAGCACGTGTGCGCTTCCTGGGTGCCCATCGCGAAGTTCGTCTGCGGGATCCAGTTGTTCCGGTTCAGCGCCGTGCCGTCAAAGTTGTCGGCGAAGGTGCAGCTCCAGGCGCTCCCGTCGGCCTTGAGGAGCACCGAGCCGCAGGGGTCCGAGGGCGCCGGCGGCGGCTGTGTCGGTCTCGGCTTGCCCCGGGCATCGGCCGGCGAGTTGAGGACCAGGATCCCCGTGAGCGCCAGGACCAGCGCGACGACGTACTTCATGACGTTCTCCCTCTCCCACGGGGAAGGAGACGCTTCGGTGCCCCAAGATCGCGCGGTGCGCGAGCGCTTCCGTGACCACCAACCCCACATCGGTAAGAACCAGATTAGGCGGTTATGTCCTATTTGTCACCTAATTCGGACAAAAGGTTTGTGGCGGATTTGTCCCCTGCTCAGCGGGCGGGCCGGATCCGCACCTGCGTGGTGACAGCGATCCCCGAGCACGTTGCCGCACCCCGGCGACCGTCGGCGAAGGCGACCGTGACGGTCTCCCGGTACGGCGTGACGGTGCGAGTCTCGGTCAGGCCGCCGTCGGAGGAGACCTCCCGGACGCTCCGGCCCGACCTCACCAGCTCCAGGCCCACGGTTGCCGTCGTCCGGACCGCTCCGGTGTAGACGTCGACCACATCCGCGACCAGGGTCCCGCGGCCCGCCGCGAGCCGGACCTCGCCCTGGACCTTCTCGACGTCCTCGCCGCCGTGGTCCAGGACGACCTCGACGACGGCCTCGGGCAGCGCGCCGCTGATCCGGACCTGGCCGTCCGTCAGGCCGACGACGTCGCAGATCTCGGACTCGAAGTCGTGGTCGCGCAGCACGGTGGCGGAGGGGTTGGTGCTCCGCACGTGGAAGGCATTGAGGTCGCCGGTGCAGGCGTCCGCCCCCAGGGCGAGGACGGTCGGACCGTACGACGCACGGGTCGGCGTGACCGCGACCTCGGTGCGGGTCGTCGTCCCCCTGGTCCACCGGTTCCCGTCGCGTTCCTCGACCTGCTCGGTGACGCTCTGGCCGACGACGACGTCCGCGAGGAGCACCAGGGACTGCCCGTCGAGCGGGATCTGCGCGCCGAAGACGTCACCGAACTCGTACGCCGTGGCTTGCCCCTCGGCGACGACGGCGCCGGTGGCGTCCTCCACGAACGCGCCCACACCACCCTCGGTGCCGTCGGTGGTACCCGACCCGAACATGAACACGGTCCGCCCGCCGCCGAGGTCGCCGACACACGTCACGCCCCAGTACTCGGCGTCGATCCGGGTCGGCGCACCGGCTCCGGCGGGAGCGGCCAGGGTCAGAGCGGCAGTGCCGGCGAGGACGGTGGCGAGGACGGAGCGGCGCAGTGCGCTGCGGGTGCTGCTGGGGTGCATCGGAACTCCTGGAGGGTCGTGGGTCTCACCCTCCTTGACGCGGTGTCCGGCGGAAAGTTTGCACCGCCGGACACCGCATCGCAGGTCAGCTGACCGCGTGCAGGTTCCAGTCGTGCTCGCCGGCGACCAGACCCCGGTCGACCAGGCCCGACGGGGTCGGCGCGGTCTGGCTGCCCAGGGTCCACCAGCGCGCCTGGGTGCCGTTGATGGCGATCATCGACAGGTGCCGCGGGTTGTCGTTGCAGAACGACGGCGAGATGCCCACGACGTCCGCGAAGCCCGAGGTCGCGAGGGTGACCTGCTTCTCGGTGGACGGCGTCTGGTGCGGGATCTGGATCTGCTTGAGCGCACCGGACTTGGTGGTGGCGATCAGGAAGTCCCGGTAGCCGCCGTCGACCTTGAAGGTCCACGCGTAGGTGAGCGTCTTGAGCCCGCTCATGCCGGTGGCGACCGTCTTCGGGGTGTCGAAGGTGAGCGTGCCCGGGCGATCCTGGTAGCGGGTCCACCGCACCAGGTTGCCGGTCGACGTGCTGACGGCGTAGACGTAGTACGAGCCGGAGTTCGCGACCAGCTTGGCGTTGAACGCGTGCGTGTAGGTGGTCTTCAGCGCGGCGACCGAGAGGGTGTCGGAGGCCTCGAGGTTGGTCACCCGGAGCAGGCGCGGACGGGTGCCGGGAGCGTACGCCGTCATGATCGTCCGACTGCCGCCGCTGACCTGGTCGCTGTAGCCGGGGAGAAGGGAGGTGATCGCGCCGGAGATCACCTTCGAGGTCTTGGTGCTGAGGACGGTGCTGTTGTCCAGGGTGCGGTACACGATCCGGTTCGCCGCGTTGACCGCACCGACCAGCGTCGGGCAGTCCAGGGCGGCGGCGTTCGCCGCTGGTGCTGCGCCGGCGGCCACGAGGCCGGAGGTTGCCAGGGCAGCGACGCCGGCGAGGGAGACGAGACGATTTCGCAGGTTCATCAGGGGTCCTTGGAGGGAGGGAGGGATGGCGGGACAGGTCCCGCCACGATGATTCCGACCCTAGGCCGACCGAGGGGCCTCCGCGTGCGGAACTCCGAGATCGCGCGGTGGCGGTCAGCCCTGGACCGGCGCGTCCACCCAGCGGCGTCCGCGGCGGAACAGCGAGGCAGCCCCCTCGGTCAGCTCCGCGACGATCTCCTCGGCGACCGGGATCGCGACCAGCGGAACCGCGATCTCCAGGGTCGCGACGTCGGTGTAGTCGATCCTCAGCACCTTGGTACCGCGCGAGCGCAGCTCGTGCTCGAGCCGGCCGACGGCGGCCAGGTCGACCGTGACGTCGCACAGCTCCTGCTCGACCCGCTGGACCAGGCTCGTGGCCTCGAACGCCGCCCCGACGGCGTCGGCGTACGCCCGGCTCAGCCCGCCGGTACCGAGCAGCGTGCCACCGAACCAGCGCGAGACAACCGCCACCACGTCGCTGACCTCGCGACCTCGGAGCACCTCCAGCATCGGCGCCCCCCCGGTCCCCGGGGGCTCACCGTCGTCGTTGGCCCGCTCGATCGCCTTCAGCGGACCGAGGATGAACGCCGAGCAGTGGTGCCGGGCGTCCCAGTGTTCCTTCCGGGCCTGCTCGATCACACCGCGCGCCGACATCTCGTCCTCGACCCGGACCAGGAGGCACCGGAAGCGCGAACGCAGGACCTCGATCTCGGCCTGGCCTTCGGCGGCGATCGTGAGGTAGCTCAACTCGATCCCACTCTCCGGCAGCAGGGGTGGTGTGGTGGCGGGGTACCCCTCCCAGGATCACCCCGCCACCTGATCCGTTGTGCGCCTGGCACGAGGCCGGCGCTGCACCCCAACGGATCCCGGTCGCATCCATGTGGGGTACGGATACCGCGACCGGTAGGAACCACCCTAGTTCACCAGTGGTGACCGCAGGCCGTAGTGTCCACAAACGGACATTACGGAGATATGCAGGATCCCATCGGAGCAGGTTCGTGCAGCTCAGCGGAACGTGGCGATGAAGGTCAGCAGGTCCGCCCGGGTCATCACGCCGACCGGTCGCCCCTCGTCCTGGACCAGGAGCGCATCAGCGTTGCCGAGAGCGGCGATCGCCTCGGCGACCCCGGCCGACGCCCCGATCGTCGGCAACGGCGGACTCATGTGCGCCTCGACCTGGTCGGCCAGCTTCGCCGTACCGACGAAGAGCGACTCGAGGAGGGCCCGCTCGGAGACCGACCCGGCCACCTCGGCGGCCATCACCGGCGGTTCGGCCCGGACGACGGGCATCTGCGAGACCCCGTACTCCTTGAGGATCTGGATCGCCTCGGCCACCGTCTCGGTCGGGTGGGTGTGCACCAGGTCGGGCATGGCGCCGCTCTTGGCGCGGAGCACCTCGCCCACGGTCTGGTCGTCCTTGGCGGCCAGGAAGCCGTACTGCGCCAGCCAGTCGTCGTTGAACACCTTGGTCAGGTAACCGCGGCCCGAGTCCGGCAGCAGCACCACGACCACGGCGTCCGCGCCCTCCGGCGTCGCGGCGAGCTCCCGGGCGAGCTGGACCGCGGCGTAGGCCGCCATCCCGGACGAGCCGCCGACCAGGAGGCCCTCCTCGCGGGCCAGCCGACGCGTCATCGCGAACGAGTCCGCGTCGGAGACCTCGATGACCCGGTCGGCGATGCTGCGGTCGTAGGTCTCGGGCCAGAAGTCCTCCCCCACGCCCTCGACCAGGTACGGGCGGCCGGTGCCGCCGGAGTAGACCGAACCGGCCGGGTCTGCGCCGATCACCTGGACAGGCGGACCCCCTCGTTCGGCACTGCGCTCCTTCAGGTACCGCCCGACGCCGCTGATCGTGCCGCCGGTGCCCATCCCGCATACGAAGTGGGTGATCCGCCCCTCGGTCTGGCGCCAGATCTCCGGACCGGTGTCCTCGTAGTGCGAGCGCGGGTTGTTCGGGTTGGAGTACTGGTCCGGCTTCCAGGCGCCCGGTTGGGACGCGAGCCGGTCCGAGACGTTGTAGTAGCTGTCCGGGTGCTCGGGGGCCACGGCGGTCGGGCACACCACCACCTCGGCGCCGTACGCCTTGAGCACGTTGCGCTTGTCCTCGCTCACCTTGTCCGGGCAGACGAACACGCAGTGGTACCCCCGCTGCTGGGCGACCAGGGCCAGCCCGACCCCGGTGTTGCCCGAGGTCGGCTCGACGATGGTGCCGCCGGGCTGGAGCTCACCGGAGGCTTCGGCGGCGTCGATCATCCGGGTCGCGATCCGGTCCTTCACCGAGCCGCCGGGGTTGAAGTACTCCACCTTCGCCAGGACCAGGGGCCCCGGACCGGCCGCTGCCTGACCGGGCTCGCGCAGGGTGCGGTCGAGCTTGACCAGCGGGGTGTTGCCGATCAGGTCGAGGAGCGAGTTCGCGTAGTCCATGCCACCCAATCTAGTGGCCCTGCGACCGCGCGCGCGGTCGCGGGGACCCGAGGAAAGGGCCTCGGGGAAAGCCCCCAGAGAAAAGCAGAGCGCCCGCCGGACTCTCGTCCGACGGGCGCTCCGATGCTGCAGGGGATCAGTCGCCGCCGCGCAGGATGGCGAGGATGCGCAGGATCTCGATGTAGATCCAGACGATCGTGACGGTCAGACCGAAGGCCGCCCGCCAGGACTCGCGCTCCGGGAGCCCGGCCGCGATGCCCTTCTCGACGAAGTCGAAGTCGAGGATCAGCATCAGCACGCCGAGCGCCAGACCGACGACGCTCATGATCAGGCCGAGGCCACCGAAGCCGTTGAACCCGATCTCGGCGTTGAACATGCTCAGCACGACGTCGAGCAGGGTGACGGCCACGAAGCCGAACATCATGCCGATGACCCACTTCTTGAACTTGCTGCCGACCTGGATGTTGAAGACCTTGTAGGCGGTCAGGGTGCCGGCGACCGCGGCCATGGTGCCGAGAACGGCGCCCATCACCAGACCGTCGCCGAAGGTGGCCTCCATGACCTTGGAGAACGCGCCGATCGCGACGCCCTGGAAGGCCGCGTAAGCCAGCACGAGGGCCGGGCTGACGACCTTCTTGAACGAGTTGACCATCGACAGCGCGAACCCACCGAGGGCGCCGACGATGCTCAGGACGTAGAGCCGGGAGGCCACGTCCTCATTGACCAGGCCGTTGGGCTCGACGATCGTGCCGGTCAGGACCCAGGTCGCGGCGGCCGCGAGGACCACGACACCGAGGGTGATCGCGGTCTTCTGAACGACCGAGTCGAGGTCCATCCGGCCGGTTCCGCTTCCGGTGTGGGTAGCGGGAGTGCCGTAGGTGGGCTCTTCGAAACCGGCGTAGCCGGTCTGGCCCTTGCCGTTGAAGCCCTCGACGCGGGTGAAGACGGGGTTGCTGCTCTTCATGGTCTCCTCCTTGGAGGCCGAACCGGCTCACCACCGTGGCGCCGGCCTGACAACTCGATCGTACCGAGTCGACACCATTTCAACGAAGTGCGCCCCGGCGGTGTTCCCGCTGGGGCGGGTCCCCGCAGGTACGGGACGGCGTCCGGGCCGGTGTGAGGGTCGTGTCCGAGATGTCGGATGATCTAGCGGTGACCGACGCCGCTGCCCTCGATCCCCCTGCCGCCGTGCCCCCTGCCGCCGTGCCCCCTGTCCCCGAGCCCGGCGCCGGGAGCGAGGGGCCGGTCTCGCTGGGGTACGACGAGTTCGGGATGCGCTTCATGAACCTGGTGCTCCACCGCGACCGCGTGATGCAGTCGATCAACCGGGTCCTCGGCGAGGACTTCTCCCTCGGCCCGATCGGTGCCGGCCCCGGGCGCAAGGTGGCCAAGGTGACCGCGACCGGAACCTTCGGCGCGGCGTACGGCGAGGCGCTGAGCGACGTCGTCGGCTACGAGGTCAACCTGCCGGTCGACGTCGCCTTCCATCTCGACCTCGGTGTGGACATGCTCCGGTTCGACGCCCGGCTGCTGCTGCCGCTGCGGTTGACGATGGAGCTGGTCGCGCCGCTCACGATCCTGTGGCACATCACGCCCCCGCACCCCGACGACGTGGTGATGACCATCGCCTCGGACAGCCGCCGCGCGACGGTGCTGCAGAAGCTGACCGGGCTCGAGGGCGAGCTGCGCCGCTTCATCGTCCGGTTCGTGGACCGCGAGCTGGAGAAGCCGCACGTGCAGAAGGCGCTCAAGATCGACCTCGTGACGCTGATCGACAACGCCTGGGAGCACATCGCGGACCAGTTCATGCCGAACGGTCCCGACGACCGCAGCTGAGGATCAGACCGGCGGCAACGGCGACATGCCGGCGGCGACCAGGATCAGGCCGACGACCCCGGCAGCCATCGCACCGAGGATGATGCCCATCCCGTAGGCGCCGGTGCGTTCGCCGAGCAGCATGACCATGCCGAGCACCACCGACGCGAGCGCGATCAGGATGACCCGTTGGTCGGCCGGTGCGACCAGGATCCAGAGCATGTTCACGAGGAGCGAGCTCACACCGGCGAGGAGCAGGTCGGAGCGGTCGCTGGTCGGCTTGCTGGTGTCCATGGGCTCAATCTACGGGCGCGCACCCCACGGTTCGGTCGTCGGGTCCTGCCCCGGTGACGCCGGCCTCGGGGTGCTGCGTAACCCCCCGGCCGCCAGCGCGTTGTGGGTAGCGATCGGCCAGCACCACCCTCACCTCTCGGGACACCGCGCGCAGCCCGCCCTCCGTGGGCAAGGAGAGAGCCTCATGTCCCGAGTCACCGTCCTGGCCGTCGCCGGGGTTGCCGCCCTCACCGCGGTCTTCGGCGGCGCAGCAACGGCAGCACAACGCACCGCCGACGACACCAGTGCCACCATGACGGGTCCCGAGATCAGCGTGCACCGGTACCCGGCCTCGTTGGTCCTGCGCGAGGACGGCATCGTCCAGGTCAAGGCCGGTCCGCCTGCCGCAGCGGGCGACACCGTCTACCTGAACACCGCGGGCACCTACAACGCCGGCTTCAACCGGGTCTCGGAGGCTGTCCTGGACGAGAACCTGGGCGCGACCCTGCGGGTCACCGGGCGGGAGTTCCTGGGCACCTACAACTACTTCGCCAGCATGCCCGCGACGGCCACCCACCTGGAGGGCACCAGCGGGCGGTTCCCGATCACGATCGTCTCTCCCCCGCCGCAGAGCTCGCCGACGTGCGGCGGCTCGGCTCCGCAGAAGGCGGACGGCAGCGCCTGGGTCTGCACCTACAACGACGAGTTCGAGGGGCCGGAGCTGAACCGCCGGTACTGGGTCCCGCAGGAGACCGAGAAGAGCGGCTTCACCACCGGGACAAAGACCACCTACGCCTGCGCCCTCGACAGTCCCGGGACGATCGACGTCCGGGACGGGAACCTGGAGCTCTCGCTCGTCGACCTCGGCGCCCAGCGCGACTGCGGCAGGAACCGCGCGTCGCCGTACGCGTACGGGCAGGTCATGCACCACCAGACCTACGCCCAGACCTACGGCCGGTACGAGGTCCGGGCGAAGATCCCGGACCTGCGGACCCCCGGGTCCCAGGTGTCGTTCTGGCTGTGGCCCGAGACCGAGACCTACGGTCCGTGGCCCTCGTCGGGGGAGCTCGACTTCGCCGAGATGTACAGCGCGAAGCCCGGCATCCTGCGTCCGTTCATGCACTACCTGCCCGGAGCCACCGAGCGCGGCTCCACGAAGAACGTCCGCACCGCCGACTGCCCGATCAGGGTCGGGGAGTACAACACCTACGGCATGGTCTGGGAACCCGGACGGGTCACGATCCTGCTCAACGGCACGGTCTGCATGATCAACGACTACTCCTCGGTGGTCCACGGCGAGTCGTCGGCGGCCCCGTTCGACCACCCGTTCTACCTCTCGCTGAACCAGGCGATGGGCACCATCGGCAACGTCTACGACCCCGCGCAGGTGCCGGACCGGCTGACCACCAAGGTCGACTACGTGCGCGTCTGGCGGTAACCGCCAGGCGGGTACGGCGGCCCTTTCCTGGTCTGCCCGCTGTGCTTCAACGCCCGCCGTCTCGATCCGGAGCAGATCGCGACGAACCGCCGACCTCGGCGGAACGGTCCAGCTGTGGGAGTGGATCGGCGACGAGACCGTGACCACGTTCAGCTACTGATGCCGGTCGACGCCCTCCGCCGGAACACCAGCCCGGCAAGGGCCGCGAGCGGGAACATCGCGATCCCGTAGACCGCCGCCGGTACGGCGAACGCGTCGTCGTCGAGCACGTTGACCGCCACCGCGATCGCCAGCGTGCTGTTGTGGATCCCGACCTCGAAGGCGATCGCGATCGCCTGACGGTCCGTCAGCCCTGTCAGCCGCGGCAGCAGGTACCCGAGCGTCAACGAGCAGAGGCAGAACAGGACCGTCACCATCCCGACGTCGGCGAGGTAGCCCTCCAGGTTCTCCCGCTCGGCCAGGAGCGCACCGGCGATCACCAGGACCAGGACGACGGCGGACGCGATCCGCACCGGCCGGTCGGCCCGGTCCGCGACGTCGGGGGACGAGCGGCGTACCAGCATCCCGAGGGCCACCGGGATCAGCACGATCGCGAACACCTGGAGGGTCTTGCCGAACTGGAGCCCCACGTCCTCGGCGCCACTCGGTTCGAAGTGGTCGAGCGCGAAATTCACCACCAACGGCAGGGTCAGCACGGCCAGCACCGAGTTCACCGCGGTGAGGCCGACGTTCAGCGCGACGTCGCCGCGGAACAGGTGACTGAACAGGTTGGCCGTCGTACCTCCCGGGGAGGCGGCGAGCAGCATCATCCCGACCGCGAGCACCGGGTCGAGGTCGAAGAGCTTCACCAACCCGAAGCACAGCGCCGGCAGGAGCAGGACCTGAGCCAACAGGGCGACGAGCACTGCCTTCGGCGTTCGGCCGACCCGGCGGAAGTCGTCGATCGTCAGGGTGAGCCCGAGACCGAACATGATGATCGCCAACGCCGCCGGCAGTCCGACGGTGGTGAGTGCGGAGTCCATGGTCCAGCGTAGTCACGAACCGCCGCAGACCACGGCACTAGCCGACTCACCGCGAAATCTCTTGTTCCCGACGCCGCCGTATGTCTGAATTACGTGTTATGTTCGAATTGCGTTAAAAGCGAGCCTCCCACTCGCAGGAGCTGGGACCACCCAGGTTCGCCGGGGGATTACGCGGCTGACTTGCACCCTCAGGTTGCCGACTGACCGCCAACGTGCGGCTCAGGGCTGGAATCGCACTTCACCCGGATGGCGGTCAGCGAGCCAGAAGCTACCGGAGAAGCCATGTCCCTCCCGCACCTGTCCCGCACGATCACCGACCGTCCGGTGACCCGCTTCCACCTCTCCGCGGTTCTCGCCGCAGCTTCTGTCGGCGTCCTCGCCGCCGGGATCGTCGCGAGCGCAACCGTCCCGGCGCACGCAGCCGCCGCGAAGGTCGGCCTCGGCACCGCCTCGACCTTCGCGATCCTCGCCGGCAGCACTGTCACGAACACCGGTACGTCCGTGATCTCGGGCGACCTCGGCCTCAGCCCGGGGAGCTCGGTCACCGGCTTCCCGCCCGGCATCGTCACCGGCGGGACCCAGCACGTCTCCGACGAGGTGGCCGAGATCGCCCAGGCCGACCTCGTCACCGCGTACAACGATGCTGCCGGACGTCCGGCGACAGCCGATGTCACGGACCAGGATCTCGGCGGCATGACCCTGACGCCCGGCGTCTACGAAGCCGCCACCTCGATGGGGCTGACCGGGACGTTGACCCTGAACGCCCAGGGCAACCCGCAGGCAGTGTTCATCTTCAAGGCCGGCAGCACGCTCATCACCGCCACCGACAGCCGGGTCGAGTTCGTCAACGGCGGCTCGCCCTGCAACGTCTTCTGGCAGGTGGGAAGCTCGGCCACGCTGGGCACCGCGACCCGCTTCGTCGGCACGATCATGGCGCTGACCTCGGCGACGCTGGACACCACGGCGTCCGTCGAGGGCCGGGTGCTCGCCCGCAACGGCGCCGTCACTCTCGACACCAACGTCGTCACCGCGCCGGACTGCGCAGATTCAACCAGCGGTACCGGGACCGCGAGTCCCAGCGCCCCGGCGAACGGCGTCGGCACCTCGACTGACCCGACCCCGGGTCCGACGCCCGGCCCGACACCCTCCGAGCCGGTCATCCCGAAGGACCATCCGCGCACCGGTCAGGGTGGGGCATCCTCGTCCTCCAGCGCTGCTCTCTTCGTACTGGCCGGCCTGATCGGCTGTGCGGCCGGGGTCGCGGGCGTTCTCGGCTTCCGACGGACGCGCACCTCGTGAGCTGGCTCGTCTGCGGGCCACCCGTGCCTAGCGCTGAGGTCGGACCGCTGCTCCGCCGCACGCCGCACGGGCATGACCACGTCGACCGACGTCGCGGGTAGTGCGCACCGGAGAGACCTCGCACCGGGCTGCCTCCAGACCGAGGTGGTGGCAGTTCCTTGCGACCCTGTTGACCGTCGCGGCGGTCACCTGCGCTGCGGTGGCCTGGGGCCAGCGGGAGGATCAGCCACCGCCGGAGACGAGCAGCCGGTTGCCGGTCCCCGCACCATCGACCTCCGCGCCGCCGACCCCCGCACCGGTGGTGCGAGCCGAGCCCGGTTCGGCGACCGAGGACGTCGTCGCGCGGCCGACCCGGCTGGCCATCCCTGCCATCGGGGTCGCGACTCCGCTCATCACCCTCGGCCTCAACACGGACCAGACCGTCGAGGTGCCGGTGAATCCCGACCGTGCGGGCTGGTACCGGCTCGGTCCGGCACCCGGCTCGCCGGGGTCAGCCGTGATCCTCGGCCACGTCGACTCCGTCGACGGCCCAGCGGTCTTCTTCCGGCTGCGCACCCTCGCAACCGGAACCCAGATCGTCGTCGACCACGCGGACGGATCCCGGTCCCGGTTCGCGGTGCGCAGCATCACGACGTACGCCAACGACGACTTCCCTGCAGAACGGGTCTACCGCAACCAGGGACCACCGACCCTGACCCTGGTGACCTGCGGCGGCGCCTACGACAAGGCGCGGGGTGGGTACCAGGCGAACGTAGTGGTCTCGGCCGCCTTCGTCGGTCGAGTCGAAGCGGCACCGGACCGGGGCTGAGCCGCGGGTGCGGTCCAGGGTCACACCAGGCCGAGCGTTCCAGCCGCGGCACGGAGCTCGTCGCGCATCCGCGGGTGTGCTGCATGATCGATGATCGCTGCGGCCTGGCTCTTCTCGTCCAGGCCGAACACCTCTGCAGGACCCTGCTCGGTGATCACCGCCGTCATCTGGAAGGACGTCGTCGGCGAGGTGAGCAGGGGAACGATCGTCGACACCTCTGCCCGCGGGTGCCACGAGCGCAGGGCGAGAAGCGCCTGACCGCCCCTGCTGTGCATGGCCCCGACGATGAAGTCGGTCTGACCGCCGAAGCCGGAGTGGATCCGTGTGCCCACCCGGGAGGCGTTCGCCTGACCGAAGAGGTCGACCTGCAGCGCGGTGTTCACCGAGACCGTCCCGGGGTTCGCGGCGATCAGCGACGGATCGTTGGCGGTCTCGGTCCTCATCATCTGGATCCGCGGGTTGCCGTCGACCCAGTCGAGCAGCTCAGCGGACCCGAACAGGAAGGACGACCTGACCGGCACGTCCGGGTCGAGGGCCCCGGCGCTCTCGAGTCCGAGGACGCTGTCGGAGAACATCTCGGTCCACACCTTCAGCCCGCGACGGCCGACGAGACCGAGCAGAGCGGCGTCCGGGACGGCACCGATACCGGCCTGGACCGTGGCGCCGTCGGGCACCCGCTCGGCGACCGCCGCACCGATGGCTCGCGCCTCGTCGTCGATCGGAGCTGCGGGCGCGGTCTGCAGCACCTCCTCGGCCTCGATGATCAGGTCGATCGCCCCGACCTCCAGCTCGGCATCCCCGAAGGTCCAGGGCATCGCCGGGTTCGCCTGAGCGATCACCTTAGCGCCGCGGGCGTGCGCCGCTTCGACCGCGGCGGGAAGGATGTTCACCTCGGTGCCGAGGGAGACCATGCCGTCCCGCGGTGCCGTGGTGTGCAGGACCACCAGGTCGGGCGGCATCGTCGTACCGAAGAGCTGCGGGACCAGCGACAGCCGGCACGGGACGTAGCTGAGCCGGGGGCTGTGCCGCATCCCGGGTCCGACGAACGGCGTCTCGAAGGTGACACCCTCTCGGTCCGGCAGACCGACCTGGCCGTTGAGCACCCAGAGCCGGTACTCGGCCAGGCCCTCGTCGACGAGACCGAGCAGGTACCGAGGGGTTGCGTGGTTACCACTGACCACGACCCGGGGGCGGGGCGGGAGCGATTCCAGCAACGATCGAAGACTCATCAACCCACCATGTCACCCCGCAGCGCCGAGGAACGGGACGGCGGAGGAGCGGCCGGGTGCCCCGGGTGGGGGTCGAACCCACACTGAACGGTGTTTAAGACCGCTTCCTCTGCCGGTTGGGATACCGGGGCGCAGCGACGACCCTAGTCCGACCCACGAGTCGGACAGGGCGGCGCACCGCGCCCCGGCTGGAAGTCAGCCCACCCGGCCGTAGCGGACCGAGCTGGTCCAGATCCGCTCGAGGCGGACGTCCGCGCCGGTTCGCGGCGAGTGCCAGATGTAGCCGTTCGCCACGTAGATGCCCACGTGGTAGATCCCGCTGCTGCCGAAGAAGAACACCAGGTCGCCCTTGCGTCGGTAGTCACGCGGGATGTGCTTGACCGCGGCGTACTGGGCGGAGGTCGTGCGCGGCAGGGATTTGCCGAGCCGTGCGAAGGTCCACTGGGTCAGGCCGGAGCAGTCGAAACGGGTCGGGCCGCTGCCACCCCGCACGTACGGCATGCCTTCCCGGCTCGCCGCGACCTGCGAGACCTTGTAGCCGAAATCGGTCATGGCCTCCGCCCGCGGCGCCGGAGCGACGAGGAGGGTGAGGCCGGTGATGAGCGCGCCCATCAGGATGAGAGCGCGCGCGGAAGTACGACGAATAGTCGTGGTCATGGTGAAACCTGAACGGTCACGCTTGCGAAGGTTGACCTGTCGGATTCGGGCTACCGTTGCCCGGCCACCGTGGTGGCTTCACCCCAAGTCCCGCCACCAGTTCGTGAAGACACTGTGCGAGACGCCGTGCTAGTTCCTCCGCGCCCGTCAAACACTCGCTTTCGCGTCGTGTTCACCTGGCTCATGACGGGCCTCAGCGTGAGCGTCAGGTGGCTCCCGTTGGTGAACGGAGCAGCACCAGTGCAACGGAAGTCGACCCCGGCCGCTGACCGGCCCCGCGGGAACTGTGAGCCAGCCCACCGGCTTGACCTGGGTCACACCGAGCACCCGAAACGCCTTACAGATAGGTCTTTCGGGGGTGCAGGGCATGGGCGCCGGCGACCCGGTCGAGGAAGAGCAGCCCGTCGCAGTGGTCGATCTCGTGCTGGAGCGCGCGGGCCTCGAAGGCCTCGGTCTCGATGACCACCTCGGCACCGGTCCCGGGCTCCTGACCCCGGACGACGAGCCGGGACGCGCGCTTCACGTCGCCGGTCAGGTCGGGGACGCTCATGCAACCCTCCCGGGCCTTCTCGTTGCGCGATGCGGAGACCACCTCGGCGTTGCAGAGCACGAAGGTGCCGTGGTGCCCGCGGGTCTTCGGGTGCTCGGAGACGTCGACGCAGAAGACCTTGGCGCTCACCCCCACCTGCGGCGCGGCAAGGCCCACGCAACCGGGCGAGACCCGCATGGTCGCGACCAGGTCGGCAGCGAGCTGGACGATCTCCGGGTCGGTCGGGTCCACGACGGCACCCGGACGGGAGAGCACCGGGTCCGGCGCCCTCACCACCTCGAGGACGCGGCCGACGACTCCGCTCACAGGTCGTCGCTCTCCAGCAGCCGCAGCGTCACGTCCACCCCGAGTCCCGACGCGACGGCGGCGAGCGCCTGCTCCAGCGCTGCGACCTCCGCCGACGCCGGCAGGTCCACCTCGGCGAGGAGCACGTACAGGTCACCGGCCAACCGCGTGGTCAGGTCGGTGATGTTGCCGCCGACCTTCGCCACCTCAGCGACGAGGTTGGAGACGATCCCGGGCCGGTCGCCGCCGTGCACGCTCAGCAGGTACGACGTACCGCTGACGACCGCGCTCTCGGCCGGGACCTCGCGCACGGAGACCGACAGCGACCCGTCGGCGGTCAGGCCGCCCAGGGACTCCTCGGCGGTCGCCGCGTCGACGTCCCCGTCGGTGATCAGCATCATCGCGAAGTGCCCGCGCAGCAGGGTCATCGTCGAATCCTCGATGTTCAGCCCCAGGTGGGCGAGGACGCCGGTGGTCTCGGCGATGATCCCGGGGCGGTCGTGGCCGAGGACGGTGATGGCGAGCAGTGGCATGGCGGGAGTGTTTCACGGTGCGTCCTGGAAGAACTTGACGTCGGGTCCCAACTATCGAGACCGGGACGTCGATCTGGGGTCGAATTGTCGGTGGGCGTCCCTAGATTCGTCCTATGACCTCGGGCACGACCCATCTCGACAGCAGCGCGGTGCTGGCCGCTGCTCGGCGGCACCGAGCCGAGGCCGATCAGGCCGAGCGAGCGATGCTGACCGATGTGCTGGCCTGGGCCGAACTGCACCTCACCGACGACCCTGAGGAGGCCGCGACCTGGGGTGACACCCCGGTCCCGCTGGCCGGCGACGGCGCCCCGCACGTCTCCCAGTTCGCAGTGATCGAGCTCGGCGCGGTGCTGGGAATGTCGCGACGATCGGCCGAGGCCCTCGTCGGGGACGTGGTCGAGCTTGCCTACCGGCTGGCGCGGACCTGGGCCCGGGTGACCGCCGGCAGTCTGAAGGCCTGGAAGGCCCGGCACGTCGCCCAAGCCACCCGCGACCTGACGCCCGAGGCTGCGGCGTTCGTCGACGCCCAGATCTCCGCGTTCGCGAACCGGATCAGCCCCGCCGAGCTGCAACCTCTCATCGACACGGCGATCGCACAGTTCATGCCCGAGCACGCCGCCGAGATCGCCGCCGCGGCCGCCGACACCCGTGACGTCCGGATCGACCACGGCCAGATCTCGTTCGCCGGAACCAGCCGGATCGAGGGCGAGATCGACTTCCTCGACGCACTCGACCTTGAAGCCGCCCTCCAGGCCGGCGCCGTCCAGATCGCGGAGCTCGGCTCGGACCTGCCGCTCGGTGCCCGCCGCGCCGCCACCCTCGGCAACCTCGCTCGCGGCGAGGCCACGCTGCCCCTGCCGGGAACTCACGGCCCGGTCGTCGAGCCTGCCCAGACGCGCGCCCGCACCACCGGGGTCCATCAGCACCGTGGGGTCGTCCTCTACGTCCACCTCTCCGAGCAAGCCCTTGCCACCGGCACCGGCATCGCGCTTGCCGAGAACAACCGGCGGCAGTTCACCGTCGACCAGATCCGCGAGTGGTGCAGCACCGCCGGTCGGATCACCATCAAACCGGTGATCGACCTCAAGGAGGAGATCACCTCGACCGGCTACCAGCCCTCCGACCGACTCCGCGAGCAGGTCGTGCTGCGCGACCGGTTCTGCCCGTTCCCCTACTGCGAGTCCAGCGCCCGCCACGGCGACCTCGACCACATCGAGCCCTACGACCCCGACGGACCGCCCGGCCAGACCGCCAGCACCAATCTCGCCGCCCCCTGCCGCACCCACCACCGCGTCAAGACCTTCAGCACCTGGACCTACCGCGTCTCGACAAGCTCGACGACCGGACAGCGCGCCTACCTCTGGCGCTCACCCCACGGCTACACCTTCCTCAAAGACCGCAGCGGCACTCAGGACCTCACCCCAGGCACGGTCGCTCATCCTGAGCCTGTCCAAGCGGAACCGCCCGACGGATAGTCACCGCCCTGCCGACCTCACGACGTGTCGACTAGCTCGACGACGTGCGGTCAGCCCTCGTCCGGCACCGGCTGCTCCATCGGGCCGTAGACCCGCGTGCCCGGCTTGTGCGGGAACTGGACCGGGAGCTCGGGGCGGGTGGCGTCGCTCGGCTCCACCAGCGGCGGGTCGGGCCGGGCTGCGTCGCGGGCCTCGCGGGCGGCGTCCAGCTCTGCGCCGAGCACCAGCGCCATGTTCGTGAGCCAGAGCCAGAGCAGCGCGATGATCGCGCCGGCCAGCGAGCCGTAGGTCCCGTTGTACGACGAGAGGTTGGCCACGTAGAAGGCGAAGCCCGTCGAGGCCGCCGCCCAGACCAGCAGCGCGACGAACGCCCCGGCGGAGAGCAGCCGGAACCTGCCCGTCTTCACGTTCGGCGTGGCGTGGAAGAGCAGGGCGACCACGACGACGGCGAGCAGTGCCAGCGCGGGCCACTTCGCGATCTCCCAGATGTCGAGCGCCGACCGCTCGATCCCGATCTCGGCACCGATGGACTCGGCGATCGGTCCGGTGACGGTGATGATCACCAGGCCGGCCGCATTCAGGACCACGGCGACCAGGGTGATCAGCAGCATGTACGGGCGGAGCTTCCAGAACGGGCGCGTCTCCTCGACCTCACGGACCCGGTTCATCGCCCGGGAGAAGCCCGTCACGTACGCCGAAGCGGAGTACAACGCGCCCGCGGTTCCCGCAGCCAGGGTCCAGGTGGCGCCGTCCGCCTGGGCGAGCCGACGGATCGTCGGCTCGATGCTGTCGAGGCGGTCCGCCGACATCAACGGCCCGAGCACGTCCAGCACCGCCTGCACGGTCTCGTCGGGGTTCCCGACCACGGCGAGCAGGGAGAGCAGCGCCAGCGCCGCCGGAAAGATCGCGAGAACCGCGTAGTAGGTCAGGCCCGCCGCCAGGTCGCCGCCCTGGTGGCGCGAGAAGTTCCGCACCGTGGTGACGATCAGCTTCATGAACGGGACCCTCTCATCTCGCGGCGCTCCAGGCGATGCCGTCGAGGATGTCGGACTCCGACACGGTCACCGTGCCGACGTTGGTCCGCTCCAGGATCCGTTCCAGGATCAACGCACCCGCGGCGATCACGTCCGCACGACCCGGATGCATGTAACCGAGCGCCCGCCGCTCTGCGACGGTCATCGCCACCAGGGCGTCGATCGTGCCCCGGACCGCACCGACGTCGAGCTCGGCCAGGTGGACCCGGGACCGGTCGTAAGCCTCCAGGGCGAGCACCCCGGCTGCCACGGTCGTGACCGTTCCGGCCACCCCGATGACCGTGCCCGCCAGCCCGGGATCGACCCGACAGGTATCCAAGGCGGCGTCGATGTCGGCCCGCGCGGCCGCGATCTGCTCGCCGGTCGGCGGATCCGCGTGCAGGTGGCGCTCGGTCAACCGGACCGAGCCGATATCCAGCGAGTGGGCAGTCGTGACGCCGTCGGCGCCTCCGAGGATCAGCTCGGTCGAGCCGCCGCCGATGTCGAGGACCAGGAACGGCTCGGGGTGACCTGCGACCAGCGCACGGGTCGCGCCGTCGTACGACGCCCGGGCCTCGGCGTCCCCGTCGATCACCTCGGGGGCGACGCCGATCCGCGCGAGCACCGCCTCGGTGAACTCGGCCGCGTTCTCGGCGTCCCGGGCTGCGGAGGTCGCGCAGAAGCGGGTGACGTCCGGGTGGTACTCGGCAAGCAGCATCGCGAACTCGTCGAGCGCGGTGAAGGCACGCTCCATCGACTCCTCCGAGATCCGCCCGGTCCGGTCGACGCCCTGACCGAGCCGCACGATCCGCATCTCGCGGACGTGCTCGACCGCCTCGCCGGTCCCGGGGTCGAGGTCGGCGATCAGCAGCCGCAGGGAGTTGGTGCCGCAGTCGAAGGCCGCGACGCGCGTCATGGCTCGGGGGTTTCGACAGGCTCAACCAGCGGAGCGACGCAGGGGCCTGAGCTCCACCACGCGCCGAGCAGGTCGAGCACCTCGTCGCCCAGCGGGTTGACGCCCCGGCCCTGGGCCAACGACTGGCCGGCGAGCACGTGCAGGCACTTGACCCGGTCGGGCAGTCCACCGGCGGAGATGCCGGCGATCTCCGGCACGCGGAGATCCGCGGCGTCGGCGATCGCGTCCCGCGCCCGGAGGTAGGCCTCGTGCGCGCCCCGGTAGCGGGCGGCGAGGTCCTCGTCCTGAGCCAACCGCTCGGACATCTCCTTCATCAGCCCGGACGCCTCGAGGGTGCCGATGAGCGACGACGCCCGCGGGCAGGTCAGGTAGTACGTCGTCGGGAACGGGGTGCCGTCATCGAGCCGGGGCTCCGTGGTCACCACGTCCGGGTTCCCGCACGGGCACCGGTGCCCGATCTCGTGGATCGAGCGGGGCAGTCGACCGAGCTGGGCCTGGACGGCGGCGACGTCATCGGCGGAGATCACGGGACGAACCTCACGGACGGCCTCACTCGCTCGGCGGGGTGATGCTGGTGGCCGGCTTCGGCTTCACCAGCTTCTCCGGGTGGTCGGCGGCGTCCACGGACTCGCGCACCTTCGACCACCACGCCTCCGGCGCCTCGGGCGCCACCGAGGCAGGGTCGGTCAGCTGGTCGTCGCCGGTCAGCGGGTCGCCGTTCTCGTCGAGCACCTGGTACGCCGTCTCACCGGGAAGGACCCAGCCGAACCGCTCGCGCGCCTGCTGCTCGATGAACGCCGGATCCTGCCACCGACGCTTCTCCTGCTCGGCGGCCGCGATGCTGGCTTCCTCGCGCGCGATCTGCGCCTGCAGCTCGTTGATCTGCGAGCGCTGCTGCAGGTAGGCCCGCATCGAGGAGGCATAGGAGATCACCAGGATCGCGAGGACCACCAGCAGGATCGCCGCCCGGTTGGTGAACCGGGGCCGCGCCGCCGCAGCCTTCGACTGCCCCGCCCGGCCGCGCGCCGCCCCGGCCCGTTGACCCGGGCGGGTGTTGCGCGACCCTCCCGGGCCCCGCTGCGGCGTACGACGGTTCTGCGGCATCCGGGCGCTTCTGCCCGATCAGCCCAGGTAGCGGGGGAAGGCCCCACGACCGGCGTACCGGGCTGCGTCGCCGAGGTCGGACTCGATGCGCAGCAGCTGGTTGTACTTCGCCACCCGCTCGGACCGGGCGGGAGCACCGGTCTTGATCTGCCCGCAGTTCGTCGCGACCGCGAGGTCGGCGATCGTGGTGTCCTCGGTCTCGCCCGACCGGTGGCTCATCATGCAGCGGTAGCCGTTGCGGTGCGCCAGGTCGACGGAGTCGAGGGTCTCGGTGAGCGAGCCGATCTGGTTCACCTTGACCAGCAGGGCGTTGGCCTGACCGCCGTCGATGCCGCGCGCCAGACGCTCGACGTTGGTGACGAAGAGGTCGTCACCGACGAGCTGGGTCTTCGTGCCGAGCTGGTCGGTGATGGTCCTCCAGCCCTCCCAGTCGTCCTCGTCCAGGGGGTCCTCGATGCTGACGATCGGGTAGTTCGCCACCAGGTCGGCGTAGTACGCCGTCATCTCGGCGGCACTCTTCGAGGCGCCCTCGAAGGTGTAGACACCGTCGGTGCAGAACTCGCTGGCCGCGACATCGAGCGCGAGCACGACGTCCTTACCGAGGACCAGGCCGGTGGTGCCGATCGCCTCGGCGATCAGGTCGAGCGCCGCGCGGTTGCTGGACAGGTCCGGGGCGAAACCGCCCTCGTCGCCCACGCCGGTGGCGAGGCCCTGCTTCTTCAGCACCGACTTGAGCGCGTGGTAGACCTCCGCGCCCTGGCGCAGTGCCTCGCGGAAGGTCGGGGCGCCGATCGGCGCGATCATGAACTCCTGGATGTCGACGTTGGTGTCTGCGTGGGCGCCGCCGTTGAGGATGTTCATCATCGGGACGGGCAGCAGGTGCGCGTTCGGGCCACCGACGTAGCGGTACAGCGGCAGGTCCGCACTGGCAGCGGCGGCGTTGGCGACGGCGAGCGAGACACCGAGGATCGCGTTGGCGCCGAGGTTGGCCTTGTTCGCGGTGCCGTCGAGGTCGAGCATCTCCTGGTCGACCAGACGCTGGTCGCTGGCGTCCAGGCCGATGATCCGCTGGGCGATCTGCGACTCCACTGCCTCGACGGCCTTCATCGTCCCCTTGCCCAGGTACCGGTCGCCACCGTCGCGCAGCTCGACGGCCTCGAAGGCTCCGGTGGAGGCACCGGACGGGACCGCGGCGCGGCCGAAACTGTCGTCCTCCAGGATCACCTCGACCTCGACGGTCGGGTTACCGCGGGAGTCGAGGATCTCGCGGGCGATGACGTCTTCGATGGCTGCCAAGGGAGAGCTCCTGGATCGGTGGCGGAACGGCCTCGCAAGCCTAACGGGAGCGTTCGCCGTTCCCGGGCAGCACCCGGCTGCTGAGCGGCCGGGTCTCGACTACGCCGGACCGGCCCCTCGGTCGACGAGACGCCGGACCGCGGCCCGCAGCTCCTGCTCGGGGTCCTGGCCGGCTCGTTCTGCCTCGACCACGAGCGCCAGCAACCGGTCCCCGAGGTCCCCGGAGTCCGGCACCTCGACCGATCGACCGGTGCGCTCGAGCCGCTCGATCGCCTTCACCGCACGGACCAGCGCCGGCAGCTCCGCCGGCACCCCGTCCATCAGCGTGACCGGCCGCTGCCTCGCGGCCTTCTCCTCGGCCTTGATCTGCTCCCACTGCTCGTTGATCGCGACCGGGTCTTCCGGGTCGGCGGCGCCCTCCCCCGAGCCGAAGACGTGCGGGTTGCGACGACGGAGCTTGGCGATCAGGTCCGCAGCGACGTCCTCGATGTCGAACTCGCCGGACTCGGCGGCGATGGCCGCGTGGAAGTAGACCTGCAGCAACAGGTCGCCGAGCTCCTCGCGCAGGTGCACCGGGTCAGCGGACTCGATCGCCTCGATGACCTCGTAGGCCTCCTCCAGGAGGTACCGCACCAGCGAGGCGTGCGTCTGCCCAGCCTTCCACGCGCACTCGTGACGGAGCCGGGCCATCACCTCGGCCAGCTCGTCGAGCGAGGAACGCGTCACGGGCGGGTGGGATCAGCCGCAGCGCTGGTTGGCGGGGAGCTGGTCGACCAGCGCGGGATCCGGCGGGCTGGCGGTCGCCTGCTGGGAGAACTCCGACAGCGTCAACGACAGGGACGGGTCGTTGCCGGGGGTCAGCCCGTCGTCGCTCAGCCCGAAGACCGGGTCGATCTCGACACCGGCACGCTTGGCCTCGCCGGTGCGGAGCGCGAACAGCGCCTGGCTGAGCTGCTCCTCGTTCGCCTCGACCCCGCTCTCCTGGGCGAGCCGGCCGGCGATCTCGCTGACCGCGATGCTGTTCTCGATCGAGGCCGTGACCAGCGCGCGGAGCCGCTCCCGGTCCTCGCCACTCGCGACCTTCTCGATCGTGGGCCCGAGCTGTTCCAGGGGCTCCCGCACGCGGGCCGGGTCGACGGTCACGTCCGCCCGCTCGGCGAGCACCTCGTCGAGCGCGGTCGCCACCAGGATGCTGGCCATGTCGGACCGGGCCCGCTGGCGGGAGACAGCGGCCACCTGGCCGCCGTTCGCCGGGTCGGCCACCAGCTCGGCGAGGTAGCTGCACTGGAAGTCGGTGAGCAGGTCGACATCGGCGGTCGTGAACGTCTCGTCGCCGACCTTGACGGCGACGTCGCCGCTCGGCGTGCACCCGCTGAGGACCAGGATCGAGGCGGTGGCTGTCGCGACACCGAGGACCAGACGGTTGGCCTTCACGAAGGTGACTCCTGACTGGGGTTCTGGGGCGGATCGATCACGGCGTCGATCACTCGACCTGCCCACGCCAGCAGCTCCTCGTCGCGCGGGGCCTGGGCCCCGAACGTCGCGGGTTGCGGGCGCGGCACCAGCATCGTACGCACTCCGGGCTTGAGAAGGCTGCCGGGGTAGATCCGGTTCAGGCGCACCACGCGCGAGTCCGGGAGGTCGACCGGGGCGAACCGCAGGTACTTGCCCTGCGAGGTCACCTCGGAGACCCCCGCCTGCCGGCAGCGCCCCCGGAACCGGGCGACCTCCAGGAGCCGCTCGACCGGCGCCGGCGGGGCGCCGTACCGGTCGACCATCTCCTCGCGGAGCACGTCGACGTCGGCCCCGGAGCGTACCTCGGAGAGCCGCTTGTACATCTCCAGCCGGAGCCGCTCGCTCGGCACGAACTCGTGCGGGAGGTGGGCGTCGACCGGGATCTCGATCCTGACCTCTCCGAGCTCCTCGGGCGCGTTGCCGTCCTGGCGGAACTCCGAGACCGCCTCCCCCACCAGGCGCACGTAGAGGTCGAAACCGACGTCGGCGATGTGCCCGGACTGCTCGCCACCGAGGAGGTTGCCGGCGCCCCGGATCTCGAGGTCCTTCATCGCGATCGCCATTCCGCCGCCGAGGTCCGAGTGCTGGGCCAGCGTCGCGAGCCGCTCGTGCGCGGTCTCGGTGAGCGGTTTGTCGCCCGGGTAGAGGAAGTAGGCGTAGGCCCGCTCCCGGCTCCGGCCGACCCGGCCGCGCAGCTGGTGCAGCTGGGAGAGCCCGAGCGTGTCGGAGCGCTCGATGATCATGGTGTTGGCGTTGGAGACGTCGAGCCCGGACTCGACGATCGTCGTGCAGACCAGGACGTCGAAGCGGCGCTCCCAGAAGTCGAGCATCACCTGCTCGAGCCGGTGCTCCCCCATCTGCCCGTGCGCCGTCGCGACCCGGGCCTCGGGGACGAGCTCCTTGATCTTCGCGGCGGCCTTCTCGATCGAGCCGACCCGGTTGTGGATGAAGAAGACCTGACCGTCGCGGAGCAGCTCGCGCCGGATCGCGGCGATCACCTGCCGGTCCTCGTACGCGCCGACGTAGGTCAGCACCGGGTGCCGTTCCTCCGGTGGCGTGGTGATCGTGGACATCTCGCGGATGCCGGTGATCGCCATCTCCAGGGTGCGCGGGATCGGCGTCGCGCTCATCGACAGCACGTCGACGCTGGTGCGCATCCGCTTCATCAGCTCCTTGTGCTCGACCCCGAAGCGCTGCTCCTCGTCGACCACGATCAGGCCGAGGTCCTTCATCCGGATGTCCGGGTTGAGCAGCCGGTGGGTGCCGATCACGATGTCCACGGACCCGTTCTCCAGACCCTCGATGACCTCCTTGGCCTCCTTGTCGGTCTGGAACCGGCTCAGCTGCTTGAGCACCACCGGGAACCCGCTCATCCGCTCCGCGAAGGTGGAGTGGTGCTGGGTGACGAGCAACGTGGTCGGCACGAGCACCGCCACCTGCTTGCCGTCCTGGACCGCCTTGAAGGCAGCCCGTACGGCGATCTCGGTCTTGCCGTAGCCGACGTCGCCGCAGACCAGCCGGTCCATCGGCACCACCCGCCGCATGTCCGCCTTGACCTCGTCGACGGTGGTCAGCTGGTCCGGGGTCTCGTGGAACGGGAAGGCGTCCTCCAGCTCGCGCTGCCACGGGGTGTCCTCCCCGAACGCGTGCCCCCGGGTCGCCTGGCGGGCCGCGTACAGCTTGATCAGCTCGGCGGCGATCTGCCGGACCGCCTTGCGCGCCCGACCCTTCCGCTTCGCCCAGTCGGCACCGCCGAGACGGTCGAGGCTCGGCTGCTCGCCCCCGACGTACCGGGTGACCTGGTCGAGCGCGTCGGCGGGGACGAAGAGCCGGTCGGGCGGGTGCCCCTTCTTGGAGATCCCGTACTCGAGGACGAGGTACTCACGCAGGGCGCCGTGCACTTCCCGCTGCTTCATCTCCAGGAAGCGGCCGACCCCGTGCTGCTCGTGGACCACGAAGTCGCCGGGCTTCAGCTCGAGCGGGTCGATCTGCTTCTTGCGCCGCGTCGGCATGGCGCGCATGTCCCGGGTGGAGGCCTTCTGGCCGGAGAGGTCCTCGCCGGTCAGGACCACCAGGCCGGGGCCGGGGACGACCAGGCCCTGGGTGAGCGTCGCCTGGACCACCTCGACGACCCTGTCGCTCCCGCCGGTCGACGGGACCTCCTCGACCAGCCGGGCCGCGACGTCGTGCTCACCGAGCACCTCCACGGTCCGCTCGGCCGGCCCGTGGCCCTGCTGGACGACGACCACGCGACGACCCGCCGCCACGTGCTCCGCGATGTCTCGGACGGCGGCTTCGATGTCACCGCGGTACGGCTCGACCCCGCTGGCGCCGACAACCCTCGACTCGACCCCGGACTCGGTTGTCGAGTCTGTCCAGACGTCCGGCACGTCGTCGCCCGTCGCGGCTCCTGACGGACCCAGCCCGAAGGGGCTCAGCCCCCACCAGGACTTGCCCTGCGCCAGCGCCACCTCCCGGACGTCGGCCAGGGTGCGCAGCGAGGCCGCACCGAGGTCGATCGGGGCGACGCCCCCGGAGGCAGCGGCGGCCCAGCTCGCTCCGAGGAACTCGTCGCTGGTCGCGACCAGGTCGTGCGCCCGGGAACGGACCCGTTCCGGGTCCAGGACGAGGACGTGGGTCTGCTCGGGCAGCAGGTCGATGAGGAGCTCCATCTCGTCGACCAGGGCCGGGGTCAGCGACTCCATGCCCTCGACGACGATCCCTTCGGCGAGCTTGTCGGTCAGCTCCCGCAGCTCGGGGTGCTTCTCGCCGAGCTGCGCGGCTCGCGCGCGGACCTCCGGCGTGAGCAGCAGCTCGCGGCACGGCGGCGCCCAGAGCCGTTCGACACCGAAGCCGTCGGCGGGGGCCAGGGTGCGCTGGTCGGCCACGGAGAACATCCGGATCTCGTCGACCACGTCGCCGAAGAACTCGACCCGGAGCGGGTGCACCTCGGTCGGCGGGAAGACGTCGACGATGCCGCCTCGAACGGCGAACTCACCGCGCTTCTCGACCAGGTCCACCCGGGTGTAGGCGGCACCGACCAGGCTCGCGACGACCTCGTCGAGATCGACCTCCTGCCCGGGGACGAGCTCGACCGGAACCAGGTCGGCGAGACCCTTGACCTGCGGTTGGAGGACGGACCGCACGGGCGCCACCAGGACCTGGATCGGCCCGTTGACCGGCCCGCCGCTCCCGCCGGCGGAACCCCCCGGGTGTACCAGCCGGCGCAGCACCGCGAGCCGTCGGCCGACGGTGTCGCTGCGCGGGCTGAGCCGCTCGTGGGGCAACGTCTCCCACGCCGGGAAGTGCGCGAGCCGGTCAGCCGGTACGACGTCAGCGAGCTCGGCGACCAGGTCCTCGGCCTCCCGCACGGTCGCAGTGACCACCAGCACCGTGCGGCCGGTGCGCTCCAGCCCGGCGACCAGGAACGGTCGCAACGCCGGCGGACCGGTGAGGTCGAGCGTCGGCGCACCCACCCCGGTCGCCTCGGCCAGGGCGGTGGCGAGGACGGGTTCGGTGAGGACGGCATCGGCGAGGCCGGCGAGACGCACAAGTGCTCCTGGGACGTGGGGGAGGAAACGCAGACAGCCCCCGGCTCAGAAAGGAGAGGGGGTAGGACTCGGGACGGTCGCTGCTCGGAGCCGACCACCCGGGAAGTCTACGGGCCGAGGAGGATGGTCAGCTCTGGCCGGACCGACGGGCGTACTCGTTCGCCGCCGTGAGGACCGAGCGGACGTAGTCCTGGTCGTGGTTGTAGGAGTACACCGCGGCGTTCCAACCCGACGGGGTCGCCAGGTCATGGTCGTCGGCGCAGAGGTAGCGGCCGGCCGCGAGGGCCGCGTCGTCCAGGTCGAGCGGGTCGACGGAGCCGTCCCCGTCGCCGTCCGCGCCCCAGCGCTCCCAGCTGGAGGAGATGAATTGCAGCGGGCCCACCGCGTGCTCCCACGTGGGATCCCCGTGCCACGCCGCCGAGGCCGGGGTGGACCGGATCGCCGCGAAGCCGTCGCCATCCAGGGCCGGACCGATCACCGGTGACGACGAGCGACCGTCGGCCGCGAGGCTCCGACCGTCGAGGGTGCCGTGCTGGGACTCGATCCAACCGACCCCGGCGAGCGTGTTCCACGAGAGGCGGCAGCCAGGTTGTTCCCGGGCGAGCGCGACCTGGGCGGCGCCGTACGCGAGCAGTGCCGGCGCCGGGATGCCGGCTGCGCGGCTGGTCCGGCTCACCCAGGCCGGGTCGATGCCCCGGGTCGGGACCTGTCCCCGCACCTGCCCCTCGGGTGCGGGCACCACCGGAGCGGCGCTGTCGGCGGCGGACGGAACCGGGTAGTACTCGAAGGACTCGCCGGCCGCCGATCCACCGCGCAGCACCAGGACAGCCAGCAGCGACAGGGCGAGCACGAAGACGCTCAGCACTGCGAGGCCGATACGGGGGTGGTGGATCACCCCGACACGGTAGCCGCGGCAGCCAGGGCCGATCCGCCGAGCGACAACCCGTGGACTCAGGCGGTCCGGACGCGCTCGGCCTCGCTGCGCAGGATGCAGAACTCGTTCCCCTCCGGGTCGTGACCCGGGGCGTTCGGGTCGTCTGCCAGGTCCTCGTAACCGAGGAGCTGCTTCCACCACTCGGAGAGCTCGAAGGCGTTGCGGCAGTCGACGGTCGTGTGCGCGACGAAGCAGGTCATGCTCCGTGTCTACCCGATGTCGTCGACCCCATGTCGCGAGCCCTCAGCCCGCCCACGGGCCTTCCGGCGCCTTGACGCGGGCCTCGTCGGCCTCCTGGTCGGTGAGCTTCTCCTGGCTCTGGTGCTCGGCCTCGACCCGGCGCAGGTAGTGATCGACCTCTTCGTCGACCCGGGACCGGTCCCAGTCCAGGACCCCGCCCATCAGCTCGGCGACCTGCTGTGCCGCCAGGGCACCGCGGTCGAAGGTCTCGATGGAGATCCGGGTCCGGCGGGTAAGGACGTCGTCGAGGTGGCGGGCACCCTCGTGGGTCACCGCGTAGACGACCTCGGCGCAGAGGTAGTCCTCGGCGTGGATCAGCGGTTCGGCCAGCGACGGGTCGTCGATGAGCAGGTCGAGGATCTCGTCGACCATCCCGCCGTAGCGTCCGAGGAGGTGGTCGATCCGGGAGATGTGCAGCCCGCTGGTCCGGGCGAGAGTCGCCCGCTGGTTGGTCCGGGTCTCGAACCCGTGGGCACCCAGCAGCGGCACCCGGTCGGTGATGCTCGGACGGACGCCGCCGTCGAGGGAGGACGCGGCGACGTCGACCGCGTCCTTCGCCATCACCCGGTACGTCGTCAGCTTGCCCCCGGCGATCATCACCAGTCCGGGGACAGGCGCCACCACCGTGTGCTCGCGGGAGATCTTCGACGTCGGCTCGGTCTCGCCCTGGAGCAGCGGGCGGAGGCCGGCGTACACGCCCTCGACGTCGTCGTGGTCGAGCGGGTCCTTGAGGATGGTGTTCACCGAGGAGAGCACGTAGTCGATGTCCGCCCGGGACGCTGCCGGGTGGGCCAGGTCGAGGTCCCAGGGGGTGTCGGTGGTGCCGATGATCCAGTGCCGGCCCCACGGGATGACGAAGAGCACCGAGGTGGCGGTCTTGGTGATGAAGCCGCACTCGGAGCGGATCCGGTCCTTCGGGACGACGAGGTGGATGCCCTTGCTGGCCTTCACCCGGAGCGCACCCTTGCCGCCGACCATGGCCTGGATCCCGTCGGTCCAGACACCGGCGGCGTTGATCACGACCCGCGCCCTGACCTCGGCGTCGCCGGACCCGTCCGGGGTGTTGTTCTCGAGGTCGCGGATCTTCGCGCCCACGACCCGGTCCCCCTCGCGGAGGAAACCGATCACCTTGGTCCGCGACGCCACGTGGGCGCCGTAGGCCGCGGCCGTCCGGGCGATGTTCATCACCAGCCGAGCGTCGTCGACCTGGCAGTCGTAATAGCGGATCGCACCGGTGAGCTGGTCGGTGCGCAGGTCCGGCGCCATCCGGGCGACCTGGCGTCGGAAGAGGTGCTTGTGCTTCGGGACGCCCATCTCGTACTTGCCGGCCATCGCCATCGCGTCGTACAGGGCGAGTCCGGCACCGACGTACGGGCGCTCCCAGGTCGTGCGCAGCGGGTAGAGGAACGGCACCGGCCGGACCAGGTGCGGCGCCAGCCGGGTGAGCAGCAGACCGCGCTCCTCCAGGGCTTCGCGGACCAGGCCGAAGTCGAGCATCTCCAGGTAGCGCAGGCCGCCGTGGATCAGCTTGCTGCTGCGACTGCTGGTGCCGCTGGCGAAGTCGCGCTGCTCGACCAGGGCGGTCGAGAGTCCGCGGGAGACGGCGTCGAGGGCGACGCCGGCACCGACGACACCGGAACCGACCACCAGGACGTCGACCTCGTGGGAGGTCATGCCCGTCAGCGCCGCAGCACGGGAACCGGGTCCGAGGTCTGCTGTCAGGGCCATGGGCCCAGTCTTCCAGAGACCCCGGCACCGGCGTCCGCGCGCGTCAGCAACAGGCAGCTGCGCTCGGCTCGAGCTCCGCACCGACGTCGTTGCCGCAGCAGCCCTGCTGCTCGGGACCCGCGTCGGAGAACGTCTCGCTGTCCTCCAGGACGGTGTAGACCTCCCAGCGCTCGCCGTTCGGGGCGTTCTCGACCCAGAATTTGTCCTGCTTGGCGTAGCAACAGGTGGTGGCGCGCTCCTCCGTGGCCGCGAACCCGGCCTCACCGAGACGGAGGTGCTCGGCGTCGACGGTCGCCGAGTCGGGCACCTCGACACCGAGGTGGTTGATCGATCCGCCCTCGCCGGGGTTCTCGATGAGCACGAGCTTGAGCGGCGGCTCGGCGATCGCGAAGTTGGCGTAGCCGGACTTCCGCTTGGATGGTTCGGCGCCGAAGAGGGTGGTGTAGAAGGCGATCGACTCCTCAAGGTCGTCGACGTTGAGGGCGAGCTGGATGCGGGACATGGTTCCTCCAAGGAGTAGATATTGATGGTTGTCGATGTCTAGGTTGCAGCACACATCGACATCTGTCAATATTGATCCATGTCTAAGTCTGTGACCCTGACCCCGACCGAGACGGTTGCCTGCTGCTCGCCGCTGGTCGCTTCGCCGCTGACCGAGGAGACCGCCGAGCGGATCGCCCCGCTGCTCAAGGCGATCGCCGACCCGGTGCGGCTGCGGCTGCTCTCCCTGGTCGCCGCGCACGACGGCGGCGAGGCCTGCGTCTGCGATCTCAACGACGCCTTCGACCTCTCCCAGCCGACGATCAGCCACCACCTGAAAGTGCTCCACGAGGCCGGCCTGCTCGACCGTTCCAAGCGCGGCGTCTGGGTCTACTACCGCGTGCACCACGAGGCGCTGACCGACCTCGCGGCCCTGATCGGCGGCACCCGGTGAGCCCGGAAGGCACCCGGGACCCGGCACTGGGCCGCAAGGCGCTCGCCGAGTTCGTCGGCACCGCATTCCTGGTGACGGCGGTGATCGGTTCCGGCATCGCCGCGTCCCGGCTCTCCCCCGACGACGTCGGTCTCCAGCTCCTGGAGAACAGCCTGATCACGGGTGCCGTGCTGGTCGCCCTGATCCTCACGCTGCAGCCGGTCTCCGCGGCGTTCAACCCGGTCGTCAGCGCCGTCGAGGCAGCGCTCGGCCTGATCCCCTGGTCGGTGGCCGGCGTGCTGGCGATCGCCCAGGTCGCCGGTGGCTGCCTCGGTGCGGTCGTGGCCAACCTGATGTTCGACCTGGACGCCGTCACCCTCGCCACGACCGAGCGCGACGGCGGCGGGGTCCTGCTCGGCGAGGTGGTCGCCACCCTCGGCCTGGTCGTGGTGGTCTTCGGCGCCCTCCGCACCGGTCGCAGCGCGACCATCGCGTACGCCGTCGGCGGGTACATCACCGCGGCGTACTGGTTCACGTCCTCGACCAGCTTCGCCAACCCCGCGGTCACCGTGTCGCGGACCCTCTCCGACACCTTCGCCGGGATCGATCCCACGTCCGTCCCGCTGTTCGTCCTGATGCAGGTGATCGGCGGGGCGCTCGCGCTCGGGCTCGTGCGCCTGCTCTTCCCCCACCCCGCCCAGGAGGTCTGATGTCCCGCCCCACCGTGCTCTTCGTCTGCGTCCACAACGCCGGTCGCTCCCAGATGGCGGCCGGCTTCCTGCAGCACCTGGCCGGCGACCGGGTCGACGTGCTCTCCGCCGGCTCCGCGCCGGCAGCGTCGATCAACCCGACCGCCGTGGAGGCGATGGCCGAGATCGGCATCGACATCGCGGGCGCCCAGCCGAAGGTGCTCACCACGGAATCGGTGCAGGCCTCCGACGTGGTGATCACGATGGGCTGCGGCGACGCGTGCCCGTTCTACCCGGGCAAGCGCTACGAGGACTGGGAGCTCGACGACCCGGCGGGCCAGGGCCTGGATTCCGTGCGGGAGATCCGCGACGACATCCGCGGACGGATCGAAGCGCTCATCGCGTCCCTGGAACCCGTCGGCTGATGAACCCGGTCGCCACGGTCCTCGTGGTGGTCCTGTTGATCAGCGGCATGCTGGCGATGGGGACGGCGACGAGCCTGCGCGAGCTCGCTGCCCTCGCGCGGCGACCGGCACCGCTCGTGCTCGCGGTGTTCGTCAACCTGGTGGCCGTCCCGGCGGCGGCCCTGGTCCTGCTCCGTGCTCTCGACCTGGGGACGACCACCTCGCTCGCCCTCATAGTCGTGGCAGCCGCACCGGGCGGGGGGACGGGCGCCCTGCTGTCCCTGCACGTGCGCGGCGATCGGGCGCACGCCGTCGCCCTCCAGGTGATCCTGGCGGTCACCAGCCTGGTGAGCGCCCCGCTCTGGCTTCACCTGTACGCCGGGTCAGACTCGACCGTCCGCCTGGGCCCTCTCGTCGCAGCCCTGGTCGTCTTCCAGTGGCTCCCGCTCGCCACCGGCCTGCTTCTCAGCGGCCGCCGCCCGGAGCTCGCCGAACGGCTGCACCCACGGGCGCGACGCTTCGCCGACCTGATGCTGGCCGCCCTGATCGTGGTCCTGGTGATCACCTCGGGGGCCGACCTCGATCAGAACGGTGTCGATGCGGTCGTCGGGATCGCGCTCGTTCTCGGCCTCACCCTGCTGGGCGGGGCGGCCTCCCTCGGCGACGGCGCCGTACGCCGCGCGACCGCGATGACCACGGTGGTGCGCAACCTGTCGCTGGCCCTCGCCGCGGTGGCGTTCGTCGACGACTCCGACGCCGCTGCCCTGCTGGTCCTCACCTACGGCCTGGTGATGTACCTGGTGGCCGTCGCCTGGGTCCTGGTCGGGCGTAGCACGACCGCCTGACCTACTGGACGACGACCTCGATGCGCTGGAACTCCTTGAGCTCGGTGTAGCCGGTGGTCGCCATCGCCCGACGCAGGGCGCCGATCAGGTTCATCGTGCCGTCGGCGACCCGCGACGGCCCGAAGAGGATCTCCTCCAGGGTGCCGACGGTGCCGATCTCGACCCGCTCGCCGCGCGGCAGCTCGGCGTGGTGCGCCTCGGCGCCCCAGTGGAACCCGCGGCCCGGAGCGTCGCTCGCCCGCGCCAGCGGGGACCCGATCATCACCGCGTCGGCGCCGCACGCGATCGCCTTGGCGATATCGCCGCTGCGCCCGATCGAACCGTCGGCGATGACGTGCACGTACCGGCCGCCGGACTCGTCCATGTAGTCGCGACGGGCGGCAGCGACGTCGGCGACCGCGCTGGCCATCGGGACGGAGACGCCGAGCACGGTCCTGGTGGTGTGCGCTGCGCCGCCGCCGAAGCCGACCAGGACGCCGGCCGCTCCGGTCCGCATCAGGTGCAGGGCAGCCTGGTAGGTGGCGCAGCCGCCCACGATGACCGGGACGTCGAGCTCGTAGATGAACTCCTTGAGGTTCAGGGGCTCGGCCTGCCCGGAGACGTGCTCCGCGCTGACGGTGGTGCCACGGATCACGAACATGTCGACACCCGCGTCCACGACCGTCTTGGCGAACTCCTTGGTGCGCTGCGGGGAGAGCGCGCCGGCGACGGTGACCCCGGCGTCGCGGACCTGCCGGAGACGTTCGGTGATCAGCTCGGCCCGGATCGGCGCGGTGTAGACCTCCTGCATCCGACGCACGGCCGCCTCGCGGTCGAGACCGGCGATCTCCTCGAGGAGAGGGGCGGGGTCGTCGTACCGGGTCCAGAGGCCCTCGAGGTTGAGGACCCCGAGGCCGCCGTGCTGCCCCAGGGCGATCGCGGTCGCCGGCGAGATCACCGAGTCCATCGGCGCCGCCATGATCGGGAGGTCGAAACGGTAGGCGTCGATCTGCCAGGCGGTCGAGACCTCTTCGGGGTCCCGGGTACGCCGACTCGGCACGATCGCGATGTCGTCGAAGGAGTAGGCGCGACGGCCGCGCTTGGCCCGGCCGATCTCAATATCAGTCACGCCGCAGAGTCTCCCACCGCTGGTGGAGCCTGTCGAAACACCCGAGGATCACAAGCCGCTGTAGTTGGGGGCCTCTACCGTCATCTGGACCCCGTGCGGGTGGCTCTCCTTCAGCGAGGCAGCGGTGATCCGGGTGAACCGGCCCTTTTCCTTCAGCTCCGGGATCGTCCGGGCGCCGGTGTAGAACATCGACTGGTTCAGCCCGCCGATGAGCTGGTGCGCGACCGCGGCGAGCGGCCCGCGGTAGGCGACCTGGCCCTCGATGCCCTCGGGGACGATCTTGTCGTCGCTGGTGACCTCGGCCTGGAAGTAGCGGTCCTTGGAGTAGGACTTCTTGCCCCGGCTCGACATCGCGCCGAGGGAGCCCATGCCACGGTAGGCCTTGAACTGCTTGCCGTTGACGAACACCAGGTCCCCGGGCGACTCCTCGCACCCGGCGAGCAGCGAGCCGAGCATGACCGAGTCCGCGCCGGCCACGATCGCTTTCGCGATCTCCCCGGAATGCTTGAGCCCGCCGTCGGCGATCACCGGGACGCCGGCCGGGCCGGCCGCGAGCGAGGCCTCGTAGACGGCGGTCACCTGCGGGGCGCCGACGCCGGTGACCACGCGCGTGGTGCAGATGGACCCGGGACCGACGCCGACCTTGATCGCGTCCGCGCCCACGTCCACGAACGCCTGCGCGCCCTCCCGGGTGGCGACGTTGCCGCCGATCACCTGGACGTGCCGGGTGGCGGGGTCCGACTTGAGCCGGGCGACCATGTCGAGCAGCAGCTTCACGTGGCCGTGAGCGGTGTCCGCGACAAGCACGTCGACCCCGGCGTCGATCAGGGTGGTGGCCCGCTCCCAAGCGTCGCCGAAGTAGCCGATCGCGGCACCGACCATCAGGCGGCCGGCGGCGTCCTGGGAGGCGTTCGGGAACTGCTCGCCCTTGACGAAGTCCTTGACGGTGATGAGTCCGGCCAACCGCCCCTGGGAGTCGACGATCGGCAGCCGCTCGCGCTTGTGCTGGCGCAGGATCGCGGTGGCGTCGTCCCGGGAGATCCCGACCGGCGCGGTGATCAGCGGCATCGGGGTCATCACCTCGTCGACCTTGGTGGTGGCCCACTCCGCGACCGGCGTGAACCGCAGGTCCCGGTTGGTGATGATGCCGAGCAGGCGGTTGTCGATGTCGACGACCGGCAGCCCGGAGACGCGGTACTCCCCGCAGGTCTTGTCGAGGTCCTCCAGGGTCGCGTCCGGCCCGATGGTGATCGGGTTGGAGATCATCCCGGTCTGGGTGCGCTTGACCAGGTCCACCTGGTACGCCTGATCGGTGATCGAGAGGTTGCGGTGCAGGACGCCGAGTCCGCCCTCGCGGGCCATCGCGATGGCCATCCGGGACTCCGTGACGGTGTCCATCGCGGCACTGATCAGCGGCACCTTGATCGAGATCTCCCGCGTCAGGCGCGTGGTGGTGTCGATCTCGTTGGGGTTGAGGTCGGACGACCCGGGGAGCAGGAGGACGTCGTCGTAGGTGAGGCCCAGGGAGGCAAACTTCGCTGCGTACGCGTCGTGGACTTCGGAGGTCATGCTCCAGTCTAAGAGATGCCGAGGACCGCGTCGGCCAGGGTGTCCACGCCAGATCTGCCTAGGCGACGAGCGCGGCGATGGGCCGGACCCCGGCGAGGCTCACGTGCACGCTGAGCCCCTGCTCGGTCAACCGGATCCGCCCGCGCATTCCGGCCGCCGCGAGGACGGGCACGACGCCCTCCTCGGTCGGCGGCGCCAGCATCACCAGCTCGGTCGCTCCGCGCCCGGCCGCGAGACCGCTCACCTGACGCAGCAGCTGACGGCCGATGCCGAGCCGCCGCCAGGCGGGAGCCACTTCCAAGCTGGCCTCGACCGAGCCGTCGACCACCGCGTGCAGGCTCGCCGCACCGACGACGTACGACCCGATCCGGGCCTGCACCGCGTCGGCGGTGACGACGTACTCGACCACGGCGCCGTCGGCTGCGGGTGCGGGAGGAGCTCCCGCAGCCGACCGCGCACGATCAGCGAGCTCGGTCAGCGCAGCAGCGCGGACCTGCTCCGTGGCAGACCAGCTCACCCTCGCCCCGAGAAGCGCTGTGAGCTCCGCCGGCAACGCTGCCGGCTCGTCCAGGACCACCCGGGCTGCACGCAGCCAGGCGGTCGGCTGGTCGACGAGGTCGTCGGTCACCGCGCCCAGTTCGGGGTAGATCTGCAGCGCCAGGATGTTCACCCCGGCGTCTCCGCAACGCTGCGCGAGCATCGCGAGAGCACCCGGAGTGTCAGTGAGCCTGGTGCGTACCCGGTAGAACATGACCTGATCCTGCCGAGCCCGTGTTGCGCGACCGCGGCGCCGTCGTTACATCCGCGTCAACAAGCGCTCACAGGGGCCTCTCCCTCAGCCGACCGGCGACGGCGGACGGATCGGCTCGAACTCGGGGTCGCCGACGTGGCCCGGCGGCTGCCAGCCCGGCGGCCCGAAGAGGTAGCCGAGCTTGTCGCGCACGGTGTCGGCAGCCCGGACGTTGTGGACGATCTGGGCGTAGTCGCCATACTGCAGCTTGATCAGGTTGTAGGTGTTGACCGGCTTCGTCAGCCCGTACGTCGGCCGCTTGGTCTCCTCCACGAAGCTGCCGAACATCCGGTCCCAGATGATCAGGACGCCGGCGTAGTTCTTGTCCAGGTACTCCGGATCGGAGCCGTGGTGGACCCGGTGGTGGGAGGGGGTGTTGAAGACGTACTCGATCGGCCGCGGGAGCTTGCCGATGGTCTCGGTGTGGGTGAAGAACTGCCAGATCAGGTTGATGCCGAAGGCGACGTAGATCGTCCACGGGGAGAAGCCGAGGAAGGGCAGCGGCAACCAGAAGAGGAACTCGAACCACGGGTTCCACTTCTGCCGCAGCGCGGTCGCGAAGTTCATGTACTCGCTGGAGTGGTGCGCCTGGTGGGCCGCCCAGCCGACGTTGACCCGGTGGACGAAGCGGTGCGAGGCGTAGAAGGAGAGGTCGACCGCAAGGATCAGCAGCACCCAGTACCACCAGGTGTCGGTCGGCATCTTGAGCGCGTCCGGGGTCAGGTGGGTGAAGACCGCGATGAAGACGAGGAAGGAGCCGACCTTGAGCGCCAGGGAGAAGACCAGGCTGATGAGCCCCATCGTCATGCTGGTCCGGGCATCCGGGCCCAGGTACCCGGTGCGGGCCCGGCCCGCCTCCTCGTGGTCGTCGTCGAGGAACTTCAGCGCGGCGAGCTCGATCACGATGGTGATCAGGAAGAACGGGATGGCGTAGGTCACCGGGTTCTTCATCGGGTCGAGCAGCTCGTTGATCTCGTTCATCACGTTCTCCCTTGATATGACTCCCGAGTAAGTTACCACAGGTTCATATTCCGCGCTAGAGTCTTGCTATGACCTCCAGCACGCGGACGAACGCCGGCACCAAGGGTGTCGCCCGCGCCGAGCGCGAGCAACAGATCCTCGACGTCGCCTGCCGCGCGTTCGGCAGCGTCGGGTACGCCGCCACGTCGGTCGCCGACATCGCCGACGCGGCCGGGATCTCCAAGCCGTTGATCTACAACTACTTCGGCTCCAAGGAAGGCCTGCACGCCCTGTGCGTCCAGCACGCCGCCGGGACCCTCTGGGCCGAGTTCGAGCGGTCCTCCCGTACCGGCACGGTGGGCCTGGCTCGGGCGGTGGTCACCCTCGACGGCATGTTCCGGGCACTGGGCCCGCAGCCCTGGATGTGGCGCCTCGTCTTCGACCCGACCGCCCCGAGCGACGGCGCCGGCCACGAGGCGCTGCTGGACTACGAGCGCCGACTCTTCGCTCTCGGCGAGGACGGCGTCGGGGAGCTGATGCGTCTGGCCGGCAACACCGACCACGGCGACACCTCCGCGATGCACGCCGTGTGGGAGAGCGTGTTCCGTTCCCTGGTGAACTGGTGGCTCGACCACCCGGAGGTCACCCCCGAGGCGATGACCGACCGCTGCGTCCGGATCTTCGGCACGGTCTTCGGGGAGGTCGACCCCAGCATCGTGGCCGCGGTCGGGCGCTGAGCGGCTCAGCTGGACGCTACCAAGTCCCGGCGCCACGGCGACGCCGATTTCAGGCATCGGTACGGGTCCCGGAGTTCAGGAGAACGACCGCACCCCGGGTCCCCCTCCGACGAGCGGAGAGCGACCCGGGGTGGGTGCTGACATCAGTCCCGGGCGCGCCAGGAGCGAAGGATCAGTGGCCGTGGCCGTGGCCGTGACCGGCGGCGCCGGCAGGCTCCTCCTCGACGGGCTTCTCCACGATCAGCGTCTCGGTCGTGAGCAGCATGCCCGCGATCGAGGTGGCGTTCGTGAGGGCCGCCTTGGTGACCTTGACCGGGTCGATGACACCCTGGGCGACCAGGTCGCCGTACTCGCCGGTGGCGGCGTTGTAACCGGTGCCGATCCCGCCCTCGCGGACCTTGGCGACGACGACGTAGCCGTTCTCGCCACCGTTCTCGGCGATCCAGCGGAGCGGCTGGTCGATCGACTTGCGAACGATCCGCACCCCGACCGCTTCGTCACCGGTGAGGCCCAGATCGCCGTCGAGCACAGCGGCTGCGTGGATGATCGCCGAGCCGCCGCCGGGGACGATGCCTTCCTCGATCGCGGCGCGGGTCGCGGAGACGGCGTCCTCGATGCGGTGCTTCTTCTCCTTGAGCTCCACCTCGGTGGCCGCGCCGACCTTGACGACGCAGACGCCGCCGGCCAGCTTGGCCAACCGCTCCTGCAGCTTCTCGCGGTCCCAGTCGGAGTCCGAGGCCTCGACCTCGGCCTTGATCTGGTTGACCCGGCCGTTGACCTCGGCGGAGTCGCCGCCGCCCTCGACGATCGTGGTGTTGTCCTTGGTCACCACGACCCGACGGGCGGTGCCGAGGACCTCGAGGCCGACCTGGTCGAGCTTGAGCCCGACCTCCGGGGCGATGACCTGACCGCCGGTGAGGACGGCGATGTCCTGCATCATCGCCTTGCGACGGTCACCGAAGGCAGGGGCCTTGACCGCGACCGCGTTGAAGGTGCCGCGGATCTTGTTCACGACCAGGGTCGAGAGCGCCTCACCCTCGACGTCCTCGGCCAGGATGAAGAGCGGCTTGCCCGCGGCGATGACCTTCTCCAGCAGCGGGAGCAGTTCGGCGATCGCGCCGATCTTGCCCTGGTGCAGCAGGATGTACGGGTCGTCGAGGACCGCTTCCATCGACTCCGGGTCGGTCACGAAGTACGGCGACAGGTAGCCCTTGTCGAACTGCATGCCCTCGGTGAAGTCGAGTTCGGTGCCCATGGTGTTGGACTCCTCGACGGTGATCACGCCGTCCTTGCCGACCTTGTCGAACGCCTCGGCCAGCAACGCGCCGATCTCGGCGTCGCGGCTGGAGACCGTCGCCACCGAAGCCATGTCCTCGACCGAGCCGACCTCGCGGGCCGCCTCGGAGAGCGCGGCGGAGAGCGCCTCGCCGGCGGCGTCCATGCCGCGCTTGATACCCATCGGGTTCGTGCCGGCCGCGACGGCGCGGAGGCCCTCGTGGACCATCGCCTGGGCGAGCACGGTCGCGGTCGTCGTACCGTCACCGGCGACGTCGTTGGTCTTGGTGGCGACCTCCTTGCACAGCTGTGCGCCGAGGTTCTCGAAC
>JBKJIR010000017.1:0-45806 GCA_046598495.1 Marmoricola sp. | reverse complement strand
CCGAGGGGCCGGTCGGGGCGACGCCTGCGTCGTTGGTGCCGCCGCTCAGCACGTCGGGTGTGCTGGTCGCGGACGGCGCGTTGGGCACCGTCGGGGGCGAGACCTGCTTCGGGATGCGTGGGTCCTGCGGCGAGCAGGCGGTGACCGCGAAGGCCAGTGCAATTGGCAGCGACCAACTCGCAACGGCTTCGCCTGCGAGTTGGGAAAAGGCGGGCAATCTCATGAGCACTCCTGAGGAAACGGCAGGCCCGGAGGCCATGCGAGAATGGCTATTCGGAGGAGATCCAGGCGCGATAGGCGTCGAGGTTCTGCGGGCGGCCGAGGAAGTCGGAGACGAGGTCGGCGGCGTCCTTCGTGCCGCCGGCGGCGAGCACCCGGTCGCGGTAGCGGCGCGCCACACCGGTGCCGGCGGCGTCGAACAGGTCGGCGGGGTCGAAGGCGCTGAACAGGTCCTTCGCGATCACCAGCGACCACATGTAGGTGTAGTACGCCGAGGTGTACCCGTCGAGGTGCCCGAACCCCGCGTGGAAGTGGGTGTCCTCCAGGGGCGCGATCAGGCTGTACTGCGGTTGCAGCTCGAAGAGCGCCGCGGTGAGGTCGTCCGGGACCTCCAGGTGGAACCGGTACGAGATCGCGGCGTAGAACATCTGGGTCCGGGCCAGCAAGCCCTTGCCGAATTCGTCGGCCGCCCGCATCGCGGTGACCAGCTCGGTCGGGATCGGAATGCCGGACTCGTCGGTGGCGAACATCTGCAAGACCTTCGCGTCCCAGGCCCACTCCTCGAGCATCTGCGACGGCGCCTCGACGAAGTCCCACTCGGTGGCGACCCCGGAGAAGCGGACCCATTCGTGGCGCCCGGCGAGCACGTGGTGCATCAGGTGGCCGAACTCGTGGAACAGGGTGACGACCTCGTCGTGGTCCATCAGTCCGCGCGGGAAGTTGCAGACCAGCACGCCCTCGGGCAGCTGCCGGTCACGAACCCCGCGGACCAGGTCGAACTGGGCCGCGTGGTTGTACTTGCGTTCCCGCGGGTGCAGGTCGAGGTGGATCCGACCCAGGTGCTCACCGTCCAGCTCGACGTCGTACGAGGTGACGTCGGGGTGCCAGGTCGCCACGCCCACCGGGACGTAGGTCAGCCCGAACAGCCGGCCGGTCACGTCGAGCAGTCCCTGGTTCACCTTGGCGAAGTCGAAGTACCGCCGGACCTCCTGGGCGTCGACGCCGTACTGCTCGCGCTTGACCGCCTCGAAGCAGTACCGCCAGTTGGTGACGTCGATCGTCTCGATGCCGTCCTGGGCCCCGCGCTCGAGGAGCACCGCGAGCTCGCGGCGCCCCGCCTCCAAGGAGTCCGCCGCGATCTGGTCTATGAACTCGGCGATCGCGGAGCCCTTGCCGATCATCTTCACCTCGGCGTCGAAGTCGGGCCAGTCGGCGTGCCCGACGAGCCTGGCCTTCTCCTGCCGCAGCCGGAGCAGGTCGCCGAGAACCTGGTCGTTCTCCGGCCACGCGAGGTTGAAGTACTCGTACGCCACCGCGCGCCGGGCCTCGGGGTCGCGGCTGTAGGTCATGAACGGGTGCACGTCGGGGTACTCGGTCGTGATCTGGACCTGCCCGGCGGCGTCGGCCGGGTGCTCGGCGACGAAGTCTTCCGGCAACCCCTCCAGCGACGAGGCCGGCACCGACGCCGTACGCCGTCCGTCGCGGATGTTGCGGGCGAAGGCCTGGCTCAGCTCGGTCTCGCGCTCGTTTAGCTCCCGGATCCGGGCCCGGGTTTTCTCGTCCTGGTCGACACCTGCCCGCCGGAACGACCGCAGCGCCTCGGCGAGCACCCGCCGCGCACCGTCGTCGAGTGGGTCCTCCCGCAGCGAGGTGAGCTGGTCGAAGACGTCGCGGTCGAGCATCAGGTCGTTCGAGAACCGCTGGACCTCGACCTCGATCTCCTCCGCCAGTTCGATGATCCCCGCTTCGGGGTGCACCGAAGAGAGCAGTCCGGTGATCGCCGAGGCGTTCGCGATGGAGACACAGACGTCGTTCCACAGTTGGAGGATCGCGGTGTCCCCGGGGTGCGCGGTCTTGAGCGCAGCCACCTGGTCGGCAGCCGTCCGCACCGAACCGCGGGCTCGGTCACCCAACCACCCTTCCCAGGCGTCCGGTGCGGTCGGCAGGGCGAGCGGTTCGAGACTCATGCAGCGAGGCTAGTCGGTTCCCTCGAGCTTCTGCAGGCTGTAGTTGAGGTTGTCGGCGACCCGCTGCCGCTGCGCCCCGGGCAGGACGTCGGAGGCCAGCAGGTCCTTGCAGACTCGCATCGACTCCTCGTACCGGCCGGTCCAGTAGCAGGCGATGGAGTACTCGTCCTGGGCGCGCCAGGCGTAGGTGGACTCGTCCACGAAAAGGATGTCGTCCGGGCGTGGGATCGCCATCGCGCTCCCGGCGAAGATGTACGCCGATTCCCAGCGTTTCTGCTCCCGGCAATAGCGCGCGAGGTTCATCAAGGACTCGGCCCGGTGCGGACGGAACTCGTGCGCCTCCAGGTACCGGCCGACGACGGCCTCGGTCGAGAGCCCCAGCGCCTCGCTCAGCAGAGCGACCTGGAAACGGGAGAACCAGACCTCTTCGTCCCAGCCACCCATGGCGACGCGCTTCAGGTAGTTGCGGAGCGCCTTCTCCGGCTGGTTCGCGTCCCGGTAGCTCTGCGCCAGGTAGAAGACGTACCGACTGTTGTTCGGTTCGGCCTTGAGACCTTTGATCAGCACCCCCACGTCGTCGGCGTACTTCTCCTGCACGGACCGCTTGCTTCGGGCGCCTTCCCGACGTTCCAGGACGTGTAGTCCCGTGACCCGTCCCTGCGTGATCTCACGGTCCGGGTACAGACCCTCGTGCAGCACCCCGCGCCACTGCCAGCCGAGGTCCAGACGGACCAACAGCTTCTGGTGGTACGTGTTGTCGCCATGACGAAACTCGGCGTTGTAGGAGTCGAGGTCCAAGTCACCCAGCCCCGCACCGGACTCCGCGACCAACTCGTTGTCCGCGTCCATCAGCAGCGCGTAGTCGGCACGCCCGCGCGCAACCTCGAGGGCCTCGTTGCGGTTGTGCGAGAAGTCCACCCAGGGCCGTTCGCGCAGCTCCCCCGGCAGGTGACCCAGAACCTTCCGGACCACCTCCTGGGTGCCATCGGACGATCCGGTGTCGATGATCGCCCACGCGTCGATGAATGGCAGCACGGACTCCAGGCAACGCGCGAGCACGTGCTCTTCGTCCTTGACGATCATGTTCAGGCACACGGTGGGTTTCATGCTCACCCTTACCTGGACTCGACGGGATGGGGTCGGCTCAGAATAGCCATCGGTAGGTGGCGCCGTACGACGAAAACTGCGGCACAACACGGGCGTCGGACCGGTCAGGTCCGGTGGAACGTCACGCCTCCACCGGGATCCCTCCGGTGCTGGTACCCCGGGTCATGAACCCGTCGGTGATGGAAATGGCACAGCGGCACCGCGTCGGCGAGATCGCTCCGACCCCCGTGAGACCACGGCTGCCAGTGGTGGAGCTCGCACCACGCGAACGGACGCTCGCACCCGGTCGCGGCACAGGAATCGTGCTTCAGGCCGAGCGCCGTCCGCTGCGCCTCGGAGAAGAGCCGGGCCGAGCGGCCCAGGTCGAGCGGCAGCGAGGCACCTCCGAGGACGGCAGGCAGGATCCGGGAACCGCAGGCGAGCCGTCGCGCCTCGCCGGCGCTGAGCTCGGCGCCGGTGTCGAGGTGGGCGACCTTGAGAGCGTCGACCAGGGTGTCGTGGTCGAGGGCCACCACGACCGTCGCAGCGGTCTTCGGGTGCAGGTGGTCGGTGGGGAGGTGCTCGACGAGCTCGCAGAAGGCGAGCCCACGCGCGTGCTCCCAGTCGGCGCTGCCGACGACCCCGCGAGCCGTTCCGGCCTGAGCCTGTGACGCACCGAGGCGCGCGCGCCGCGGTGCTGTCATCGTCTCCAGGACCTTGCGCAGAAGGTGCCCCTGCGCAGTCGGGATCGTGAACCGGCCCGTGACCGTGCCGTCGTTGTTGTCGTGAAGCGTGAGCGAGGTCCGCAACCGGGCGAGCTCCTCCTCGGTGGCGACCAGGGCATTCTCGTGCGCGTCGATCACCGCCACATCGGCCTCGATCGCCGCCAGGGAACGTCGGGCAGCACGACGCAGCGCGCCCGGGGAGAGTACCTTCGCCTTCTCCAGCAACGTCGCCTCCACGCTGCTCCGCTGGTCCGCGGTGACACTGCCGGGGAGGTCACGGTCGGCACGGACGATCACCGCGGCATGAGCCGGGCTCACCTCGCCCGACACCAAGGCCTGCTGCGTCATCGTGCGCTGCTCCAGGCCCTGGGCGAGCCGCACCTGGCCCTGCGCCTCCGCGTGGTCGGCGTTGGACAGTCGTGCTGCCCACTGCCCCGTCGATGCTGCACCCGAGAGCGAGGCGACGTGCGACCGGTCGGCCGAGGCCAACGCACGGAGACGCAACCCCACGAGCCGTGCCTCAGCCCGGGCGACCTGCCGTACGAAGGCCCCGTGACCGGCTGCGTCCAGGCTCGCAATATCGTACGACTGGAGGCGGTCGAGGAAGGCGTGCAACTCGGCCACGGGGTCGGCCGAGGTGGCCGCCGGAGTGTCGAGGAAAGCTGTGCCCGAGGTCATGGATCCATTCTTGATTCGAACACCTGTTCGAGGCAAGAGCCTTCCAGAATCTGTGGACAACCTCGACGCTAGGTTGCATCCAGGAGCACCCGTCTCGGCGCCCGGCTCGGCCGGATCGCCCCCACCGTTCCTGCTTCCCGGGGACCCGCTGCGCGCGAGGTGGATCGCGGAGAGGTTCCTCTACGACGCGAGCGGCTACACCGAGGTTCGCGGGATGTACGGCTTCACCGGCACCTGGCAGGGGCGGCCGGTCTCGGTCCAGGCTTCGGGATGGGCCAACCGTCACTGGCGATCTACGCCACCGAACTCTTCACCGAGTACGACGTGCAACAGATCGTCCGGGTCGGTTCCTGCGGCGCGTTGAGCGACGAGTTGGAGTTGATGGACATCGTGATCGCTTCCTGCGTCTGCACGGACTCGTCGATGAGCCGCCTGCGTTTCAAGGGCCAGGACTATGCGCCGGTCGCCGACTTCGATCTGCTAGCAGCAGCCCATGCCTTCGGTGCGATCGTCGAGATCGCGTCGCATGCAGCCCTGGGCTGATCTCCTGGGCGAACGCCCTGGGTCAGGCGCTCTCAACGACGAACGACAGCCGACGTACCTCGTCACCGTCGACGGTGACCACGACGATGTGCTCACCGAGACCAAAGAGTGGCACCCCGGCGAAGCCGAAGGAGAACGCGATCACCTGGTCCCCGCCCGAGACTCCGTCGCCGGCCTGGAGCCCCAGTTCACCGCCGACGACCCGGGATTTACCGTCCGGCCCGGCCAGCGTCGGGGTGAGCCCGTCGGCGGTCACGACCTTGAAGTTGGCGGTGTGGCCCACCAGGGCGTCGATCGGCGAAAGCGTGACGGTCCCGGCAACGGTGAAAGTGACATGGTACGGCGCGACGCTGCCGGCCGGCACCCGCATCCGGTTGATCCCGGCACCGGACACGAAGAGCTTGTCTCCGCTGACCTGGGCGTGGTCACAGAGCATTAGGTCCAGCTGCATCAGGTGACTCCTGGCTGAATGGGGTCTGGCGGACCAACGACGTCTGGGCCCATTGCAGCACACCGGGAAAGGCCAAGGAGGGTCGGCAGAGCCGACCCTCCTTGGTTGATGCTTGCGGCCTGGGCCGTGGTGGTTACGGCGCGCAGTACGCGAAGGCCTGGATGGTCGGCGAGGGCCCGTTGGCATCTCGCACCACCACGACTCCGGTCGCGGACCATGACCCGGACACTCCGAAGGTGGAGGCAAAACTGGACGAGAGAGCAGCTCGCGCGGTGATGGTGCCCCCCTGGAGGATCCGCGCCCCACCGCTGATCAATCGTTGACCACTGGCGCATGTCGCCGTGGAGGTGAACTCGGTACCGACGGCCGCGCCGTTGGCAGCGCTCGCGGGGGTTCCGAGGGACTGGGTGACCAGCGCGGTCCCAGCTGCACCGGTCGCACCCGTCGCTCCAGTCGGACCCTGGGCACCCTGCGGTCCGATCGGACCCGTGGCACCGGTCGCACCGTTGGCGCCTGTTGCACCAGTGGCACCCGTAGCGCCGGTAGCACCGGTAGCACCGGTCGGACCCTGAACACCCTGCGGCCCAGCGGGACCGATCGGGCCAGTCGCGCCCTGAGCACCAGTCGCGCCGGTCTCACCCTGGGCACCCGTGGCCCCGGTCTCACCCTGGGCACCGGTTGCACCGGTCTCACCCTGGGGCCCGGCCGGGCCGGTCTCGCCCTGCGGGCCAGCGGGACCGATCGGGCCGGTCTCACCCTGGGCACCAGTCGCACCGGTCTCACCAGTAGCTCCGGTTTCACCCTGGGCACCAGTCGCACCGGTCTCACCAGTAGCTCCGGTTTCACCCTGCGCACCAGTCGCACCGGTCTCACCAGTAGCTCCGGTTTCACCCTGCGCACCAGTAGCACCGGTCTCGCCAGTAGCTCCGGTCTCGCCAGTAGCTCCGGTCTCGCCCGTGGCGCCGGTTTCACCCTGGGCACCAGTCGCACCGGTCTCGCCAGTAGCTCCGGTTTCACCCTGGGCACCAGTCGCACCGGTCTCGCCGGTCGGACCCTGGACACCCTGCGGGCCGGCGGGCCCGATCGGGCCGGTCTGACCCTGGGCGCCAGTGGCACCGGTCTGACCCGTAGCGCCGGTCTCACCCTGGGCGCCAGTAGCGCCGGTCTCACCGGTCGCGCCGGTCGGACCCTGGACACCCTGCGGGCCAGCGGGGCCGACGGGGCCGGTAGCACCGGTCTGCCCGACGGCGTTCCACGAGATGCGGATCTCGATGCTCTTGCACGCGACCGACTGGTCGACGATGCGGACGTCGCCCTTGTAGTACGGCGCCCCCGGGATCGGGGAGTCCTGCTTCATGTAGCAGGCGTAGATCGTGCCGTCCGGGGACGGGATCACGGCGTTCGCCGCGGGACTCCCGATCACGGCAAGCGAGGAAAGGGCTGCCGTCAGGCCGACGACCTTCGTGGAACTCTTGAGCGTCACCGCGGGTACCTCCGGTTAAGGAGAGGCGGGAACCAAGGCGATGCCGGAGCCCCACTCCTCAAAGCAAGTCCCGGCCACAGTAAGTCGGATCTGCCCGGTCGCCACGCCGCGAAATTCTCGGGCTAGACCACTCTGATCTCGTTGGTTCTCAGGCGTAACCCGCCGACGATTCGGGCATTCCGCTATAAACGGTCCTCCCGAGTTCACCTGACGGTCCACGACCACCCTTGCGGGCCATTGACCAGCGCCCGGCGGGGTCAGGCAGCAGTGAACGTCGTCAGTGCCTGCGCACAGGCAGTGCCGACCTCCGTGGCCTTGGCCTGGGACTCGCACTCGATCTGCCAGGTCACGCCGCCGATGCTGAACAGGTACAGCTGCGAGCGCACCGTGAGCTCCCCCACCTTGCTCTCCACGGTGAACGTCACCATCTCGACGCCGTCCCGCGTCTCTTTGCCCTCGCCGAGGATCGTGAAGCCGTCCTTGAACGCCGTCCGCCCCTCTTCCTTCAGGCGTCCGAGCGACGTCGGCTCGTTCTTCAGACGCTTCACGTTGAGGAAGTCGTAGGGGCCGATGCCGGCCAGCCAGACGTAGCCGCGGTCCTCCGCGCTGTCGATCTCGACGAAAGTTTCGGGGTACTGGAACGTGAACAGCGACGCCGGGGACGTGAAGGTCTTCGGCTCCGAGGTCGACGCACCCGGGTTGGTCGTCCCGTCCTCGTCGTCCCGGATCACGAACCAGTAGACGAGTCCGAGGACCAGGGCGAAGACGACCACCACGGCCGCGACGTACGTGCCCGTGTTGGGGCCTGAGCTCCTCCGCTGATTCACGCGGCAGACGGTACCTCAGGGTGTGCGGAACGTGGGGGATTCGGGTTTCGACAAGCTCAACCAGCGGTGGTGGGTTCCGACAAGCTCAACCAGCGATGGCGCCGTCGGGCACCAGGGTCAGCAGCTCGTCGCGGCCCCCTAAGCCTTCGGGCTCCACCGTCCGCCCCGACCGCACGTAGTGGAACGCGGCACGCACCTTCTCCACCGGTACGCCGACCAGCTCGGCCCAGGCGACCCGGTAGATCGCGAGCTGCAACGGGTCGGCGTCCTCGTGCCGGCCGGTCTTCCAGTCGACCACGAGCCAGCCGTCGTCGGGCTCGGCGTACACGGCGTCGATCCGGCCCCGCACCACCTGGCCCCCGAGCACCAGGGCGAACGGGGCCTCGACGGCGTGCGGGTCCGGTCGGCGAACGGACCGGACTCGAACGACGCGATGACGGCAGCGAGGTCGCCGTCGTCCTCGATGTCGGCGTCGCCGCGGCCGGGCAGGTCGTCAGGGTCGAGCAGACCCTGCTGCCCGAAGCGGGACTCCACCCAGGCGTGGAAGCGGGTCCCGAACCGCGCCGAGGACGACGGCGGCCGCGGCATCGGACGGGCCAGGTCACGCAGGAAGGCCTCGGGCTCGGAACGCAGCCGGGCGAGCGAGGTCGCCGACACGCTCGCCGGCAGCGGTACGTCGATCACGTCGCCGCGCTCGGCCCGCGCCTCGGTCAGCAACCGCTCGAGCTCGTCGTCCCACTCGGCCACGCGGGCCGCCTCGACCACGTCGAGCTCGCCGTCCGGAGCAGCCGGGTCGACGACCCGCACCAGGGCGGCCGCCGCCAGCCGGGTGCCGATCTCGTCCCCCGGGGTCGTGCTCGGCCAGGGGTGCGAGGTGCTGCGACCGTCGTACGGGTTGAGGCTGCCCTTCTCCGGTTTCTCCGCCCAGCGCACGACCGTCTCGCCGTACGCCTCCAGTGCCTCCTTCACCGTCACCTGGTACGCCGACGGTCCGAACGCGGTGGAGCGCGCGGTCCACAGGTACGACGTGACGCTGAGCCGGTGCGCGGCGCGGGTGAACGCGACGTACCCGAGGCGCAGCTCCTCCTCCTGACCGTGCACCCGGGTGGCAGCGCGGTAGGCCTCCAACCCGGCCTTGTCGAAGTCGAGGAGCTGCGGAAGGTCGGCGGCGTCGCCGCGCAGCGGAGCCGGCAGGACGGCGGGCGAGGAGGTCCACAGCGTCCGCGAGCGGTTCGACGGGAACCGGGTCCCGCAGACCCCGACCAGGAACACGCTGGCCCACTCCAGGCCCTTGGACCGGTGCACCGTCAGCAGCTTCACCGAGTCGGCCAGCGTCGGCGTGGCGACGTCGAGGCCGTTGCCCTGGTCGTCCTCCGCAGTCAGGTAGGCGAGCAGCGCGGGCAGGGTCACTCCCCCGTCGATCGCTTGGAACTCGGCGACGCCCTTCACGAAGAGGTCGAGGTTGTCGCGGCGCGCTGCCGCTGCCGGGTTGTTCGACGAGGCCAGCTCGATGTCGACGCCGGTGACGTCGATGATCCGGCGGACAACGTCCAGCAGCGGGTCGCCGACGGCGTACCGGAGCTGGCGGAGCTCGGCCGCGAGCAGCGCGAAACGCTCCCGCGCCTGGTCGGAGTACGGCCGGTCACCGAGGTCCTCGAGGGCGTCGGAGAGGGCCGGGAGCTCGGCGGGGTCGACGCCGTCGGCGATCTCGCCGAGCTGTTCGACCAGGCTCTGCCCCTCGGACGGGCGACCCGCCCGGCCAGCGATCTCCCCGGCCCGGGCCGCCAGCAGCCGCAGGTCGCGCGGCCCGATCGCCCAGCGCGGGCCGTTGAGCAGCGTGAGCATCGCGGCGTTCGCCGTGACGTCGTGCAGCAGGTGCAGGATCGCCACGACCTCGGCGACCTCCGGGAGCCGCAGCAGGCCGGAGAGCCCGACGATCTCGACCGGGATGCCCGCACCGGTCAGCGCGTCGAAGACCTCTTCGGCGTGCGCGTTGTCCCGGGTCAGCACGCCGATGTCGGACCACGAGCCGTTGTGCGCGTCGGTGACCGCCTCGACCAACCAGGCGAGTTCCTCGGCATGGGTCTCGAAGACCGCGACCGAGACCTCGCCCTCGACAGCCCCCGGAGCGGCCTCGAGCGGACGGACCTGCGGGAGGGCGTCGTACAGGGGCTGGGCGAGGCGGTTGGCGATCTCCAGGATCCGCCTGTCCGAGCGCCGGTTGACGGTCAGAGGGAGGACGCGAGGGGTTTCGACAGGCTCAACCAGCGAGGACCGGTCAACCAGCGAGGACCGGTCAACCGCCGACAGCGGGAAGGTGTCGCCGAAGTTGAGGATGTTCGAGACCGAGGCGCCGCGCCAGCCGTAGATCGCCTGGTTGGGGTCACCGACGGCGGTGACGGGATGGCCGCGGCCGGAGGAGTCGTCCGGGCCGGAGAAGAGCCGCGCCAGCATGGTGGCCTGTGCGACCGAGGTGTCCTGGTACTCGTCGAGCATGACGACCTTGAACCGGCCCCGCTCGAGCGCACCGACCTCGGGCTGCTCGTCGGCGAGCCGGGCACCCAGCGCGATCTGGTCGGAGAAGTCCATCAGGCCCAGGTCTGCCTTCAGCCGCTGGTACGACGCCACCAGCCCGAGGAGCTCGGCGCGACGGTCGATCGCGAAGATCGCCTTCTCGGCCGCCTCGACGTAGGTCTTCCGGTTCTTGCCGGCGCGCTCGGCCTCGATCGAGCGCAGGAACCCCGCGCGCGCTTCACCATCGACCCGGCGGACGTCGTCCGGTCCGACCAGGTGCTCGCTCATCGACGACTCCAGGGCGAGCACGTTCTGGATCACCGTGGGCGGGTGGTCGGAGAGGTGCTCGACCTCCCCGGTGTACCGCTCCACCGCCCGCGCCCCGAGCTGGTAGCGCGAGGCATCGGTGATCACCCGGGTCTCGGGCTCGTGCCCGATCCGGAGGCCGTGGTCGGTGAGCAGGTTGGCGGCGTACGCGTTGTAGGTGATCACCGTCGGTTCGAGGATCTCCTCGTCGCCGGCGCTCGGCCGCGGCATCGCCCCGGAGAGCTGCAGGGCCTCGCGGATCCGCTCGCGGAGCTCGGCCGCGGCCTTGGTGGTGAAGGTCAGTCCGAGCACTTCCTCCGGACGGACCTGCCCGGTAACGACCAGGTAGACGACCCGGGCGGCCATCAGCGTGGTCTTGCCGGAGCCCGCCCCGGCGATCACGACGGCCGGCTCCAACGGTGCGCTGATCGCGGCCCACTGCTGGGGACTGGGAGCGAAGTCGGACTGCATCACCCGCTGCAGGTCCTCGGGGGTGTCGACCCGGATTCTGGTTACGACGGGCTCAACCCACGGTGGCCGGCTCATGCGATCACCGCCCCGGCACTCCTGATCGGGCAGATCGGCACGAAGTCACAGTGCTTGCAGTGATCGCCCGCCACCGCCGGGAAGGACTCGGAGCGCACCAACGACGACGCCAGCGCCAGCTCGGCCCGCAGTGCCGCCCGGTGCTCACCGTCGGGGTCGGCCACGGCCTGGGGTTGTACGACGACGCCCACGCTCTCGTCGAGGTGGCCGAGCTGGACGAGCTCGGCTCCCCCGCTCCGCGCCGGCCCCGCGACCAGCTCGTCGAGCGCACCGCTGTCGACGGCGAACTGGTAGAGCGCGAGCTGCCGGTTCTTCTGGACCTGCGGGCCGGTCGGTGCGTTACGGCCGGTCTTCAGGTCGACGATCACCACCTGCCCGTCCGCTTCGAGCTCGATCCGGTCGGCGTACCCGTTGAGCTGGACCCAGACCTGGCCACCGTCGTCGTCGCCGACCTCGACCGTGGTGGAGAAGCGTTGCTCGACGCCGAGCAGCGTCCGTGGGTTGCCGTAGTGCCACTGGAGGAACCGCCCGAGAGCGGCCCGGACCCGAGCCTCCTCGCGGGCTTTGGACCACGGCGTCCGGAAGTGCAGCCGGTCCCAGACCTTGGCGACCTCGTCCATCAGGGCGTCGACGTCGTCCGGCCCGGTGGTCAGCTCGCCGCGGGCGACCCGCTCGGCGAGGGCGTGCACGAGCTGACCGAGGTTGGCGGCCTGGTGCGCGACCCCGATGCCGCCCGCCTCGCGGCTGAGGAACCACTGCGTCGGGCAGGTCACCACGGCTTCGAGCATGCTGGCCGAGATCGAGACCGGGTCGGTTTCGGGTCGCAACGGCTCGGTCGACCAGCTCGCCGACCGGGTGCCCCACCAGGTCCCCGGGTCGGCCTGAGGAGCCAGCGCACGCTCGCCCGCCCGCTCCCCGGCGAGGCGGGCGAGGCGGCGGGCAGCGGCGTCGCGCAGCGCCGGGGTCACCTGCGGGTCCGCGACCGTACGACGCAGCTCCGCCACCAGGCCGGCCAGGGACAACGGCCGGACGGGTCGACCGGCCACCGCCTCCACGGTCAGCCCGAGCTCGTCGAGGAACCGGGACGGCTGCTCGCCCTCGTCGTCGGGCGAGGCGACCGCAGTGACGACGAGGCGCTCGCGTGCCCGGGTGCAGGCGACGTAGAAGAGGCGACGTTCCTCGGCCAGGAGCTCGCGGGTGGTCACCGGCAGCTGCAGCATCGGTACGCCGTACCGGGAGGCCCCGACGCGGTCGGCCTGCAGCAACGTCGAGCGGCGCCGCAGGTCGGGCCAGCCCTCGGCCTGGACGTGGGCCACGACGACCAGGCGCCACTCCAGCCCCTTGGAGCGGTGCGCCGTGAGTAACCGGACCGCGGAGCCGCGCACGCCTTGCTCGGCGAGGGTGTCGGCCGGGATCCGTTGCGCGGAGAGGGCGGCGAGGAAGTTGCGGACCCCGCCGTGGTCACGCAGCTCCTCGGCCCGTGCCGCGGTCTCGAACAGTGCGCAAAGCGAGTCGAGGTCGCGGTTGGCCCGTGCGGCGGCACCACCCCCGGACTCCGCCGACCGCCGCAGTCGCTCGGGCCAGCCCGTGCCCGACCAGAGTCCCCACAGCACCTCCTCGGCGGTCCTGCCGTCGGCCACCGCCAGGGCAGCGCCGTCGAGCAGGTCGTGCAGGGACCGCGCACGCTCCGCCTCGGGTCCGTCGATGCCGTCGAGGAACCCGTCGACCAGGACGGCGCACCGCAACAGCTCGCGCGAGGTCCGGAACCGGTCGTCCTCACCGAGCTCACGCACCTTCTCGCGCCGTCGCAACGCGCGCCCGAGGCGTCGTACGTCGCCGGCGGTGAGCCCCGCGAGCGGGCCCAGCAGGAGCCCCTCGATCCGACCGGTGTCGATGAAGTCGACGTGCTCGGGGTCCTCGTTGTCGAGGTTGAGCGCGGCCCGGAGCGCTTCCAGCAGCGGCAGCACCGCGGGGTCGGCGATCAGCGGTACGTCGTCGGCGGCGACCTCCACCGGGACGCCGGCGGCACCCAGGGCCCGACGCAGGCCGGGGATGGTCGATCGGCCGGAGCGGACCAGGACCGCCATCTCGTCCCAGCCGATGCCGTCCTCGAGGTGCGCGCGCCGGAGCAGGTCGGCGAGGTGCTCAGCCTCGGCCCGGTCGGTGTCGAAGATGAACACCTGGGCCCGGCCGTCGCCGTGGGCCCCGACCGCCTCGGGAGCGCTGAACGCGCGCCGGGCCTCGGGATCGATCGACCCGGTCCACGCCAGCTGGCTGGAGATGCGCTGCGAGGCGAGGAGGATGCGGGAGCCGAACCGCCGGGTGTGCCGCAGGACGGCGACCTCGGCCGGGTCGCCCGCCCGGGTCCGGAAGGAGTCCGGGAAGTCGAGGATCCCGCGGACGTCGGCACCGCGGAACCCGTAGATCGACTGGTGCGGGTCGCCCACCGCCACCAGGTTGCCCCCGTCGCCGGCGAGCGCCTGGAGCAGCGCCACCTGCCCGGGGTCGGTGTCCTGGTACTCGTCGACGAAGACGTGCGCGAAGCGCGCACGGAGCTCGTCCCGGTGGACGCCCGCCTCGATCACCGCGCGCCGGATCAGGTCGGAGTAGTCCGTGGCGCCCTGGTCGTCGAGGTTGGTCAGGTACTGCTCGAGGAAGAGCCCGGCCGCGACCAGCTCGGGAGCGCCGGCCTCGATGCCGAGAGCGCTCAGCGCCTCGGGATCGAGCCCCTGGTCACGGGCCCTGCCCAGGACGGCGTGCACCTCGCGGGCGAAGCCGCGGGTCTCGATCGCATGCCGCAACGAGCTCGGCCAGGCCACCGACTCCGGGGCGTCGCTGAGCAGCTCGCGCAGGATCACGTCCTGCTCGGGGGCCGAGAGGAGCCGCAACGGCCCGACGTACAGGTCGGCCGGCGAGTACTGGCGCACCAGGCCGTAGGCGAAGGAGTGGAACGTGGAGCAGACCGCTCCCGAGGTCGTGCGGCCGAGGCGGCCGGCCACCCGGTCGCGGACCTGTTCGGCCGCCTTGCGCCCGAAGGTCAGCGCGAGCACCGAACCGGGGGCCGCCGCACGCTGCTCGATCCGGTCGACGATCGCCTCGACCAGCGTCGTGGTCTTGCCGGTGCCCGGCCCCGCGAGGACGAGGAGAGGGCCCTCGACGTGGTCGACGACCCGCTGCTGGAACGCGTCGAGTGCCGGGGCGACCACGGGCCCGGAGGGCCGGGTGAGGCGGTACGTCGGGCTGGTCACGACGGCTACCTCATCACACACGACCGACACCTGGTCTCGACAAGCTCGACCAACGGAGGAACTTGACGACCGTGGTCCGAAAATAGGTGAAGGCCCCGTCCAAGTATGAGTTGCACGGGGCCTTCGGGTTGATCGTCAGGTGATGCCTTCGATCGACCTGCTCCTCGCTGAGACTCCCCACCGCGCATCACCGCTGTGGCGACGAGTTGCCCCGTCGGATGGATCCTCTGCTTCGAGCTGATCAGCTCCCCCCGAAGGGTTTGCGTAAGAGAGTTCTATGCCGGATCCGACCGGCGCGCAAGGGAGTTTCGTCAACTATTTCGGGGAATTCTCGCCGGACGGCGTGTCGTCCACAGATAGCCCACGCCTGTCCACAGGAAACGCGAGTTGTCCACCGATCAGAGGTCGTGCCTGTGGATGACCGGCGGCACCCAGACGGCCTGCCGGAGGTCCACCGAGCCCGACGGACGCAGCGGCGTCCCCTCCGCCCGGTACTCCTGGCGGGCGACATCATCGTGCGATGCCGGCAACGACCCGTCGGCGCGGACCACCCGCCACCACGGCACGCCACCGCCGTACGACGCCATCACCGCGCCGACCTGACGGGGCCTACCACCCCGTCCCACCGCGTCCGCGACCAGCCCGTACGTCGTGACCCGGCCGACCGGGACCTGCTCGACGAGGGCGAGCACCGCCTCCACGTACTCCTCGCGGGCGTCATGGGAAGGGTCCGCCATGCTCCGAGACTACGGCGCGAAGGCGCGGGTGCCCTTCGCCAGCACGAGGCCGCTGATGCCGCCGTAGAGCTTGGCATAGCTCACCGCACGGAAGAGGTCGGCCATGGTGTTCGAGACCGGAGTAATGCTGACCCCGACCGAGAGCGTCGAGAGCACCCCGGCTGCCCGGCCGCGGACGTCCATGAAGCCGCTGCCGGAGTCACCGGGGACGCCGGGGCTTCCGGTCCGGATGTCGTAGGCGAGCCCGCCGCCGACCACTTGGAGCACCGAGCCGGTCTTCGCCGAGGCCGTGCCGCTGCGCAGCGAGGAGTTACCCACGGTGTAGATCGAGTTGCCGGCCTTGAGCGGGGTCGAGGCGATCGTGCTCGGCCCGCCCCAGACGGGCACGGTCGGGTTCACCTTGGAGACGCTGCTCGGGTCGACCCGCACCAGGGCGAAGTCGTTGAAGGAGCACCGCGCGAAGTCCTTGGTCCGGCGCTGCTGCATCGTCCGCCACGAGCTGTAGGCGAGCTTGCCGGTGCCCACGACGGTGCCGTCGGAGAAGAGGTTGCCCCCGGTCGCGAACTTGACCGGCGTCCCGAGCGGGAGCGACTTGGTCGTGCAGCCGTTGGTGTCACTCGCCGACCCGGTCGCGGCGCAGTGCGCGGCGTATCCGACGTAGACCCGGCCGGCGCCGTCCTTGAAGACGAAGTTGGCGGTGCACTGCGCGCCGTTGGTCAGCATCTGGACGCCGGGCTTGATCTTCGCCGTCGACTCTGGCGCCCAGGTGGGGGCGGCGTCGGCCCCCGGTCCGGCAACGAGGGTCGCGACCGCGAGCACTCCGGCTGCGAGCAGGGCGTAGAGACGAATCCGTACGGACGAAGACATGCGGCTGGACCCCCGGTATGACGATGAGAACTGTTCAACGACAGCAACCCGCCCCGGGCTACGAGGCGGGCTGCTGAAGAAATGCTGAGAAGGTTCTCCGAGCGTCAGTACGTCGGCTGCGACGGGTCGATCTGGTTGACCCACGCCACCACGCCACCCCCGACGTGGACCGCGTCGGCGTACCCGGCGCCCTTCACGATCGCGAGGCACTCGGCCGACCGGACCCCGCTCTTGCACTGCAGGACGATCTGCTTGTCGGCCGGGAGCCCCTCGAGGGCGCTGCCGTTGAGGAAGTCGCCCTTGGGGATGAGCACCGAGCCGGGGATCTTGTTGATCTCGTACTCGTTCGGCTCGCGGACGTCGATGAGTACGAAGTCGCGGGTGCCCTCCTCGCGCTCCTTGAGCATGTGCTCGAGGGTGACCACCGAGATGGTCGCGCCGGCAGCAGCATCTGCGGCCTCTTCGGAGACCGCACCGCAGAACGTGTCGTAGTCGATGAGTCCGGTGACCGTCGCGTTCGGGCCGCAGAGCGCGCAGTTCGGGTCCTTGCGGACCTTCAGCTTGCGGTACTCCATCTCCAGGGCGTCGTAGATCATCAGCTTGCCCACCAGCGGGTCGCCGATGCCGGTGATGAGCTTGATGGCCTCGTTCACCTGGATCGAGCCGATGCTCGCGCACAGGACACCGAGGACGCCGCCCTCGGCGCAGCTCGGGACCATCCCCGGCGGCGGGGGCTCGGGGTAGAGGCAGCGGTAACAGGGCGCGTCGTCGACGAGCATCGGCGCGAAGACGCTGGCCTGGCCGTCGAAGCGGTAGATCGAACCCCAGACGTACGGGATCCCCAGGAAGTACGCCGCGTCGTTGACCATGTAGCGGGCCGCGAAGTTGTCGGTGCCGTCGACGATCAGGTCGTAGCCCTTGAAGACCTCGAAGACGTTGTCGTTGTCGAGCCGCTCCTCGTGCAGGACCACCTTCACGTAGGGGTTGATCTCGGCGATCGACTCCTTCGCGGACTGGCCCTTCGCCTTGTCGATGTCGCTGACGCCGTGGATCACCTGACGCTGCAGGTTGGACTCGTCGACGGTGTCGAACTCGGCGATGCCGAGCGTGCCGACGCCGGCCGCGGCCAGGTAGAGAAGGGCGGGGCTACCGAGGCCGCCGGCGCCGATCACGAGGACCTTCGCGTTCTTCATCCGCTTCTGCCCGGTCATCCCGACGTCCGGGATGATCAGGTGGCGGCTGTAACGACGTACTTCGTCAATGGTCAGCGTTTCGGCTGGCTCGACCAGTGCGGGCAGGGACACGACGCTCCTCGGTGCGGTGGATCAGTTTCTGGGCCGGATGGTCAGAAGGGCTTCTCGGTCAACTGAACACCGGGGCCGTCACCAGTGTTCCCTCCGGCCAGGTCCCAGGGCTGGACGAGTCCGCCATCTGGAACCTCCTCGACGTCGCCGTCGGGGGCGACGAAGGGCTCGTCGCCCACCGGGGTCGCGACGACCACGGCGTTGGACAGGTAGACCTCGCCGTTGAAGTCGCTGCAGGTGATCAGCACCAGGCGGCCCGCACCCTCGAGCTCGAAGATGTCCTCGGCGTTCCGGGCGAGCTCGGCGACCGTGTAGTCGCGGGAACCCTCCACCGCGTAGGTGATCCAGCCGAGCGCGGTGCGCACCCGCAACCGGTCACCCGGGACGAGCAGTCCGAGGTTGTCGAACGCCCCGCCGCCGGTGGAGATGGTGTGCCCGGTGACCACGGCTGACCCGTTCTCGGCACCGGCTCCCCGACCCTCCTGCCACCAGCCGAGGATCTGGGCGTCGTCGGGCGGGAGCAGGGTCCCGCTCTGGCCGCTGATCGGGACCACGGGCGAGCGGACCTTGAGCCGCGGCACCCAGACCTCGAGCGGCCGCCCGGCAGCGACGAGCTTCCCGTCGGAGACCGTCGGCTCCTCCGTGGGGGTCGGAACCGGTGCGGTCGGCGTCGGGGCCGGCTGGATCGTCGGGTCGGGGTTGATCGGGGTTTCGGTGTCGTCCGGGAGGGCGCTCGCGAACCAGGTCGGGACCTCGGGTGCCACCCAGGGCAGGGCCGCGCTGCCGCCGATCAGCAGGACCACCAGCGAGTAGCGGGCCAGCCGCGTCGACCGCTTCGGTCGCGTCTTCTCCCGGCGACGCTGCGGTGCGGCCGGCGTTCGTACGACGGAAAGCGGGCCGACGGGCTCGTCATTCCGGCGGGTACGCCGGATCTTCGGCTCCCGGATCGGCACCCAGCCGCTCGGGAGCCAGCCGCCCTGCGCCCGTTCCTCGGCGGCCTCGACCTGCTCGCTGGTGGGGACGCCGCCGTGCACGAGGTGCTGGACATCCCGTAGGAAGTCCCGGACGAACTCGGCAGGGGCGTCCTCGGGGACCTCCAGGACGGGCATCGTGAGGTCGGCGCCCGCGACGAGCTGCGGTTCCTCCACCACGGGGGTGCCGGCGGACGTCGGTGCGACCTCCGGCTCGGACTCGGACTCGGACTCGGACTCCGGCTCCGGCTCCGGCTCCAGCTCCGGCTCGGGCTCCGGCTCGATCGTCAGTTCTGGAGCAACCGCAGCCGCCGGATCCACCAGGAGCAGGTCCTCCTCGTCCGGAAGATCGGTTGCTCGGCGCCCACCACGGCGACGCGCGCGCCGCGCCTGCCGGCGGTCGACGCGCACCACGGGCTCCGCTGGCTCCGGGGCGCCCTCGAACGCAACCGCGGCTGCCGGGTCCACGAAAGGCTCGTTGTCCGCCGGCTCCTCGGTCTCGACCGGAGCGGGGGCGGGAACGTCGACCAGATCCGGCTGCTCGACGGCACTGCGGCGCCACCAGCGTCGACGGCGCGACGCCGGCACGCTCTCGACGGATGCCACCACGTCGTCCGTATCGGCCGACGCGGGGCCGACCTCAGGGGTTTCCTCCGGGTCGGTCGCCGGCAGGCCGCTCTTCGCCGCGATCTCGAGGGCGTCCATCAGCTCGAACCACGGGCGGTCAAGATCCACCGGGGCCGCGGAGGTTTCGGGGGTCTCGGCAGGCTCAACCACCGTGGGCTCGACCACCGTGGACACCGGGGTCTCGGCAAGCTCGACCACCGTGGGCTCGACCGCCGTGGGCTCGGCCACCGGGTGGGCCCGCGGAAGCACGTCGTGGACGCGGTTGGGGTCGGGCTGCGGCCAGGACGGGTCCCGCCCTCGATTGCGTTCGCGCTGGTCGCGACGCCAGGCGGTCAGGCCGACGACAGCAAGACTGAGAGCGACGTTGCGAAGAGTCTTCGCAACGTCGCTCCCAGACTTAGATGGATCAGTTACGGGTCGCACCAACCGGTCGTACCACGCCGAGGCCTCCGGCGACGACCATCAGGATCATCCCGGCGACCAGGAGCGCGAGCCCCTGCTCTCCGCGAAGGTCCGCAGCGGTGGGAACGACACCCGAGTTCACGACCGTCGGGGTAACGACGGTCGGGCTGACGCCCGGGGTGACCGTCGGGGTCTCTCCCGGAGGCAGCACCTCGTCGCAGTCAGCGAGCTCGGCGAAGGTGAAGGTCCAGAAGGTCTCAGCACCCTCGGCGAGGACGGCCGGCTCGATGGCCGAGGCAGTCACCTCGACAGTGCCACCGGGGGCGATGTCCCCGGAAACCTCGTAGGCGACACCGTCGACCTCAGGAGTCGTGACTGCTGCCTCGCTGATGCAGGTCGGCTCGACGAACTCCGGCGCGACCGGAGTCACGTCGGTCGGCGGGTTCACGATCACGCACGGCGGACCCTCGAGGTTCAGGGCCGGGTCGAACGTGTGGGTGAAGACCTCCGTGGTGCCGCCGCCCTCGAAGGCGGAGCCGTCGTTGGCGGTCGCGGTGACCTCGATGAAGGAGCCCGGCGCCTCGGCGCCGTCGGTGATCGAGAACGTCACGTTCTCGCCGGTGCCCTCGTAGGAGGCCTCGTTCTCGTTGACGCAGGTCGGGTCGGTGAAGTCGACGTCAGCGGTCGCCTCGAGCTCGACCTCGGCGTTGCAGTCCGCAGCGGTGATGTCACCGTCGTACTCGTGGAAGACGCCCTGGTCATCGGTGAACGACCCGATCAGGTCGCGCTTCGGGTCGCCGGCCTCGTGCGGCACACCGTTGAACGTGCCGTCCGACTTCCAAGTCTTGTTCGGGTCCTCGCGGTGCGCCAGGTGGCCCTTGAGCTTGGCCGAGTCGCCGTCAACGGTGATGAAGACGTACGGGTTCGTGTCCGAGCTCGTGGCGTGGCAGATGCCGACCTTGTTGGCGGCGTTGGCCGGAGTGGCCGTGACCATCAGCGCAACGCCGCTGGACATGACGAGCATGCCGAGCGCTGCGGTGAAGGTCGCCAGGCGCCGCAGCGCTGGCCTCTTCGTTGCTGTCTTGTTCCCCATGGTCTGTGCCCCAGATTCACTAAACTCTTCGAGTGGAACGCCCCCCAGATGCGGGCGGGGATCCTGCCACAACCTCCGGGTCGGAAGCCAGCGGGACCCCTTCGGCTGCGGAGAGTAGGCCCGAGCCGAAGTTCTATTGGAGGTCGCCATGTTCCCGAGAGCCAAAGGTGCAAACACCCCGGTCTAGTCCGAATACCGTCCCAAACTGGATCAATTCGGCCAATGTTGATGGAAAGCGTGACCAAACGGCCCAGGCCGCACCACCCGTGCGGGTGGTGCGGCGACGGCCCGGTTGCTGGGGGTTCGCGGACCTGGGGTCGTGAGCTCAGCCGGTCAGAGGCGGACCTTCCGCGGACGGGCAAGGCCGCCTGCGGCGGCCAGGAGCACCAGGCCGGCACCGAGCAGGGCGATGCCCTGACCGGAGGCGCCGTCCGCACCCGCGGCCGGGACGATCCCGGCGGAGACGACGGTCGGGGTCACCTGCGGACCCGCCACCTCGTCAACCGGGTCCGGATCCGGGTCCGGGTCCGGGTCCGGGTCCGGGGGCAAGACCACGTCGCAGTCGGCCTCCTCGGCCGCGAAAGTGTGCTCGAACGCGAGACTCTGCTGGTCGTCGGCGAAGACGTAGCCGTCATCGACGGTCGCCGTCACGGTGACCGACTCGCCCGGCGCGACCGTGCCCTCGAGCGCGAACGTGACGTTCTCACCCGCCGTCTCGTACGACGCGGCGTTCTCGTTCTCACACGTCGGGTCGACGAAGTCGACACCGGCGTTCGTCTCGATCTCCTCCACGACGCCGGCACAGGTCTCGCCGTTGATCACGCCGTCCAGGACGACCGGACCGTCCGGACCGACGTAGTCGCCGATGAGGTCAGGCTTCGGGTCTCCCGCGGCATGCTCGACACCGCCGAAGGAACCGGCGCTCTTCCACTTCTTGTTCGGAGCCTCGCGGTGCGCCATGTGCGCACTGAGCTGCTGGGCGAAGTTCGCCGAGTCGTTGTCGACGGTGATGTACACGTACGGGTTCGTGTCCGAGCTCGTTGCGTGGCAGATGTTCACGCTGATGGTCGCGGCCTGCGCCGGGCCGGCCGCGAGAACCGCGACACCGGTGGACAGGGCGAGCGCCCCGGCCGCGGCAAGGACCGCGGCCACACCGCGACGACGCGGCTTGTTCATTGATCGGTTCATGTGGTGCCCCCAGACGGGTTGATCTCCAGAAAGTGCGACCCCCCGAGTAGGGGCTCTCTCCACCAAAGACCTCGGAGGACCAGGCGGCCAATGACCCGAATGGGTGGTATCGACGTCCCTGACCGGACATATGGGGATCAACCGTTCAGCGTTACCGACGAAATGTGGCCGCCGCACTGCCGTCCGCCCTTCCGAGGCGTTGGTGACCGCGCAGAGTAGGCTCGCGCCAGATCGGTCCGGGACAGCCCCTCGGACCACCGGAACCGAGCACGGAGGCGATGCGTGAGCACCCCCGCGACGAGCCAGGCCGACGGCGACCGCACGACGGCGCGCGGCGCGCGGCTCCCCCGACGCGCGCGCCGGGTCCAGCTCCTGGAGTCGGCCCTCGAGGTGTTCGTCACCCAGGGCTACCACGCCGCGGCGATGGACGACATCGCCGAGGCGGCCGGCGTCTCCAAGCCCGTGCTCTACCAGCACTTCCCCGGGAAGCTCGACCTGTACCTGGCGCTGCTGGACCAGGCGGTCGAGAAGGTCATCGACGGGACCCGGGTAGCCCTCGAGTCGACCGACGACAACAAACAGCGCGTCGCTGCGACGATGCACGCCTTCTTCTCCTACGTCGCCAGCGAGCAGGGTGAGTTCCGTCTCGTCTTCGAGTCCGACCTGACCAACGAGCCGGCCGTCCGCGAACGGATCGACCGGGTCACCCGGGAGTGCTCGAACCTGATCGCGCACGTCATCCACGACGACACCGGCCTGCCCGACGAGGCATCGCAGCTGCTCGCGGTGGCCCTGGTGGGAATGGGCCAGGTCAGCGCCCGGTTCTGGCTCCAGGACCGTTTGATCGGGAGTGACACGATCGAGCAGGACGCCGCCGCCAGCCTGGTCGCCGGACTCGCCTGGCGCGGCATCCGCGGGTATCCCCGCACCGACGAACCCACCTGAACCGCCGTCCGACCCGGACACGTTCCCCCACCGACCCACAGGAGGTCCTCCGCATGGAGGTCAAGATCGGCGTGACCCACGCCAACCGCGAGCTCGTCGTCGACACGGCCCTGGACGCAGATGCCGTCGAGGACCAGGTCCGCGCAGCGCTCGCCGACGGCGGCGTGCTCTCCCTGACCGACGCGAAGGGCCGCCGGGTCGTCGTACCGGTGGAGAAGCTGGCCTACATCGAGATCTCGACCAGCATCGTGGGGCAGGTCGGCTTCCGGAGCTAGGACGCGCCAGCGGACTAGCTGGCCAGTCCGAGCTCAGCCATCCGGCCGGCGTGGTTCTCGGTCAGCCGGTTGAACATCCGACCCAGGGCAACCAGGTCGAGGCCGGGCCGGTCGACCCCGCCGGCCAGCAGCGCCGCGAGCGAGTCCCGCTCAGCGGCGACCCGCTGCGCCTGCGAGAGCGCCTCACCCATCAGCCTGCGGCCCCAGAGCGCCAGCGCCCCGGCGACCCGGGGGTCGGCCTCGATCGCCTCGCGGACCCGCTCGACCACGAAGTCGGAGTGGCCGGCGTCAGCCAGGGACTCCACGATCAGGTTCCGGGTGTCCGCGTCGAGGAACGCCGCGACCTCCCGGTAGAAGTCCGCGGCCAGCCCGTCGCCGACGTACGCCTTGATCAACCCTTCGAGCCAGTTGCTCGGGGCGGTCTTGGTGTGGAACGCGTCGAACGGCTTCACGAACGGGGCCATCGCCTCCATCGGCTCCGACCCGAGGTCAGCGATCCGGGCGATCAGCGGTTCGACGTGGTTGAACTGGACCGAGGCCATCTTGCCGAGGGCGAGCTTGTCGGCCAGGGTCGGCGAGAGTTTGGCGTCCTCGGCGAGGCGCTCGAAGGCGGAGATCTCGCCGTACGCGATGGCGCCGAGCAGGTCGACCACCGCCGCGCGGTAGCCGGGATCCTGAAACGCGACCGGGGTGTCCTCGCCGGCGTCGGGTGCGGAGATTTCGGTCATAGGGCGAGGGTACCGATAGACTGCCTGAGGCAGACGGCCCCCGTCAGCGCCCGGACACGACCGGGGAACACACCTGGACGACACCGCTCAGGCGAACGGGGATCAAGCCGCTCCATCGTCCCTCCTCGAATTTTCGAGCACACAGAACGGCAAGATCCTGACTACCTTCCGAGAGCTCGGGGTACTCCCCGAGATTTGCGACGCGCTTGAGCGTGGCGGCATCACCACTCCCTTCGCCATCCAGGAGATGACCCTGTCGGTTGCCCTGATGGGCACCGACCTGATCGGCCAGGCCCGCACGGGTACCGGCAAGACCCTCGCCTTCGGCATCCCGGTCCTGCAGCGCTCGGTCGCACCGCACGACCCCGACTACGAACAGCTGGCCGCGCCCGGCAAGCCGCAGGCCCTGATCGTCGCTCCCACCCGCGAGCTCGCGCTCCAGGTCTCCAGCGACCTGACCCTGGCCGGCAAGGACCGCGGGATCCGCGTCCTCACCGTGTACGGCGGTGTCCCTTACGAGCCCCAGCTGGACGCCCTCCAGACCGGGGTCGAGGTCGTCGTCGGTACGCCGGGCCGCCTCATCGACCTGATGAACCGCAAGGCGCTGGACATCTCCCACGTCAAGAGCCTGGTGCTCGACGAGGCCGACGAGATGCTCGACCTGGGCTTCCTCCCCGACGTGGAGCGCCTGCTCGCCAAGACGCCGGAGACCCGCCAGACGATGCTGTTCTCGGCAACCATGCCGGCCGCCATCGTCTCGCTGGCCCGCACCCACATGCGGCATCCGATGAACATCCGCGCCGAGTCGTCGTACGACAACCAGACGGTCCCGGCCACGGCGCAGTTCATCTACCAGGCGCACGACCTGGACAAGCCCGAGATGATCGGCCGGATGCTGCAGGCCGAGGGCTCGGGGCTGACCATCGTCTTCACCCGGACCAAGCGGCAGTCCCAGCGGATCGCCGACGAGCTGACCGAGCGCGGCTTCGACGCCAGCCCGCTGCACGGCGACATGGCCCAGACGGCGCGCGAGAAGGCCCTGGCCAAGTTCCGTGAGGGCAAGCTCCGCGTGCTGGTGGCCACCGACGTCGCGGCCCGCGGGATCGACGTCACCGGGGTCACCCACGTCATCAACTACACCTGCCCCGAGGACGAGAAGACCTACGTGCACCGGATCGGCCGCACCGGTCGCGCCGGCGCCACCGGCATCGCGGTCACCTTCGTCGACTGGCCCGACCTGCACCGCTGGAAGATGATCAACAAGGCGCTCGACCTGCCGTTCGACGAGCCGCAGGAGACGTACTCGAGCTCGGACCACTTCTTCCACGACATGGGCATCGTTCCCGGCACCAAGGGGCGCGTGATCCCCGAGGGCCAGATCGTCATCCCGCGGGTCCCCCACAAGAACGATCGCAGCGGCGGCGGGCGCGACGGTGGTCGCGGTGGCCGTGACGGTGGTCGTGGTGGCCGTGACAGCGGCGGCCGGGGCCGCAGCAGCGAGGGCCGCAGTGACAACCGCGGAGAGGCTCGTACCGAGGCTCCCGCAGCGGCCGCCGAGGCCGAGCCGAAGGCACGCGCTCCCCGCAACCGCAACCGTCGTCGTACGCGCGGCGGCACCGGTGACGGCGCAACGCAGGCCGCTTCGGAGTAGTTCGCCCTCGCGCTAGGCGACGACGACCACGTCGGTGCCGGTCGGCGCGAACTCCCACAGCCGCTTCGCGTCCGCCATCCGGGCGCGGATGCAGCCGTGGGACTGCGGCGTACCCAGCTGGGCCTCGGTCTGCAACGCGCGACCGTTCTTCTCCGGGATGGAGTGGAACCCGATCGGAGCGTTCTTCCCCCGGGTGAACCGCACGAAGTACTGCATCACCCCGGAGTCGTCGATCCCGACCGCCCAGCGGGAACGTGAGAAGACGGCGTAGCTACCGGGCTTGAGGTTGTTGGTCAGGCTGCCCGAGACCAGGTAGGACCTCAGGGCCTTCCCCCGGGCGCCGACCAGCCAGACGCGCTGATTGCTGATCGAGAAGACCACCCGCTTGCCGCTGCCGGACCGAGCGGGCAGCGCGGTGGCGGCGGTCGCCCGCTGCTGGGTCTTCGCAGCCCCGGACTTCGGGCCGCCCGACTTCTGGCCGCCGGACTCCTGGCCCGCGGGCTGCTGCGCAACCGCATCCTGCTGCCTTGTCGCGGGCGTCGGCGTGCCGGTCGCGACCGACGACGTAGTCGTCGCAGCCGTACCGGCTCCGCCGAGCGGGATGCCCCCCACTCCGCCGAGCAGGGCCACCGAGGTCACCGCCAACGACGTCGTCGCCGCCGCGATCCGCCCCAGCCGGGGGCGGACCACCGGGGGGCGCTCGAGGCGGTGCTTGGACATCGCCGGTCAGCCTCGCCCGAGCAGGTTGGCCGCAACCGCACGGTAGGCCTCGGCGCCCTTGTTGCCGGACGCCGTGGTGAGGATGGAGCGGCCGGCGGCGGGCGCCTCGGCGAAGCGGATCGACTTCGGGATCGGCGGCTCGATCACGTCGAGCTCGTAGGTCTCGGCGATCGTCTCCAGGACCGCGCGCGAGTGCGTCGTCCGACCGTCGTACAGGGTCGGCAGGACGCCCCAGACCTCGAGCTCGCGGTTGGTGAACCGGCGGACGTCGTGGACCGTGTCCAGGAGCTGACCGACGCCGCGGTGCGACAGCGTCTCGCACTGCAACGGGATCAGGACCCCGGTCGCCGCGGTCAGCGCCGCCACCGTCAGGACGCCGAGCGAGGGCGGGCAGTCCAGCAGGACCCAGTCGTAGTCACCGTCCAGCTCCTCGACGACCGAGCGGATCACGTACTCGCGCCCGGTCCGGGTCAGCAGGTCGGCCTCGGCGCGGGCGAGCTCGATGGTCGCCGGCAGCAGGTCGACGCCGTCCTCGGTGGTCGCCATCACTTCGGTGGCGGGGACACCCTTGGTCAGCACGTGGTGGATCGAGAGCTCGAGGTCCTCGGGGTCGATGCCGAGGCTGAAGGTCAGGCACGCCTGCGGATCCAGGTCCACGAGCAGGACTCGTTGCCCGAGCTCGGCGAAGGCCGTGCCCAGGGAAGCGACGGTGGTCGTCTTCGCGACGCCACCCTTCTGGTTGGCGACGGCGATCACGCGGGTTGTGGACATCACCTCCCATCATGCCGCACAGCCCTTGCCTGTGCCGACCATGCCCGGCGATGCTGTGCCGCATGTCGCCTCGAACCGCACCCGGATCCAGCAGGACCTGCGCCCTGATCACCGGCCCCACCGCGGGCATCGGCCTCGAGGTCGCCCGGCAGCTCGCCGGCCGCGGCCACGACCTGGTCCTGGTCGCCCGGAACGAGGAGCGGCTGGGCGAGGTGGCCCTGCTGCTGACCCAGGAGTACGGCGTCAGCACCGAGGTGATCGTCGCCGACCTCGCCGACCGGGACGCCCTGGCGCTGGTGGAGGACCGGCTTGCCGACCCCGCCCGGCCGGTCGAGATCCTGGTCAACAACGCCGGTTTCGGACTCAAGGGGCGGTTCCTGGACAACACCGTCGCGCAGGAGCAGGCGCACCTCGACGTTCTCGTCACCGCGGTGATGCGGCTCTCCCACGCCGCCCTCGGCCCGATGGTCGCCCGCGGGAGCGGTCAGATCCTCAACGTCTCCTCCGTCGCCGGTTTCCTGCCCCGCGGCACGTACTCCGCCGCCAAGGCCTACGTCACCAAGTTCAGCGAGTGGGCGCACAACGAGTACGGACCCCAGGACGTCCAGGTGATGGCGCTCTGCCCGGGATTCGTGCGCACCGAGTTCCACGAGCGGATGGAGGTCGGCCGTGACTCCGCCCCCGAGTTCCTCTGGCTCGACGCCGAGGAGCTGGTCACCGCGGCCCTCGCGGACCTGGACGCAGGCAAGGCCGTCTCGGTCCCGACCTTGCGCTACAAGGCGATCGTCACCGGCGCGAAGTACGTGCCCGCCGGGCTGCTGCAGCGGTTCCAGAGCATGGGCAGGAAGTAGGAGTGGTTCCGACCGGCTCAACCCACGTTGGTCGAGCCGGGCGAAACATCCTCAGCCCTCGCCGGCGATGAACGCCCGGACCGAGTCCGCGATCAGCTGGACGGCGATCGCCGAGAGGAGCAGGCCGGCGATCCGGGTCACCAGCAGCACGCCGCTCTCCCGGATCACCCGCAGGACGGGCAACGAGAACCGCATCGCGAGCCAGATGGCGAGGTGGACGCCGACCACGCCGAGCGCCACCGCCGCGAACGTCGACCAGTCCTCGACCTCCTTACTGAAGACCATCGTCGCCACGATTGCGCCCGGGCCGGCGAGCAGAGGCGTTCCCAACGGCACCAGGGCCACGTTGGTCTCCGCGACCGCGGTCGGCACCGACTCCTTGCCGGTGAGCAGCTCGAGGGCGACCAGCAGGAGCAGCAGCCCGCCGGCGCACTGCAGCGCGGGCAAGGAGATGTGCAGCCGGTCCAGCAGCTCCTGACCGAAGAACGCGAACGCGGTGATCACACCGAAGGAGACGGTGACGGCCTGCCAGGCCAACCGCCGGGCCACCTGCGGCGACCGTCCCCCGGTGAGGGAGAGGAAGATCGGAATGGTGCCGACCGGGTCCATGATCACGAAGAGCGTGACGAAGACCTCCGTGAGCAGCACCCATTCCATCCCGGCAGCGTAGTTGCGACCCCGGGTCGCTGACGAACGCAGCCACATCGCTTCCGCCGCGGGGTTTCCTGGGACAGGCTGGACCCCGTAGACACGTAGGCCAGGTCCCCTTCCGCCGGAGGAACCATGTTCGACACCATCAACGGAGTCCCGCTCCACCCGCTCGTCGTGCACGGCGTGGTGGTGCTGCTCCCGCTCTCGATCCTCGGGACCGTGGCCATCGCGGCACGCCCCGCCTGGCGTCGCACCTACGGACTCCTCGTCGTCGGCCTCACGGCGAGCGCCACGGCCCTGGTGCCGATCGCTGTGTGGAGCGGCCGGGAGCTGAAGACCCGGGTCGGCGATCCGGGCAAGCACCAGGACCTCGGAGAGCAGCTGATCTGGTTCTCCCTGACACTGCTGGTGCTGGTCGTCGCGCTGGTGGCCCTCGAGGGTCGTACGCCGACTGAGGGCGTCGGCAACGGTCGTACCGCTCTCACCGTGGTGGCCGCGCTGGTAGTCGTCGCCGCCGTGGCTACGGGGATCCAGGTCTTCCGGGTCGGTGACTCCGGTGCACGGCAGACCTGGTGCACCGTCGCGGACTGCGAGCCGGTCCGCTAGTTCTCCGCCCGGCGCCGGTCACCAGGTCGGGCGCGGACCACCGAACGGCATCTCCAGCGCTTCCGGCCCGAAGCCGGTGACGTCGGCGAGCAGCCACTCGTCGCGGAGCAGCAGCGCCGCGGACGCCGGCCGGATGACCAGCCAGAGCCAACGCCCGTCGGCCTCGCCGGCGAAGACCGACTTGGCCAGCAGATCGTCCTCGAGGGAGGAGTCGACCGCCCACAGCGGCACGGTGCGCCCGCCGGCCCGGACGTGGATCGCGTGCGGGCCGAGGCCGATCTGCTCCCCGGGATCGTCGTACGCCGTGCCGCCACAGCGCGAGCCGAGGCCGACACCGGGATCCTCCGAGATCACCGTGACCTCGACCCGCCCGTCGAGGTCGCTGGTCCCGGACGTGGTGGTCATCGTCGCCCGGCTGTGGTCGCCGCCGGTCACGCAGCCGAAGTCGGAGATCGACCAGCCCGGGCTCATCGGCCACGGCAGGTATGTTGGCAGGTCCTCGACCCGACCGACCAGCTCGGCAAAGCTCCCGTAATCGGCCACGCCGGGGCGCCAGAGCGGGTGGATCGTGCCGTGCACCGGGCAGGTCCAGGTCACCCTCCCCTCGGTGATCGGGGAGGTGCACCGGGGGCACGACGCTACGAGCGGCACGCTCAGTAGCGTAATGCTCAGGTGTTCCAGCGCGCCACGACCGGGCTCTCCCTCTCGTAGGCGAGGACCGAGACGGTGGCGGTGTCCAGCGTGAACAGCCGCCCTTCGGTCACCGGTTGGTCGAGCCACCGCGATGCCAGCGCTCGCGAGGTGTGGCCGTGCCCGAAGACCAGGACCCGACCGTCGACCGCCCGCACCTGGGCGAGCACCGCGTCGAGGCGGTCACTCACCTGCTCGGCAGTCTCTCCACCGGGGCACGGGTGGCTCCACACTGTCCAGCCGGGGACCTGCTCGCGGATCTCCGGCGTGGTGACGCCCTCGTACTCGCCGTAGTCCCACTCGGCCAGACCCTCGACGACCTGGGCCTGGGGGAATCCCGCCAGCTCCGCCGTACGGCGCGCGCGGCTGCGTGGACTGGTCAGCGCCAGGTCGAACGCGACCTCGGCGAGCCGCGGAGCCAGCCCGCGCGCCGCGGCCTCGCCCACTTCAGTGAGCGGCAGGTCGCTGGTCGACGTGTGCCGGCCGCTCCGGCTCCACTCGGTCTCGCCGTGCCGGACGATCCAGAGCTCGGACCCCACGTGCGCACTCACGGGTCAGGAGCCGCCCCCGCCGGCCTTCCGGCGGTGCATCTTCGGCGCGCCGCCGACGACCTCGGAGCCGTGGGCCTTCTCCTTCGTCGGACCGTCGGTGGGGACCCCGCGGTCGTTGGCCTTCTTGCGGTCGAGGGCCTCGCGCATCTTCGCCTTGATGTCTTCGTTGTCGGTCTGGTCAGCCATGGGGTGATCCTCCGTGAGTCGCAGGCGAACGTCCACCCCACCCTGTCACCCTCCCGAGCGGACGTCGAACGACTTCCATCCTCGGCGTACGGCGCACCGGGTGGCAGGATGCGAAACATGCCCACCGCCTCCGAGCAACCGCGACGGGCCGCGACCAGCGGTTCCTACTCGATCACCATGCGCTTGCACACGGCCCTGGACCACGGCCTGATCGGCCAGGTCGCGACCGCGATCTCCGACGGCGGCGGCATCGTCACCGCGATCGACGTCGCCGACTCACGGCACGACCTGCTGGTCCTCGACGTCACCTGCTCGGCCTCCGACTCCGAGCATGCCACCGAGCTGGTGGCAGCGGTCGGGGAGATCGCGGGCGTCACGGTGCACAAGGTCTCCGACCGGACCTTCCTGCTTCACCTGGGCGGCAAGATCGAGGTCCGCTCGAAGGTCCCGCTGAAGACGCGTGACGATCTGTCGATGGCGTACACCCCCGGCGTCGGCCGGGTCTGCATGGCGTTGGTGGAGCACCCGGAGGACCTCTCGCGCTTGACCAGCAAGGGCAACACGGTCGCGGTGGTCACCGACGGTTCCGCCGTCCTCGGACTGGGCAACATCGGCCCCGGTGCCGCGTTGCCGGTGATGGAGGGCAAGGCGGCCCTGTTCAAGGAGTTCGCCGGCATCGACGCTTGGCCGATCTGCCTGGACACCCAGGACACCGACCTGATCGTCGAGATCGTCGCCGGGATCGCCCCGGGGTTCGGTGGCATCAACCTGGAGGACATCGCTGCGCCGCGCTGCTTCGAGATTGAGGCGCGGCTGCGCGAACGGCTCGACATCCCGGTCTTCCACGACGACCAGCACGGCACCGCGATCGTCGTGCTCGCGGCGCTCACGAACGCCCTGCGCTGCGTCGACAAGGACCTCGCTGCCGTCCGGATCGTGGTCGCGGGGGCCGGCGCCGCCGGCACGGCCATCGTCGGGCTGCTGATGGCGGCGGGCGCCGTCGACGTCGTCGTCGCCGACCACGAGGGCTGCTTGGCCCAGGGCGACCCGCACCTCTCCCCGACCAAGGCAGAACTCGCCGGACGCACCAACCCCCGCGGGGTCACCGGTCCGCTGCTGGCCGCCCTCACCGACGCCGACGTCTTCATCGGGGTCAGCGGTCCGGGGGTCCTCCAGGCGGAGTGGATCAGCCGGATGGCGCCCGACCCGGTGATCTTCGCGCTGGCGAACCCCGATCCCGAGATCGACCCGGCCGAGGCAGCTCGGTACGCCGCGGTGGTCGCGAGCGGCCGGAGCGACTACCCCAACCAGATCAACAACGTGCTGGCGTTCCCCGGCGTGTTCCGCGGCCTGCTCGACGCCCGGGCCCGGGACATCTCCACCGACATGCTGCTCCGGGCCGCCGCCGCCATCGCCCGCGTCGTCACCGACGAGCAGCTCAACCCGAGCTTCATCGTCCCGAGCGTCTTCAACCCCGAGGTGCCGAAGGCGGTCGCCGCGGCGATCCGTGGCGAGTGACGAGCCGCAGGGTTTCGACAGGCTCAACCGACGTTGGTTGAGCCTGTCGAAACCTCTCAGCCCTTGAGCTGGTATTCCTTCAGCATCGCGTTGCCGATGATCATCTTCTGGATGTCCGTGGTGCCCTCGCCGATGAGCATGAAGGCGACCTCGCGGTAGAGCCGCTCGATCTCGTACTCCTTGGAGTAGCCGTAGCCACCGTGGATCCGGAATGAATCCTCGACGACCTCGTGCGCGTACTCCGACGCCACCATCTTGGCGATCCCGGCCTCGACGTCCATGCGCTGGCCGGTGTCCTTCAGCCGGGCCGCCTTGACCATCATGGTGTGCGCGACCTCGACCTTGGTCGCCATCTCCGCGATCCGGAAGAGGATCGCCTGGTGCTTGGCGATCGGCTTGCCCATGGTGTGCCGCTGCTGGGCGTACTGGACGCCGAGCTCGAAACCACGGATGGCCAGGCCGCAGGCGCGGGCGGCGACGTTGACGCGGCCGACCTCGACCCCGTCCATCATCTGGTAGAAGCCCTTGCCGGTCTCGCCACCGAGGACCTGGTCGGCCCGGACCACGTGGTTCTCGAGCACCATCTCGGTGGTCTCGACGCCCTTGTAGCCCATCTTGTCGATCTTGCCCGGGATGGTCAGGCCGGGAGCGGTCTCCCCGAAGCCGGACTCCTTCTCGATCAGGAAGGTGGTCATGTTCTTGTAGACCGAGTCCGCGCCCTCGTCGGTCTTGCAGAGCGTGGCGACCAGGCGGGACTCGGCACCGTTGGTCAGCCACATCTTCGAGCCGGTGATGGCGTAGCTGCCGTCGGCCTGCTTGGTGGCCTTGGTCGCCACGGCGGCAACGTCGGAGCCGAGGCCGGGCTCGGACATCGAGAACGCGCCGCGCATCTCGCCGGTGGCCATCTGCGGCAGGTACTTCTGCTTCTGTTCGTCGGTGCCGTGCTGCATCACCATGTACGCCACGATGAAGTGGGTGTTGATGACACCGGAGACGCTCATCCAGCCGCGAGCGATCTCCTCGACGCAGAGGGCGTAGGTGAGCAGCGACTCACCGAGGCCCCCGTACTCCTCGGGGATCATCAGGCCGAAGACACCGAGCTCCTTGAGGCCCTCGATGATCTCGGTCGGGTACTCGTCGGCGTGCTCGAGCTCCTGGGCGACCGGGATGATCTTCTCGTTCGTGAACGCACGGACGGCCTTGAGGATCTCCTCCTGGATGTCGTTGAGTCCCTCGGTCTGGGCCAGTCGAGCCATGGTGATGCCGTCCTTCCGGTCACGGGCGTGGAAGCCAATGCCCCGGGCGGGTGACGGGCCCAGGACACCCGCCGATATTACCCGCCGGTATCGAAAGGCTCGACCGCGGCGGCCATGATGCAGGTCACGACCACACCCGTCCCGCCGTGCCAGAGTGAGCTCGTGCTCATCGAGACCGACCGGCTCCGGATCCGCGACTGGACCATCGATGACGCCCCAGCGGTGCTGGACATCCACAGCCGGGTCGAGGTCGTCCAGTGGCTCGGCGACGGTGAGCCGGTGCTGCTCCAGGATCTCGACCAGGCCCGCGAGCGGATCGGGGCCTGGCTGCTGCGCGACGACCCGCCGTGCGGCTTCTGGGCTCTCGACGTCATCGAGGACGGGCCGCTCACCGGGCGTACCGTCGGCGCCGTCCTGCTGGTCCCGTTGCCCAACGCCGAGCACGGCGAGATCGAGATCGGCTGGCACCTCCATCCGCAGGCCTGGGGCAGGCGCTACGCCGCCGAGGCGGCACGCGCGGTCCTGGCCCGCGGCTTCACCGGGGGCCTGACGGAGATCCACGCGGTCACGCACCTGACCAACGGCCCTTCCCAGTCCGTCTGCCGGCAGCTCGGCATGGAGGACCGCGGCGTCGTGCACACCTGGTACGACGACCCGTCGCAGCACTTCGTCATCACCCGCGAGGCCTGGTCAGCCGGGAACGGCCTCGACTGACGGCGGGGCCGCCCGGATCACCACCGCCATCCCGGCGAGGATCAGCGCCAGCCCGACGACGGCGGCCGGGCCCGGCACCTGACCGAGCCAGACCGCAGCGATCAGCGAGGCCCCCGGGATCTCCAGCAGGATCGTCAACGAGATGACCATCGGGGAGAGCCGCCGGAGCAGGTGGTTGAAGACCGAGTGGCCCAGCAGCTGCGCGGTCAGGGCCAGCAGGACCAGCAGCCACCACTGGTCGGCGTCGTACCCGGTCAGGTCCTGACCGGCGACCACGGCCGCGAACGCCAGCACCACGGCGGCGGTGCCGTAGCAGCCGAAGGTGTAGACGGTCGTGCTCACGCTCTGCCGGACGCGGCCGCCGATGACCGCGTACGCCGCGACGCCGATCGAGCCGAGGAGCGCCAACCCGTCGCCGGCGAGGGCCCGCGGCGAGATCGCCAGGTCCACGCCGGAGACCACCAGCGCGCCGGTGGTCGCGACCAGCACCCCGAGCAGTGCGTTGCGGCCGATCGCGGTGCCCCGCGCCAGGTCGTACCCGACCACCCAGATCACCTGGAGCGAGACGATCGCGGTGCTGGAGGCCACCGAGGTCATGGTCAGAGAGCTGATCCAGAACCCGAAGTGGGCGGCGAGGCAGAGCCCGGCGAGGGCCAGCGCACCAGCCTGCCGCCGGCTCAGCCGTCCCACCTCCGCCCGGCGGGTGCCGACCAGGACCGGAGCGATCAGCGCGGTGGCGATGGCGTTGCGCCAGAAGGCGATCGCCAGCGACGGCACGACCAACGCAGCCATCAGCGGCGCCGCCAGCGAGACCGCCACCACCCCGACTGCGAGGAGACCGAGGGTCCTCGGGTCGAGAAAGGTGCCGCGCATGACCTCATCCTGCACCTCACAACGGGCGGCGAACCCGTAGGCTCGAACCTCGTGAGCACGACACCGACCCGCGTCTACGCAGCCCGCCTCGCCGGGCTGCCGGTGTTCGACCCACGCGGGGACCAGGTCGGCAAGGTCCGCGACGTGGTCGTGGCGCTCCGCACCGACGCCCGGCAGCCGCGGGTGGTCGGTCTCGTCGTCGAGGTCTTCGGGCGCCGCCGGGTGTTCGCCCCGATGACCCGGGTCACCAACATCGACCCCGGCCAGGTGATCACCACCGGCCTGCTCAACATGCGCCGCTTCGAGCTCCGGGCCGCCGAGACCCTGGTGATCGGACAGATGTTGGACCGCAAGGTCCGGGTGACCAGCACCGGCGTCGAGGGGATGGTCTTCGACGTCGCCATGGAGCAGGCCCGCACCCGCGACTGGGTGCTCTCCCGGGTGGCGTTGCAGGAGACCAGCAAGGGCTTCCGCCGCCGCGGCCAGACCCACGTGGTCGAGTGGAGCGACGTGGACGGGCTGCACGGACGCGAGGCCAACCAGGGCACCACCCACCTGATCGCGACCCTCGCCGACCTCAAGCCCGCGGACGCCGCCAACGTCATCCACGACCTCCCGGCGGACCGCCGGAGCGAGCTGGTCGCGGCCCTGGACGACGAGCGCCTCGCCGCGGTGATCGAGGAGCTGCCCGAGGAGGACCAGGTCGAGATCTTCGCCGCCCTCAGCCAGGAGCGGGCCGCCGATGTCCTCGAGGAGATGTCACCGGACGACGCCGCCGACCTGATCGCCGACCTCCCCCCGGAGACGGCCGCCCGGCTGCTCGAGCTGATGGAGCCCGACGAGGCAGCGGACGTCCGGCGGCTGCTCTCCTACGGCGAGCAGACCGCCGGCGGCATGATGACGCCGGAGCCGGTGATCCTGTCCCCCGACGCCACCGTCGCCGAGGCCCTCGCCCGGGTCCGCAGCGAGGAGCTCACCCCGTCGCTGGCCGCGCTCGTGCACGTGTGCCGCCCGCCGCTGGAGACCCCGACCGGAAAGCTGATCGGTGTCGCCCACATCCAGCGGCTGCTGCGCGAGCCCCCCTCCGAGCTGGTCGCCGGCGTCCTGGACACCGGTCTGACCTACCTGCACGCGGACGCGAGTCTCGAGGACGTCGCGACCTTCCTGGCCACCTACAACCTGGTCGCCGCGCCGGTGGTGGACGACGAGGGTCGCCTGCTCGGCACCGTCACCGTCGACGACCTCCTCGACCACCTGCTGCCCGACGGTTGGCGCGACCGCAAGATCGAGCAGGTCTAGCCGTGATGACGCCCGACCCGCGCAAGCCGGAGCGCCGCGGCCCGGAGAAGAAGCCGGAGAAGAAGCCGGACAAGAAGGCCGACGAGCGCGGCCGGCTACGCCTCGACCAGCCCCAGGAGATCCGCCGCTCCCTCGTCGGCCGCTCCGGGGTACGCCGACCCGCCCCGGACCAGGACCGGTTCGGCTCGTTCGCCGAGCAGTTCGCCCGGTTCATGGGAACGGCCCGCTTCCTGATCTACATGACGCTCTTCGTGGTGGTCTGGATCCTCTGGAACCTGGTCGCTCCCGACGCGCTGCGCTGGGACGACTACCCGTTCATCTTCCTGACCCTGATGCTCAGCCTGCAGGCGTCGTACGCCGCCCCGCTGATCCTGCTCGCGCAGAACCGCCAGGAGGTCCGCGACCGGGTGATGACCGAGCAGGACCGCCAGGCGAACACCCGGGCGCACGCGGACATGGAGTTCCTGGCCCGCGAGGTCGCCTCGCTCCGGATGGCATTGGGCGAGGTCGCCACCCGCGACTTCCTGCGCTCCGAGCTCCGCGGTCTGCTGGCCGACCTGGACGAGCGTGACGAGCCCGATCCGGAGGCTGCGGAGGGTGAGCAGGACCACGGTCCAGGACCGGACCGCGGGGAGAACGCCTCTTCCTGACGACGTAGGCTGGTGTTCATGACATCCCCCGTCCTCGAGCAGATCCAGGCTGCCCTGGCAACCGTGAACGACCCGGAGATCAAGCGTCCGATCACCGAGCTCGGCATGGTCGAGTCCGTCGAGATCGACGACACCGGCAAGGTCGACGTCACGGTCCTGCTCACGGTCGCGGGCTGCCCGCTGAAGGACACCATCACCCGCGACGTGACCGCTGCGGTCGGCAGCGTCGCCGGCGTGACCGGCGTCGAGCTCGAGCTGGGCGTGATGACCGCCGAGCAGCGCGCCGGCCTCAAGGACGTGCTCAGCGGCGGCCAGGCCCAGCGGGAGATCCCGTTCGGCAAGCCCGACTCGCTCACCAAGGTCTACGCGATCGCCTCCGGCAAGGGCGGCGTCGGCAAGTCCTCGGTGACCGTCAACCTCGCGATGGCGCTCGCCGCCCAGGGCCTGCGGGTCGGGGTCGTCGACGCCGACATCTACGGCCACTCGATCCCGGCGATGTTCGGTATCGCGGACACCCGTCCCACCCAGGTCGACGACCTGATCATGCCGGTCCCGACCGCCAGTGGCGTCTCGGTAATCTCGATCGGGATGCTCAAGCCGCGACGCGACCAGGTCGTCGCCTGGCGCGGACCGATGCTCGACCGCGCACTGGTCCAGATGCTCGCCGACGTCTACTGGGGCGACCTCGACGCCCTGCTGCTCGACCTCCCGCCGGGCACCGGCGACGTCGCCATCTCGCTGGGCCAGCACCTGCCGAGCGCCGAGGTCATCGTCGTGACCACTCCGCAGGAAGCTGCCGCCGAGGTCGCCGAGCGCGCCGGCACGATGGCCTCGATGATGCACCAGCGCGTCATCGGCGTCGTCGAGAACATGAGCTACCTGCCGTGCCCGCACTGCACGGGCGAGGGCAAGGAGCACCGCCTGGAGATCTTCGGTTCCGGCGGTGGTGCCCGGGTCGCGGCGACGCTGAGCCAGCGCTTCGGGTACGACGTCCCGGTGCTCGCCGACATCCCGCTGGACATCTCCCTGCGGGAGGGCGGTGACGCCGGCACTCCGGTCGTCGTGTCCGACCCGACCAGCCCGTCCGCCCGGGCGCTCATCGCAATGGCGACGACGCTGGCCGGTCGCGGTCGCGGACTCGCCGGGATGCAGCTCGGCCTGACCCCCGCCGGCCGGCTCTGAGGTTGCGGGACGGTCGCAGAGCGACCTCCTCCACCACCGCGCCGAACCCCGACCTAGACTCGCAGCATGTTCGGCATCGGACTGCCCGAGTTGGCGGTGATCCTCGTGGTCGGGATTCTCGTCTTCGGCCCCGACCGGCTCCCCGACTACGCCCGGCAGGCGGGCCGGATGCTCCGTCAGCTGCGCACGTTCGCCCAGTCCGCCCAGAACGACCTGCGCAGCGAGCTCGGCCCCGAGTTCGCCGACCTCAAGCTGACCGACCTCGACCCGCGGGTGGCGATCCGCAAGCACCTCCTCGAGGCGATGGACGCCGACGACCTCGCCGAGTCCCAGAAGGCCCGGCTCGCCGAACGCACCGGCGGCCCTGACCTGGAGCCCGACGAGCGGCCGCCGTACGACGTCGAGGCGACCTAAGCCCCTAGCCGACCTTGCCGATCAGGCCGACCGGAATCGTCAGGGTCTGCCCCTTGCGCCGGACCGTCAGCTCGACGGTGTCGCTCGGGACGTGCGACCTGATCGCCACGATCACGTCGGTCTGGTCGCTGACGGGGACGCCGTCGACCATGGTGATGATGTCGCCGACCCGGAGGTCGGAGTCCGCGGCCGGGGTACCGCTGTTGATCTCCTTGACCGCGGCCCCGTCCTGAGCCTCGGTCCCGGTCACGGAGACGCCGATGACCGGGTACTGGGCCTTGCCGGTCCGCAGGATCTGCCCCGCGGTGACCAGGACCTGCTCGATCGGGATGGAGAAGCCGATGCCGATGTTGGCGGCCTCGTCCGAGGCCCCGCCGAGCGACGCCAGGGCGGAGTTGACCCCGATGACCTGGCCCTGCAGGTTCGCCAGGGGGCCGCCGGAGTTGCCCGGGTTGATCGCCGCGTCGGTCTGGATCGCGTTGATGAACGACGCCTCGTCGCCCTCGCCGCCGGTCGTGACCGGTCGATTCTTCGCACTGATGATGCCGCTGGTGATCGAGGCGGCGTACCGCAGCGGCGACCCGCTGGCCACGACGATCTCGCCGACGCGCATCTGGTCCGCCGAGCCGCGGGCCGCCGGGACCAGACCCTGGAACGCCTTGATCTTGAGCACCGCGATGTCGTAGACCGGGCTCCGCCCGACGACGGAGGCGTCGTGGCGGACCCCTTCGGAATCGATCACCTGGATCTTGCCGTCGTCCTTGGCCGCCTCCTCGATCACGTGGTTGTTGGTGATCACGTGACCCTGCTTGTCGAAGAAGAAGCCCGACCCGGCAGCGCCGGAGTCGACGCCCTTGTACTCGGCGATGATCTGCACCGTGCTCGGCAGCAGCTTCTCGGCGACCGCCGCGATGCTGACGTTGTCGTCGGGGAGCGGCGCCGCGGTGCGCGGCTCGATCTTGTAGACGCCCGCGGTCCCGGGGTCGGCGGCGTCGTTCTCCACGATGGCGGCGCCACCGAGGGCACCTCCGACAGCGCCGACGACCAGGGCCAGGAACGCCACGAGCGGCCACGTCCAGCGCGGCAACCGGGGGCGGGCGCTCCCGGGCGTAGCAGCCGGGAACACGGGCTGCTGGTACGCCGGCGACGGGTACGCCGGGGCGCCGTACGGGCTCTGGTAGGGCGGCGGTGCCGGCGCGGGGTACGGCGACGCCGTGGGCGCGGGGTACGCGGGAACCGGCTCGGTCACTGCCTCGGCCGACGACGGTTGCGCGGCGTACGGCGTGGTCGGCTCGATGCCGGGCTCGGACGGGTTCTCGCCGGCGACGCCGGGGGTCTGGGTGTCGCTCACGTACCTATCTTGACCTACCGCCGAAGGCGGCATTCTCGATATCGACACTCAGGCCGGTCCCCGGGGCGTCACGGGTCGGTACGCCGTTGCCGATCATCGCCGGCCCCGGGACCTCGCCCTGACCCGCGGGCGGCGTCGTCACCGTCAGCAGCGCCAGCACCGCGACCCCGACCGAACCGGCGCCGACCAGGGCGACCGTGGCCCGGCGGCGGGTGGAACGGCGTTCGATCGCGTCGACCTGCGACCAGGCGTCGACGTCGTACAGGGAGCCGAGCAGACCGGCCGGCGCGGTGATCGTCGTGGGCGCTGCCAAGCCGGCGATCCGTTGCTTGATCCAGCCCTCGCGCTCGACCAGACGGCGGCACCCCGGGCACCCCATGATGTGGCGCCAGGCGCGCTCTTCCTCTGCCGGGGAGAGCTGGCCGTCGACGAGCGCCGACGCGTTCGACCCGATGTGACCGTGGATCCTGAGGATCACAGCGCCCACGTCCTGGTCGCCCGCGTGCCGGCCATCAGTGGACCTGCCCGGCGAGCTGAGGACCGGAGACCCGCACCCGTCCCGGTGACGGGGCCCGGTGGGCGAGAGCCTTGCGCAGCATCGAGCGACCCCGGTGGATCCGCGATCGCACGGTGCCCATCTTCACGCCGAGCACGTCGGCGATCTCCTCGTAGCTCAGTCCCTCGACGTCGCAGAGGACGACAGCGGCCCGGAAGTCCGGGGACAGCTCGGCGAGCGCGGCCTCGATGTCGGCGTCGAACATCCGGCTCAGGTAGGCGACGTCCGGCGCGGCCACGTGGCTGGGCAGCCGGTTGTCGGCGTCCTCGGGGAGGGCGTCGAAGCGGATCCGGCTCTTGCGGCGGGCCTGGTCGAGGAAGAGGTTGGTCGTGATCCGGTGCAGCCAGCCCTCGAAGGTGCCCGGGGTGTAGGTGTGCAGGGAGCGGAAGACCCGGACGAACACTTCCTGGGTCAGGTCCTCGGCGTCGTACGGGTTGCCGGTCAGCCGGTAGGCGAGCCGGTAGACCCGGGTGGAGTGCTCGGCCACGATCTGGTCCCACGTCGGGACGGCCGGAGTCGCGTCGCCGCGCTGCTCACTCGAGGGCTGGCTCATGGCGGGCTCCTTGCTGCGGTACGTGTCGAGACGACGGACCATCGGGTGCTGGAACCTCCACGCTAGGAACACAAGTTGAGAGACGGCTGAGACCGCCCTGAGGCAGAGCCAGCAATCTGCAGCACGCCCGGCCTCTTCAGAAGAACGGTTGCCCGGCCCGAAGTGTTCCCACTCCCGCCCGCGCTACGGCGGTACAGTCCCCCAAACGCCCGGGACCGGGCACCGAACCAGGAGGCCGTCATCGTCACCGCACCGAAGCCCGCGAGCTGGACCTACTCCGAGGAGTACGTCGCCGAGGACACGGTCCTGGCGAACGCCCGTGCCCGTGCCGAGGAGGTCGGGGTCGTCGCGATCGGCCCCGGCGCCGGAGCCGCGCTGCGCTTCCTCGCCTCGGTCCTGGACGCCCGCGCGGTCGTCGAGATCGGCACCGGGACCGGCGTCTCCGGCCTCTGGATGCTGCGCGGCATGCGTCCCGACGGCGTCCTGACGTCGGTGGACACCGAGGCCGAGCACCAGCGCCTCGCCAAGGAGACCTTCACCGAGGCCGGCATCCCGGCCCAGCGCGCCCGGCTCATCCCCGGTGCCGCCCTCGAGGTGCTGCCGCGGCTCACCGACGGCCACTACGACATCGTCTTCGCCGACGGCGACAAGCAGGAGTACCCGGAGTACCTGCGTGAAGCCCTGCGGCTGCTCCGCCCCGGCGGCGTGGTCGCGTTCGACAACGCGCTTTGGCACGACCGGGTCGCAGACCCGGCGCAGCGCGACCCGGACACGATCGCGATCCGCGAGCTCGGCCGCGTCATCAACGAGCACGAGTCGCTGGTGCCGGTGCTGCTCCCGGTCGGAGACGGGCTGTTGCTGGCCAAGAAGGTCTGGCTGCCGGAGGCCTGAGTCGCGGACTCAGCCACCCAGCGGTACGTGCCACTCCAGCAGCGTCCCGTGCGGTTCCTCGGCGGCGATCAGGAAGGTCCCGCCGAGGTCGAGCGCGCGGCGGCGTACGTTGCGCAGACCGCTCTCATTGATCTGGTCGCCGAGCCCGCGGCCGTTGTCGGAGACCCGCAGGACCACCCGGTCCCCGGTCGCCTCGACCTCGACGATGCAGGCGTCCGCCTCGGCGTGACGGGCCACGTTCGAGAGCGCCTCGCGCAGGGTCGCCAGCAGGTGCTGAGCGGTCTGCTCGGGGAGGACCACGTCCACGGGGCCGCGGATCCGGACGAACGGCGTGAACCCGAGGGTCGGCACGTACTCCTTGGCCAGGCCGCGGATCTCCGCCTTGAGCGAGCCGCCGTCATGGTGGCGGAGCTCGAAGATGGTCGACCGGATGTCGCGGATGGTCGTGTTCAGCTCGGCCACCGACTCGTCGAGCCGCTGCTTCACCTCGTCCGAGACCGCGAGCCGGCGGAGCCCCTGGAGCTGGAGCGCGGTGGCGAAGAGGCGCTGGATGACGGTGTCGTGCAGGTCCCGGGCGATCCGGTCGCGATCGGCGACGAGCAGGTGCTCCTGCCGCTCCGCGAGCGCCTGGGTCCGGTCCAGTGCCAGCGAGGCCTGGTCGGCGAAGGCCGACAGCAGCTCGAGATCGGGGCTCTCCAGGTCGATCCCGGGGTCGTCCACGACGACCAGCAAGCAGTGTCCCGGCGCGAGCTTGGACGGCATCGGGACGACGTAGGAAACCGTCTGGCCGACGCGGGGCAGCGCCATCACCACCCCGCTGTCGATCGAGTCGGCGATGGCCAGCTCGGAGAGCTCGATCACCTTGTCGAGGTGGGAGCCGGGGAAGTCCTCGCTGCGGTCGACCGCGACCGGGAGAGGTCCCTCGCCCTGGTCCTCGATAACGGCCACCAGGGTGGCGTCGGCGACCTGGCGGAGCCGGGCAGCGACCTCGTAAAGGGCGTCGTCGACGTGGACCGAGTCCTGGAGCATGTCGAACATCGCGATCCCCGCCTCGCGCCAGCGGTGCCGGCGCTCGCTCAGCGCGTGGGTGCGGGCGTTGGCGATGACGTGGCCGGCCACCTCGGACAGGGTCTGGAGGCGGATCTCGTCACGCTCGGTGAACTGCCCGCCGCCCTCCTTCTCGGTGAGGTACAGGTTGCCGTAGATCTGCCCGTCGACGGTCAGCGGGACGCCGAGGAACGAGGTCATCGGGGGGTGGTTCGGCGGGAACCCGAGCGCGCGGGCATGGTCGGCCACGTTGGTCAGGCGCAGCGGCCGCGGGTCCTCCACCAGGACGCCGAGCACCCCCTGGCAGGTCGGCAGCGAGGCGATCTTGTCCATCGTCTCCTGGTCGAGGCCCCGGATCACGTAGTCCGCGATCACGCCGTCGTCGTCGATGAGCCCGAGGACGCCGTACCGGGCACCGGTCAGGGCGCAGGACGCCTCGACCAGACGCTCCAGTGAACCCCGAAGGTCGAGGCCGGAGCTGATCAGCAGCACGGCGTCGAGCAGCGCGCCCGCGCCATCGCCCCCGGCAGGCTGTGTTCCCTCGTCCACCGGACCAGCGTACGCCGCGATGTCGCGCCTAGTCCGAGACTGCGGCATTGAACCGGGCCAGCCCCGCCGCCAGGTCCGCGATGCTCGTCGGGTCCCAGTCGGCGAGCCGGGCACCGATCTCCTGGTGGCGCCGGTCCGCGGTCTCCGCGAGGCGGTCCTTGCCCTTGGCCGTGGCCGACAGGATCGACGCGCGGCCGTCCTGCGGGTCCGGGGCCCGCTCGATCAGGTCGAGCTCGAGAAGCTGGTGGACCACCCTGCTGACGGCGCCCTTGTCGAGCGCGAACAGGTCGGCGAGATCGGCGGCGCGGTGCGGACCGAGCTCGACCAGGGTGACCAGCAGCGGGTACGCCGTCGCGGTCAGGCTCGGGTCGACCTGCGCCGCCCTCTCGCCGATGCCGCGACGGATCCGGCGCAGCAGCCGGCCGATCTCGTGCTCCAGGCCCCGCAACGCCTGGTCCTTCTCCTGCTCCTCCGGCGTGAGCATCAGCTGACCCCTTCGACGACGACCGGCTCGGGCTCCCCGAGCGTCGTACGCAACGGCACCTCGCGGATGAAGACGACCGCGATCAGTGCTGCCACTGCGAACGGCGTCGCGACCAGGAAGAGCTCGCCGGTGGCGGATCCGAAGGCGTGCTCGAAGACGGCCCTGACCGGACCCGGGAGGGCATCGAGATCGGGAAGCTCGTGGCTCTGGTGGCTCGAGGTCGGGATGTTCATCGCGGCCAGTCCGGCCCGGACCTTCTCCGAGACCTGGGCGCTGAGCAGGGCGCCGAGCGCCGAGACCCCGATCGAGCCTCCCATCGAGCGGAAGAACGTGACGACCGCACTGGCGGTGCCGATGTCGGAGGCCGTCGCTTTGTTCTGCACCGCGAGCACCAGGTTCTGCATCGTCGAGCCGAGCCCGACGCCCAGGATCGCCATGTACACGCCGATCACCAGCAGCGGGGTCTTCTCGTCGATGAAGCTCAGCATCACCAAACCGGAGACGACCAGCACCATGCCGCCGACCAGGAACTTCTTCCAACGTCCGGTCGCGGTGATGACCCGCCCGCTGATGATGCTGGCGACGAGCAGGCCACCGACCATGGCGATCGACATCAGACCGGCGTGCGTCGGCGACATCCCGCGGGCGACCTGGAAGTACTGGGAGAGGTAGACGGTGGAGCCGAACATGGCGACGCCCACGAAGACGCTCGCGATGGTGGCGAGCGAGGTCGTCCGGTCGCGGAACATCTGCACCGGGATCACCGGCTCGACGGCGACCTTCACCTCGACGAAGACGGCGACCGCCAGGGTGACGAGACCGAGCGCGACCAGGCCGAGGCTGGTCGCCGACCCCCAGGCGTACTCGTTGCCCGCCAGCGAGACCCAGATCAGCAGGGTCGAGACACCTCCGACGATGAGCCCGGCGCCGAGGTAGTCAATGGTCACCTTCCGTCGTACGACGGGGAGATGCAGCGTCTTCTGCAGAACCACGAAGGCGAGCGCCGCGATCGGGATGCCGACGTAGAAGGTGGAGCGCCAGCCGAGACCGGGGACGTCGACCAGCACACCGCCGATGAGTGGGCCGCTGACGGTCGCGATCGCGAAGACCGCGCCGATGTAGCCGGAGTACCGGCCGCGCTCGCGCGGCGGCACCATCGAGGCGATGACGACCTGGACGAGCGCGGTCAGGCCGCCGACGCCGAGGCCCTGGAAGGCGCGGGCGCCGATGAGCACGCCCATGGACGGCGCGAGGGCGGCGACCAGCGAGCCGATCACGTAGATGACAAGCGCGGTCTGAACGAGCGCCTTCTTGCTGAACTGGTCGGCGAGCTTGCCCCAGATCGGGGTAGAGGCCGTCATCGTCAGCAGGGTCGCGACCACGATCCAGGTGTAGCCGGACTGGTTGCCGTTCAGGTCGGTGACGATCGTCGGCAGCGCGTTGGAGACGACGGTACTGGAGAGCATCGCGACGAACATCGCGAGGAGGAGGCCGCTCATCGCCTCGAGGATCTCTCGGTGTGACATCTGGCCGGACTGCTCAGCCGGAGCGGCAGTGGAAGAAGTCATAGTTGCATTCTGCAACTATTTAGTTGCCGGATGCAACCTTCATGAGCGGCGTCACACGGGACCCGGGAACGCAGCGACCCGCAGGCGTCGGGCCAGGGGGCCCAGCACCGGCGGACTACCGGTTCGCCTGCGGGTCGGGTGACTGCGTTGGATTTCGCCGTCGGCAGCGCCGACGTTGCCCCAGAAGGGGCGGGCCGCTGCTAGCGAGCAGCCACCTCACTCGTCCTAGAAGAAATCATGTCTGGGACCACCTCCTTTCCGTGTACGACCACGGTACGTCGGAGGTTCTGGACGGACAACGGGTTTTGTCAGCGACCCTCGCGGGCTAGACCGATTCCGGGCCGGGAACCAAAGCCGGGACTCGATGCGACAGTGAGGTCATGAGGCAGTTCCAGCCGGGAACAGGACCGGACCAGCGAGGCGATGCCGAGCTGGTCCGGGCCGCCGGTGACGGGGACAGCGCCGCCATGCGCGAGCTGTACGACCGGCACGCA
>JBKJIR010000040.1:0-31631 GCA_046598495.1 Marmoricola sp. | reverse complement strand
GCCGAGGATGGCGAGCAGGTTCTCCCGACCGTCCGAGGACGTGCGGCCGAGCTTCACCTTGCCGTCGGTGACCAGGTAGAGCTTGTCGCCGGAGTCGCCTTCGTGGAAGAGCACCTCCCCGCGTCGCAACCGGGCCTCTGACATCGACGAGCGCAGCGCGACCGCCGCATCGTCGTCGAGGGCGCTGAACAGTGGTGCCTGACGCAGCACGTCGTTGTCCACTCCACATTCCTTCCAAGGTCGAGAGGGCCCGTCGGGCCACCCCCCAGTGTTGCAGGTCACAGTGTGGCGCATCCCGCGCGTCCCGTCACGGAACACCCGCGGCGTGGATCTGTCGGCATTGCTGCGTAGGCTGTCGATCGTGCCCCGTACCGCCTCCGAGACCCCGGTGAGCAGCGCTCCGGGCAGCGCTCCTGGTTCCGACACCTCGCTGGTGCGCCGTGCGCGCAAGATCGACCGCGCACTGGGCCAAACCTACCCGGATGCGACCTGTGAGCTGGACTTCGACAACCCGTTCGAGCTCCTCGTCGTCACCGTGTTGAGCGCGCAGACCACCGACCGCCGGGTGAACACGGTCCGACCCACCCTCTTCGCGGCGTACCCGGACCCGAAAGCGATGGCGGCTGCACCCCGCGACGACCTGGAGCGGATCATCGGCCCGCTCGGGTTCTTCCGGGCCAAGACCGAGTCCCTGCTGAAGCTCTCGGCCGCCCTCGTCGAGCGGTACGACGGTCAGGTGCCGGGCCGCCTGGAGGACCTGGTCACCCTGCCCGGGGTGGGGCGGAAGACCGCCAACGTGGTCCTCGGGAATGCCTTCGGCGTCCCGGGCATCACCGTCGACACCCATCTCGGGCGCCTGGCCCGTCGGTTCGGGTGGACCCAGGAGACCGACCCGGTCAAGGCCGAGCACGCCGTCGGCGCGCTCTTCCCGAAATCCACCTGGACGATGCTGAGCCACCACCTGATCTGGCACGGGCGTCGGGTCTGCCACGCGAAGAAGCCTGCGTGCGGTGCGTGCACCGTGGCGCAGTGGTGCCCGTCCTACGGCGAAGGGCCGACCGACCCGGAGGCTGCCGTGAAGCTGGTCAGGGCCCAGGGGCCGGCATGACCCCGACGTCGGAGGCGGCCGGTCCGCAGCACGACCTGCCGGACTGGATGCTGCCGATCCGCGACGGCGCCCTGGCGATCACCGGCGAGGACATCACCAAGTTCCTGCCGCCCGAGGACTCCGGGGCCCGGCCCGGCGCCGTGCTGATGCTGTTCGGAGAGGGCCCCGCGGGCCCCGACCTGCTGCTCACCGAGCGTGCGCACACGATGCGGTCGCACCCGGGGCAGGTCTCCTTCCCGGGCGGTTCGGTGGATCCCGAGGACGCCTCGCCGACCGCTGCTGCGCTCCGCGAGGCGCAGGAGGAGGTCGGCCTGGACCCGTCCGGCGTCGACGTCCTGGCCACGCTGCCCGAGCTCTGGCTGCCGCCGAGCAACTTCGCCGTCACCCCGGTGCTGGCCTGGTGGCGGGAGCACTCCCCGGTCGGTGTCGTGGACACTGCGGAGGTGCATGCCGTCTTCCGCGCGCCGCTGGAGGAGCTGCTCGACCCTGCCCACCGGCTCACGGTGACCCACCCCGCCGGCTACTCCAGCCCGGGCTTCCTGATCGGGGAGCAGAAGGACGTCCTGCTCTGGGGCTTCACCGCCGGTCTGATCACCAAGCTCTTCGACTTCGTCGGGCTCACCCGACCCTGGGACGCGTCGATCACCCGGGAGCTACCGGAATACATGCTCCGCGTACGTCAGGATTGACCCAGCCCGGACCCCGGCCCCCACGGCAGCGCCGTACGACCCGAAAGCGACCATGAACCTTCTCGACTGGTGTCTCCTGCTTGTGGTGGTGGCGTACGCGCTCTCCGGGTACTGGCAGGGCTTCATCACCGGTGCGTTCGCGACGGTCGGCCTGATCCTCGGCGGCCTGCTCGGGATCTGGCTCGCCCCGCAGCTGCTCGGCGATGCAGCTCCCTCGCTCTGGGTCTCCTTGGCAGCCCTCTTCGTCGTCCTGGTCTGCGCGTCGTTCGGGCAGGCGTTCCTCCAGTACGGCGGCACGAAGGTGCGCGACCAGATCACCTGGCAGCCGATCCGCGCCGTCGACGCGGTCGGCGGCAGCCTCTTGTCCGTCGTGGCGGTCCTGACCGTGACGTGGATGCTCGGGGTCGCGGTGAGCGGGTCGCAGATCCCCGGCATCGGTCCGCTGGTCCGCGAGTCGAAGGTGCTCACCCGGGTCAACGACGTGATGCCGGCCAGTGCCCAGGGTCTTCTGCGCGGCTTCGACCAGGTCGTCGGGTCCAGCTTCTTCCCGCGCTACCTGGAGCCGTTCGCGCCCGAGCGGATCGTCCCGGTCAACCCGGCGCCCGGCAACGTCGTCCGCGACCCCGAGGTCCAGGAGGCGCAGCTGAGCGTCTTCAAGATCCGTGGCAGCAACGACTGCGGCGACGGCATCGAGGGCAGCGGGTTCCTCTTCGCCCCGCGCAAGCTGATGACCAACGCGCACGTCGTCGCCGGGGTCGACGAGCCGCGGGTCCAGGTCGGGACCCGGAGCGTTGCGGCGAAGGTCGTGTACTACGACGCCGACGTCGACGTGGCGGTCCTCGACGTCGACATCGACGGGCCGACCGTCGAGTTCGACACCGACCCGGGCGGTCAGCCGCGGCAACCGGCGGTCGTCCTCGGCTTCCCGAACGACGGTCCGTTCGACGCCCAGCCGGCGCGGATCCGGGCCGAGCAGCGACTTCGCTCGCCGGACATCTACGGCCGCGGGACCGTCACCCGGGACGTGTTCTCGCTGCGCGGGAAGGTCCGGCCGGGTAACTCCGGCGGACCGTTGGTGTCCATGGACGGGAAGGTCCTCGGCGTGATCTTCGCGGCCTCGGTCAGCGACAAGCAGACCGGCTACGCGCTGACCGCGGACCAGGTCGGTACTGCGGTGCTCAAGTCCCTGCGCAAGACCTCGCCTGTCCCGACCGGCAACTGCGCCTGATCAAGGACGCGCGCCAGCGGCCTTGATCGTCGGTCAACGAGCAGCGAGCGAGGTTGAGGAACAAAGCCTCGACCGAACGCGTCGAGATGTGGTGGCGGAAGGCAGGGCCTCCGCCCCCGAGGCCTATCCCTCGTGGCTGAACGCTCGCGGGATCTCGCTCGCCTGGGCCATGGTCCGCTCGGGCGCCTTGACCTTGCGCACCCGCAGGTACCCGACGAAGGCGAGCAGCCCGGCGAGCAGCAGGTAGCCGCCGAAGACGATCAGGAACGCCCAGGCGGGATCGAGGCCGGCCATCACGATGAAGAACGCGATCGCGATCGAGACCATGATGATCGCGAGCAGCGAGATGAAGCCAGCCAGTGCGAACAGGGCGATCGCCGTTCCACCGGCGCGGACGCTCACCTTCAGCTCCGACTTGGCGAGCTCGATGATGTGCCGGAGCAGGGTCCCGAAGTCGTCGAACGCGTCGACGACCAACTTGCCGATCGTCGGCTCTTCCGGAGCGGGCTCTCGGTATGCCATGGGCCTTGCCTTTCGCGAGCTGGCGTTCAGGACTGTCGTGGTTCCGGGTCCGACCCTATCGTTCAGGTCGCCTGGTGGTGGCGGTTGCGACGCCGCAGCAGCGCAGCGCCGAGGAGGGCCGCGGCCAGAGAGGCGATCAGGACGGCCGTCTTAGCCTCCTCGGCGCGGGCGTCAGCGAAGGAGAGGTCGGCGACCAGCAGCGAGACCGTGAAGCCCACGCCCCCCAGGATCGCCACCCCGAGCAGATCCCGCCACGACACGCTCTCGTCGAGCTCGGCCCGGGTGAACCGGGTGACGAGCCACGAGCCGCCGAGGATCCCGATGGGCTTGCCGACGACGAGACCGAGCACCACCCCGAGGAAGATCGGCTCGGTGGCCAAGCCGCCCAGGTCGGCGACGACCACCCCGGCGCTCATCAGCGCGAAGAACGGCACCGCGACCCCCGTGCTGAGCGGCGAGAGCCGGTGCTCGAGCCGTTCCGCGGGCGGGCTGGTCTCGTGGTCGTCGGGAAGGACCCGGGTGAGCAGGCCGAGGGCGACACCGGCGACGGTGGCGTGGATCCCGCTCTCGTGCAGGAACCACCAGCTGGCCAGGGCCAGCGGCAGGTAGATCACGATGCTCGTCACCCGGAGCTGTTGGCAGGCCCCGTACAGCGCGATGAGCGCGACCGCGCCGAGGAGGCTCCCGAGGTGGATGCTGCTGGTGTAGAAGATCGCGATGATCACGATCACGATCAGGTCGTCTACCACGGCGAGGGTGAGCAGGAACGCCCGGAGCGAGGTCGGGAGTGCTGACCCGACGACGGCGAGCACGGCGAGCGCGAAGGCGATGTCGGTGGCGGCCGGGATCGCCCAGCCTTCCAGGTTGTCGGTGCCGCGGTTGATCGCCAGGTAGATCGCCGCGGGCAGCACGACACCGCAGAGGGCCGCGAACACCGGGACCGCCGCATCTGCGGGGCGGCGGAGCGAACCGAGCAGGAACTCGCGCTTCAGCTCGAGGCCGGCCAGGAAGAAGAACAGGGTGAGAGCACCATCGGCGGCCCAGTGCTCAAGGTCCAGCGGCCCGATCTCGAAGGCACGCAGGCTCTGGTAGCTGGCATTGTCGAGCTGCGCCCAGATCACGGCTGCTGCCGCGGCGACCAGCGCGATGCTGCCACCGATCGTCTCGGACCGCAGCAGCGTGCCGATGACGGTGCTCTCGCGCTCCTCGGGGCCGACGATGCGTGGCCAGGTGAGCGCGGGGGTGGGGCGGGCGGGTTTCATCGGACCTCGTCCTCGGGGGTCGGCAGTGGACATGCCGACCAGACTTCCCGGCGCACCTCGTCGTCCGATCCTAGCGGGACCTGGGGCCCGATTCGACCCCAGTTGAAGGTGGATGGAAGACTGACGTGGTTGGAGGGGAGTATTCCTTCGCGGCGGTTCCGTCATCACGGACAGTGGCAGCACTGGCCCGGGGCCGTCGGTCCGAGCCGGCTCAGTGCCTCTCGGGCGGAAGAGACCTCCGGACGCTGACCCTGTCTACGCATGTCCGGAGGAAATGCACCATGGATGTCTCCCCCCTCGTCTGGTGGCTCACGATCGGCATCACGAGCGCCCTGCTGCTCTTCGATGTCGTCGTGATCGGTCGCCGCCCGCATGAGCCGAGCCGACGGGAGGTCACCGTCGCGCTGGCCAGCTTCATCGGCCTCGCGATCGCTTTCGGCATCGGCGTCTGGATCTTCTCCGGAGCGCAGTACGGCACCGAGTTCTTCGCCGGCTGGCTGACCGAGTACTCGCTCTCGGTCGACAACCTGTTCATCTTCCTGATCATCATGGCCAAGTTCAACGTGCCCCGGCAGTACCAGCAGACCGCGCTCCTGATCGGCATCGTTCTCGCCCTGATCATGCGCGGCATCTTCATCGGCGTCGGCGCCGCAGCGATCGAGAACTTCAGCTGGGTCTTCTACATCTTCGGTCTCTTCCTCATCTACACCGCGGTCAAGCTCGCCAAGCAGGGCGCGGAGGACGAGGACGAGTACGAGGAGAACCGGATGATCAAGTGGGTCGAGACCCACCTGCCGGCGACCTCGGAGTGGCACGGCACCAAGTCGTTCGTGGTCAAGAACGGCAAGCGGATGATCACCCCGATGTTCATCGTGATCCTGGCCCTGGGCACGACCGACCTGCTGTTCGCGCTCGACTCGATCCCGGCGATCTACGGGCTCACCGAGGAGCCCTACCTGGTCCTGACCGCGAACATCTTCGCGCTGATGGGTCTGCGCCAGCTGTACTTCCTGATCGGAGGCCTGCTCGAGCGCCTCATCTACCTCTCCTACGGTCTCGCGTTCCTGCTCGGCTTCATCGGCGTCAAGCTGACGCTGCACGCCCTGCACGAGAACGAGCTCGCGTTCATCAACGGCGGCGAGAAGGTCGGCTGGGCTCCCGAGATCCCGATCTGGCTCTCCCTGTCGGTGATCGTCGGCACCCTGGTCGTGACGACCGTGGTGAGCCTGGTCGTGTCCCGACGGATGAGCGAGAAGGAGAAGGACGAGGCGACCGGTCCGCGGGGGCACTGAGCCCCCAGGTGTGACCAGTCCCTCGCGACTTAGGGACAAAACGCCCTAACCCGCGGACGACTCGCTCGTTGAACCGACCATGGACTGGTTTCGACAAAGGCCCCGGATCGCTGCTGCCTCGGGCGTTCTCGCCGTGCTCCTGACGCTCACCCTGGTCTGGGTACTGGTGCGCGACACCGACAAACCGTCGCCCGACGAGCCGGGGATCGCCGTCGGGCTGCCCTCCCCGACCGCTGAACCGACGCTCAAGGAGCTTCCGACGCCGACCGCGGGACCGTCCACGGCCGCCGAGGTGCAAGCAGCGGCTCAGAAGGCGTTCGCCGACTTCGGCAAGGGTCTGGGCGCCGGTGGCATCGGCTCCGGGGAGTTCAACCTTCCGGGCATTCAGGGCGGCAGCATCTACCAGTACCTGCCGAAGCACCGCGTCACCATGCGGGTGACCTCCGAGGCGCCGATCGGCACCGTCGGGTACATCGTCCCGACCAGCCTGCGGAACTCCTCGGGCGTGGTGAAGAACGTGCAGCGGTCCTGGAGCCTCACCACCACGGCGTACGGTGACCCGGACTACGCTCAGCTCTTCATGCAGGCGGGCGTCCGCGGCTTCCCGATCACCTGCACCATCTCCGTCGACGGCCAGGTGACCGAGCGCCGCTCGACCGAAGGACCGTACGGCCAGATGGTCTGTCAGGGCTGACGGTACGAGCCGACCGCCTTGTCAACGGCGTCGGCACCGGCCGCGGGTTCCGACAAACTCAACCACCGTTGGTTGAGCTTGTCGAACCCATCAGTCCTCGGTGCTCTTCGCAGCCCCCGCCGAGATCAGCGCCATGATCGAGGAGTCGGCGAGCGTCGTGACGTCCCCGACCTCGCGGTTCTCCGCGACGTCGCGGAGCAGCCGACGCATGATCTTTCCGGAACGGGTCTTGGGGAGCTCAGGGACGATCATGATCTTGCTCGGCTTGGCGATCGCGCCGATCTCCCTGGCCACGTGGTTGCGCAGGTCCTGGACGATGTCCTCCCCACCGTCGCCGGCCGCCTCGCGGAGGATCACGAAGGCCACCGGGCTCTGACCGGTCATCTCGTCGGTCGCCCCGACGACCGCGGCCTCGGCGACCTTCGGGTGGCTGACCAGCGCGGACTCGATCTCGGTGGTGGAGAGCCGATGTCCGGAGACGTTCATGACGTCGTCGACGCGGCCCAGCACCCAGACGTCGCCGTCCTTGTCCTTCTTCGCGCCGTCGCCCGCGAAGTACATGCCCGGGAACCGCGACCAGTAGGTGTCCTTGAAGCGCTGGTCGTCCCCCCACAGGGTGCGCAGCATGGCCGGCCACGGCTCGCGGATCACCAGGTAGCCGCCGGACCCGTCGGGCACCGGCTCGCCCTCGTCGTTCACGACGTCGGCAACGATGCCGGGGATCGCCTTCATCGCGGAGCCGGGCTTGGCGTGGGTGACACCCGGGAGCGGGCTGATCATGATCGCCCCCGTCTCGGTCTGCCACCAGGTGTCGACGACAGGGGCCTGGCCGCCACCGATGGTGTCCCGGTACCAGACGTAAGCCTCCGGGTTGATCGGCTCGCCGACCGAGCCGAGCAGGCGGAGCGAGGAGGTGTCGAACTTCGCCGGGATGTCGTCGCCCCACTTCATGAACGTCCGGATCGCGGTGGGCGCGGTGTAGAAGATCGTCACGCCGTACTTCTCGATGATCTCCCACCAGCGACCCTTGTGCGGGGAGTCCGGCACGCCTTCGTACATCACCGAGGTGGTCTGGTTCGCGAGCGGTCCGTAGACCATGTAGCTGTGGCCGGTCACCCAGCCGACGTCCGCGGTGCACCAGTAGACGTCGGTCTCCGGCTTGAGGTCGAAGATCCCCCAGTGCGTGTACGCCGCCCCCACCAGGTAGCCGCCGGTGGTGTGCAGGATGCCCTTCGGCTTGCCCGTGGTGCCGGAGGTGTACATGACGTAGAGGGGGTGCTCGGCGTCGAAGAACTCGGGCTCGTGGATGGTCGAGGACTCCTCGACCAGGTCGTGCCACCAGATGTCGATGTCACCGTTCCAGACGACGTCCTGGCCCGTGCGCTTGACGACCAGCACGTTCTCGACCAGGCCGGGCTGCTCCGCCTCGACCTTGGCGACCGCCTCGTCGACGGCGGGCTTGAGGGCTGAGGGCGCTCCGCGGCGGTAGCCGCCGTCCGCGGTGATGATGAGCTTCGCACCGCAGTCCAGCACCCGGGACGACAGCGCCTCGGCGGAGAAACCACCGAAGATCACCGTGTGCGGGGCGCCCAGCCGTGCGCACGCCAGCATCGCGATCACCGTCTCCGGGATCATCGGCATGTAGATAGCGACCCGGTCGCCCTTCTCGATACCGAGCTCCTCGATCGCGTTCGCCGCCTTGCACACCTCGTCCTTGAGCTGGGCGTAGGTGATGTCGCGGGCCTCGGCCTCCCCATCAGCACCGACGGGCTCGCCGACCCAGTGGAACGCCACCTTGTCACCGGCGCCGGCCTCGACGTGCCGGTCGACGCAGTTGTACGCCGCGTTCAGCTTGCCGCCGACGAACCACTTCGCGAACGGGGGGTTCGACCAATCGAGGACCTGGTCCCACTTCGTGTCCCAGGAGAGCCGGTCGGCCTGCTTCTCCCAGAACGCCAGCCGGTCCGCCGTCGCCTCGTCGTACGACGCCTCGGTGAGGTTCGCGTGGGCCGCGAGCCCGGCGGGCGGTGCGAACCGCCGCTCCTCGTTGGCCAGGTTGGACAGGGCTTCGTTGCTCATCGAGAAATTCCTCCGACGTCGGGGGGTGAGACCGGTGGGTGAGGCTCCGGCCAGCCTAGGGCTGCTGCGCCCGCTTGTAACGGGGGTCACGGACGCTGGCAACTGGCGTACTCGGTTCGTTGTCGACACCACCGCAGTACGGCGGTGGGGCTAAGCAGACCGTCGCACCGTGAGGGTTGCATCGGTGTTGCAACCCCCACGGTGGTCGCGGTCAGTGCTGCGTGGCGGCCTCGGCGCCCGCGCCGGTGAGAGCACGGACCTCCAGCTCGGTGTACCGGGCCTCAGCGTCGGGTTCCCGTTGCAGCTTGGTGCCGATGTAGCCGAGCAGGAAGCCGAGCGGGATCGAGACGATGCCCGGGTTCTCCAGCGGGAACCAGGAGAAATCAATGCTGGTCGGCAGCAGCGATAGGTTCTTCCCGGTGGCGTCGACGCCCTTGCCCGAGACGATCGGCGAGAAGATCACCAGACCGACCGAGGAGATCAGGCCGCCGTAGATGCTCCACACCGCACCGCGGGTGTTGAAGCGCCGCCAGAACATGTTGTAGACGATCGCCGGCAGGTTCGCCGAGGCGGCGACCGCGAAGGCGAGTCCGACCAGGAAGGCGACATTGAGCTTCTGTGCCGGGATCGCCAGCGCGATCGCCACCAGGCCGATGCCCGCGGCGGCCCAGCGGGCTACCTTGAGCTCCTCGTGCTCGGAGGCCTGGCCCTTCTTGAACACGCTGTTGTAGAGGTCGTGCGCCACGCTTGAGCTCGAGGTGAGGGTCAGCCCCGCAACCACGGCCAGGATCGTTGCGAAAGCGACTGCCGCGATCAGCGCCAGCAGGATGGCGCCGCCGGTGGAACCGGGCCCTCCGCCGACTTCTTCGGCCAGCAACGGCGAGGCGAGGTTGCCGCTGGAGGCGATCACCTTGTCGTAGCTGTCCTTGTTCAGCATCGCCGCGGCACCGAAGCCCAGCACCAGCGTCATCAGGTAGAAGGCGCCGATCAGACCGATGGCCCAGAGCACCGACTTCCGGGCGTCGCGCGAGGTCGGGACGGTGTAGAAGCGGATCAGGATGTGCGGCAGGCCGGCGGTGCCCAGGACCAAGGCGATGCCGAGCGAGACGAAGTCGATCTTGCTCGTCGTGGAGGCGCCGTACTTGAGCCCGGGCTGAAGGAACGCGTCGCCCTTGCCCGTGTTCTGCGACGCGGTGCCGAGCAACTCGGAGAGGTTGAAGCCGAAGTGGGCCAGCACCAGGACGACGATGAGCAGCGAGCCGATCATCAGCAGCACCGCCTTGACGATCTGGACCCAGGTGGTGCCCTTCATGCCGCCGACGGTGACGTAGAAGATCATCAGGCCGCCGACGAAGAAGACGGTCATGTTCTTCAGCAGGTCGCTCTCGATCCCGAGGAGCAGGGTCACCAGGGCGCCCGCGCCGACCATCTGGGCGAGCAGATAGAAGATCGAGACGACGACCGTCGACGTCGCTGCCGCCGTTCGGACCGGGCGTTGCCGCATCCGGTAGGCGAGCTGGTCGGCCATCGTGTAGCGGCCGGAGTTGCGGAGCATCTCGGCGACCAGGAGCAGGGCGACGAGCCAGGCGACCAGGAAGCCGATCGAGTACAGGAAGCCGTCGTAGCCGTAGAGCGCGATGGCTCCCGAGATGCCGAGGAAGGACGCGGCCGACATGTAGTCGCCGCCGATGGCGAGGCCGTTCTGGAAGCCGGTGAAGGATCGGCCGCCGGCGTAGAAGTCGGCCGCGCCGCTGCTGTTCCGGCTCGCCCGGAAGGTGATGTAGACCGTGATGGCCACCACCAGCAGGAAGAGGCTGGTGGTCAGTACCTGGTTCCCGTCCACGTCAGGACTCCTTGCGGTACTGCTCGTCGAGGTACCGAGCGAGCGGGTCGAGGTGGGTGTTGCTGTAACGGGCGTAGAGCCACGCGAGCGCGAAGGTCGTCACGAACTGCAGGAGGCCGAAGACGAGAGCCACGTTGATGTTGCCGACGACCTTCTGGCTCATGAACTCGTGGGCCCACATCGAGAGCACGACGTAGAGGGCGTACCAGAGGATGAAGGCCAGGGTCGCGGGGAACACGAAGGCCCGGTAGCGCCGTCGGAGGTCGGCGAACTCGGGGGTCCGGGCCAGGGCCTCGTAGGCGGGGTCGGTGGTCGCGGACTGGTGGACTGCAGTGCCACCGGGATCGGCGGAAGCCGGGCCGGGGGCGGTGTGAGTGCCTGCCATGGGGAGGGTCACCTTCCTGGTGGGTGAGGCGATCGTGTGATCGCCGTCACGCTAGGAAGAGCACGTACCCCAGCGGCAGGGGTTCGAACCGATCGTGCGGTCGACGGGACCAGTCCGTCGCTGAACGGTCGGTTCCCCACGACGAACGGTCACCTAGCTCCGGTCCAGCTCCACGTTCTCCGGGGTGTGGAGCCGCACCATCACGCGACTGACGTACGGCGCCCGCGGCGGGCGGGTACGCAGCGAGACCAGCACCATCGTCGCCACGCTCAACGGCACCGCCCAGGCGGCAGGCTGCGCGAGAGCGGCGGCGTACCACCCGCTGTCGCGGTCGGTCACCAGGTTGTCGATCACGGCGTACCCGGTGAGCAGGCCGCCGACCGCCATCCCGGCCACCGCACCGGCTGCTGTCAGTCTGCGCCACCAGATGCCGAGCACGAGGAGCGGACCGAAGGTGGCGGCCGCCATCGCGAAAGCAAGGCCGACGACGGTGGCCACCGAGACGTCCCGGGTCAGCAGGGCCAGCGCGAACGGGATTGCCACGGCGATGACGGCAGCGATCCGGAACGCGGTGACGCCCTCGAACCGACGACTGGTGACGTCCTGGGAGACCACGCCGGCGACCGCGACGGTGAGTCCCGAGGAGGTGGCGAGGAAGGCCGCGAACGCCCCGCCGACGAGGAGTGCGGTGAGCAGGTCACCGCCGACCCCGCCGATCATCCGCTGCGGGAGTTCGAGGACCACGTTGTCGGTGGTGCCGGAGCCGACCAGGTCCGGTGCGTAGAGCCGGCCCAGCGCGCCGTACACGGGCGGCAGGACGTAGAACGCGCCAAGCAGCCCGAGGACGACGAGCGTGGTCTTGCGGGCGGCACGGCCGTCCGGGTTCGTGTAGTAGCGCACGGCCACGTGCGGCAGGCCCATGGTTCCGAGGAACGTCGCGACCATCAGCGAGTACGTCGAGTACAGCGGGTAGTCGCCGGACAGCGGGTTCGCCCAGTCGCTCCCGGCGATCCCGTCGACGATCACCGACGCCGAGGCGGGCGAGGTGCCGCCGTCGTTGAGCCAGACGATCACCAGGAAGACCAGCGGGACCAGCAGCGCTGTCAGCTTGAGCCAGTACTGGAAGACCTGGACGAAGGTGATCGAGCGCATCCCGCCGGCGAGCACGTTGGCCAGCACGACGACGGCGACGACGAGCGCGCCCGCCCAGGGCGCCATCCCGGTCGAGGAGCGCAGGGCGATGCCAGCTGCCTGGAACTGGGGGAGCAGGTAGAGCCAGCCGATCACGACGACCAGGACGGAGGAGAGCGCGCGGACCACCCGCGAGTCCAGCCGGGCCTCGGCGAAGTCGGGGAGCGTGTAGGCGCCGCTACGCCGGAGGGGTGCCGCGACCAGCACCAGCAACACCAAGTAGCCCGCGGTCCAGCCGACCGGGTACCAGAGCATCTCCCCGCCGAAAGCGAGCACCAGGCCGGCAACGCCGAGGAACGAGGCCCCGGAGAGGTACTCGCCGCTGATGGCGCCCGCGTTGAGCCCCGGTCGCACCGACCGGGAGGCGACGAAGAAGTCCGAGGTGGTCCGGCTGAACCTCAAGCCCCAGGTGCCGATCGCCAGTGTCGCCGCCGAGACCACCACGACCGCGGTGATCCCGTAGGCGATGTTGATGTCCGGGTTCACGACCGCTCCACGACCTGCACGAACTCGGCCTCGTTGCGCTCGCTCGCCCGCACGTAGCGCCAGGCGAGCGCGATCAGCACCGGGTAGCAGCCGAACGCCAGCATCACCCAGGACAACGGCATCCCGAGCGCTTGGCGTTCGGTGAGGGCCGGGAAGAGCCGGAACGCCAGCGGCAAGACACCGATCGTCGCGGCCAGCAGCACCAAGGTGCCGATTGCCTGGCGGAGCTGGGTCCGCAACAGAGCGCGCACGTAGATCTCACCGACCTCGGTCTGGGCGTCGATCTCCGAGGCGGCACTGGGCCGTGGCCGGGTGCGCGCGCGGTCGGCGTACGGGCTGGTGACCCGGACGCGCGGCCGCGGCTGCTCGGTCACGGGGTCTCCTTCCCGGCTGCCTTGCGCTGGTTCCGGACCAGGAGCTCGCGCAGGGACGGGGTGTGTCGTCGGCTGACCGGCAGCTCGACGCCGTCGACCACCACCGAGCAGCGGCCGGCATCGACGCGCAGCTCGCTGACGTACGGGAGCGCGACCAGGAGGGAACGGTGGATCCGGACGAACCCGGCCGGTGCCCACTGGGTCTCGAGCTGGGCGAGCGGGATCCGTACCAGGTGCGTCTCGGCGGCGGTGTGCAGCCGCGCGTAGTCGCCCTCGGCCTCGACGTACCGGATCTCGGGGACCGGCACGAACCGGGTGACACCGCCGCGCTCGACGGCGACCTGTTCGACCGGCGTCCCGGTCCGGGCGCCGGCCAGGACGCGACGTACGGCTTCGGCCAGACGTTCCTCGCGGACTGGTTTGAGGACGTAGTCGACTGCGTGCAGCTCGAAGGCGTCGACCGCGTGCTGGTCGTGCGCGGTGACGAAGACGATCGCCGGTGGCTCCTTGAAGCGACCGAGCACCGAGGCGAGCTCGATGCCGTTCAGCCCGGGCATCTGTACGTCGAGGAAGACCGCGTCGATCTCGGTCTCCCTGAGCATCCGCAGAGCCTCGGTCGGGCTGTCGCAACCGAAGACCTCGAGGACCCGGGGGTCGCGGCCGAGCAGGAACACGAGCTCGTCCAGCGCGGGGGCCTCGTCGTCGAGGACCAGGACCCGCAGCCCCGTCACGGTCGTACTCCGGGCGCGAACTTGGGTACCCGCACCGTGACCTTCGTGCCTGCTCCCGGTGCGGTCTCCACCACCAGACCGTACTCGTCGCCGAAGGTGGCTCGTAGCCGCTCGTCGACGTTGGCGAGGCCGACCGAGTCGCCGGCCGGCTCGCCACCGAGAACGGCCCGGATCCGTTCCGGGTCCTCGCCGACACCGTCGTCCTCGACGGTGACCAGACACTCCCGGTCGGCGTCCCGAGCCTCGATGGTCACGGTGCCGCCGGCCTCGGACGACTCCAACCCGTGCCGCACGGCGTTCTCCACCAGCGGCTGCAGACAGAGGAAGGGCACCTGGACGGCGAGCACCTCGGGCGCGATCCGGAGCACTACCTGGAGCCGGTTTCCGAAGCGTGCCTGCTCCAGCAGCAGGTACCTCTCGATCGACCGGAGCTCCTCGGCCAGGGTCGTGAACTCGCCGTGCCGACGGAACGAGTACCGGGTGAAGTCGGCGAACTCGAGCAGCAGCTCGCGAGCCCGGTCCGGGTCGGTCCGGACGAAGGAGGCGATAGCGCCGAGGGAGTTATAGATGAAGTGCGGGCTGATCTGCGCCCGCAGCGCCCGGACCTCGGCCTGCACCAGCCGGTGCCGGGAGTCGTCGAGCTCGGCCAGCTCGAGCTGGGTGGAGACCCATGCGGCTACCTCGTCGGTGGCGCGGAGCAGGCTTGCCGAGGGGCGGTCGGTGAGGACGACCAGGCCTCCGGCGACGCGGTCCTCGATCACCAGCGGGCTGGCGACGGCGTGCCGCAGCAAGCATCCGGCGACGTCGCAGCGCAGCTCGTCGGCGACGGTGGTTGCGCCGGACACCGCACGCAGCCCGAGGGCGGCGGCGTGCTGGGCGTGGTGGGCCCCGTCGCCGTCGTACCCGAGCAGCCGGGTGGTGTCGGTCATCGCCACCGCCGGGGTGCCGAGCAGGGCACGCAGGTGGCGCAGGCTGCGCTCGACGGTGCCCGCGTTCAGACCCTCGCGCAGCGCGGGGGAGGCGAGCGAGGCGGTGTGCAGGGTGCGGAACGTCGCGCGGTCGGCTTCGCTGCCGAGTCCACGCCATCTTCCGGGTCCACGTCCCCAGCCGGCCATGGGCTCAGCGTAGGGCGTAGCCGGTCCGACATCAGGCGACGGCGTCATCCGTCAGCTGGTGGGCAGGATCACCGGTGAACCGTGGACTATTACTCCGATATTTGTTAGCCTATTTCACCGGTGCGATCAGGACCTTCTCTCCGGTAGCGGCCGGAGGATCTGAGTCGGGTGCAGGCAGCGAAAGTGGTGATGATGGCCGTCAACTACCGGCGCCGGGTGGCCGACGACGAGCTTCGGGACAGGCGGGGCTTCGCTGGGGCGGTGGCAATCGACGGACCGCGCGCCTGCGGCAAGACCATGACTGCTTCCCGCGTCGCCGCAACCGTGCACAAGTTTCTCGCGGACCCGAACTTGCGAGCGCTGGCCCAGGCGGCTCCCGCCACGCTCTTCGCGGATTCGAAGCCCATTCTGTTCGACGAGTGGCAGGTGGTCCCGAACCTGTGGAACTTGGTCAAGGAAGCAGCCGACGAAGCACACCCCCTGAAGGGCCAATTCCTGCTCACAGGCTCTGCAACTCCGGACGACGACATCGACCGCCACTCCGGGGCGGGACGTTTCTCGATGCTCAGGATGCGCCCGATGAGCCTGTACGAGACGGGCCACTCGACGGGTGCTGTTTCCCTCAGAGACCTGTTCGACGGCAACCTGGAGCCCGCGGCGAACCGCGCGATGGACATTCCTGCCCTCATCGAGCGACTGGTGATCGGTGGTTGGCCTGCGCTGCTGGATGCCTCAGTGCCGCAAGCACAGCAGTGGCTCCAGGACTACCTCGACACCATCGTTCAGACGGATCTACCGCGGCTAGGAACCAGGCGGGACCCGGCCAAGGTAGGCAGTCTCCTCGCTGCACTGGGTCGCGGCACCGGAACGGCGATCTCGGTCTCAACGTTGGCGGCGGACGTCGGCGGACCGGACGGCCCTGTGAAGTGGGAGACCGCCCAGGGGTACCTGGCCGGGCTCGAGCGTCTCCTGCTCGTCGAGGACGTACCCGCGTGGAACCCGCACATGCGGTCCGCAACGAGACTCCGGAAAGACCCCACGCGATACCTCGTTGATCCGTCACTGGGTATTGCTGCCCTGAAGCAGGGGCCCGAGCAGCTCCTTAGAGACCTCAATGCCACGGGATTCCAGTTCGAGTCGATGGTCATCCGTGATCTGCGCGTGTACTCCCAGTCACTACGAGGAAGCGTTACGCACTGGTTGGACAAGAATGGCCACGAGGTCGACGCGGTTCTCACTCTGGGCGACGGCCGGTGGGCTGCGATCGAGGTGAAGATGGGGCCGGAGGCGGCGGACAAAGCCGCGGACTCGTTGATCCGGTTCAAGGCCAAGGTTGACACCAGCAAGGTCGGAGACCCTGCGTTCATGGCCGTGGTCACGGCAACAGGACCCGCGCACGTGCGCGCCGATGGGGTGATGGTCGTCCCGATCACGACGCTGGGTCCGTAGTTGCGACCCGCCGCTCAGCTGAAGTCGATAAGCAGTGTGCCGGGGTCCTCCGACGGACCGCTCGGCGCCGCCTTCGGTACGTCGCCGCGGTTGATCGCCTGGGTGGCCTCGCCGTCGTACGGCTCGTGCACCACCGGGGTCACCACCACGGGCGGCGGCGGGGCGTTGGAGACGACCGTCCGGTAGCAGCGGGTCAGGTACGGCAGCTGCATCCCGTCGGGGCCGCGGCCGTAGTCGTCGTACAGGGCACCGACGCGGGCGATGAGGGAGTCGCGCTGGTGGTCCGACATCACGGCGACGTACGAGCGGGAGCGCACCAGGTCAGCGAGCCCGTCGCGGCGCAGGCTCTGCCAGAACCGGAACTCGCGCTCGTGCCAGTCGTCGAAGAGGTCGGAGTCCCGGGCGGGCCCGGCGAGGTCCTTGCTGGTCTCCGCCTCGCTCGCGCCGATCAGCGCGCTGAGCTTGCGGACCCACGGGATGCCTTCGTCGCGGGTGTTCCAGACCAGGGCGAGGACGCCGCCGGGGCGGAGCACGCGGGCGATCTCGTCGAGAGCGACCGGGTGGTTGAACCAGTGGAAGGACTGGGCACAGACGACGACGTCGACCGACCGTGAGGCGACCGGGATGCGCTCGGCGCTGGCGACCGCGGTCCGGGCACCGGGCACCCGCTCGCGCAGCCGCGCGAGCATCTCCGGCAGCGGGTCGGTGGCGATCACGTCGTGCCCGGCAGCGACGAGCAGCTCGGTCAGCTTGCCGGTGCCGGCTCCCAGCTCGACGACGGTCGCGGGCTGGGTGCCGACCAGCCAGGCGGCAGCCTCGGGCGGGTACGACGGCCGTGCCCGGTCGTACGCATCCGCGACGGTTGCGAAGGACAGTGCGGGAGTGCTCGCATCGGGGGTCATCGTGGGCCGAACGTACCCGATAGCCTTGCCCGTGTGGCTGATCCTCTCCGTGTCCCGCACCTCGAGCCGTCCGACCCGCTGGCTTGGTTGACCGAGCTCGACGGCGTGCCGTCCGCGCTGACCGCCGCGCGGGACGGTGTCGACGCGATGCTCCGCGACCGCGGGATGCGGACGACCTACCCCGAGCAGACCGGGGAGTCGTTGCTCCGCGGGGCGCACGCCTCGGCGGTGCTGGAGGGGTCGAGCTCGACCCTGGAGGAGATCCGCGCCGGCGAGGGTGATGACGTCGCGCTGGCTGCGCTCCGGGTGAGTACCGGGATGCTGAGCCTGGTCCCGGTGCTGGGGACGGCGCCCCTGCAGGCCTTCGCCCGGCTGCACGCGCTCGCCGGCAAGGGTGTCTTGGACGAGGACTCCCTCGGCCGACCGATCAACGCCGAAGGGGCCGCGCGCCTCGCCAGCCTGGCGGACACGCTGCTGGCGACCAAGGCCCCGGCCATCCTGGTCGCAGCCCTGGTGCACGCCGAACTGGTCACGGTGGCTCCGTTCGCCTCCCACAACGGGATCGTGGCCCGCGCCGCCGAGCGGCTGGTGCTGGTGCAGCGCGGCGTCGACCCGGCGTCGGTCGTCGTGCCGGAGGCGGGGCACCTGGCTCTGCGCCCGACGTACGAGTCGAACCTGCGCGGGTACCGCGATGGTGGCCGCAACGGCCTGCACTCCTGGCTGCTGTACGCCGGCGAGGCGATCACCAAGGCCGTCGAGGCCTCCCCGCTCCGCGACTGAGCCGCTCCGGTTGCACGAAGCGGGCAGCGTCGGGCTGAGCCCCGCGGGCGTGGAGCTTGCCGAGACGTGGTGACGGACTTTCCTCCGGACAGATGAGCGGCACCGAAGGGGCGTGCCCTCGGTGCCGCTCTGAACACAGGGGTCGTGGCTACCAAGCGTGCACGGTCTAACTGTTGCCCCGGGTCTGTCCCGGTCTGCAAACGCCCTCTACGAAGGGAGATCGCCGCGTGGGTACCGTTTCCCTGTGCTGGTCTGGAGTTGTCGTACTCCTGTCTAACCCGCCGCGGCCACGACTTTCAAGGGTTGACTTTCCCTTCGACCAGGGGGAGCGAGGGGATCGGAGCCTGATCAGACTCCGAGGTGCGTGCGCCGGGCGCGCCGTGAGTTGACCCAGAGGGCAGCTCCGAGCCCGGCCACGCCCGCGATGGCCAGTGCTGCCAGGGTCGGCTTCGTCGCCGGGAGCTTGACCCGGCTGCCGAGCGCGACCGGGCGTTCGAAGACGAGGACCGGCCAGCCGCGGTCCTTCGCTGCCTTGCGCAGTTCCTTGTCCGGGTTCACCGCGAACGGGTGCCCGACCGTCTCCAGCATCGACAGGTCGGTGATCGAGTCGCTGTAGGCGTAGCACTCGGCCAGGTCGTACCCACGCTTGCGGGCCAGGTCGGTGACCGCCTTCGCCTTGTTCTCGGCGTAGGCGTAGAAGCGGATCCTGCCGGTGTACTTGCCGTCAGCCACCTCCATCCGGGTGGCGACTACGTGGTCGGCGCCGAGCATCTCGCCGATGGGTTCGACCATCTCGGCGCCGCTGGTCGAGACGATGATGACGTCGCGCCCGGCCGCGTGGTGCTCCTCGATCAGGTTGACCGCCTCGTCGTAGACGAGCGGGTCGACGATGTTGTGGAGGGTGTCCGCCACGATGTCCTGCACCGTCTGGACGTCCCAACCGGTGCAGAGCTGCGACATCATCTGCCGCATCTTCTCCATCTGGTCGTGATCGGCGCCGCCGACCAGGTAGACGAACTGCGCGTACGCCGACCGCAGCACCGCCCCGCGGGAGATGAGCCCGCCTGCCTGGAACTCGCGCGAGAACGCGAACGTGCTCGACCTGGCGATGATGGTCTTGTCCAGGTCGAAGAACGCGGCTTGGGGGCGAGCGACAGGGCTCATGCATCCACTCTAGGGACGCATCGCCCGCGGGACGGGGGATTGCGACGCAATCCACAGGCGCGCCGCGACCCGTGCGCTCCCCAGGCGCGGGCCCCTGGGGCGGACCTGGGGAGCGCCGCCGATGAGCGTGACCACCATGACGGACAGCCCAGCTCCTCCCCTGATCGTTTCCGCCGACCCGGCCCTCACCGACGAGTTGGGACGGCTCGCTGCGGCAGCCGGGGTCGTGCCCGAGGTGGTCACCGACGCCGCCGGTGCTTTGCGCGGCTGGTCGGCCGCTCCGCTGGTCCTGGTCGGTGCGGACCTGGCGGCTGCGGTCGCGGCGGCTGCCCCGCCACGACGTCCCGGTGTCCATCTGGTCACCTTCGGTGACCCGGACCCGTGGTACCCGGCGGCGCTGGCGTGCGCGGCGGAGTCGGTCCGGTGCCTGCCTGCTGCCACCGAGTCCGTGATCGGCGACCTGACCGACTGCGGCGACGGCGGTCGCGCCGCAGGTGCGGTCGTCGGCGTCATCGGCGGTGCGGGCGGAGTCGGTGCGACGGTCTTCGCGGCTGCGCTCGCCGAGGTCCTCGCCGAGACCCAGGACGTCCTGCTCGTCGACGCCGACCCGGGAGGAGCGGGCCTCGACCGGGTGCTCGGCATCGAGGCGGTGGACGGTGTCCGCTGGGACGGACTGGCCCGGAGTGCCGGACGGCTGAGCGCCCGTTCCCTGTACGACGCCCTCCCCCGGCGCGGTGGGCTGTCGGTCCTGACCTGGCCGGCGGTCCGGACCGGCACCGTTTCCTCGGCGGTGATGCGCGGGGCGATCTCGACCGGTCGGCGCGGCTACCCGACCGTCGTCGTCGACCTTGCCCGCCACCTCGACGAGACGACCGAGGACGTGGTGCTCCGCTGCGACCGGGTGTTGCTGGTCTCGACGCTGACCGTCCCTGCCGTCTCCGCGGCGGCGCGGTTGGTGTCCCGGCTGCCGCCGACGACCGGACTGGTTCTCCGCGGAGCCGACGGTGGCGTCGCACCGGCCGAGGTCATGGACCTGCTGGGACTCCCGGTGCTGGCCCGAATGCGGGACCAACGCGGACTCGACGAAGCGATCGGCCTCGGGCTCGGGCCGTTGCGGAACCGCCGCGGCCCCCTCGCGCGCGCTGCTCGGACCGTGGCGGACGAGGTCGGGCTGTGAACGACTCGTTGGTGCCCGACGCGCTGCTGGTCGCCGTCCGGGACCGGCTGGCCAGGGACCACGCCCAGGTCACCCCGCACCAGGTCGCACGAGCCCTGCGGCAGGAGGGCCGGCCGGTGGGGGACGCCGAGGTGCTGGCGGTCCACGACCTGCTCCGCCGCGAGGTCCTCGGCGCCGGACCGCTGGACGAGCTGCTCGCTCTGCCCGGGGTGACCGACGTCCTGGTCAACGGGGCGGGCGAGACCTGGATCGACCGTGGGGCCGGGCTCGAGCTCACCGGAGTCCGGTTCGCCTCCGACGACGCCGTGCGCCGGCTCGCCCAGCGTCTCGCCGCTGGTGCCGGTCGACGCCTCGACGACGCCTCCCCGTACGTCGACCTGCGGTTGGCCGACGGCACCCGCTTCCACGCGGTGCTGGCGCCGCTCGCGCGTCCAGGGACGCTGCTGTCCCTCCGGGTCCCGCGCCACCGGACCTTCGACCTGGCCGGGATCGCAACCGCTGGCGCGGTCAGTGCCGACGGGGCGCGGTTGCTGTCCCGCATCGTCGAGACCCGCGCCGCCTTCCTGATCAGCGGCGGCACCGGGTCCGGGAAGACCACCGTGCTCGGCGCGATGCTCGGGCTCGTCGCCGCGGACGAGCGGATCGTGCTGGTCGAGGACTCCAGTGAGCTGCGACCGGACCACCCGCACGTCGTGGCGCTCGAGGCCCGGCCACCGAACCTCGAGGGCGCCGGTGAGGTCACGCTGCGCACGCTGGTCCGCCAGGCGCTGCGGATGCGGCCGGACCGGGTCGTCCTGGGGGAGGTGCGCGGGGCCGAGGCCCCTCCTGCCGCAGGTACCCAGTCGTCCTCGTCTTCGGCGAACAGATTGGTCCCGCCCGGGACGATGCCTTCGATCATCAGCCGAGGCTGAGCCGAGTAATCCAGCAGCGTGACCTTGACCCGCAGGATGCGCAGCACCTCAGCCTGCTGCTCTAGCGGCATCAGAGGCAGACGTTCGGCGGCTGCCTGCGCCAACCCGACGAGTGCCGATGCGCGCTCCTGCTCCGCCTTGGCGTCGTTTCGGAACGACTGCAACTGGGCGAGGTAGGACCTGGCAGCAGCCACCTCCGCGTCGATGGTGGCCGCAGCAGCGGCAACGTCGTCGGCGGCGATACCGGCGCGCAGGTACTCGGTCACCTGCTCGGTTCTGTTTCGCTCCAACTTCGTGATCCGGCCCTCGATCTGCGCGATGGTCTCGGTCTCGGGCTGGTCGGAAGCGTCCCGCAACCCGATGTAGTCAGCCGCGAGCGCGAGCAAGCGGTTCGGATCTGAAAGCACCTCTGTGACGGTGGACCACACCTGCCAGTCGAGCCAATCGGCGCTGACCCGAGAGCAGTCGCGGCACTCGGGCGGGTTCCCGGCGACCCACTTGGTCCGGTTGCAGCGGTACTGCCTTAGGTCGCGGTCCCGACGCCAGACGCCGCCGACCTGTCCGCCGCAGGCGGTCGCTGAGCCCGTGTTCGGGTAAGGCTTGGCGTCCGCCTTGGTCCCGTAGCCCCGCTGACAAAGCGTTCTCCTCAGTGCGAGGAACCGCTCCTCGGTCATGAGCGGCTCGGGTAGGTCGATGCGGATCGGGTCGCCGTACTTTGGTGTGCCGTCTCTGTTCATCTTGGTGTTGTGGCCGTATTTTCGAGTCGGTTTTCCCCAGTAAACGATGCCGGTCAGCGATTCGTTCTCCAACACCCGACGGACCCGCTGATGGGTCCACGACCCGCCCTTGCGGCCCGTATGCCCGAGGCTGTTGAGCAGCGAGGCCGCTTCGCCCGTGGTCTTGCCTTGGTCGAGGATCGCCTCCGTAGCCAACCGGATCACCTCGCGCTCGACCGGGTGCGGGACGATTCGAACGTCGCGCCCCTGCCCTTCACGCATGTAGCCGAACGGCGCTTCGCCACCCGGCCAGCGGCCTTCCGCTGCCTTGGCTCGCTGGCCCGACACCCCTCGCTCTGCGATGGTCGCCCGCTCGAACTCGGCCACTCCCGCGAGCATCGTCAGTTGCAACTTGCCCGCTGGCGTCGTGAGGTCCATCGATTCGGCCAAAGATACGAACTGGACCCCGAGGTCGGTGAGTGCCTCGATCTGGGTCAGGGCGTGGCTGGCCGACCGAGAGAACCGGTCCAACTTCGTCACGACCACGACGTCGATGTCGCCCGCCGACGCTGCTGCAAGCATTGCCAACCACCGGGGGCGGTCCGCCTTCGACCCGGACTGACCCTCGTCCACGAAGACCTCGGCTAGCAACCAGCCCCGCGCCTCAATCACTGCGCGGCACTTTGTCTCCTGGACATCGAGAGAGGTGCCCTCCACCTGATCTTGCGTCGAGACCCGACAGTAGATGGCAGCCCGCATCACAGGTCACCCCAGTTGGCCTCGAAGTCCGCAACGGCAGCTGCCGCGATGTCGTATCGGACCGAGCGGATGACGTCGAGATCGGGAGCGACAAGTGCCAACCACTCCGGGCCGAGCAGGTCGGCAGCCTCAGCCGCTGCCACGAGCTGGTCTGCGCCGAGCGCCTGTCTGACGGCAACGCGCTGGCCCACCAGGTATGAGCGTCGCAACGTGCCTTTCAGACGTCCGTTGTGACCCGAAAGGAAGAGACGGGACACGCGCTGTCCGCAGCCGCAGCGGCACAAGCCCGGTCGTAGATCGACCACGGCCCTTGACTCGGAGGCAAGCCGTTTGGTGGCTTCAGTCGGGCCCTTGTTCGGGGTTGATGCTTGATGGGCTGACTCGCTAGAACCGTTCGAACTAGGGGGTGTCATTGCGCCGTCCTCATGGGGCCGGAACGAAAATCGTCCCGGCCTCCCCGGCCCATTCGAACTCGATCCCGCCGAGGACGCGGGAAGCGATCTCGGACGGGAGCGGGACGAGCCAGAGGCCGTCCTCGAACGGCTCGACGTCCAGCATGTCGACGTGCATGTCGGGGAACGCCGCTCGGAGGACGGCGAGCACGGGCCCGTCGATGTCGGCCTGGAAGCCGGGCTGGGAGTTGGGCATCGGGATCTCCTTCGGATCGAAAAACCTCCATCAAATCATCCGAAATAGCCCCTTCATAAGTTGCGATCTCGTCCCTCGGACGACGTGTCGCGGGTACCCCGAGGAGGGACCGCGGCGCCCCGGGTGACCCGATCTGCTGAGACAGGCGGGTCGCCCCCAGACAGCCGCTCACGACGAACCCAGCTCGCGTCGCCGGTTCGCCTTCCGGGCCAAGTAGCGGGCCCTGAACTTGGGGTCGAACTGCTGGCGTGCCGCCGTGTAGTGGGGGGTGCAAAGGCCCAGCGCCTGTTTGGGTCTGTCGCAACCAATCACGGCGCATGGTCGGACGGGTGCGCTGACTGGACCCATCGCCAGGATGGCCTCCCAGTGGTCATCGAGCCACGACATCGGGCACCCCCTCGCGCTCGCGGGTCCGTGTCGGGCGTTTTCCCGAGGCACGGCGACGCCCGCTGCAGTGCCGGGGAGCTGTCCGGCTTGGTGCTTCAGACCGGCCCGTGCAGGATGTGCAGTATTCCTCCGGTTCTCTCGCTTGAGAATCCCCATCAGAACGGAACCGGACCGACTCCGCACACCCTGCACACCGCTGCTCTCCGCGCCTGACGATAGGCACTCCGACGCCCCCGTCACACCACCCCTGGCCGGTGCTCATAGTGCCTCCTGCTGTATGTCGGCGCTGGTCCGTCGGAACTGCACGCCTTGCCACACCGATACCGGACCCTTGGGTGCCGCGCTGCCGTTGCCGCGAAGCCGTCGCGACAGCCCGAACAGACGCCGGGTCCGTTCCTTCCGGACGCCCTCCCGGGTCGCGGTGTCGTGCTCCCCGAACCGCTGGGCGAATGTGTTCTCGGCCCACTGCTTGGAACCCGATCCACGCGACTCTTGCCACGCGCAGAAGTCGGCAAAGAGCTCGGTCGCCAGCACGCAGGCGGCGGGGTCGAACACCAGCCGGTCGTCCATGTAGGCGAGCACGAGGTCGGACTCGTGCCGCCACGCAGTGGTGTCGCGGATGACCTGGGCGGGCGGTTCGTGGAGTACCCGCCCGTCCTGGTACCAACGCCGAGCGCCAGCCACGACCCAAGCCAGCACAGCCTCGCGCTGCCCGTCCTGGCCAGCCCGCAGCCGCTCACGGAGCCTCGGATCGCCGGTCCTGTCACGGTCGGTAGCAAGTGGCTCGCCCGGTCGACGGAACGTGAACGGGAACGAGACCAGTGCGAGCCGACGCCAAGTGCCGTGGTCGGTCTCGTTTACTCGAGGCCGGTAGTTGCTGGTCAGGAAGAGCGAGTGAGTTGCGGACCACGAGATGTTGTCCTGCCGAATCTTTCGGGCAGTCATCGTTGGCGTGCCCACGACATCCTTGAGCCGCTTCACGTTGAGGTGTCTGGCCTCCGGTGTCTCTTCGATCAGCGCCAGCCGAGCACCGCGAAGGGTCGTCAGTTCGGTCGGGTGGTCGCTGGGGTTGGCCAACAGCACCCTCTCCGGGACGACCACGGCGTGATCGCCCAGAGCACTCATTACCGCAGCCACCAACGTGGATTTGCCGTTCGCGCCATTTCCCTGCATCACGGGCAGCAGGTCATCCGAGGTGGCATGTCCCGTCGCTGCCTGCCCGAACCGGGCCTGCATCCACTCGGCGGTCTCAGGGTTCAGGGCGTGCAGGGCCTGTTCCCAGTCCTCGTGTTGAGCGTCGGGTTCGAAGTCGACCTTGCTGATCTTGGTCAGCAGCAGGTCCGGCGAGTGCGGGAGCAGTTCGCCCGTGGCCAGGGCCACCACGCCGTTGCCGACGTTGAGAAGGTCTGGCTGCACGTCGAACTGGTCCGCCCGCCGTTCGAGAATGCCCTTCAGCAGGCCGGAGCAAGTGCGGACGCGGGCTGCCTGAAGCAGCACCGACAGTGCCTTGGCTCGGTACTCGTCGGCACCTTTCGCGACCTCGTTCGCGTATCGCTTGCGCCACAACTTGCGGACCGCCTCGACCACGTTGGCGTCGTTCGTCTCTTGCCAGACCTTGCCGTTGTAGCGCAGCCAGCCGAGGCCAGCGGCCCAGCAGTACTGACCTCGGAGCCGCTCGGCGGACCATTCAGCCAGCGGGGAGTCCAGCAGGTCAGGAGCGGCGTCTCGGAGGGCTTCATCTGGGGCTGCTCGTGTCTTGCCCTCAGTCTGACTCCGAGCCGAGTCGATCTTCTGTGCCACCTTGTCTGATCCCCACGTCGGGTCCGTTGGCGCGTTGTCCAGCACCAGTCGTTCGACGTCCTCGTGGCTGAGGAGTGACCAAGACGAGTTGGCCACCTCGAAGAGGTTGCAGGCCACCTCGAAGGTGGTCGCGTCCCAACTCGCGCCCTCGTGCCACAGGGCCGGAAGTGCGGTTAGGCGAGCGATCTCGGCGCCGACCGCAGCCGTCTCGTACTTGGTCGCTTTCGCGGACACGTCGTCAGGGCTTGCAGCAGGTCGGGGCTCAGGCTTGGCCAGCGCATGGGCTAACCACTCCGGGAGCGGAGCCGGAAGGAGGCCGAGGTCGACTGGGGTGTAGGTCGTCCCGGTCGCGTGTCGCGATCCCGGACCAACGACGTAACCTCCCCTACCGCGTACATCGCAGCCGTAGCCTTTGAGCGAGCCGACGCTGTTGCTGAACTCCCTTCCATCAGGCACGGCGAAGTACAGGTGCCTCCTGCCTTCGCGGCTTACGACCGCGAATGTCTCGGGAACTTGGTGACCGTGCTTGGCAGCGAACGTTTCCAACGCCAGCGGTTCGTCTTCGTCGATGACCAACAGGGCGGAGGGCCCGCATGCGATGCCAACGTTCGTGTCGGGGTATTTGGTCCACCAGGTCTGGATCTGGGCGGGATCTGTGGAGGCCTTCTGCTGCCAGTGTTTGAGAGCTGGTTGCTTGTTGCGGAGGGTTGGGAATACGTGCCACCCCCTGGCTGCCGCCCACAACGCGGATTCGAGTGGGGTACCGAGCTGATCGGTCATGGCAGGTGTTCGCATTCCACAAGCAGGACTGGGAAGCGCTGCCTTTTGCCAGTCTGATCGGTTACGACCTTGACGGCGAAGCGGACTCGCCAGCCTTCAGGCAGCGCGACAGTGACATCTGTTGTGCGGCTGCACCAGTGCTGGAGGATGCGAAGAGGGAAATCACCCTCGATGTAGTCGCGAACGTAGACGTGACTGCTGCCGTCGATCTGGAAGGCGGGCGCGAGGTCGCGGTCGATCATCAGGCGACCGCCGTCCGGTCGACCGGGCCGGAATTAACGGCAGTTAAGGGGAGAGTCTCCGAGGGTTTTGACCTACCAACTCGCGCCTTAGCCTTTGAGGAAACGCTGGCAAGCGAACCTGCTTCCCCATTCGTGACCGCATGTCGAGCGGGAAGTTCTGAGAAGAGCAGCCGGAGTAGGCGCTCGTGGTCGGACTGGGGGAGTTGGTCCGGCGTGAGCCGGATGTCGTGACTGGCAGATGGCATTTCGCGTCCTATGTGGTGCCGGATGCGGGCCTGGGCGCGCTTCGCTGGCCACGACGTCCTAAATAGGAACGCCAACCCGGTGCCTCTGCCTTCGTCCATTCGCCGATGGATACTCCGCCTCTAGGGCCGGAGCGTGGCTGCTGGCACTATCTAATCAGGTCCGATTCAGCCGCGGAAGTCCCAACCCCCCGTGGTACCACCCCCCCAGTGGCACGACGAGACCCCTAGTCCATCAGTCATGACCGGGGTCTCAGACGCGCGAAGCCTCTGCCAAGGAGCACCGCACCCACAGGAAAACACGGGCGTTGGCCAGCCCACAAGGGGCGTGCAAGGCGTGCAGGGCCGCTCGGACCTACGAGAGCGCGTTGGTCTCCTGTAGGACCTTCATCGTCGCGAGGACGGCGTCGTCGCGGTATTGCGTTGCGGTGGCCACCTCTTTGACGATGGTGACGACATCCCGCGCCGGGACTATCTTGATCGGCTTGCCTGCGACGACCTGCTCCGAACACCATTCGCGACACCGGTCCTCGTGGCCGGTCGCGAACTTGCCGACGTAAAGCCGCAGCTCAACCTGAGCTTCCTCGTAGCCGAATCGCTCCGCTGCCTGCCGAACCACACTCCCTCGAACCCGCTCGTCGTTAAGCAGTGTGTAGCGCTTGGCGTACTGCGCTGACTCGCCGTTGAGGTGGTGGAAGGCCACGCCATACGAGCCGAAGTACGACTTCACGCTCGCCAGGACAAGGCGGTCGATTCGAGCGCCGATCAGGTCGACCTCGAAGCCGTGAGTCTGGAACTCTGCGTGCATCGTCTTGCGGGTCTGTAACCGGACCGGGAACTTGTGACCGCCGCTGACGATCAGGTTCTCGGTCTCCATGGCGAGCGCGACGAACTGTTCAAACGCCTCCATCGGCCAGCCACCTGCTCTCATCGTCGTGGTGAAGGTTTCTGCACGATAGTGAAGAAACCTGCACTGTGTTTGCGACCCGCCGACGGTGGGATGTATTCGTGCCGAAGTCGATCCGTGAACCGAACTTCACGGCACTCCGGATCGAGTTCTCTCGGATGCGCAACGAGCGCAGTTGGACATACGAGGTCCTGGCCGACAGAACCGGTGTCACCCGCCGCACGCTGATCTCGATCGAGACGGGCGAGACCAACGGTTCGCTCGACACGTGGTTCCGCATCGCTCAGGCGTTCGAGGTGCCGCTCGGCGACCTGCTTGATCCGCTGAACGCTAGGTAGCGTGATGGCTGAGTTCGAGGTTCGGGTTCGTAACTCTGGGGGCGGCTGCGCCTGTCGCGGCCTAAAGTGACGGTGCCGTACGGCACACTCAAACGCGTGACGCCAACCCCTCTCGACACCGTCGAACTGCGCAAGTCGCGAGGGGCATTCTTCACGCCGGAACCGCTGGCGAGGTACATCACCGAGTGGGCGGTTCGCTCGGTCGAGGACAAGATCCTCGAACCCTCCTGCGGTGAAGCGGCCTTCCTCCTATCAGCCGTCGAGCGACTGCGCGTCCTGTCAGCGGAGAACCCCGGAGCGTGCACCCCGCACCTCGACGGGGCCGAACTCCACGAGCCTTCGGCACAGGCCGCCCGTGACCTTCTGCGAGCCGCTGGTGTCGAGGCTCGGATCACGACGGGCGACTTCTTCAAGGTCAACCCCACTGCTTCGTACGACGCCGTGATCGGAAATCCGCCCTACGTTCGCTACCAAGACTTCTCGGGGGAGAGTCGGGCCCGGTCGCGCGAGGCCGCTTTGCGGGCTGGCGTCCCCCTGACCGGCCTTGCGTCCTCGTGGGCAGCGTTCACGGTCCACTCGGCTCTGTTCCTCCGGGAGGGCGGTCGGCTCGGCATGGTCTTGCCCGCGGAGCTGCTTACCGTGAACTATGCCGCCGTGGTGCGCCAGTTCCTGATGCAGCGCTTCGCACGGGTCGACCTCGTGCTATTCGAGGAGCGTGTTTTCCCGGAGGCCGAAGTCGAAGTCGTGCTGTTGATGGCGGACGGCTACGGCACCGGCTCGACCGATCACTGTCGTGTGTACCAAGCCCGCAACTCGGACGGACTGGATGCCATCAACGTCGCCCGCATGTGGAAGCCCGAGTCGCCCGAGGCGAAGTGGACCGGTTCGCTGCTCTCTTTGGAGACGCAGACCGCCTACGCCGACGTAATGGCGGGCGAGCACTTCACGGTCTTGGAGACGTGGGGGGACACGACGCTCGGCATGGTCACGGGCAACAACCGCTACTTCTCGCTTTCGCCCGAGCGCGTGCGCGAACTGGGGCTCCCCAAGAGCGACTTGATCCGGCTGTCGCCTCCCGGATCCCGCCACCTGCGCGGCCTCTCGTTCACCGAGTCGGCGTGGACTGAACTCGGCCAGCAGGGCTCCGCGACCTACCTCTTCCGGCCCGCTGGCGAACCCTCGAAGGCGGGACTTGACCTAATCGCGGCGGGGGAGAAGTCCGATGTTCACGAGGCGTACAAGTGCCGAGTCCGGAAGCCGTGGTGGCGGGTCCCGTTGGTTAAGCCTGCTGACCTGTTCCTCACGTACATGAACGCCGACACGCCGAGACTCACGACCAACCGCGCCAAGGCCCATCACCTCAACTCGGTCCACGGGCTGTACCTGCGACCGGGGTTCAAGGCGCTTGGCATGGACATGCTGCCGATTGCCTCGCTGAACTCCATGACGCTGCTCGGTGCTGAGCAGGTCGGACGTGCCTACGGTGGCGGTCTGCTCAAGATCGAACCCCGCGAGGCCGACCGCCTGCCGGTCCCGTCGAAGGAGCTCGTAGAGTCCGCCCGGAAGGCGCTGACGGACCTGCGGCCCCAGTTGGCCAGCCATCTTCGCGGCGGTCGACTGCTTGATGCCGTGCACCTCGTTGACACGGTTCTGCTCGTCGGGGAACTCGGGATGAAGCGCGCAGAGGTGAAGGCGCTTCGCGAGGGCCACGCGATGATGGTCGCTCGCCGGAACTCCCGAGGTGGTGAGCGACGTGACAAGAATTGACGACCTGCTGATTGCAGCCGTGAAGGCTGTTGGCGCGAAGCCTGCCGACTCCGAGCCTCAGGCCACGAAGAAGAACTGGAGTCAGAACCTCTCGAACGCGTTGGCCCAGGCGCTTGCTGAGGAACTCCGCTTGCGCGGCATGAAAGAGGCTCGCCCTGCGCCGCCCGGCACGGTCGGCCTGTCCGGGGCAGAGCGCAGGCTGGCAGGCGGTATCGGCGCGAAAAAGGTCGACGTGTCGTGGGCGACCGACGAGTCCGGACTGATCTTCGCCTGTTCGGTCAAGACCATCTCGTTCAAGGACGGGGCGACCGGCAACTACCAGAAGAACCTCACCAACCGTCGCGGAGACCTGACGGTCGAGGCGGTCACGCTGCATCGGCGGTTCCCATATGCGGTGCTGTCAGGATGGTTGTTCATCGACATCGGCGCGAAGCGCGACGGCACCAAGAGCAGGAAGAGCACCTTCGAGAACGCGTTTCCCCGACTGCGGCTATTCACTGGTCGCAAGGATCCGTCTGGCCGTGAGGAGCAGTTCGAGCGGCTCTACTTGCTGACCCTCGACCCGAACCCGTTCTCGCCCTCCATCGAGTGCTACCACGTCGCGGACAACGGAAAGCCCATCCCGCTTGAGCAGGCGATGGACGAACTGGTCGACCTGCTGGGAGAGCGGAACTTCGACCTCTACGAGTCCGAGAACGGCGAAGTCCGCAAGATCTGAGACAGCGGCGACCCGGCCAGTCGCAGCCAACCGGGGCCGCTCGGTGAGTAGTCAGCCTTGACAAGCCGCGTACGCGTCGCCGTACGACTTGGCGCTCGCAGCGCCTCCGGCTTCCTCGAGGAGGAGTCGAGGTTGTGCCGCTTTCGGGCGACCAGCCTTGGCTGATGTGGTTCCCAGCCAGAGTTGCAACCGCGCCCCGTCGTCGCGGCTAGTCGGGTAACGGATCCGTATGCATCCAAGCGGACCGCGGCAGGTCTGGACGTCTCCCGATGGCGGTGGAATGACTGTGAGGATCGCCAACGCAGCCTGATGGTGGTGGGCTGTGGGTTGGTGACCGCGGGTGTGACCCCCGGAATGACTGGCTTTGTGCCTTGCTGCGACCTGTCCGCTCGTGGTTGCTGGCCCCGGCCCGGTTGGAGGAGCTGGCCTGATCAGGAGCTTGACCATCTGGCGTTAGAGGCGCCGGATGTGTCTCATCACAGTCCTGCCGAACCTCCGTCCCGGACCGGAACCACATCCCATCCGGCGAAGGAGAGAACGCATGAACTCCTCTGACCGATCTGGGTGAAGTCGTCGATGTCGTCATCGGGGTCGATACCCACGTCCATACTCATTCCGCGGCGGTGGTGGACACCGCGACTGGTGGTGTCCTGGCCGAGGTCACCGTCGAGGCGACAGCCGAGGGCTACGCCGAACTGGTGGAGTTCGCCAACGACCACGCGACCTTGCGGGCCTGGGCGATCGAGGGAACCGGAGGTCACGGAGCCGGCCTGAGTCGTCACCTGTTGGAGTCCTCGGAGATCGTCATCGAGTTGGACCGCCCCAAGCGGGCCGCGCGCCGCAACGGTGCGAAGTCGGATCCGCTTGACGCGATCCGAGCAGCGCGCGAAGCGATGGCGCGACCGCGGTTGGGAACTCCGCGCAGTGGGGGCGAACGCCAGGCAC
>JBKJIR010000034.1:0-127029 GCA_046598495.1 Marmoricola sp. | reverse complement strand
CCCGGTCGTGGAGTAGCGCGCGTGCCCGATCGCGAGGTGGCCCCTGAGCGAGGAGAGCGTCGACTCGTCGAAGACCTGCGAGACCAGGCCCATGTCCTTGTAGACCAGGATCTGGCGCCCGTTGCTGACCGCGATGCCGGCCGACTCCTGGCCGCGGTGCTGGAGCGCGTAGATCCCGTAGTACGAGAGCTTGGCGACGTCCTCACCGGGGGCCCAGACGCCGAAGACGCCGCACGCGTCCTGGGGTCCGCGGTCGGTCGGATCGACTTCGTGGGTGAGACGTCCGTCGCCGGGACGCCGCGGGGAGTGCGGAGCAGGGCTGGCCACGCGACGATTCTACGGGCGGATGGCAGCCAGGTTCGCCAGCAGCAGCGTTTCCGCGAGACAGACCCGCTCGAACTCCGCCAGGTGCAACCCCTCGTTCGCCCCGTGGGCGCGGGTGTCGGGGTCCTCGACACCGGTCACCAGCACGCTGGCCTGCGGGAACGCGTCCAGGAACTCGGCGATGAACGGGATCGAGCCGCCCACCCCCATGTCGACCGGCTCCACGCCGTCCCACGCGGTGGTGAAGGCCTGGCGGGCCACGTCGTACGCCGGCCCGTCGGCGTCGATCGCGGTGGCCTCGCCGGTGTCGACGACGGTCATCGTCAGCTCCGCGCCCCACGGGACCCGGGCCTCGAGGTGCTCGCGGAGCCGGTCCACCGCGTTCGCGGTGGTGTCGCCGGGAGCGATCCGCAGCGAGATCTTCGCCCGGGCGGACGGGACCAGGGTGTTGCTGGCGCCGTTCACCTGGGGGGCGTCGAGACCGGTGATGCTCAGCGCGGGCTTGGTCCAGAGGCGCTCGACGACCGGGCCGGAACCGATCCACTGCACCCCCGGCAAGGCGCCGGACTCGGCGCGCAGACGGTCCTCGGGGTAGTCCACGTCATCCGCCGGACCGGAGTGCAGACCGGCGATCGCCACGTTGCCCGCGTCGTCGTGGAGCGTGGCGATCAACCGCGCCAGGGTGATCAGGGCGTCCGGGACGAGGCCGCCCCACATCCCCGAGTGCACGGCGTGGGTGAGGGTCCGGACCTCGATGTCGGCGCGGACCAGGCCGCGCAGGCTCGTGGTCAGCGCGGGGACGCCGATGTCCCAGTTGGTGCTGTCGGCGATCACGATCACGTCCGAGGCGAGCTCGTTCTTCTCCTGCGCGAGCAGCGTCGAGAGCGTCTCGGAGCCGATCTCCTCCTCACCCTCGATGAACAGCGTCACGCCGACCGCGAGGTCGTCGCCCAGGGCCCGGACAGCCGCGAGGTGGGCGGCGATCCCGGCCTTGTCGTCAGCGGCGCCGCGACCGTAGAGCCGGCCGTCGCGCTCGGTCGGCACGTAGGGCGGCGAGTCCCACTCGGCCCAGTCGTTCTCGGGCTGGACGTCGTGGTGGGCGTAGAGCAGCACGGTCGGGGCGCCGGCGGGCGCGGGCTTACGCGCGATCACGGCCGGCAGACCGCCCTCCGCGGTGACGATCCGGGTCGCGAACCCCTCCGCCGCGAAGAGCGCAGCCACCGCCTCGGCGCTCCGCTGCACCTCGCCGTGGCGGGCCGGGTCCGCGCTGACGGACTCGATCCGGACCAGGTCCTCCAGGTCGCTCCGCACGCCGGGGAGGACGTCGGCGACACGGCGGCGCAGGTCACGGTCCAGATCCTCGAGGCTCATGCCTCCCAGCAAACACGATCCCGCTGACCGGGCGCGAATTGCGAGGCGCTTTCAGTCGTCGTCGTACTCTTTCGCGAGCACCACCATCGGCAGCGAGGACTCCCACCCGTGACGGACGCGCGCGACGAGCAGGATCCCGCTGCGCCGACCCCGGACGCAGAGCCGTCGTCGGTCGCCGACGAGCTCCCCGCTCCCCCGCCGCAGGTGGCGCTGATCGACGACCGCGACCTGTCCTGGGTGGACAAGCCGCAGGAGACCGAGGAGCAGCGGGACCGACGTCGCCAGCGGCGCGAGGCGCACAAGCAGAAGGTGCGCCGCAAGCGTCGGAACCGGCGCCTCGTCCGGGTCGCCGGTGTCGGGTTCGTGACGTTCCTGATCCTGAGCGTGATCTGGTTCCAGTGGACCTTCGGCGGACTCGAGCGGATGCCCGCGACCGCGGGTCAGACCGGCCTGAACACCCCCGGTACGACGATGCTGCTGGTCGGCAGCAACCCCAGCGAGCCGGACGCAGCCGCGATCCCGGGCAGCACGTGGCAGCACGACATCGCCACCAGCGACCTCGTCATGCTGCTGCACCTGACCCGCGACAACCGGGCGATGTTCGTGATCTCGATCCCCGCCGATGCGATCCTCCCGATCCCCGGCGGCGGCACCGGCAAGCTCGCCGGGGCGTACGCGCGCGGTGGTGCGGAGCTCTACGTCCGGACGATCGAGTCCTACACCGGGGTGGCGCTGGACCGGGTCGCGGTGATGGACATGAACGCGCTCCGGGTGATCACCGACGAGCTCGATGGTGTGGTCATCGACGTCCCGCGCGAGGCGTGCGGCGTACCGCCCGGACTCCGTCGACTCGACGGCAGCCAGTCACTGGCCTACACCGCTCTCGAGCCGTGCCTGCCACGCAAGGACCTCGACCGCGTCGAGCGTCAGCAGAGCCTGCTGCGCGCACTGATGCGCGGAGCGGTCGACGGCGGCAAGGTGGCCAACCCGTTCACGGTGAACAGCTTCCTCAAGGCGACCGCGAGCAACCTGACCCTGGAGGAGGGTTACTCCTACCCGGAGATGCTCGGCACCCTGTGGTCGATGCGCAAGCTGCGTACGGCGACCACCACGTTCCTCACCGTGCCGGTCGCCGACGAGCCGAACATCACGGTCGCCGGCGCGGACGCGATCCAGCTGGACCCGACGAAGGACGCGCTGCTCTGGGACGCCCTGCGCCGCGACCGGATCGCCGACTACCTGGCGCTGAACTCCGACGCCGAGGTCCTGCAGTAGGCAGGTCGGCGGTGATCGAACCATGACAGCCGCTCACCGGCAGGAGGATCCTGGCCGCATGGAACGGACGCTCGAAGACGCTCTTCTTCGTCAGGCCACGGGTGGGAGCGAAAGGTCGTTGACGGCTCTCGGGCCTAGGACCCTCCGATGAGGGACGGTCGTGAGCCAGTCCCTCGGCCAAGTACCGATGGTGTGGGCTAGGGCTGTCTAGCGCGACCGACTCTTGATGCCAGGTGAGGTCTATGGTCGCTCCCATGTGGGAGATCACGACGACTTCGCATGAAGAGGTGGCGTTGCTGCGCGAGCGGTACGAACCGCTTACAAAGTCGGTCCGGGAACTCATCGACGCTGCAGTCCGAACCGATGCTGGTGATCAGGTAGTGCATATGGCCAAGGCTGAGGTGGACGCGGCGACGGCCAGGTTGCGTGCTCACCAGAGGACCACCGGACTCGGCATTAGCCTGACGCCCGAGGGCGAGCCCATTCCCTGGGGGAACATGGGTGAGGGGATACGGAACCCCCTCGCTCCGCCCTTGGTAGTCGAGCACGACGGACCCGCTCGCGCGCACATGGATGTGGAGCTGGGCGCCGCGTACGAGGGCCCACCCGGACACCTTCACGGCGGCTACTGCGCGCTCGTACTCGATCACCTCCTCGGGGGCTTGGCGAGCCAGGGCGGCATCCAACGGATCGCCGCCACGGGAACGATGAACCTTCGGTATCTGCGCCCGACCAGGCTCGGTCGCCTGCACGTCGAGGCAGAGATTCAGAGGGTGGAAGGGCGCAAAATCTTCATCGAGGGTCACATCGCCGACCCGGAGGGCACGACGGTCACGGCTGAAGGTGTGTTCATCGTTCTGCGCCAGTAGTGCGATCCAGTCCGCCAAGTCGACTGCGCGCAACGCGTCGAGCGGATTCGGAACGGGACCGGGCTGCGTCCGCAAACGGCCGTTCATGTCGCGCAATCCGTGCGGCCGCGATCATTGAATGGATACGTCTCAGGGTCCGTGTCCGGAACAGTTGTCGCAGAACCGAGCGGCACCACGGGTTGTGAACACCGTCGTGTTGAGCCCTGTTTCCCCATCCCTGATGGGGTGTTCCGCCCTAGAAAACTGTCGGCAGGCCCCGGTTGATTTGTCCTAGCGGATCGGGCCGCTGCCTCGGGAAAGCAGAACCGCATGGACCACGCCAGCAACTGTTTCAACACCACTATGTTGAGCGATCTCGACCTGCTCCTCCGTGGGGTCGTCGACCTGGTCGAGGAGGACGCTGACCACATCGCAAAGGTCGGCATCCGGATCACCGCGTTCCTGCGCAAGCACCTGCGCCGGTATGCCGAAGTCAGTACGGAGATGGTGACCTGCACGATCACCCAGCTCCGCAACCGCCTCAACTACGAAGTCCGCAAACTCATCACCGCCGAGGAGGAATACGCGAAGAACTACGCCGACCGCACCGTGCACGCCCTCGAGACCGACGAAGGCATCAGGGTCCTGTCCATCACCAACAGCATCGACCAGGTCAAACTCGCCCGGCACCGGCTCCACCTCAGTGCGAAAGCGTTAAGAAGCGCCGGAGACGGACGCACCATCGACCGGTTGCTGACCGACCCCGCCGGCGACCCCGTCGCCCTGTCAACAAACTCGTACTCATCCACCGACGCGATCTGGCGCTACGTCGTGGCCACCACCCCCGACAACCTCGCACCCCGGTGCCGACGCCACCACAAACTCAAGCACGCCCCCGCCGTACGACCAGAGATCGAAGGGGAGTACGCCTACGCCAGCTAGTCAGACGACAGCGTGAAGTGCCGGGCCTCCCCGGCGTCGCCGTCGACCGCGAGGACCGAGAGGTGGTTCAGGCTGTTGTTGTCAGAACGAAAGCGAGATCCCGGTGACATTGGCGAGGACGACATGCCCGAGACGAGTCCGAGAAGTCATGCGTTGCGCTTGGGACTGAGGTGCGCGGGCCCGTCCAGGGGCAGGTACGCCGAGAGGTCGGTGCGTTCACCGGACGCGCGGATCAGCCCCTGCTCGACGGCGTCCGCCCAGGCCAGTTCCCCGGTCGCGACGGCGATCCAGGTGTCGGGGTCGGTCTCGACGACCGCACGCGGCGTGCCGCGGGTGTGCCGGCCGCCCTCGACGGCCTGCACCGCGCCGTACGGAGGGACCCGCACCTCGACCGAGTAGCCGGGCGCCTTCGCGGCGAGAAGCGCCAGGTAGTGCTTGGTGAGCTGCTTCGGCGTGAGGTCCTCGAGCACGACCGGTTACGCCATCGCCGCCGGGATGGTCGCGGTCCAGGCTGCCCGGAGCTCATCGATGGGGAGGCTGAACTGGCCGTCGATCGCCAGGTCGGTGCCCGCCGTGACGCCGATCGGCGTCGTCGCGACGCCGTGCTGCTCGGCCAGTGCCTGGAGCTCCTCGGCTCGCGCCGGGTCGACGGTGACGACGACACGGCCCGCGGACTCGCTGAACAGGGCCACGAAAGCATCTCCGGGAACGGTGGCGACGACGCCGACGTCGTGACGCAGGACGCACTCTGCCAAGGTCTGGGCCAGACCGCCGTCGGAGACGTCGTGCGCCGAGGTGAACAGGCCGACGCCAGCAGCGAGCAATTCTGCCAAGGTCTTCTCCGCAGCCAGGTCTACCACCGGCGGGCGACCACCGAGGTGGCCGTGCACCACGTGCGCCCACTCCGAGCCGGAGAGCTCCTCGCGGGTCTCCCCGAGCAGGAAGACGACCTCGCCCGAGTTCTGGAAGCCGGTCGGGGTGCGCTTCGTGACGTCCTCGATGACGCCGAGCACGGCAACCACCGGGGTCGGCAGGATCGCGGTCTCGCCGGTCTGGTTGTAGAGGCTGACGTTGCCCCCGGTGACCGGGATGCCGAGCTCCAGGCACCCGTCCTTGAGACCCCGGCAGGCCTCGGCGAACTGCCACATCACGTCCGGGTCCTCGGGCGAGCCGAAGTTCAGGCAGTCGCTGATCGCCAACGGCTTCGCACCACCGGTGGCGACGTTGCGGTACGACTCCGCCAGGGCCAGCTGCGCACCGGCGTACGGGTCGAGCTTGGCGAAGCGGCCGTTGCAGTCGGTGGAGACCGCGACCCCGAGGTTGGTCTCCTCGTCGATCCGGATCATCCCGGAGTCCGACGGCTGCGCGAGCACGGTGTTGCCGAGCACGTAGCGGTCGTACTGGTCGGTGACCCAGGACTTGTCGCAGAGGTTCGGGCTTGCGGCCAGCCGCAGCAGCGTCTCCCGGAGTTCCTCGCCCGAGCCCGGCCTCGGCAGCGCCTCGGCGGCATCGGCCTGGAGGGCGTCCTGCCAGGAGGGCCGGGCATAGGGCCGGTTGTACGTCGGTCCGTCGTGCGCCACCGAACGCGGCGGTACGTCGACCACGCGCTCGCCGTGCCAGTCGATGAGCAGCCGGTCGCCGTCGGTGACCTCGCCGACCACGACGGCCTCCACGTCCCACTTCGCGCAGATCCCCAGGAAGGCCTCGACGTCGCCGGGCTCGACGACGGCCATCATCCGCTCCTGCGACTCGCTCATCAGGATCTCCTCGGGCGCCAGCGTCGAGTCGCGCAGCGGCACCCGGTCGAGCTCGACGTGCATCCCACCGTCGCCGGCGCTGGCCAGCTCGGAGGTCGCGCAGGACAGCCCCGCGCCGCCGAGGTCCTGGATGCCGGCGACCAGGCCGGCCGCGAAGATCTCCAGCGTGCACTCGATGAGCAGCTTCTCCATGAACGGGTCGCCGACCTGGACGCTGGGCCGCTTCGCCGGGCCGTCCGCGTCGAAGGTCTCGCTCGCGAGCACCGAGACCCCGCCGATGCCGTCGCCGCCGGTGCGGGCGCCGTACAGGATCACCAGGTTGCCGACGCCGGAGGCCTTCGCCAGGTGCAGGTCCTCGTGGCGCAGAACCCCTACGCAGAGGGCGTTCACGAGCGGGTTGCCGACGTAGGTGGAGTCGAAGACGACCTCCCCGCCGATGTTCGGCAGACCGAGACAGTTGCCGTAGCCACCGACGCCGGCCACGATCCCGGGCATCACCCGGCGGGTGTCGGGAGCGTCCAGCGGCCCGAAGCGGAGCGGGTCCATCACGGCGACCGGACGGGCGCCCATGGCGAGGATGTCGCGGACGATGCCGCCGACCCCGGTGGCCGCACCCTGGTACGGCTCCACGAAGGAGGGGTGGTTGTGGGACTCGACCTTGAAGGTCACCGCGTAGCCCTGGCCCACGTCGATGACGCCGGCGTTCTCACCGATCCCGGCGAGCATCTTGCCGACCGGCGTCTCCTGCGGGATGTCCGAGAACTGCTTGAGGTGCACCTTGGTCGACTTGTAGGAGCAGTGCTCACTCCACATCACCGAGTACATCGCCAGCTCGGAGCTGGTCGGCCGGCGACCGAGGATCTCGCGGATCGACGCGTACTCCTCCGCCTTCAGACCGAGGTCGGCCCAGGGCTGCGCCCGGTCCGGGTCCTGGCTCGCGACGGCAACGGTGTCGAGGGAGGTGCGGCCGGAGGGGACATCAGTGGGGGCGTCAGACACGGGGGCAAATCTACTGGGTGCCAGGGCCCCCCGGACGCGCGGTCCCGGCGATACCGAAACAGGTGTGGCTGGTGGGGTTATCGTGGATTTCATGCCTCTCGTCAGCCCAGCCCTGCTCCGCCTGGTTCTGGTCGCCGCGCTCGCCGCCACGATGCTGGCGACCACGAGTGCGAGCCCCCGGCTGGTCGCGACCTCGTCGAACCCGGTTACGCCCGGTCCGATCAGTGGCTACGGCTTCGACCAGTGCGAGGCACCGAGCCAGGCGGCGATGACGGCGTGGCGCAAGCACTCGCCGTACCGGGCGGCCGGGATCTACATCTCCGGCAAGCTCCGGTTCTGCCAGGAGCAGAAGAACCTGACCCCGACCTGGGTGCGCACCCAGCTCGCCGCGGGGTGGCGGCTGCTCCCCCTGCACGTGGGTCGGCAGGCCTCGTGCACGACCCGGGAGCGGTACCTCCCGATGCGGATCAACGCGAACCCCACCAACAACTACGTCGAGGCCCGCAAGCAGGGCCGCGCCGAGGCCAAGAACGCCGTGTACGCCGCCCGCGCACTGGGCATCCGCACCGGGAGCACGCTGTTCTACGACCTCGAGGCGTTCGACGCCAGTCAGACCAAGTGCCGGCAGTCAGCGCTCTGGTTCCTGGGAGCCTGGACCAACGCCCTGAAGGAAGCCGACTACGTCTCGGGCGTCTACTCCAGCGCCGCGTCCGGCATCAAGGCGCTCGACGACGCCCGGGTCACCCCCGGGAACCCGATCCCGATGCCGCACCAGATCTGGATCGCGGAGTGGAACAACGAACGCACCGTCGAGTCCGACTACGTCCGGCCCGACGGCTGGCGCGGACGACGGATCCACCAGTACCGCGGCAGTCATGACGAGACGTACGGCGGCTACACCATCAACATCGACAGCAACATCCTTGCCCTGCACGGGTTCCCGACGTGCGGCGCGAAGAGCGTCAACCGGTCGACGTACCGGCTGACCACCCCCGACATCCGCCGCGACCTGGTCACGCCGTTGCAGTGCATGCTGAAGAAGAACGGCTACTACCCGAACACGGTGACCGGCGCCTGGAACACCCAGACCACCACTGCGGTCAAGGCCTTCCAGGCCAAGGTCGGGCACGCCCAGGGGACGTACTTCAAGCAGGGCGACTGGGTGGCGCTGCTCAGCGCCGGCACCAGCAAGGCCACCATCAAGCTCGGCAGTACCGGTCCGGACGTCGTCCGGGCGCAGCGCGCGCTCAACGCGGCCACCACCGCGCACCTGGTGATCACCGGCCGGTTCGACGCCGCCACGTACTACGCGACGAAGAGCTACCAGAAGGCCGTGGGCGTGCAGACGACCGGAGCGATCGGCTCGGTCACCTGGCGCTTCCTGAACTACGGGAAGCTCTGACGGGTTTCGACAGGCTCAACCAGCGTTGGTCAGCGCGCCGAGCGAGGTGAAGAACCCCAGCCCGTCGGTGCCGGGACCGCAGAGGTCCTCGATCGCGTGCTCGGGGTGCGGCATCAGCCCCACCACGTTGCCGGCCTCGTTGGTGATGCCGGCGATCGCGCGCTGGGAGCCGTTCGGGTTGCCGACGTAGCGCGCGACCACCCGGCCCTCCGCCTCGAGCATGTCCAGGGTCTTCTCGTCGGCGACGAACGACCCCTCGCCGTTCTTGAGCACGATGGTGATCTCCTGACCCGCTTCGTACGACGAGGTCCACGCGGTGCGGGTGTTCTCCAGGACCAGCTTCTGGTCCAGGCAGCCGAACTTGCGGTGGTCGTTGCGGATCAGGGCGCCGGGCAGCAGGTGGGACTCGCAGAGGATCTGGAAACCGTTGCAGATGCCGAGTACCGGCATCCCGCCCTTCGCCGCGTCGATTACCTCGGTCATCACCGGGGCGAACCGCGCGATCGCGCCGCAGCGCAGGTAGTCGCCGTACGAGAAGCCACCGGGGAGCACGACCGCGTCCACGCCCTGGAGGTCGTGGTCGCCGTGCCAGAGCGCGACGGCCTCGTGGCCGCCGACCCGGACGGCGCGACGTGCGTCGGCGTCGTCGAGCGAACCGGGGAAGGTGACGACCCCGACCTTCATGCCTGCGTCTCGACAGGCTCCACGACCGAGACGGCGTAGTCCTCGATCACCGGGTTGGAGAGCAGCGTCTCGGCCATCTTCTCGACTTCGGCGAGCCGCTCGGCGGTGAGGTCACCGGCGATCTCGAGCTCGAACCGCTTGCCCTGGCGGACCTCGGTGACGCCGTCGAATCCGAGGCGGGGCAGGGCGCCGAGAACGGCCTTGCCCTGCGGGTCGAGGATCTCGGGCTTGGGCATGACGTCAACGACGACACGGGCCACGGGGCGCTCCTGGAGGGAGAGGTTCGGGGGACGGGCCCCAGTCTAGGGCCGGGTCGGGCCCGGGTCAGAGACGGGCTGCGTAGTGCGGCCACATCTTGGCGGCGTACGGCTTCCAGAAGGCGCCGAGCACCGGGAGCGCCACCAACCGGGTGACCGCGTTCGTCGGCTGGATCGCCCAGCTCCAGGTGACCCGGGTACCGCTGCCCTCGCCGACGAAGGAGAACTGCCCGTCCACGCCGGCCACGAGCGCCTTCATCGCGCCGGTGAAATCACTGAGCCGGTACTGGTAGACCCCGCCGGGGCGGTCTGCGGTGACCAGCGTTTCCAGGTTGGTGCCGCCATCGGCGAGCACCACCGTGCGGGTCTGGCCGACGGTGCCCCAGTCGCCGAGCTGGCCACGGCACTCCTTGACCGGCGGGATCGCGCCGGACCGGTGCGGGAACAGCTCCTCGAGCGGCGCTGCGAGGACTGCGTCGTACGCGACCTCAGGGGCGACCGGGACGACGGTGGACGACGAGAGCAGGTAGGGAGCGGGCATGCGCCCCAGACTAGTCAGCAGGAGTCGTGACTGGTCTGTACTTGCAGGCCTCGGTGGTGTTGCTGGCCTGGGTGGGTGCCCGGCCGGTCGTCTTCGGGGCGTTCTTCGGTCGCGGCTTCGGCTTCAGCGCGGTCTGCACCGCGGCCTGCATGTACGCATAGTCGGGGTCGTTCGGGTCGAACTTGCTGCTCCGCTCGAAACCCACCGATTTGAGCGGGTGCTCCTTGACCTTCGCGGCCAGCTTCACGAACGCGGGGAGGAGGTCGCGCGGGATGTCGGTCCGGACGATGTCCTTGCTGGCCCTCGCGAGGCTGGTGTACCGGGTGAGCATGGTGGCCGGATCGGCCTCGGCGGCGATCGCGCTGATCGCGCAGCGTTGGCGCTCCATCCGCTTGTAGTCGGTCGACCCGAAGCGGCCACGGGTGTACCAGAGCGCGTCGTGGCCGTTCAGGCGCTGGTCCGGCCCGGGCTGGAGGTACGCGTTCGGAGCGAGGCCCCGGTCGGCGTCGCCCCCGATCGGGATCGGCTCGTTGATGTTCACCGTGATCCCGCCGAGCGCGTCGACCATCTGCTTGAAGCCGCTCAGGTTGACCAGCAGGTAGTAGTCGACGTTGAGCCCGAGAGCACCCGAGACAGCCAGCTTGGTGGCGTCGGCGCCCTCGTTGGCGCTCCGGCCGAGGACGCCCGGGTGCAGCGCGGGGACGTTGCGGTACACCGCGTTGAGGAAGTACTCCGCGACCATGCCGGGACCGCTGAAACCGTTCGGGTAGATCTTGTCGAGGGCGGAGCCTGCCTTGAACGGCGGCCGCTGGAGGTTCCGCGGCAGGCTGAAGAGGACGGTCTTCCCGGTCGTGGTGCTGATGCTGGCCAGGATCACCGAGTCCGTCCGGATCCCGGCCCGCCCGATCTCCCCGTCCCCGCCGAGGAGGAGCACGTTGACCCGCTCGCGGTCACCCCACGGGTTCTCGGCGGTGGCCGTGGGGAGGGTGGCGCTCGGGTCGTCCCGGAAGACCCCCCTGATCAGGTCCCGCTGGACCACGGCGTAGCCGGCACCGACCGCCACCGGCGCCGTCACGGCGCCGCAGAGCAGCAGGACGCCGAAGCCCGCCAGCAGCTGGGCGCCGGCCGGGGCGGTACGCGGACGCACCCGCGCGAAGCTGCGCCAGATCGCGCTGACCCAGACCGCCCAGAGCGCCCCGAGCAGGACCACCAGCCAGAGCAGCGCCACCGGGTCGACGGAGAGCGCGAGCAGCCGGCCCGAGGCCTTCTCCACCGCGATCCAGGCGATCAGGCCGAGGACCAGGGCCGGGAGGAGCGTCGCCAGGAGGGCGCGCGCGAACGCACGGCCGAGCCCTTTCGGCTTGGCCGCCCTGTGCCGCCCCACTCCTGCGGGGCGATCCACCGATCCCCGCGACATCCGAAGATCCTAAGCCCTGGTCAGTCGACGAGCTCCCGCTTCAGGATCTTGCCGGTTGCCGTCATCGGAAGGGAGTCGACGAACGTGACGATCCGCGGGTACTTGTAACCCGCCATCTGGTCCTTGCCCCAGGCGACGAGCTCGTCCTCGGTGATCTCGGCGTCGGCGTTGCGGATCACGAACGCCTTCACCTCCTCGCCGTGGGAGTCGTGGGGGATACCGACCACGGCGGCCAGCGAGACCGCCGGGTGGGCCATCAGGACCTCTTCGATCTCGCGGGGGTAGACGTTGAAGCCGCCCCGGATGATCATGTCCTTCGAGCGGTCGACGATGTAGTAGAAGCCGTCCTCGTCACGGCGGGCCAGGTCGCCGGAACGGAACCAGCCGTTCTTGATGGCCTCGGCGGTGGCCTCGGGCCGGCCGTAGTAGCCCTTCATGATGTTGTGGCCCTTGATGGCGATCTCACCGATGGCACCGATCTCGGTGATCTCGTTCCAGTCGTCGTCGATCAGCTTCACCTCGACGCCCCAGATCGGGACCCCGATCGAGCCGGGGCGCGGGTCCTGGGCAGGATCGCTGAAGGTGGCGACCGGGGAGGTCTCCGAAAGGCCGTAGCCCTCGAGGATCGTGACGCCCAGCTTCTCCTTGACCTGCGTGATGATCTCCACCGGCAGGCTCGCGCCGCCGGACGCGCCGATCCGCAGGTTGCGGGCGATCCGTTCCACGTCCACGCTGCCGCTGGCGGCGTCGAGCGCCGCGAGCAGGCCCCACCACATCGTCGGGACTCCGGCGAAGAAGGTGACCTCCTCCTTCTGCATCAGGCCGATCACGGCCTCGGCGTCGAAGCGCGGGACCAGGAGCAGCGTCGCTGCGGCGGCGAACCCGGCGTGCATCTGCACCGTTGCCCCGAAGGTGTGGAACAGCGGCAGGGTCAGTACGTGGGTGTCGCTGGCGGGCAGGTTGCCGAAGAGCCGGTTCATCGTGACCACGTTCATCATCGTGTTCGAGTGGCTCAGCTCGGCACCCTTGGCCTGACCCGTGGTGCCGGAGGTGAACAGGATGATCGCGGTGTCACTCGGTTCGGTGACCACGACGTCGAAGACCGGGGACTTGCCGGCGAGAGCCGACCCCAGGGTCTCGGTCCCCTCGATCGAGGACGGCGCGCTCGGGTCCGCCATGATCATGAAGAAGTGCTCGAGGCCCTTGCCGGCCTCCTGAGCCTGCTGGAACCCGGCGTACCCCTCGGCGCCGATGGCGAGGTCCGGGGTGCCCTGGAAACAGAAGTACGCCTTCACGTCGGCCTCGGCGAGGTGGTAGGCGACCTCGCGACCCTTCAGCAGGACGTTCAGCGGCACCACGACGGCGCCGGCCTTCAGGACCCCGTAGTAGACGATCGGGAAGTAGGGCAGGTTCGGGCAGCTCAGGGCGACCTTGTCGCCGGGAGCGATGCCGCGCTCCACCAGGAGGTTGGCCACCTGATTCGCGGCGGCGTTGACCTGGGCGTAGGTGAGCCGGGTGTCACCGAGCACCAGGGCGTCACGGTCGGGATACTGGCGCGCGGAGTCCTCGAGCAGGACGGACAGATTCAACATGGGGGTAAACCTAGCCCCCGGTTCCACGCCCCGGCTTGTCCCCGCGCGACAGATTCTTGGCCGCGCGCGCCAGATCGCCCGGGACCGCGAACCCGGCGGCCGTGGTGATCAGCGGGCCGAACGGGCGGAGCAGCCCCCTGCCGTGCACGGTCGCTTCGGCCGTCACCGTGCACCCGCCCTCGCGGGGCGCGAACCACAGGGTCAGCTCGGCGGTAATCCCCCGCCAGGTCCCCCGCTCGGTCCAGCGGACCGGCCGCTCCAGCACCGTCGTCTCCATCGCCGGCCGCATCCCCGGGGACGTGACGTCGATCCAGGTCTGGCCGACGGCGGGCGCGGTCGGGCTCACGTCCTCGACGCGGCGCAGCGACGACTGCCACTGCGCGCGGTTGGCCGGGTCGACCAGGTAGTCGAAGGCCACCTCTGCCGGGACGTCGTACTCGACCGTGATCGTGCGCACCATCGTCTAGAACCTCTCGCCGGTCAGGATCTCGTAAGCCTCGACGTACCGGGCCCGGGTGTGGGCGATGACGCTCTCGGGCAGGGCCGGCGGCCGGGCGTCGCCGCTGCGGTCCCACCCGCTTGCCGGCGAGGTCAGCCAGTCGCGGACGATCTGCTTGTCGTACGACGCCTGCGCCCGACCCGGCTCCCAGTCGGCGGCGGGCCAGAACCGGCTGGAGTCGGGGGTGAGCACCTCGTCGGCGAGCACGGTCTCGCCGCCCGGTCGGGCCCCGAACTCGAACTTGGTGTCCGCCAGGATGATCCCCTGCTCACGGGCGATCTCCTCGGCACGGCCGTAGATGGTCAGCGTGAGCTCGCGCAGGTGCGCGGCAGTCTCCGCACCAACGGCACCGACCACCGCGTCGTAGGAGACGTTCTCGTCGTGGTCGCCCACCTGCGCCTTGCTGGCCGGGGTGAAGAGCGGCTCGGACAACCGACTACCGTCCTCGAGCCCGTCGGGGAGCACGATGCCGCAGACCTCGCCGGTGGCCCGGTAGTCGAGCAGCCCCGAGCCGGTCAGGTACCCGCGTGCGACGCACTCGACCGGGAACATCGCCAGCTCCTCGCAGTACACCGCGCGGCCTGCGACCGCGGCGGGGACATCGGTGGAGACCACGTGGTTGGGCACCAGGGGGGCGAGCTGCTCGAACCACCACAGCGACATCCGGGTCAGGATCGCGCCCTTGTCCGGGATCGTGCTGTCCAGCACGAAGTCGTACGCCGAGATCCGGTCGCTGGCCACCATCAGCAGGCGGCCGGCGTACTCGCCCTCGACCATCCGGTAGAGGTCCCGCACCTTGCCCGAGTGCAGGTGCTCGGCTCCCGCGATCTCCGGGGCCTTCGGGATGTTCAGTTCGGTGCTCACAAAGCGTGAGCCTAGCCAGCGACCTGGCCGACCTCGTACGACGCCTGGCACAGCTCGCTGCCGTCGGCCCGGACCGAGAGGATCACCGCGTACTCCGGGGAGGTGAACTGGGCCTGCCGGGTGTCCGCGGCGGTGATCTCGCCCTGCTTCGTGAAGCCGGCGGCAACCAGCGCGGCCGACGCCTCGGCGAAACAGGACTGCTGGGTCCCGGTGGCGCTCAGCTCCAGCACCCACCCCTTGCGCCCGTCCGGCCCGTCGCCGCCGGTTTTTCCGGTGACCAGCCCGCCGAGCAGCGGCACCTCCTCGACCGGGAAGCCCGCCGGGACCCCGACGGCCGGGGCTGACGTCGGGTCACCGCCGGGCGTGCTGCCGAGCGTGCCCGGGGGTGTGCTGGTCGGCGTGCTGCTGGGGGTGGCACCCGGCGTCGTGGTGGCAGGGGTCGGCGACGCCCCGCTGGTCGGATCGACGTCACCACCGCAGGCACCAGCACCGACGCCGAGGACCAGGGCCAGCACGGCAGGAGCGAGGCGTCGGGTCGGTCGCAGCATGGGGTGAGGGTACGTCGCGCCTCACCCGGCGCGGGACAGATCGGCCCACTCCTCCGGATCGTCGGCACGGAGCCGCGCGCGCGCCCGCACCCGGTAGCGCCAGATCTGCACGAGGCCGATCGACCAGAGCACGTATTGGAAGCTCATCGCCCAGCGGAACGCGTCCGGGCCGTAGTCCGTGGACTCCCCGGGCGTGCGCCAGTCGAGGATCAGGCCGACGGCGAGCACCAGGGTCAGGCTGGCGAAGAAGCCTGCCTGGTTGATGATCCCGGTGGCGCTCGCCAACCGGTGCGCCGGGTTGGAGGTGCGGCCGAGGTCGAACCCGATCACCGACGCCGGCCCACCGATCCCGGTGACGACGACCAGCACGACGAGCAGGCCGAGGGGCGCCTGACCGGGCCAGCAGAGGACCACCGTCCAGACGGCGACGACGGCCAGCACGATCCCGAGGACCAGCGTCGAGCGGTGCCACGGCCGCACGGTGATCCGCCAGCCGAGCAGCGGTCCGGTGCCCATGATCGCGACCACCATCACGGTGAGCAGCACCCCGGCGGTCTGCTCGCTCTGGCCCTCTCCCTGCACCAGGAACGGGAAACCCCAGAGCAGCCCGAGGACGGTGGCGCTGAACTGCGTCGTGAAGTGCATCCAGAAACCGAGCCGGGTGCCGGGATGCGCCCAGGACTCGGCCAGGCTGGCCCGGATCGCGGCGGGGTTCATCGCCGGCCCGCGGAGGTTGCGATCGCCGGGGCCGTCGTGGACGACGAGGAGCAGCGCGACCGTCATGACGATCCCCAGCGACGCGGCGAGCAGGTAGGACCGGGTCCAGCCGAGGTTGCCGAGCGCCCAGGTCATCGGGACCGCTGCGATCACGGCCCCCAGCTGCCCGAGGACCCCGGTGAACTGGATCATCACCGGGATCCGGCGCGGGGCGAACCAGGTGTTCACCAGCCGGAGCACGCAGATGAACGTCAACGCATCGCCCACCCCGACGAAGACCCGGGCCACCAGCGCCAGGAGGTAGGAGTCGGCGAACGCGAAGCCCGTCTGCGCCACCGTCAGCAGGAGCGCCCCGGCGACGAGCACGCTACGCGAGCCGAACCGGTCCACCAGCAGGCCGACCGGGATCTGCATGCCGGCGTACACCAGCAGCTGCAGCACCGTGAACGTCGCCAGCTGCGAGGCGGAGATGTCGAACCGCTCGGTCGCCGCCAGACCCGCCACCGCGAGCGACGAGCGGTGGAAGACCGCGAGCACGTAGACCAGCAGTGCGACGATCCAGACGGCGTACGCCGAGGAGGATCGCTGACTCACCCCGGGATGGTCTCAGGTCTCAGCGGCGTACCGGCACCGAGGTCCGGCCCCAGGCCGTGGAGGTCTCCCCCGCGGTCGCCCGGTAGTAGCGGGCCTTGCTGGAGATCGCGGTGAGGCCGAACGCGCCGTAGACGTTGGTGCGGTCCATCGCCAGGAACTTCCACGGGCATGCCGCGCAGTCCTTGTAGGAGATCGCGACCGGCCGGTCGGCCCAGCGCCGGAAGGCGTTCGCGGCCGGTGAGTAGCGGCTGGCGACGCCGGCCAGCGGCACCCGGGTGCCGGTGCGGGTGCCGGCCTCCAGGGAGATCCGACTGCCGAACTTGACCACCGTGCTGGTGGTGTTCTGGGCCGGCGCGAAGGGTTCGACCGCATCGGAGCCCTGCACCAGGTACCGCCCGGTCGGATAGCTGTCCCGGAAGCGCCAGGCTCCCTGGCTGACGCCGTTCTCGATCGAGACCCTGCCGTAGGTCCGGTCCAGCCCGGCGAAGAAGAACCACGTGACGCTGTCGATCCCGCCGCAGTTGTCGAAGGTCGGCCAGACGGCGGTCACCGGTGCGACTGCCACCACCTTCGACGGCAGGTTCACCGCGCACTCGACGGGCGGCTCGCCGAGCTCGAAGGTGCCGAACGTCGCGGTCGCCAGCACGGCATCCGCGGCACCGAAGACGGTGACGGTGTACTCGTCGGGACCCAGGTCGGGCACCTCGTAGAACGCGTCGGGGTCGGTGGCCTCGGTGTGCTCGACGTCCCCACCGAGGAGAACGACTCCGGGGGTCCCGGTGAGCTCGAACCGGTACTCGCCGTACGGGGCGTCGCTGAAGTCGAGGTGCAGGTCGGGCACGTCCTGGACGTGGTAGATCTCGCCGTCGACCGGGGTCACGATCACCGGGACGCCGGTGCCAACGGCGTTGGCCGCCTGCAGCCCGAGCACCGGAACAACCAGACCGAGCAGGGCAACCAGGTGCAGGAGCAGCCGGCGTGCGGAAGGGGTCACCGGACCGAGGCTAGCGCCGCTCGTTGCTCCAGTCGATGAAGCCACTCGGGTCGTGGCGTCCGAAGGTGCCGTGCTCGAAGAGACCGTGCCCGGTCTCGCCGTTGCAGGTGGCGCGCGCGCAGTGGTCGATCACGCCGAACGGGATCATCCCGGCCAGGGCGGGGTCGTCGAGGTCGTAGGAGACCCGCTCGGAGAAGTTCTCCCCCTTCCACTGGCCGTGGATCCACTGCGGGTCGCCGCCGTACCCGCCGCCGAGGTGCAGCACCACATGGGTCCGGGTCTCGATCTCCACGACCACCGGGCTCCCCTCGGCACTGGTGCAGGTCAGGGTGGCGTGCGTCGGCGTCCGGGTGCCGGGCAGGTAGGTGATGTCCACCCGCGGCCAGCCGAGCTGCTCGATCCGGCCGTCCTTCCAGACCCGGGTGACGTCGTTCAGCGTCCGGAAGCCGTTCGCCTGCTCCTGGATGATGATCACGATCGAGAAGGTCTCGAAGCGCATCGGCACGTAGAGCCACCAGAACCCCTCCATCGGCGGGTCCTGCGGTCGGCCGGCCGGCTCGGACTCGCCGACCGGGCGGATCCCCCAGGAACGGTCGCGGCTGCCCATCCAGGTCTCCGGGGAGACCGCGGTCTCGACGCCGTCGACGACCAGGGTGCCGGTCCAGGAGCCGAGCTGGGCGAAACGCTGGGCGTCCAGGGTCGGTCGCACGTCGCTGCCGAGCATCAGGTGCGGCATCTCCTGGACCACGTCGTAGGAGCCGTCCCAGGTCAGGTCCATCGCCATTCCCTCGGTCTCCTCGAGGACCAGGCGGATCTTCTGCAACGGCTCGATCACCTCCAGGGCGTACCGACCGACGCGCTGGTCGAGACGGTTCTGGTCGATCGCGTCGCTCAGGTGCACGGCCGTCTGGGTGCGTCCGCTGCGGAGCAGCACGTAGGCGTCCTTGACCCCCAGGTTCGGGTAGTACCCGAGACCGGTGACCAGCATCTTGCGGTCCTCACCGGCGTCGTCGCTGGTATCCATCGCGTTGAAGTAGCACCGGTCGTAGAAATTCCGGTCGCTGCTGGTGACGCGGGTGATCGGCAGGGGTGCCTGGTGGATCGGGTACTCGTCCAACGGTCCGATCATGCCTGTGCCTCCTGAAGCAGCGACCGCATCAGCGGCCCGTGGTGGAAGAGGGAGTCGATGTCCTCGGGAAGCCCGTCCAGCTCGCCGAAGCGGACCTGGCGGGCACCGGTGCGCATGAACACCACGCCCCAGATCACCGCCGAGTAGATCTCGAACCAGCGCAGGTCGCCGACCTGGACCCCGGAGGCGTCGGCGTACGTCGAGCGGACGTCCTCGGCACGCAGCACGTCCGGCAGGCCGGGCATCCCGAACACGTCGGTGATCGACTGGAAGACCTTGTGGGCGAAGACCATCCAGCCGAGGTCCAGCTCGCGCGGACCGATCCCGGCCATCTCCCAGTCGAGGATCGCGACCGGCTCGAAGTCGACGTACAGGGCGTTGCCGATCCGGGCGTCACCCCAGGAGAGCACCACGTTGTCGGGGCGGTCGGCCTCGGGCCAGTTCGCCTCCAGCCAGGCCAGCGCCTCGTCGATCAGCGGCGACGGCGCGAGCTCGGCTGCTGCCCACTGGTACCAGGTACGGAGCTTGTCGAAGAGCCGCTGCAGCGGGGTGTCCCCGGCGTAGCTGTCGACGTCCAGGAAGCCGAACGTGCTGACGGCGTCGGGGATCGCGTGCAGGGCGGCGACCTGGCGCACAGTGGCGTCCTGGAGGCGGCGCTGGTCGGCCACCGGGGCGTCGAAGAACCAGTTGTCGCCGAAGGTGTAGGGCATCACATCGGGCGGGACGATCCCGTCGATCCGCTCCATGAAGAAGAACGGCTGGCCGAGCACGTCGCCGGTCGCCTCCAGCCACCGCGGCGTCGGGACCGGTACGTCGGAGAGCTCGCCGACGAGGCGGATCGCCTCGTACTGGTGGTCGAGCCGGTAGGTCTGGAAGACCGGGACGTCCTGGGTGGCCGGCGCCATCCGGATGACGAACCCGTGCGTGCTGCGGGACCCGTCCTCGGTCCAGGTGACGTCGGCCAGGATGGTCTCACTCGACATGCCGTTGGAGTCCGACGCCCCGGAGAGCGCGACCTCGACGTCGGCACCCTCGGGAAGGTGGCCGCCGAGCCAGCCGGTGAGGGTCGCGGCCATCGCGTCGGTGTCCCGGCTGCTGCGGGTGAGGTGCATCTCCTGCGGGGGTTGCTCAGTACTCATCCGGCTACAGAACTAGAACACGTTCTTGCCTGTCAAGAGCTACTGCGCTATTTTCTGACGCAGTTCATAAACTCGGGACCTCAGTCCCGGAGGAGGTACAGGTGAGCGCTCCGGTTCGCCGACCGGGTCGACCCCGGCAGATCTCCCGTGACCAGATCGTCGACGCCGCTGTGCGGCTCGGCGCCGAACAGGGCCCCGGCGACCTGCGGATGGCCGATGTCGCCCGGGCGCTCGACGTCGGGCCCGCCGCGCTCTACAACCACGTCCGCGACCGGGACGAGCTGCTCGCCCTGGTGGCGGCACGGATCCTCGACGAGACCGAGTACGACGACTTCGAACCGGGCCCGGGCGCGACCTGGCAGGAGTGGATCACCACCTTCGGCCGCGCCACCCGCGCCGCGGTCGTCGCCAACCCCCAGCTGCTCCAGTACGTCCGGCTGACCAGCGCCCCGACCGGCCTGCGGCTGGACCGGATCGAGCGCCTCGCCGCGGTGATGGACTCCGCCGGTTTCAGCACCGCCGACGTCCAGCACTGCGTCGCACATCTCTACACCCTGGCGCTCGGCGAGGCCTGGCAGCAGGCCCTGGCGAGCGGCGGCGAGGACCCGCAGTTCGCCGAGTTCGGGCGCGGGGTCCGCGAACGGGACGAGGACGACCTGCCGCACCTGCGCGCGATGATCGCCGCGCGGCCGGAGAGCGAGGCCCAGTTCTCGTTCGCGCTGGACTGCCTGATCGGCGGGCTCGAGCAGCGGCTCGGCCCGGGGCCCGGCTAGCTACAAGATCGCGCCCGGGCTGTACGACGCCCCGACCGGATCGGCGGCGGCGACCTCCTCGATCCGGCGTACGACGGCCTGGACCTGCGCTACCGCGGCGCCGGTGAACTCGATCGGGTCGGCGACCAGAGCGTGGATCTGGTCGCGGGTGAGACCGAGACGCTGGTCGACGGCGAGCCGGTCGAAGAGATCGTTGACCGCGAGTCCCTGACGCATCTCCAGGGCGACGCCGACGGCGTGCTCCTTGATCGCCTCGTGCGCCTCCTCGCGGCCGACGCCGTTGCGGACCGCCGTCATCAGCACCTTGGTCGAGGTCAGGAACGGCAGGTAACGGTCGAGCTCGCGCTGGATCACCGCGGGGAAGGCGCCGAACTCGTCGAGGACGGTGAGGAAGGTCTGGAAGAGCCCGTCGGTGGCGAAGAACGCGTCCGGCAGCGCCACCCGTCGTACGACGGAGCAGGAGACGTCACCCTCGTTCCACTGGTCGCCGGCGAGCTCGCCGACCATGGAGAGCTGGCCGCGGAGGATCACCGCGAGCCCGTTGACCCGCTCGCAGGACCGGGTGTTCATCTTGTGGGGCATCGCCGACGAGCCGACCTGGCCCTCCTTGAACCCCTCGGTGACCAGCTCGATGCCGGCCATCAGCCGGATCGTGGTGGCCAGGTTCGAGGGCCCGGCGACGATCTGCACCAGGGCCGAGACGACGTCGAAGTCGAGCGAGCGCGGGTAGACCTGACCGACGCTGGTGAAGACGTGCTCGAAACCAAGGTGGGCGGCGACGCGGTGCTCGAGCTCGGCGAGCTTGGCCTCGTCACCGTCGAGGAGGTCGAGCATGTCCTGCGCGGTGCCCATCGGGCCCTTGATGCCGCGCAGCGGGTAGCGCCCGACCAGGTCGTCGAGGCGGGCCAGTCCGACGAGCATCTCGTCGGCGACGGTGGCGAAGCGCTTGCCCAACGTCGTCGCCTGGGCCGCGACGTTGTGCGAGCGGCCAGCCATCACCAGCGACTCGTGCTCGGCGGCCAGCCGGCCGAGGCGGGCCAGGGTCGCCACGACGCGCTGGCGGACCAGCGCGAGGGAGGCGAGGATCTGGAGCTGCTCGACGTTCTCGGTGAGGTCGCGCGAGGTCATCCCCTTGTGGATGTGCTCGTGCCCGGCCAGCGCGGAGAACTCCTCGATCCGCGCCTTCACGTCGTGACGGGTGATCCGCTCGCGGTCCGCGATGGAGCCGAGGTCGACGTGGTCGATAACGGCCTCGTAGGCCTCCACGACCCCGTCGGGGACGTCGATGCCGAGGTCGCGCTGCGCCTTCAGCACGGCGATCCAGAGCTGCCGCTCCAGGATGATCTTGTGCTCCGGCGACCAGATCGCGGCGAGGTCGGCGCCGGCGTACCGGGTGGCCAGGACGTTGGGGACGGTCATGTCACTCCCGGTGATCGTGCTGGTCGAGATGCTGCGCGGCCTTGGCCGCGATGTCGGTGCGGAACTGGGCGCCGTCGAACCCGATCGCCGCCACCCCCTCGTACGCCTTGGCACGGGCGTCGGCGAGGTCGGTGCCGACCGCCGTCACGGCGAGCACCCGGCCACCCGCGGTCACCAGTCGGCCGTCGACGACGGCGGTCCCGGCGTGGATGACGTCGATCTCGCGGTCGTCGGTCAGGGTCTCGGTTCCGACGATGACGTCACCGGACCGGGACGACTCCGGGTACCCGGCGCTGGCCATCACGACCGCGACCGCGGCGCCGGGCTTCCAGCGCGGCGGGGTCACCTCGTGCAGGGTCCCGTCGGCGGCGGCCTTGAGCAGCACACCGAGGGGCGAGTCGAGCAGCGCCATCAGCGCCTGGGTCTCCGGGTCGCCGAACCGGGCGTTGAACTCGATGACCTTCGTCCCGCGGGCGGTCAGCGCGAGGCCTGCGTACAGCAGGCCGGAGAACGTCACCCCGCGTCGCGCCATCTCGTCGACGGTCGGCCGCAGCACCCGGTCGAGGACCTCCTCGACGAGGCCCTCCGGCGCCCACGGCAGCGGGGTGTAGGCCCCCATGCCGCCGGTGTTCGGACCCTCGTCGCGGTCGAAGATCCGCTTGAAGTCCTGGGCCGGCTGCAGCGGATAGACCGTCGAGCCGTCGGTGATCGCGAAGAGGGAGACCTCGGGACCGTCGAGGAACTCCTCGATCACCACGCGATCGCAGCCCAGCGCGTGCGCGAGCGCAGCGGCCCGGTCGTCGGTGACCACGACGCCCTTGCCAGCGGCGAGACCGTCGTCCTTCACGACGTACGGCGGCCCGAACGCGTCGAGCGCCGCCTCGATCTCGTCCGGGGTGGTGCAGACGTGGGCCAGGGCGGTGGGAACCTCGGCGCCGGCCATCACGTCCTTGGCGAACGCCTTGGAGCCTTCGAGCCGGGCGGCTTCGGCGGACGGACCGAAGCAGGAGATCCCCCGCTCCCGGACGGCGTCCGCGACCCCGGCGACCAGCGGCGCCTCGGGTCCGACCACGACGAGGTCCGCCCCGAGGTTCTCGGCCAGATCCGCCACGGCGGTCGGGTCCATCGGGTCGACCGCGTGCAGGGTCGCCACCGCAGCGATCCCCGGGTTGCCGGGCGCGGCGTGCACCTCGGTGACGGAGGGGTCGCGCGAGAGTGCCAGGGCGAGCGCGTGCTCGCGGCCACCGGTGCCGATCACGAGGGTCTTCACGGGGGGTAAGCCTAGTGGGCGCTACTCCCCGCGGATGCGCGCCTCGTACGCCGCCCGCTTCGACTCGTCCGCATCGGCGAGCACGGTGTCGGCCTTCATCAGGTGCGCGATCGCTTCCTTGACCCGGCGCGGCATCAGGTCGGCGCTCTTGGCGACGGTCTGGGTCCACCGGGGGACCCAAGTCTCCGCCTTGGGCTTGCGGATGGTCGCCTCGATCACCGCGGCGACGTCGTCGGCCGTCACGGCCTTCACCCCGCGGGCAGCCGGCACGCCGGCGGCGAGCTCGGTGAGCACCACCGTCGGCAGCACCAGGCTGACCTCGATCCCCTGCGGGGCGAGCTCGGCCCTGGTCGCCTCGGAGAAACCGACCACGGCGAACTTGGAGGCCGAGTACGTCGCCCCGTTCGGGACCGCGACCCGGCCGACCGCGGAAGCCACGTTGATGATGTGGCCGCGACCGCGGTCCACCATCCCGGGCGCGACTGCCTTGGTTCCGTTGATCACCCCGTGCAGGTTGACGTCCACGATCGCGTTCGCGACCGACGCGCTCTCCTTGAGCACCGAGCCCAGCGGCATGATCCCGGCGTTGTTGACCAGGACGTCGACCGGACCGATCTCCGCGACCGCACCGAGGAAGGACTCCCAGGACTCCGGGACTCCGACGTCGAGTGCGGCGGCGACCACCCGGGAGCCGGTCCGCCGGGCGATGTCCGCTGCCGCCGTAGTGGCGAGGTCGGCATCCCGGTCGCCGATCGCGACGCTCGCGCCGGCCCGCGCCAGGCGCTCGACAGTCGCCAGTCCGATGCCGCGGGCACCGCCGGTGACGATGATCGAGAGTCCGGTGAGTGTCATGAGATTGTCCTTCTGAGGGGCTGCAGGGCGACCGGCTGGCCGTCCTTGGGGAACGGGAGCGAGGTGTAGTCCAGCGGCGCGGTGTAGCCGGGGTCCACCGACCAGGAGTAACGGCGCAGGAGGTGGTGGAGGATCAGCTTGACCTCCGCACCGGCGAAGAACATGCCCAGGCACTTGTGCACGCCGCCGCCGAACGGCTCCCAAGCGTGCCGGTGCACCTTGTCCTCGCGGAGGTCGTCGGCGAAGCGCTCCGGGTCGAACCTCTCGGGGTCCGGCCACAGCTCGGGTTGGTGGTGCTGGAGGTGCACCATCACCGCGGTCAGTCGGCCCGCCGGGATCCGCACTCCCAACACCTCGATCTCCTTGACCGTACGCCGCGCGAGGACCGGCACCGGTGGAACCAGCCGGAGCACTTCCTTCATCACCAGGTCGAAGCCGACGAGACCGTCGAGCTCGTCCAACGTCGGGTGCTCGCCGAGGCCGGCCGCTTCCCGGCGCAGGCGCTCCTGCCACTCCGGGTGCTGACCGAGGTACTGCATCGCCGTCGAGACGGTGATCGTCGAGGTGTCGTGCGCGGCCATCAGCAGGAAGATCATGTGGTTCACCACGTCGGCGTCGGTGAACGTCTCCCCGTCCTCGGAAAGGTGGCAGAGCACCGAGAACAGGTCATCACCGGGGGCTGCCCGCTTGGCCGGGACGTGCCGACCGAGGAACTCCTCGAGCAGCCGGCGGCCCTGCAGCGCCTTGCCCCAGCGGGTACCGGGCAGTGGCAGCCGGACGAGCGCGGTGGCGGCCTGCACGCAGTCGATGAACGCCGTGTTGACCCGGGCGAGCTCCGCCGGATCGGCGTCGGCACCGCCCATGAAGACCTGGGTGGCGAGGTCGAGGGTGAGGTTTTTGAGCGCCGGGTAGACCCGGAACCCCGGCTCCGGGCTCCACGCGTCGAGCCCGGCAGCGATCGCAGGGCTGAGCGCCGCGGCGTACCCCGCGAGCCGGTCCCGGGTGAACGCTTCCTGCATCAGCCGCCGGTGCCGGTGGTGTTCCTCGAAGTCGAGCAGCATCAGACCGCGGTCGAAGAACGGGCCGACCAGCTGACCCCAGCCGGGCCCGTTGGCGAAGGCCTTGTCCGCGTTCCGCAGGGCCTCGCCGGTGGCGTCGGGCCCGAGCAGGACGGTCCAGTGCTGGCCGACGAAGCCGATCTCGGAGACCGCCCCGAAGCGGGCGTAGTGGTCGCGCATGAACACCAGCGGATCCCGGATGTAGGCGAACGTGGTGCCGACGAACGGCAGTCCACGGCGACGCGGGGCCACGGCGGGAGGCAACGGATCTAATCTGACAGACATCCCTGTCAGTTTGTCGGGAGCCTGCAGATCCGTCAAGGTGTGCCCATGAGCGAAACGACGCGCAGCTACGGCGGGAAGACCGCTGCCGAGCGCGTCGCCGAACGGCGGGAACGGCTGGTCGAGGCCACCATCGCGGTCCTCGCGGAGCAGGGCGAGGCGCACACGACGATGACCCAGGTGTGCAGCGCGGCCGGCCTCACCGAGCGCTACTTCTACGAGAGCTTCGGCGGCCTGGACGACGCACTCGTCGCTGCCCTGGACAGTGTGGGCGACGAGATCCTGGCGCTGGCGACCACGACGATCCAGGGAACCCCCGGCCCGCCCGAGACCCGGGTGCACGCCGTGATGGTCGCGTTCGTGGACCTGGTCGAACGCTCCCCCGCCAAGGCCAAGGTCGCGGTCATCCACTCCAGCGCCAACCCGCGGCTGCGGGCTCGGCGGCACGAGCTGATCAGCCTCTTCGCCGACTTCGTCGGGCGCGAGGCAGCAGCCCTGTACGGCGACCGCGCCTGGCCCGCGGAACGCGCCCGGATCCACGGCCTGGTCTACATCGCTGGGTTCGGGGAGCTGATCGCGTCCTGGCTCAGCGGCGACGTGTCCCTGACGCCGGCCGAGCTCGTCGAGACCGCCGAGGACCTCTTCGCCGCGCTCAGCCGTCGCGGCTGATCAGCGCCAGGTCTCGACCTGGAGTCCCTTCACCCGACGGAACTCCCGGGCGTTGCCGGTGGCGAGCACGAGGCCCTCTGCGCGTGCCTGGGCTGCGATGAGGACGTCGTACGGGCCGATCGGGGTACCCCGCACGGCCAGCTCGGCCCGGATCGCGCCGGCGACCCGCCCGACTCGCTCGTCAGCCTCGACGACGACCACCATGTCGAGGAACGCTTCCACCTCGCTGAGGGAGTCGTCGGGCCTGCTCGATCGCAGAGCGCCGTAGGTCAGCTCAGCAACCGTCGTGGACGAGACCGCGGCACCGTTTCCGCTCGCTCGGAACCGACGATCCACGCCGGGCGCACGGGCGCGGATCACCTCGACAGCGATGTCCGTGTCGAGGAGGTGTGTCAGTCCCACCAGGAACGCTCCTGCATGGGCGGCTGGTCGCGTGCGGCCATGAAATCGTCCGGAACAGGTTTCCGGTGGGCGAGGTAGTAGTCGATCCGCCCGCCCTTGGGAACGATGACCCGGGCCTCCCCGCTGACGATGACCTCCACCTCGGAGACATCGTCCGGGAAAGCGACTCCCTTGGGCAGCCGCACAGCCTGCGTCGTGTTGTTCATGAACAACTTCGTCGTTGCCGCAATCATGCCTCGAGTATATACGCCTCGTATATCAAACTCGGGCGCGACGGGACCGACCCGGCGGCTCAACGCTCGTTGACGACGACCGTCTGCTCGCGACCCGGGCCGACACCGACGGCCCAGAACGGCGCCCCGGACAACTCCTCGAGCGCCTTGACGTAGACCTGCGCGTTCTTCGGCAGGTCGTCGAACGACCGGCACCCGGAGATGTCGGCGCCCCAGCCGTCGAAGTACTCGTAGACCGGGGTCGCGTGGTGGAACTCGGTCTGGGTCATCGGCATCTCGTCGTGCCGGACACCGCCCACGTCGTAGCCCACGCAAACCGGGATCCGCTCCCAGGTGTCGAGGACGTCGAGCTTGGTCAGGTAGAACTCCGTCAGCCCGTTGACCCGGGCGGCGTACCGGGCGACCACGGCGTCGTACCAGCCGCACCGCCGGGTACGGCCGGTGGAGACGCCGATCTCGCCGCCGATCCGCTGCAGGTTGACGCCGTCGGAGTCGAAGAGCTCGGTCGGGAACGGGCCGGAGCCGACGCGGGTCGTGTAGGCCTTGATCACGCCGATCACCCGGTCGATCCGGGTGGGACCGACACCGGCACCCACGCAGACGCCGCCGGCGATCGGGCTGCTGCTCGTCACGAACGGGTAGGTGCCGTGGTCGACGTCGAGCATGGTCGCCTGGGCGCCCTCGAAAAGGACCGTCTTGCCCTCGTCGAGCGCACGGTTCAGCAGCAGGCTGGTGTCGGCGACCATCGGGCGCAACCGCTCGGTGTAGGTGAGCAGCTCCTCCACGACGGCGTCGACGTCGATCGCGCGCCGGTTGTAGACCTTGGCGAGCACCTGGTTGCGGACGTCGAGGGCCGCCTCCACCTTCTGCCGAAGGATCTTCTCGTCGAAGAGGTCCGCCACCCGGATCCCGACCCGGTTCACCTTGTCGCCGTACGCCGGCCCGATGCCGCGGCCCGTCGTCCCGATCTGGTTCTTTCCGAGGAAACGCTCGCTGACCTTGTCCACGGCCACGTGGTACGACGCGATCACGTGCGCGTTGGCGCTGACGACCAGCTGGGCGACGTCGACACCGCGCTCGATGAGTCCGTCGAGCTCGCGGAAGAGCGCCTCGGGCGAGACCACGACCCCGTTCGCGATGACCGAGGTGGCGCCCGGGGTGAGGATGCCGCTGGGCAGCAGGTGGGTGGCGTACTTCTCGCCGTTGACCACGATCGTGTGGCCGGCGTTGTGGCCGCCGCTGGTGCGGACGACGAAGTCGATGGGTTGGCTGGTGGCGAGGAGGTCGGTTGCCTTCCCCTTGCCTTCGTCGCCCCACTGGGCACCGAGGACCACTATCGCGGGCATCGCCCACCCCTTTCACAGCACGAGAGCCCGGGTGCAACAGCACCGGGCTCTTACGGCGACACGCTACCGCATACGGTGTCTGACGTGGACCCACTCCTGCTCATCACCCATGCCGACGCCGGCAACTCCGACGCCCTCGGGCCCGCGCTCGAGGTGCTCCGGAGCGTCACCTCGGTCGAGGTCTGCGAGACCGCCAACCCCGGCGAGCTCGACGGCGTCCTGCACCGGGCCGGCAGCCGCCCGATCGTGGTCGCCGGCGGGGACGGCAGCATGCACGCCGTCGTCGCCACCCTGCACCGGCGCAACGACCTGGCCGGCAAGACACTCGGGCTGCTGCCGCTGGGGACCGGCAACGACTTCGCCCGCGCCCTCGGGATCCCTCTCGACGCGACCGGGGCCGCCGAGGCGCTGCTGACGGCGCAGCCGCGCTCGATGGACCTGATCGTCGACGAGCTCGGCGAGATCGTGGTCAACAACGTGCACGCCGGGACCGGCGCTCTCGCCAGCCGGCACGGGGCCGGGCTGAAGAAGCGCCTCGGCCGCTTCGGGCTCGGCATCCTGGGCTACCCGCTCGGAGCCGCGATCGCCGCAGTCCGCCCGCCTTACCTCCGGCTGCGGATCGAGCTCGACGGCCGGGTGATCGCCGACATGGACCGGCACGTCCTGATGGTCGCGGTCGGCAACGGCAGCAGCGTCGGCGGCGGTGCCGAGATCAACCCCGACGCCGATCCGACCAGCCGCACCCTCGACGTGATGATCTCCTTCGCCACCGGGCCGCTGGCGCGCCTTGGCTACGCCGCTGGCGTCATGCGCGGCACGCACCAGGAACGCAACGACGTGCTGCACCTGCGCGGCAGCGAGATCTCCATCTCCGGGGAGGACTTCTGGATCAGCGCCGACGGTGAGATCAGCGGCCCCGAGCGACGCCGGACCTGGCACGTCGAGCCGGCCGCCTACTCGATGCTGGTGCCCTGAGCGCTACGACTTGCGCCCGACCGCGGTGAAGATCGGCGCGAACAGCGTCGGACGGTCGTCGGCCGCATCGAGGCGGTCGAAGGCGGCACCCCAGCGTGCGACGTCCTCGTGGCTGGCTGCGCCCTGGGCGAGCATCGCGTCCCGGGCAGCCCACAGCGGCGGCCGGATCCCGGGTGGGAAGGAAAGGATGTTGTAGCCGCCGGTGAAGTCGACGACCTCGAGGCCGGCATTCGCCAGGAGCTGGCCGAGCCGCAGACCCACCAGCGGGTCGTTGCCCCGGGCGGCGTGGAAGGCTGCGTAGCGCTCCACGAGATCAGCGAGCTCGGGGTCGGCATCGAGCATCCGGATGCCGGTGAGGTCGACATCGACGAGGTAGACCGACCCTCCTGGTCGCACCAGCGACGCGAGGTGGTCGACGATGGCTTGCTCGTCACCACCGTTGTGCGCGAGGACGTGGCGCATCATCACCACGTCGACGGAGCCTGGATCGATCCCGGACCCGGTCGCGGTGCCTTGGCGGAGCTCGACGTTGACCTGCCCGGACTCGGCCACGACGCGGCGTGCCGCAGTCAGGGCCTCGTCCTCGCGCTCGACACCGAGGACACGCCCGGACGGCCCGACGAGCGCTGCGATCTCCACACTCATCGCGGCCGGTCCGCATCCCACGTCAGCGACGACCGCGCCCGCGGTGATGCCGGCGAGGGCCAGCTGTCGGGACTCACCGGCGAGGGCGTGCTGGGCCATCAACCGGTAACGCGCGATCTCTTCGTCACTTACGGCGAGTGTGTAGTCAGCCATGGGCGAAAGCATTCACCCCGGTCGCCGACCACCGCAAGAGCTGCCGGGCTCTCAGCCCATCAGGGCGTCGTACGCCGCCGGGCTGGAGTCACGGAGGAAGTCGCCGCAGCGCTGCTCCTCGGCGGTCTCGCCGATCCTGCCTGCCGCCTGGGCGAGGGCGGCCAGCGCCCGCAGGAACCCGCGGTTGGGGACGTGGTCCCACGGGACCGGACCATGCCCCTTCCACCCGTTGCGGCGGAGCTGGTCGAGGCTGCGGTGGTACCCCACCCGGGCGAACGCGTAGGCAACCACGTCGTCGCCGCCGTCGGCCAGCGCCTGCTCGGCGAGGACGGCCCACGCCAGCGGTGACTCGGGGTGGCTGCGGACGACCGCGCGCGGGTCGTCGCCGGCAGCCAACGACGCCGAGGCCGGGTCCTCGGGAAGGTGGGTGGGAGGCGGGCCGGCCATCAGGTCGCCGTGCAGGTCAGGAGGTGTCATCAGCTCAGCCGATCGACTGACCGGTGCTGCGCAGGTTCTCGCACGCCTCGAGGACGCGGGCTGCCATCCCGGCCTCCGCTGCTTTGCCCCAGGCACGCGGGTCGTAGACCTTCTTGTTCCCGACCTCGCCGTCGACCTTGAGGACGCCGTCGTAGTTGCTGAACATGTGCGCCGCCGCCGGGCGGGTGAACGCGTACTGGGTGTCGGTGTCCACGTTCATCTTGACGACGCCGTAGTCGACCGCCGCGGCGATCTCCTCCGCCGTAGAGCCGGAGCCGCCGTGGAAGACCAGGTCGAACGGTTTCGCGCCGGCCGGGAGGCCCAGTTTCCCGGCAACAGCCTCCTGGGCGGCCTTGAGGATCTCCGGCCGGAGCTTCACGTTGCCGGGCTTGTAGACGCCGTGGACGTTGCCGAAGGTCAGCGCGGTCATATAGCGACCGTTCTCTCCTGTGCCGAGCGCCGCCGCCGTGGCCAGGGCGTCCTCGGGGGTGGTGTAGAGCTTCTCGTCGATCTCCCCGACGACGCCGTCCTCCTCGCCCCCGACGACGCCGATCTCGACCTCCAGGATGATCCGGGCGGCCGCGCACAGGGCGAGCAGCTCCTCGGCGATCTGCAGGTTCTCGTCCATCGGCACCGCGGAGCCGTCCCACATGTGCGACTGGAACAGCGGCGCCTCGCCGCGGGCCACCCGCTCGGCGGAGAGCGCGATCAGCGGACGGACGAACCCGTCGAGCTTGTCCTTGGGGCAGTGGTCGGTGTGCAGCGCGATGTTGACACTGAAGTTCTTGGCGACCTCGGCGGCGTACGCCGCGAAGGCGACCGAGCCGGTGACCATGTTCTTCACGCCAGGACCGGAGAGGTACTCGGCGCCACCGGTCGAGACCTGGATGATGCCGTCGCTGCCAGCGTCGGCGAAGCCCTGGAGCGCAGCGTTCAGCGTCTGCGAGGAGGAGACGTTGATGGCGGGGAAGGCGAAGGAGTTCGTCTTGGCCGCATCGAGCATCTCGGCGTACTTCTCGGGGGTGGCGATGGGCATGGAGTCGGCTCCTGAAGGCTTGGGTCGCCGCGAGGCGATGCACAGATCACCGCCACCTTAGACGACGCCTCGGGGGGCGTCCGCCCTCAGCCCCGCCAGGCCGATCCGCCCCCGAGGTCGGCGTGCGCACGCACCCAGGAGTGCATCGCGATCGCGGCCGCGGCCGAGGCGTTGATCGACCGGGTCGACCCGAACTGCGCGATGGAGAAGGTGCCGTCGCAGGCAGCTCGGGCACCGGCGGAGAGACCAGGACCCTCCTGCCCGAACAGGAAGCACACCCGGCGCGGCAGGTCCATCGTCTCCAGGTGCTCCGAGCCCGGCAGGTTGTCGATCCCGAGCAGCCCGACCGGGCCTCCGGGGTGCTCGCGCAGGTAGGCCGCCAGGGCCTCGGCGTCCGGATGGTGCCGGACGTGCTGGTAGCGGTCGGTCACCATCGCTCCCCGGCGGTTCCAGCGCCGGTTGCCGACGATGTGCACCTCGGCGGCGAGGAACGCGTTCGCCGACCGGACGATCGTGCCGATGTTGAAGTCGTGCTGCCAGTTCTCGATCGCGACGTGGAAGTCGTGCCGTCGGGTGTCGAGGTCGGCGACGATCGCCGCCACCGTCCAGTACCGGTACCGGTCGACCACGTTGCGGCGGTCGCCGTGCTCGAGGAGCTCGGGGTCGTACCGCTCGCTCCCGGCACCGGTCGGCCACGGACCCTCCCAGGGCCCGACCCCGACCTCCACCGGCCCGTTCGGCATCGGGTCGTACGGCGCCCGCCCGGGGTCGGCCTCCATCGGGTCGTCGGGATCGCTCACACGACGCACCCTACGAGTCCGCGGAACGACCCGCCGTGTTCAGGTCGGGCCGGATACCCTCACCACGTGATCCTCGACGTCCTACAGTTCGCCGGCATCGGTTGGATGGACCCCAATTGGTGGCTCGACGAGTTCGGCCAGGAGTTCTTCTGGATCAGCGTGGCGATCATCTTCGTCGAGTGCGGGCTGTTCTTCCCGTTCCTCCCCGGCGACACCCTGCTCTTCGCGATGGGCCTCTTCATCGCCACCGACCGCATCGACGTGATCGTGGAGGACAACTTCGTCGGCCTGCTCCTCGGGATGACGATCCTGGGGATCGGTGGGTTCCTCGGCAACGTGGTCGGCTTCGAGATAGGCCGGAAGATCGGACCGCCGCTGACGCAGCGCGACGGCCGCATCCTTAAGAGGAAGTACTTCGACCAGACGCGCGACTTCTTCGAGAAGCACGGCAACAAGGCCCTGGTCATCGGTCGGTTCGTGCCGTTCGTGCGTACCTACGTGACCGTGGTCGCCGGTGTCGCTCAGATGGAGCGCCGCCGGTTCTTCTACTGGAGCGCGGTCGGTGCGGTCCTCTGGGTCGCCAGCATCACCGTGCTCGGCTACTGGCTGGGCAAGAAGTTCCCGAGCCTCGGCGACAACATCGACAAGGCCATCCTGGTGATCCTGGTGTTCTCGGCGATCCCGGTGGCCTACGAGTGGCTCAAGCACCGCCGCCAGATCGCTGAGGTCGTCGAGGACGTCGTCGACGAGACCAGCGACGGTCCCAGCGGCTCAAACGTCTAGGTCCGAGATCCCCACCGCGTAGCGGTACTCCAAGCCCTCGGCCTCGACCGCTTCCTTCGCCCCGGTGTCCCGGTCGACGACGACGGCCACCCCGACCACGATCGCTCCCGCTGCCCGCAGGGCCTGGACCGCTTCGAGGACCGAGCCGCCAGTGGTAGAGGTGTCCTCGACCGCGAGCACCCGACGGCCATCGACCGACGGGCCTTCGATCAGCTTCTGCAGGCCGTGCACCTTCTGCGACTTCCGGATCACGAAGGCGTCGAGCCGCCGGCCCGCCGCGGCTGCCTGGTGCAGCATCGCGACGGCGATCGGGTCAGCCCCGAGGGTCAGCCCGCCGACTGCGTCGTACTCCCAGTCCTCGGTCAGGTCGAGGACGGCCCGCCCGATGGCCGGGGCGGCCTCCGCGTCGAGGGTCACCCGGCGCATGTCGACGTAGTAGTCGGCCTCCCGGCCAGATGCGAGCGTGACCTTGCCGCGCACGAGCGCCTTGCTGTTGACCTGGTCCAGGAGTACGTCGCGATCCGCCATGGGAGGAGGTTATAAGGCTGCCGTCAGGAGGTCGCAGCGACCTTCTTCTCCTTGGCGTTGGTCAGGTGCCCAAACGCGATCATCCGGTTGTCGGTGCGGAAGATCTCCGAGCAGGTGGTCAGGGTGATCAAGCGCTGACCCTCGACCTGCTTCGGCTCCGCGCCCCCTTGCGCCGGGTTGTCCGGGAGCGGGTCCAGGACCCAGACACCGGTGAACGGGATCACCAGGGCGTTCGGGTTGGTGTCGAGCTCGTAGGTGTAGACGTGCGTCCGGGTCTCGACGATGACCTCGTCCCCCGGACGGAGCTCGGGCATCCGGCGCAGCGGCTCACCATGGGTGACCCGGTGGCCCGCGAGGGCGTAGTTGCCGGGCTGCCCCGCCGCGGCGGTGTCGGTGAAGTGACCCATCCCCCGGGCCAGGATGTCCTGGGTGGTCCCCTCGATCACCGGGATGACGTACTTCGGTCCGAACCTCGGGATCTTGATCAGCGCCGAGGCGTCACCGAACTCGGGCTGCTTGGTCTCACCGGCAGCCCAGTCCTCCTGCAGCTGGGTGGTGACCTCGCGCTGCTCGCGCTTGGAGACCCAGTTGGTCCCCCAGAGCTGCCAGGCCACGTAGGCGATGAGGCCGAGACCGGCCAGGATCAGACCCATCCCCAGCCAGAAGGCGATCCGCCGCCCGGTACTCCGCCGGGCGGGGGCCGGGGCCGGGTCCACTTCGGGTTCGGCGAGCTGCACGTCGTTGTCGGTCACACCGCCATTGTGAACTACTACTGTCACGGTATGGGGCACTATGCGCAGCGGATGGACGGAATCGGCAGCACCATCTTCGCCGAGATGTCCGCCCTGGCGGTCCGGACCGGCTCGATCAACCTGGGTCAGGGGTTCCCGGACACCGACGGTCCGGCTGCCGTACTGGACGCCGCCGCGGCGGCGCTGAGGTCCGGTCGCAACCAGTACCCGCCCGGTCACGGGACCCCGGAGCTGCTCGACGCCGTGATCGCGCACCAGCACCGGCACTACGGCCTCACCCTCGGCCGCAGCCAGGTGGTGGTCACCACCGGCGCCACCGAGGCGATCGCGGGAGCGGTCCTCGGGTTGGTGGATCCCGGCGACGAGGTCGTCCTGCTGGAGCCCTACTACGACTCCTACGTCGCCATGATCCAGATCGCGGGTGGCGTCCGGAGACCGGTGACCCTGCGCGCACCGGACTTCCGCCTCGACCTCGACGAGCTCGCCGCGGCGATCACGCCCCGGACCCGGCTGATCCTGCTCAACACCCCGCACAACCCGACCGGGACGGTGCTGACCAGGGCCGAGCTGGAGGGAGTCGCGGCACTCGCGATCGAGCATGACCTGATCGTGGTGACCGACGAGGTCTACGAGCACCTGACCTTCGGCGTCCGGCACGTCCCGCTGGCCACCCTGCCCGGCATGTTCGACCGGACCCTGACCATCTCCAGCGCCGGGAAGACGTTCTCGGTGACCGGCTGGAAGATCGGCTGGGCCAGCGGGCCAGCTCCCCTGGTCGCAGCGGTGGAGGGGGCGAAGAACTGGCTGAGCTACTCCTCGGGGGCCCCACTGCAGCCGGCGGTAGCCGTCGGCCTCAACGAGCACGATGCGTTTCACCGCGGTCTGGCCGCCGACCTGGCGGTGAAGCGGGATCTCCTCTGCGACGGGCTCGCCGGGCTCGGCATGACGACGTACCGGCCGGACGGGACCTACTTCGTGACCACGGACGTCGCGTCGTACGGGTACGCCGACGGACGGGCCTTCTGCCTCGCCCTGCCCGAGACCGCCGGGGTCGTGGCCGTCCCGTCCCAGGTCTTCTACGACGACCAGGACGAGGGCCGCCACCTGGTCCGCTGGGCGTTCTGCAAGCGCACGGAGGTGATCGTCGAGGGACTCCGCCGCCTGGGGGCGGTCGACCTGACCGCCCGCTGATCAAGGTGGCGGTCAGCGGCGTCGGTCAGCCGCGGAACCAGTCGCGCGACCGGCGGTTCAGGAGCATGCCGAAGACCACCGCGATCGCGACCAGGTGCAGCAGCGAGAACGGGAACGCCAGGATGCTGAACAGCGCCGCCATCCCGGAGGAGACCAGGAGCAGCACCCACGCCCATCGCACCCGGCGCCAGACCAGGAACGCCAGCGTCGCGGCCGCCACGCACCAGACCACGAAGACGATCGAGCCGGCGACCGTCGCTGTGACCAGGAGGTCCTCGTCGTAGGAGGAGTTCCAGCCGGGGCTGTCCTTGATGCGGTCGACCAGGCCTTGCGAGTCGACGGCGACCACGGCGAGGACGGCGAGGTTCCCGAGCGCGGTGATCGCGGCGAAGACCCAAGTCACGATGACGGCGATCCGCACCTCGCGCGGCCGGTCACCGGTCGGCAGCGGGGGCCCGTCGTAGCGCGGGGCCGGCGGGTAGTAGCCGTACGGGTTCGGCGCCGGAGGGAACGGGGCGGGCGGGCCAGGCGGCGGCACCTGGCCCCAGCCGATCGTCGGCGGCGGCTGGTCGCCCGGGACCTGGGGAGCCGGGTACTGCGGGGGCGGGTACTGGGCGCCCGGGGGTTGGGCGCTCGGGGGTTGGGCGCTCGGGGGTTGGGGCGGAGCGTTCTGCGGGAAGCGCGGGAACTCCTGCACAGCAGCACTGGCCGTCTCGGGCCGTTTCCGCGCGGTGGGCTGACGACCGGCGAACCAGTCCCGGGCCGGACGCGTCCACAGGATCGCGGTCCCGGCGGCGATGAACATGCCCGGGAAGCTCCCGGCCAGCGGCGCGGTCAGGACGATCGGGACCGCCGCCACCGTCAGGCCGATCCGGGCGCTCTTGTTCCGCTGCAGCACGTAGATCCCGAGGATGGCGGCCGCGACGCCGGCGAATCCAGCGACGAAGAGGCACCAACGCAGCACCTCGGTCGCCTCCTCGACGCTGAGGCCGAGCCCCTTGGCCGAACCGGAGGTCACGGCGCGGGTGATCTCCGCGCGCATGTCGACCGACTTCAGGTTCGCCATCGAGTCGAAGACCGAGATCACCAGCATGAAGGCAGCGATCGCGACACCCCAGCCGGCAGCGGTGACCTGGCTCGGGCGGGCAGTGCCCTCGGGAGAACTCATGGAGCCATTCAACCAAGGCGACCTGAACCCGCCCGAGCGGGCCTTCAGTCGGTGACCCGCAGCGCGAGACCGCTGTGCTCGCCACCGGGCTCGCAGTCCACCACCACGTGCTGCCCGTCCAGGACCGCGCCCCCGATGAGCATCCGCGCGAGCGGGTCGCCGATCGCCGTCTGCACGAGGCGGCGCAACGGCCTGGCGCCGTACGCCGGGTCGTAGCCCTGCTCGGTCAGCCAGACCCGGGCGGACCCGGTGACCGTGACGGTGATCCGCCGCGGCGCGAGCCGCCGGTCGAAGGCCGCGAGCTGGAGGTCGACGATGTGGGCGAGCTCGTCCTTGCCGAGCGCGTCGAACATGACGATCTCGTCGAGCCGGTTGAGGAACTCCGGCTTGAACGCCTGCCGGACCACGCTCATCACCGACGCGTGCTTGGCCTCGACCTCGAGCAGCGGGTCCACCAGGCTGTGCTCGATGAAGTACTGCGAACCCAGGTTGCTGGTCAGGATCAGCAGCACGTTGCGGAAGTCGACCGTGCGGCCCTGGCCGTCGGTCAACCGGCCGTCGTCGAGAACCTGCAGCAGGATGTCGAACACCTCGGGGTGCGCCTTCTCGACCTCGTCGAGGAGGACCACCGAGTACGGCCGGCGACGCACGGCCTCGGTGAGCTGGCCGCCCTCGTCGTACCCGACGTAGCCCGGGGGCGCTCCGACCAGCCGCGAGACCGAGTGCTTCTCGGAGTACTCGCTCATGTCGATACGGACCATCGCCCGCTCGTCGTCGAAGAGGAAGTCCGCAAGCGACTTGGCCAGCTCGGTCTTGCCGACACCGGTCGGCCCGAGGAACAGGAAGCTCCCGGTGGGTCGGTCGGGGTCGGAGATCCCGGCCCGCGAGCGTCGTACGGCGTCCGCGACCGCCGCCACCGCGGTCTGCTGGCCGACCAGGCGTGCGGCGATGATCTCCTCCATCCGGAGCAGCTTCGCGGTCTCGCCCTCGAGCAGCCGACCGGTCGGGATCCCCGTCCAGGCCTCGACCACCTCGGCGATCTCGGCCGGACCGACCTCCTCGGCGACCATCGGCTCCTCGCCCGCGAGCGACGTGTCGGCGTCCTCGGCCGCGTCGATCTGCTTCTCCAGGGCGGGGATCCGGCCGTAGAGGATCTCCGAGGCCTGGGCCAGGTCGCCGTCCCGCTGGAGCCGCTCGGCCTCGACCCGGAGCACGTCGATCTGCTTGCGGAGCTCACCGGAACCCTCGAGCGCGGTCTTCTCTCGCTCCCAGCGGGCCTCCAGGCTGCGCAGTTCCTCCTCGGAGTCGGCGAGGTCGACCTGCAGCTTCTCCAACCGGTCGCGTGAGGCCTCGTCGGTCTCCCGCTGCAGCGCGAGCTGCTCCATCCTCATCCGGTCGACGTTGCGGCGGAGCTGGTCGATCTCGACCGGGGACGACTCGATCTCCATCCGGAGCCGTGAGGCCGCTTCGTCGATGAGGTCGATGGCCTTGTCAGGGAGCCGGCGTCCGGTGATGTACCGGTCGGAGAGCATCGCCGCGGCGACCAGGGCGGCGTCGGTGATCTTCACCCCGTGGTGGGCCTGGTACTTCTCCTGCAGGCCGCGCAGGATCGCGACGGTGTCCTCGACCGTCGGTTCCCCGACGAAGACCTGCTGGAACCGGCGCTCCAGGGCGGGGTCCTTCTCGATCCGTTCGCGGTACTCGTCGAGGGTGGTCGCACCGATGAGCCGGAGCTCCCCGCGGGCGAGCATCGGCTTGAGCATGTTGCCGGCATCCATCGCGGAGTCCCCGCTGGCGCCCGCCCCCACGACGGTGTGCAGCTCGTCGATGAAGGTGATCACCTGACCGCCGGAGGACTTGATCTCCTCGAGCACGGCCTTGAGCCGCTCCTCGAACTCACCGCGGTACTTCGCCCCGGCGACCATCGCGGCCAGGTCGAGGCTGAGCAGCCGGCGCCCCTTCAGGGAGTCCGGGACATCACCGTCGACGATCCGTTGGGCGAGGCCCTCGACCACGGCGGTCTTGCCGACGCCGGGCTCGCCGATCAGGACGGGGTTGTTCTTCGTCCGCCGGGAGAGCACCTGGACCACGCGGCGGATCTCGGCGTCGCGACCGATCACCGGGTCAAGCCTGCCCTCCTGGGCCTGGGCGGTGAGATCGACGGCGTACTTCTCCAGCGCCTCGTACGACGCCTCGGCCTCCGGGCTGGTGACCCGCCGGTTGCCCCGCACCGAGGCGATCGCCTCGCGCAGCGCCTCCTCGGTCAGGCCGGCCCGGCCCAGCGCGTCCTTGACCGGGCTCTCGACCGCGGCCAGCGCGAGCAGCAGGTGCTCGGTGGCGACGTACTCGTCCTTCATCTCGCCCGCGATCTCCAGCGCCTTGCCGAAGACCCGACTCAGTGCCGGGGAGGCCGCCGGGGTCGCCACGGTGGCGCCGGAGGCACTGGGGAGCCGCACCGTCAGCTCGTCGACGGCCGCCCCGAGGGCCAGCGGGTCGACCCCGGACTTCTCCAGCAGGGACGGGGTGATCCCTCCGTGCTGGCGCAGCAGCGCGAAAGCGAGGTGTGCCGGCTCCAGCCGAGCGTTGCCGGCGGTGATCGCGGCAGTCTGGGCGGCGTTGATCGCCTCGACGCTCCGGGTGGTGAACTTCGAACCGTCCATGAACTCCCCCTCCAGGGTCGTTGCCTCCATCGTGACGGACGCAGGGTCGGCCCGTCAGGTGTTACAACGACACGAAAGTTGAGTCGATTCCCCTCAACTTGAGAAAGTTTGCGGGCCTAACCGGCCTTGCGGGCGGGGATCGCCAGGGTCAGCAGGAGGGCGACCGCGGACGCCGCGAGCGAGATCAGGATCGCCAGGGTGAGGCCGTGGTCGGAGGGGATCTCGACCACGCCGGACCGCACGGTCTCGTGTGCGAGCACGGTGCCGATCACCGCCGCGGACAGGGAGGTTCCCACCGAGCGCATCAGCGCGTTCAGCCCGTTGGCCGCCGCGGTCTCCTTGACCGCCACCGCACCCATGATGAGGGCGGGCATGGCGGCGTACGCGACTCCGACACCGGCGCTGGTGACCGCGCCGGCGAGCGAGACGTGCCACCACTCCGACCGCAGGAAGAGGAGCACGGTGTAGCCGACGGCGATGATCGCGATCCCCGTCGTGAGCGCCGCGCGCGGCCCCCGGGCCGCGGTGATCCGGGCTCCGACGTCGGAGAAGAAGTACATCGCGAAGCCTCCGGGCATCAGCACCAGGCCGGCCTGGGTCAGGGTCAGACCGACACCGTGGCCGACGGCCTCCGGCGCGAGCAGGATCTGGATCGGCACGAGAGACATCCCGTACATGGCGAAGCCCGCACCGATCGAGGCAATGTTGGTGAACAGCACCTGCGGCCGCGCGGTGGTGCGCAGGTCGACCAACGGCGCCGAGGAGCGCAGCTCCCAGCGCCCCCAGATCGCGAACACGACCGCGGAGCCCACCAGGAGGCCCACGACGAGCGGGTCGCCCCAACCCCAGTCGCCGCCCTTGCTGATCGCGAGGAGCAGCATCACCAGAGCGGCGGCGAGCCCGAGGGCGCCGAGGAAGTCGAAGCGTGCCGGGGTGCGCACCGGGGACTCCGGCACCAGCGCGAGGACGGCGACGATACCGACCACGCCCAGCCCTCCGGAGATCCAGAACAAGACGTGCCAGTTGGCCTTCTCCACGATCAGGGCGGCAACCGGGAGCCCGACCGCGCCGCCGACGCCGAGGGTGGCACTGACCCGGGCGACTGCCGGTCCGACCTTCTCGACCGGGAGCTCGTCGCGCATGATGCTGATGCCCAGGGCGATCGCGCCCATCGCCATGCCCTGGAGACCACGGCCGACGATCACGGGGACGAGGCTGTCGGAGAGCGCGCAGATCAGGGACCCGGCCACCAGGAAGCCGAGACTGACCACCAGCATCAGGCGCTTGCCGACCATGTCACCGAGGCGACCGGAGATCGGCATCGTGACGGCGGCGGTGAGCAGGGTGGCGGTGACGGCCCAGGACGTGTTCGCGGCGGATGCGTCGAGCAGGCCCGGCAGCAGCGGGATCAGCGGGACGATCATCGTCTGGGTGAGCGCGACGATGATCCCGCAGTAGCAGGCGACCGCGACGATCGGCCCCGGGCTGGCGAGCTTCTGCTCAGCGGTGGCCGGCGGGGTCGCGGTCGTCGTCATCGAGGTCCTTCCGGAATGGAACAAATGTGTATCGTACACATAGTGTGTGCGATACACATTGTTCGCCGGCGAGAGGAGCGTCACAGTGCCGTCCACCCGAGCCACCCCTTCCTCCCTGAAGGTGACGATCCAACTGCTCGAGCAGGAGCTCACCCTGCTGGCCCGTCACCAGCTCAGCTCCGCCCAGCACACCCCTGACCTGAGCCTGGATCGCTCCGGCTACCAGCTGCTCAGCCGGATCGAGCTCAGCGCGCTCACGCTGAAACAGCTGGCCGAAGCGTTCCGGCTCGACATCTCGACGGTGAACCGGCAGATCGCGGCCCTGCGCACGAAGGGCCTGGTCGAACGGGTCGCCGATCCGGCTGGGGGCGTCGCCCGGCTGCTCCGGCCAACCCGGGCCGGGCTGGACCTGCTGCACCAGGACCGGGCTGCACGGCACCGTCAGGTCAGCAAGGTCCTAGGGGCGTGGGACCCGGTCGATGTCGCACAGCTCAACGAACTGCTGGCGAAGTTCAACACCTCGATCGAGGAGTTGGAAGGCCAGGCGTGGCCGCGCCCCGACGGCTCACCGTTCGGCGCATCCAGGTAGTCCACTCAGGCTATAGCGCCCTCGACGATCTAGCCGGTTGCATCGAGTAACAACTCGGGCGCCCACTCCGGCCTGCTCGGGACGAGTTTTCCTGGAGGAAGCCATGCATCATCTCAAGACAGTCCTGACCGTGCTCGGCGCGGTCACTGTGCTGGTACTGGCGGGCAACACGATCGTTCTCGCCGCTACCGGGCAGTCGCTGCTACTTGGTAAGAGCAACTCAGCGAACAACGTCACTGCCCTCACCCGCACCACCGCCGGCTCCGCTCTCAAGATCACCAACCAGAGCGCCGCCAGCGCTCCTTTCGTCACCAACGGCACCGGCAAAGTCACCAACCTGAACGCCGACAAGCTGGATTCGCTGGACAGCACCCAACTGGCGACCAACACGACCGTGTACACCGACAGCGATTTCACCACCTCCCACAACACCCAGAGCTACTGGCACTTCAACGTCGGCGCGGGCGCCTACGCCATCAGCTACTCGGTCGGGGTCCAGCCCGACACCGCAGGCGCCACCGTCCTGTGCGGCTTCCTCTCGTCACCGGACGCGTACGCGTGGGAGTCCGGACAGATGGAGAACAGCTACAACGGCGTCTGGCTCAGCGGGACGGCCACCAAGCGCTTCACTGCAGCGCAGACCGTCCACTTCTTCTGCAACTCCTCAGCACCCAACTGGAAACTGGAGAATGAGATGCCGCTGCAGATCACCGTCACCAAGATCACCAAGGCGACCCTGACACCAGCACCGACCGGCTTCGCGCCTGCGCCCGCAGCACTGCCGAAGAAGCAGGGCCAGTAGGCCACTGCGGGCGGACGGCCGTCCCTTCGGGGGCGGCCGTTCGTCACTCCTCGGGGAGCTCGTGCTCGGGCAGGTCCGTGGTCTCGGCCTCGTCGACGAGGCACGTCTTGCAGAAGTCGACGCCGAACGGGGTCAGGTGGATGGACCGCCGGATCACCTTGGCGAACCGCACCGAGTGCATCGCCTCGAGCACGTCCGGCTGGGCCTCGACGACCTGGTACTCCAACGGGTTCTCGAGCTGTTCGCGGGAGAACCAGACCAAGCCGAGGCGGAAGAGGTTGTTCAGGTACGCCGGCACCTCGTCGAGATAACGGACCCCGGCTCGCGGGCCGATCATCGTCAGACCGGCCGAGAGCAGGTTCGAGCTGACCATCCCGACCGGGCCACCAGTGCGCACGTCGACCGACGGCTGCGGCCCGCCGCGCAGGAGCAGCAGCAGGATGCGCGCCTCGTCCGGCGCCACCTCGTCCAGGATCCGCCCGTACGCGGGGTGTGCCTCGTCCTCGCTCCACACGTCCCGGGACTTGCGCAGCAGCTCCTCGCCACGTTCGCGCAGCGAGAGCTCCCGCTCGGTCCGCTCGGTCTCGTCGGACGCCATCACCGAGGTCAGGGTCACGCTGGCTTCGAAGAGCGCGACCGGGATCGGCACGCCGGCCGAGACCTTGGTCGCGACCCCGGAGATCGCCCGGGTCGCATCGGCCAGGTCGGTCGCCACGCCACGTACCAGCTCGCCGGCAGCCGTCGGGTCGGAGAGCGCCTTGGCCAGGTTGCGCGCCGAGCGCGCGCCCGATCCGGCCGCCCAGGACGCCGAGCGCAGCCAGGCCTTACCGGCGATACGGGCCACTCCGGGCAACGCGTCGGCAGCACCTTCCCAGGTCGCGGGGGTGCGGCTCGGCCGGGTCTCGCGCTCGCTCGGCAACTCGTTGCTCACTGTCCACCCACCCCGAAGAGCGCCAGGTGGAAAACGCCACCGGCGAGGCCCATGATCGCGCCGTGGGCGTAGAGCATCCACTCGTCTTCCTTGATCGCCGACCGCATCATGTCGACGAAGTCGCGCGGCGGCAGCTCCTTGGTCCGCGCGGACACCAGGGTGCGGATCTTGTCGGCCTGCCGCTTGCTGAACTCCGGGTCGCGGAACGGCGTGATCGTGCGGTCGACCGCCTCGTTGGCGACCGCGTCGCGGATGCTGTCGAACTTCTTGCTCCCGATCGCGATCCGGACGGCGCCCCGGACCGGACCGGCGGCCTGGTCGATGGCCGGACGCATGGCGGTGGCGAGCATCTGACGCGTGCGGTCGCCGCGCGGGCCGTCGAGCAGGAAGTCACCGATCCGTTCGAGGGTGATCACATCGTCGGCGATGATCTGGGCGTAGACCTCGGCCGCCTCGTTCTGGCGGCGCAGGAAGAGCCCGTGCACCTTGATGCCGAGGATCCGTTTCGGCTCGGGCGGCTCGAAGATCAACCACATCCCGAGCGCGTTGGTGACCCAGCCGACGACGATCCCCAGGATCGGCAGCAGCCACCACAGCCCGAACCAGTGGTCGACCACGGCGACCGGGATGCCGAGCAGGAACCCGAAGATGAACCCGAAGGCCACCATCAGGTTGAGCTCCCTCTGCCCGAAGTCCCGGAAGATCCGGACCACGAGCGCCGGGTTGGCCTCGAAGTGGTCGATCACCATGATCTTCGGGTCGAGCAGCTGGTCGATGTGTATCCCGATCTCGTCGGTGATGCCGTGCACGACCGTCGGGAGCTGGGCCTGGACCCGGGCGATGATCGCCTGGCGGGCCGGCCGGGGCAGGTCCCGCCACAGGTTGGGGTGCTCGCGGGCCATGATGTCCTCGATCATCCGCGGCATGTCGGGCTCGAAGACCTTGACGATGTGCTCGGCGATCTTGTCGGGCTCGAGCTGCTGGTAGAACTCACCCGGCGTACCCAGCTTGGCGATCGCCTTGTCGACCGCGATGCTGCCCATCTTCGCCGCGCGGGCCGGGACGATGCCCTGCCAGCCGATACCGCCCTGGAGGATGCCGGGCACTTCCTGCAGCTTGCGCGGCAGTACCCGGGCGAGCTGCTTGAGGCCCGGGACGGAGAACCCGTGGAACCGGACCGGCGAGAACAGCATGATCAGACCGGTCCAGTTGATCAGGAAGCCGATCACCCCGGTGAAGACAGGGATCGTGAGGATGTGGAACCACCCTGCGCCGCCATGGACGTCCTGGAAGAACCAGTCGATCTCCAGCGGCACCATCACAACGCGCTCCCCACTTGCTCCGGGCCTCTGCACGAGGCCGGTGCTGAGACTAACGGCTCGGCTCGCGTTCAGTCACTGAGCGCTTGCTCACTGGAACGGGTGCAGGGTCCCCCGGGGCCGGATCGCCGGGAGGTTCGGCCGCCGCTCCGCCAGGGCGGCGGCGGTGTGGTCCAACGTCGCCTGCAACGCACGGATCCGCTCGACCAGCTCGGCGTTGCGGGAGCGGAGCGCGAGGACCTGGTTCTCCAGGTCGATGATGCGGCGCACCCCCTCGAGGCCGATCCCGGCCGCGGTCAGCTCCGCGACCACGCGCAGCGCCTCGATGTCGTTGAGCGAGTAGCGGCGTCCACCGCCCCCGGTGCGGCCCGGGGTGACCAGACCGATCCGGTCGTACTGGCGCAGCGTCTGCGGGTGCAGACCCGTGAGCTCGGCCGCGACGCTGATCACGTAGACCGGGGTGGTGGGGCCCGGCGTACGGGCGCCCGGACGGTCGCCGGAACCTGGCATCACGAGCTCCTCTCCCGCGCCGCGCGGTAGGCCAGCAGCGCCTCCCGCTCCGCGTCGTCGAGCTCGGTCGGGACCTGCACCTCGACAGTCACCAGAAGATCACCCCGAGCACCGTCGGTGCCAGTCCCCTTGACCGGCGCGCCGCGTCCGCGGACCCTCAGGACCCGGCCGTTCGGCGTACCGGCTGGAATGCGGAGCGTCACCGGGCTCCCGCCCAGCGTGGGCACGGTGATCGGGGCCCCCAGCGCCAGCTCGTCGAACGACACCGGGGCAACCACGGTCAGGTGGTCGCCCTTGCGACCGAAGAGCTCGTGCGCCGCGACCCGGACCGTCACGAAGAGATCGCCGGCCGGACCACCGGCCTCGCCGGGAGCGCCCTTGCCCTTGAGCCGGATCCGCTGACCGTCCTTGACCCCCGCAGGGATCCGGGCCTGGATCGTGCGGCTGGACCGGCCGCGACCCGAACCCCGGCAGGTCGGGCAGCTCTCGGAGTAGACGACCTGACGGCCGTGGCACTCGGGGCAGGTCTCGTTCATCGCGAACCCGCCGCCCATGTTGTTGACCACCATCCCGGCACCCCCGCAGGTCGGGCAGACGTGCGGCTTGGTGCCGGGCTTGCCGCCCGTCCCCCGGCAGGTCTCGCAGGCCGAGTCCGCCGAGAGCCGCAGCGAGATCGTCGTGCCGTCGAGGGAATCGGTGAAGGAGATGGCCGCCTCGGTCTCGAGGTCAGCGTCACGGGTCGCCCGGCGCTGACCGCCACCGCGGGGCGCACCGGTACCGGCGCTGCCCCCGAAGAAGCCGCCGAGCAGGTCCGAGAGGTCGAACCCCGCACTGCCGGGGCCGCCACCGAAGTGCTGTCCGCCGCCGCCCGGGGCGAACCCCCCGGCGTAGAGCGAGCGCATCTCGTCGTACTCGCGCCGCTTCTTGTCATCGCCGACGACGTCGTAAGCCTCGGCGACCTTCTTGAAACGGTCCTCGGCCGCGGCGTCGCCGGGCTTGGAGTCGGGGTGGTGGGCGCGGGCGAGCTTGCGGTAGGCCTTCTTGATCACGCCCTGGTCGGCGTCCTTCTCGACCCCGAGGACCTTGTAGAAGTCCTTGTTCGCCCAGTCGACGTTACCCATCCACCCCTCCTCTCCGGATTCAGACCGGATCCACGACCAGCACCTGCGCCGCCCGTACGACGCGGTCCCCGATCTTGTAGCCGGCCTTGGCGATGTGCTTGCAGGTCGGTACCGCGACCTCCGGGTCGGTTCCGACGTGGGAGAGGGCCTCGTGCAGCAGCGGGTCGAACGCGTCCCCCGGGTCGCCGTACCGGGTCAGGCCGAGGCCCTCGACGATCCGGGTCAGCTGCTCGGAGACGCCCTTGAAGCCGCCCTCGAGCTCACCGGCCTCGCGAGCCCTGTCGATGTTGTCCAGCACGTCGAGCATCGGGGTCAGCACCGCGAAGACGGCGTTCTCCCGGACCAGATCGCGGTCCCGATCGACCCGGCGCTTGTAGTTGAGGAACTCGGCCTGCAACCGCTGCAGATCCGCGGTCCGCTCGGCCGCCTCCTGCTGCGCCGCGGTGAGCGGGTCGGCCTCGACGGCAGCGATGTCCTGCGGCTCCAGCGGTCCGCCCTCCTCGAGGAGGTTGTCGATGCCGCTGATGTCGTCAGGGACGACGATGCGGGGAGCGTCAGGAACCTCGACACCCAGGTCGTCCGCCCCCGGGTCCGGAGACTCCTCCGGACCGGGGACGGACGGCTGGTCGGTCACTTCGACTCGTCCTCGTCAGCACCCGTGTCGGCATCGTCGACGATCTCCGCGTCGACGACGTCGTCGTCAGCACCTGCCTCGCCGCCGTCGGGCGCCTCGGCACCCTCCGCCTCCGAGGCCGCGTAGAGCGCGGCGCCCATCTTCTGGCTCGACTCCCCCAGCTTGGTGATCGCGGCGGTCAGCGTGTCGGACTCGGCGTTCTCGTCCTCGAGCAGCTCCTTCAGCGCAGCGACGTCGGCGTTGACCTCGATCTTCACGTCCTCGGGCAGCTTCTCGTCGTTCTCGGCCACGAACTTCTCGGTGCTGTAGACGAGGCTGTCGGCCTGGTTGCGGACCTCGACGGCCTCACGTCGCTTGGCGTCCTCCTCGGCGTACTGCTCCGCGTCCCGGACCATTCGCTCGATGTCGTCCTTCGACAGCGCACTGCCGCCGGAGATCGTCATCGACTGCTCCTTGCCGGTGCCCTGGTCCTTGGCCGCGACGTGGACGATGCCGTTGGCGTCGATGTCGAAGGTGACCTCGATCTTCGGGACCCCCCGCGGCGCCGGCGGCAACCCGGTCAGCTCGAAGTTCCCGAGCGCCTGGTTCTGGGCCCACATCTGCCGCTCACCCTGGGCGACCTTGATCTCCACCGAGGGCTGGTTGTCGTCCGCGGTGGTGAAGATCTCCGATCGCTTGGTCGGGATCGTGGTGTTCCGCTCGATGAGGGTGGTCATCACGCCGCCCTTGGTCTCGATGCCGAGGGAGAGCGGGGTGACGTCGAGAAGCAGCACGTCCTTGACCTCACCCTTGAGCACGCCGGCCTGGAGGGCAGCGCCGACGGCGACGACCTCGTCGGGGTTGACGCCCTTGTTGGGCTCCTTACCGCCGAGCAGCTCCTTGACCACGTCGGTCACAGCGGGCATCCGGGTGGAGCCACCCACGAGCACGACGTGGTCGATGTTGGCCACCGCGACGCCGCCGTCCTTGAGGACCTGCTGGAACGGCTTCTTGGTCCTCTCGAGGAGGTCGTGCGTGAGCTTCTGGAACTCCGCCCGGGTCAGCTTGTCCTCGAAGTGCAGCGGGCCGGACTCCCCGTGCGTGATGTAGGGCAGGTGGATCGTGGTCTCGGAGGAACTGGACAGCTCGATCTTCGCCTTCTCAGCAGCCTCCTGGAGGCGCTGCAGCGCGATCTTGTCCTGGCTCAGGTCGACCCCGTTGTTGTCCTTGAACTTCTTGGTCATCCACTCGACGACCTTCTGGTCCCAGTCGTCGCCACCCAGGTGGTTGTCGCCGCTGGTGGCTTTGACCTCGACGACACCCTCGCCGATCTCGAGCAGGGAGACGTCGAACGTGCCACCACCGAGGTCGAAGACCAGGATGGTCTGGTCGGCGTCGCCCTTGTCCAGGCCGTAAGCGAGCGCGGCCGCGGTCGGCTCGTTGACGATCCGGCTGACGTTGAGGCCGGCGATCTCGCCGGCCTCCTTGGTGGCCTGGCGCTGGGCGTCGGAGAAGTACGCCGGAACGGTGATGACCGCGTCGGTCACCGGCTCGCCCAGGTAGGCCTCGGCGTCCCGCTTGAGCTTCTGCAGGATGAAGGCGCTGATCTGCTGGGGGGTGAAGTCCTTGTCGTCCAGCTTCACCTTCCAGTCGGTGCCCATGTGGCGCTTGACCGATCGGATGGTGCGGTCGACGTTGGTGACCGCCTGACGCTTGGCCACCTCGCCGACGAGAACTTCGCCGGACTTCGCGAAGGCGACGACGGAGGGAGTCGTCCGCGCGCCCTCGGCGTTCGCGATGACGGTGGGTTCGCCACCCTCAAGAACGGCGACGACGGAGTTCGTCGTACCGAGATCGATGCCGACCGCTCGTGCCATGGTGCCTACCTCCGTGTGAGGCCCCGGATTTCCGGAGCTGTTCTTCTTGCCCGCCTCGGGCTGCGTCGCAATGGTGCTGCGCAATCCCGAGTTTGGCAAATAAGTTGAGTCAATGCAACTCAACTCTTGTCAGGGACTACAACGCAGGTCCAGGCGGGGTTTGTTCCCCTGAGCCCGAACAACCCTCAGGCGTCGGCGTCGGGGTCCTCGAGCGAGACCAGCAGCGTGCGCAGCAGGCCCGCCAGCTGATCACGCTCGCCGGTCGAGAGCGGCGCCAGCAGGCGGTCCTCGTTAGCCCAGTGCTTCTCCACCACCCGGTCCACGACCTCGACTCCGCGTGGAGTCAGCTCGATCAGCCGGCCCCGGCCGTCGTGCTCGGCCACCGTGCGGGCGACCAGTCCGGCGGCGATCATCCGGTCGACCCGCTTGGTGACGGCGCCCGAGGTGACCAGGAGCGTGGCAGTGAGCTCGGCGGCGGTGAGTCGGTACGGCGCCCCCGCCCGCCGGAGCGAGGCGAGCACGTCGAAGTCGCCGTTACCCAGCCCCTCGGCCGCGAACGGCGGACGAAGCGCGATCTCGAGCAGGTCGGCCACCCGGTGGATCCGGCCGATCACCGACATCGGACCGGGATCGAGTTCTGGGCGCTCGACGGCCCACTGCGCGATGATTCGGTCAACGCCGTCCGAGGGCTGGTCAGTCATGGGGTTGATCTTATCTTCCATGGAAACTAAACTGGTTTCCGTGGAAACTAGTACCCGCGATTACGGCCGCGGCACCGTGCTCCTGACGGCCGTCGCCCCGCTGGCCTGGGGGTCGACCTACATCGTCACCGAGAACTTCCTGCCGCCGGACCGGCCGCTCTTCGCCGCGACCGTGCGGGCGCTGCCGGTCGGCCTGGTTCTGCTCGCGCTGAGCCGCGAGCTCCCGCCGCCCGGGTGGCGGCTGAAGGCGATCGCGCTCGGCCTGTGCAACATCGGCCTCTTCTTCCCGCTGATCTTCCTGGCGGCGTACCACCTGCCCGGCGGGCTGGCCGCGACCCTGCAGGCCACCTCGCCACTGGCCGTGATGGCGATCGCCTGGCCGCTGATCGGCGAGCGTCCGGCAGCGGTCCGCGTCGGCGCCGCCGTCGTCGGGATCGCCGGGGTCGCCCTGCTGGTGCTGCGCAACCCCGGCGACGTCGACGCCCTCGGTCTGGTCGGCGCCTTCGGGTCGGTGCTGGTCTCAGCTCTCGGTTTCGTCCTGATCAAGCGCTGGCCCGCGCCCACCGACATGCTCACCCTGGTCTCCTGGCAGCTCGTGATCGGCGGCCTCGCCCTGCTCCCGGTCGGGCTGCTGGTCGAAGGAGCACCGCCTGCGCTCGACGGGGACGCCGTTCTCGGCTTCGCCTGGATCGCGATCGCCGGTACCGGCCTGGCCTACTACTGCTGGTTCCGAGGGCTGTCTTGGATGCCGGCCGGCGCAGCGTCGCTGATCGGCTTGCTCAACCCCGTGGTCGGCACCGTGCTCGGGGTCGTGTTCGCCGCCGAGGTGTTCGGCGTGACCCAGGCGCTCGGGATGGCACTGGTGCTCGGCGGCGTCCTGGCCGGTCAGCGACTGACTACGCCGGCACCGCCTACTCCACCCCCCGCTCCGCCGGAGCCCGGGGAATATGCGGCGTCCCGTCCTTGTCATGCCTGACATGACTTCTTCGAGCGACGGCGTCCCGAACCTGACCCTCAACGACGGCCGGTCCATCCCGCAGCTCGGCTTCGGCGTCTTCCAGGTGCCGCCCGAGGACACGGCGAAGGTCACCCTCGCCGCCTTCGAGGCCGGCTACCGGCACATCGACACCGCTCAGATGTACGGCAACGAGCGCGGCGTGGGCGAGGCGATCAAGGCATCCGGGATCAACCGCGACGACCTCTACATCACCACCAAGCTCAACAACTCCTTCCACCGGCCCGACGACGCCCGGGAAGCGTTCGCGAAATCACTCGCTCGCCTCGGTCTCGACCAGGTCGACCTCTTCCTCATCCACTGGCCGCTGCCCACGAAGTACGACGGGGACTACGTCGCGACGTGGAACACCCTGATCGAGTTCGCGACTGAGGGGCGTGCCCGCTCGATCGGCGTCTCCAACTTCCAGGTCGACCACCTGGCCCGGCTCGCCGCGGAGACCTCCGTCGTACCGGCGGTGAACCAGATCGAGGTGCACCCCTACTTCGGCAACGAGGCGGTGCGGGCGGCCGACACCGCGGCCGGGATCCTCACTCAGGCCTGGTCGCCGATCGCCCAGGGCGCCGTCCTCGACGACCCGGTGATCACCGGCATCGCCGATCGCATCGGTCGTACGCCGTCCCAGGTCACCTTGCGCTGGCACATCGAGCGCGGCGACATCGTCTTCCCCAAGACGCTCTCACCGGAGCGGATGCGCGAGAACGCGGCGATCTTCGACTTCGAGCTCGGTGCCGAGGACCACGCAGCCATCACCGCTCTGGACCGGGGCGAGTCCGGGCGGCGTGGACCGAACCCGGACAGCTTTGACTGGATCCCGTGACCGGACCACGTCACCCGATGGTGACGGTGACCTCGTTGGACGACACGTCGGAGTTCGGGTCGTAGACCCGGAACTTGTTGTCGCCCTCGCGCCCGGTCATCACGTACGTCGCGAAGGTGCCGACGCGCACCTGGACCTGGATGCCGAAGTCGACCCACTCCCCGTCCTCGAACCGCTGCACCAGCAGGGAGGTCGCGTCGCGACCGGGCCACTGGCCCGTGAAGTTGATGCGTTCCATCGGGCTGACGAAGACCGGGGAGGCGTTCAGGTACAGCTCGCTGTCGGCACCGTCCGGCACCGTGTTGGTCAACGTGGGACTCGGCTCGGCGTCCGGCTTACTCTCGTCGGACGGGTCGGGAAGGGCCGTGCTCGGCAGTTCCGGGCGCGGGTCCACCTGGCCAGGTCCGCTGCTGATGACCTGGGTGGTGTCCAGGTCGAGGGACCGGACCAGCACCCAGGTGCCCAGGCCGATCGTGAGGCCGATCGCCACGGCGACCCCGAGGACCTTCAGCGCGGCAGCGAGGATGCGCTCCTGGCGGTCCCGCTCGGTCTCCGGCTCGTTCACGGAGCCAAGGATAGGTCTCACGGAGGCCAAGGGAAGTGGCAGGCCGCTGTGTGAGCCGCAGAGATCTCGAGCAGGGGCAGTTCACTGGTCCGCGACCCGGCTCAGCGGGGCCTGAGCACCACCACCGGGATCACCCGGTCGGTCCACGACTGGTAGCTGTCGTAGTCCGGGTAGAGGGCGACCAGCTTCGGCCACAGCACCGCCCGCTCCTCGGGACCGGCGACGTGCGCCGTCATCGGCACCCGCTCGCGGGCTACCTGGACGACGACCTCGGGGTTGGCCGCGACGTTGAGGAACCACATCGGGTTCTCCGGCCGGCCTGCCTGGGAAGCGACGACCACGACGTTCTCCCCGTCGCGGAGGTAGACCAGCGGGGTGGTCCGTGGCAGGCCGGTCTTCCGGCCGGTGTGCTCGACCAGGCAGATCGGCACGGGGTTCCGGAAGCCGGCCCCGATCCGCCAGTGCGACCCCAGGCGGCCACCGGTACGGCGGAACAGCCAGACGTTGGCCGCCGCCATCGCCTTCATGAACTTCACCGCCCCGGGATCGTCGATCCCCTTCGGCTTCTTGTCCACGAGGGCCTACATCCCGAGCGCTTCGAAGCCGCGCTTCCAGAGCACGGTCTCGTGCAGCTTGCGCGAGCGCCAGCCCGCCTCGGTGCGGGTGAAGGTGTGCCGGTAGATGCCGGTCACCTCCACGGGGAACTTCTGCTCGCCGAAATCGAAGTTCATCGGGTTGTGGAAGTAGGCGTTGGCCTGGATCTCGCCGTCGGGCAGATGCTCGAAGTCGATCTGACCGATCATGTGCACCCGACTCGGCGCCACGGCGAGGTTCTCGATCAGCCACGGCTTGACCTCGGCGTAGGTGGCCTCGATCCCGCCGGACTCGACGTAGTTGATGGCGGCGTCCGGGGTGAAGACGCGGTCGAGACGGTCCCACTCCCCTAGGTCGATCCCGAAGGTGTAGTTGGTGATGGCGTCCCGGATCTCGGTCCGGTCGGAGATCTCCTGCAGTTCCACGCGTACTCCTTTGGAAGGCGCCTTCAGAAACGTGACATTGGCTGCTCTGCACTCTAGTCGCAGTACTAGAACACGTTCTAGTATCAACGCATGAGATTCTCGTTCGCCGAAGGCATGACCAAGACCGAGTACTGGGCTCCGATGGCTCAGGCCTGCGAGGCAGCGGGATACACCTCGATGACGATTGCCGACTCCCTGATCTACCCCAAGGAGTCCGACTCGAAGTACCCCTACACCGACACCGGCGACCGGGAGTTCCTCGAGGGCAAGGAGTTCATCGAGACGATGATCCTCTGCGCACACATCTTTGCGGTCACCGAGACGTTGCGGCTGACGCCGTTCGTCCTGAAGATGCCCGTCCGGCCCCCGGTGCTCACCGCCAAGCAGGCCTCGTCGCTCGCCTTCCTGTCCGACAACCGGCTCGGACTCGGTGTCGGCATCTCGCCGTGGCCGGAGGACTTCGTCGCCCTGGGCGTTCCGTGGGAGCGCCGCGGCAAGCGGCTCGACGAGTGCATCGACATCCTGCGTGGCCTGACCACCGGCGAGTTCTTCGAGTACCACGGCGAGTTCTACGACATCGAACCGCTCAAGCAGTGCCCGGCGCCGACCAAGCCGATCCCGGTTCTCGTCGGCGGCCACGCGGACGCCGCGCTGCGCCGCGCCGTACGCAGGGGCGACGGCTGGATGCACGCCGGTGGTGACGGTGACGAGCTCGACCGGCTCCTGGCCCGCCTGGCCGAGATCCGGAAGGAGGAGGGTGACGACCGCGACGACTTCGAGATCCACGTGATCTCCTACGACGCCTACACCCTCGACGGCATCAAGCGGCTCGAGGACAAGGGCGTCACCGACGCCATCGTCGGCTTCCGGGTCCCCTACATCATGGGTCCGGACACCGAGCCGCTGCAGACCAAGATCGACAACATCAACCGGTACGCCGAAGACATCATCAGCAAGGTGTCCCTGTGACGGCTGAGGTCACCCAGGTCTTCGCCGACGCCGTCGCCGAGGCCGAGGCCCTGATCGCGAACCCGCCGTTCCCGATCACCGAGCAGGAGCGTGCCGAGGGGTACGACTACCTCGCCGGCTCGATCCGCGCCTCGCTGCAGATGGCGTTCGACTACGACCTGGTGCACCCGGTCCTCGTCAACCCCACCCACCAGTACGCCCGCCAGGGGCTGGACAACCCGGACGCGATCTACTTCAACGCCTACCTGACCGAAGGGGCGACGTACGAGGTCTCGGGCGTCCGCGGCACCGCAGCCGACCTGTCCTTCCAGATCATGGACGGCAACTACTCCGCCGACGGCGCCCCCACGACGGTCGCTGCCTTCGACGACCGCGAACTGGAGGTCGGGCCGGACGGGTCGTTCTCCTGGAAGTTCGGACCCGAGCTCGGCCTGAAGAAGGGCGCGACGCTGATCGTCCGCGAGGTCTTCAACGACTGGACCACCGAGACCCGCGGCACCCTCCGGATCCAGCGGCTCGACACTGCAGGCATTCCCCGGGAGCCGCTCGCCCTGGACAAGGTCGCGAAGCGGTACGGCGTCGCCGCCAAGATGCTGGTCGGCAAGATCAAGACCTGGTTCGCGTTCCCGGAGTGGTTCACCTACAAGGAGCCGGTCAACACCCTGACCGTCCCGAAGTCCACCCCGGGCGGACTCGCCAGCCAGTTCTCCTCGCTCGGCCACTACGAGCTGGGGGACGACCAGGCCCTGCTGATCACGGTGCCGGTGCCCGACTGCGCGTACTACGCGATCCAGATCGGTTCGAAGTGGTACGTCTCCACCGACTACGAGCACTACCAGTCCTCGCTGACGAAGGCACAGTCCCAGGCCGACCCGGACGGCCGGTACCGGTACGTCGTGTCCACCCGGAACCCGGGGATCGCCAACTGGCTCGACACCACCGGCCACGACAAGGGCGTGATGATGTTGCGCTGGCAGCGCCTGGAGCGCGACCTGACCACCGCCGACGGCCCCACCGTGGAACTGATCTCGTTCGACCAGATTCCCGAGAAGCTCCCCTACTACGAGGCCAACCAGGTCTCGCCTGAGCAGTATGCCGCCCGAATCGCCGACCGCCAGGTCGGCATTGCCCGAAGGATGATCTCTTGAGCACCGACCACTCCGCTAACACGCTGGGCTACGCAGAAGCCCACGACACCTCGATCGAGGATCGCTACCAGCCCGCGGCGGTGCTGGCCGGGAAGGTCGTCGTCATCTCCGGTATCGGCCCCGGCCTCGGCCTCTCGCTCGCCGTCGAGGCGGCCAAGATGGGTGCCGACCTGGTCCTGGCCAGCCGCACCGAATCCCGGTTGGACGAGGTCGCCGAGATCGTCCGCGGCCTGGGCCGCAAGGCCGTCACGGTCGTCACCGACGTCACCGACGAGGACTCCCGGGTCAACCTGCGCGACCAGGCCGTCGCGGCTTTCGGTCGGATCGACTGCGTGATCAACAACGCCTTCGCGATCCCGCCGATGGACCCGATCACCCAGATCAAGCCGTCCGCGCTGGCGAAGGTCAACGAGACCAACGTCTTCGCACCGCTGCGGCTCGCCGCGCTCTTCGCCGACGCGCTGGCCGAGTCCAAGGGCTCGATCATCATGCTCAACTCGTGTGTCTCGTTCTCCAGCCAGCCGGAGTACGCCGGCTACAAGCTCTCCAAGGGCGCCCTGGAGCACCTGGCCTCGTCGCTCGCCACGGAGCTCGGCCCCCGCGGCATCCGGGTGAACAGCATCGCGCCGTCGTACATCTACGAGGACGTGAACCGCGGTTACTTCGACTTCCTCGGCGCAGTCGAGAACAAGACGCACGAAGAGGTGTACGCCGAGAAGGCTGCCCCGACCGACCTGAAGCGACTCGCGTCCTCGGAGGAGGTCGCTCGCGCGACGCTCTTCCTCGCCAGCGATCTCGCCTCGGCCGTCACCGGTCAGATGCTGACCGTCGACTGCGGCGAATTCCACGACTGACATGACGGACACCCAGCCCAACCAGAACGTGATGACCCGGGAGCGCCCGGACGTCGGCAGCTACGAGGACATCGTCGCTGCCGCGGTCCGGACCACCGGCATGGACGACTTCGGCGGGACCCTGCACGAGGAGGGCCTCCGGGTCCTCGTCGAGGACCTGGCCTCCCCGGAAGCGGGTTTGACCCCGCGCGGCAATTACTTCCACCGCTCGGAGGTGAAGAGCGCCCTGGTCGGTGTCCTGCTGACCCAGGCGCAGTTCGCCGCGCACCCGGAGCACGCGGACGTGAAGATCGAGCGGCCCATCTTCCTGATGGGACTGCCGCGCACCGGGACGACGATCCTGCACCGGTTGCTGCACGCCGACCCGACCGCCCAGGGCCTGGAGATGTGGCTCACCCAGTACCCGCAACCGCGCCCGCCGCGGGAGACCTGGGAGTCCGACCCGATTTTCAACGCCATGCAGCAGGCGTTCACCGCGCACCACCAGGAGTCCCCGGAGTTCATGGGGATCCACTACATGGATGCCACTACGGTCGAGGAGTGCTGGCGACTGCTGCGCCAGACCGGCAAGTCGAACTCGTACGAGTCACTGGCGAACCTGCCGCGCTACTCCTCCTGGTTGGCCGGTCAGGACTGGACCGACGCCTACGCGCGCCACAAGCAGAACCTCCAGCTGCTCGGCCTGAACGACGCCGAGAAGCGCTGGGTGCTGAAGAACCCCTCGCACATGAGCGGGCTCGACGCGTTGATGACGGTCTACCCGGACGCCCTGATCGTCTACACGCACCGCGAGCCCGTCACCTGCATCGCCTCGTCGTGCTCGCTGTCGGCCGAGACCACGGTCGGCCAGTCGGACACGTACGTCGGCGGGGTCATCGGGCACACCCAGCTCGACCTCTGGTCGCGGGCGTTCCACACCTTCCACGACGCCCGGCCGAAGTACGACCAGGACCAGTTCATCGACATCGCCTTCGGCGACCTCGTCAAGGACCAGGTCGGCACGGCCCGGCGGGTCTACGAGAAGTTCGGGCTGGACTGGACCCCGGAGACCGAGGCTGCTGCCAGCGCGCTGGACCGCGAGGCCAAGGAGGGCAAGGCGAAGCCGAAGCACTCCTACGAGCTGAAGGACTACGGGCTCACCGAGGCGCAGGTGCTGGACGCGTTCGACCGCTGAGAACGCGCCCAGCACCCGGCGTGCCGTCCTAGGAGCAGGTCTCGACCTCCCGGTCGACGACGACGTCACCACGCGCATTGATGGTGATCTTGCCGTTCAGTGAGAGCACGAGGCGGGACCCGTCGGTTCCGGTCAGGACCGCTCGGAGGGCGTAGCGAGCGACCCGAACGGTGTCGTCGCCCTGTTCCTCGTCGAAGCCGGTGATCACGCCGTTGGCCTTCTCGCGGTAGGACCCGGAGTAGCTCGGCAGGTTCGGGTCGTCCGGGGTGAGCTCGACGAGGCCGTCCACAGCTCCGTTGATGTGGTACTCGCCGTCGACCCTGCCGGCGGGCGGGACCAGGATCTTGTAGGACCCGGTCCGCGCCTCGTTGAACGTGCCGGCCCAGGAGCCGCACGGGTTCTCCTCCGCGGTCAATGCCTCGGATCCGAAGAAGGACTCCTCAAAGGTGAAGTGCTGGGCAGGGGCCGCCGAAGCCGGGACCGCTGTGGCGAGGGACAGCCCTGCCGCAGCGGTGAGCAGGGCGGCGGAACGGATGAGGTGGGACATATGGAGCTCCTTCATGTGGGAGGGGTGGCTGGGTCAGCCGGTGACACAGATGTAGGCGGAGACGACCGACGTCACCGCGGCGAGCGCGGCCACCAGGGCGGTGCCGGTGCCGAACGACCCGATGCGGCGGCGGTGCTCGAGAGCGAGTCCGAACGCGACGGCAGCGAAGATGTTGGACCAGCCGGCCCAGAAGACGACGAAGAGGGCCGCGCCCGCAACGGCTAGGCCGACCGCCGTACGGCTGAGCCGACGCAGGTCACCGTTCCAGGCCCGGACCCCGAGCCCGAGGGCGACGACGAGGCCGACCGCAGCGATCCCGCCCGTCACGATCCACTCGGAAGTGGTTGTCGCGGGGTCGGTGCCCTCCGGTCCGCCGCCGTTGAGGTCCAGGGCCTCCCCGGCCGCCATCGCAGTGGCGTAGACCACCGCGCCGAGGGCGCCCATGACGAAGGGGTGAGTCAGTCTCTGCGACTCGTGGACCGTCGAGGTGAGGGTGCTCATGACTGCTCCTGCCGTCGGGTGCTGGGTCCTTCCAGCACACCGCCGCGTGCAGTCGGGCAACCAGTGACATCACCCGGGCACACCCAGGAAAAATGCCCGGGTGACCCGGGACTCCAGTCACCTGGCACGACGATCGGGAAGGGGCCACACTGCTGAGATGGAGTTCGAGAAGTCGAGGGGCGACGTCGTCCTCGTGCGGACCGCGTGGACCCTGGCGGCACTGTCGTTGGTGCTCTACGCGACGATCCCGCTCTCGCTCAGCGGCGGGGTCACCGACCGGCCAGACATCGTCTCGGGGCGCCAGCGCGACGTGTTCGAGGGCCTCGTGATCGTGGCGTTCTCGGTTTCCGGCGGCTGGTTGGTACATGCCCGGACCCGCAACCCGGTGGGCTGGTTGATCCTGGCCAGCGGTTTCCTCCAGGCCCTGCAGACGAGCCTCGAGGCGTACGGCGCCCGGGCGCTGACCGATCCGGACGGCTCGCTGCCCCTGGGGCTCCCTGCGTTGTGGATCGCGTCCTGGAGCTGGATGCCGTCACTCGCCCTGGTCATGGCACTCCTCCCCGGCCTGTACCCGACAGGACGACCGACCTCGACGTTCTGGCGTTGGCAGGTCCGGGCCGCGATGGTGGCCATCGTTCTGGTCGTCCTGGTCGGGGTCACCATGGAAGGTGGGATCGACGACACCGTCCGCGGGGAAGAGGTTCCGTGGAACGTGCCCACCTGGCTGCAGGCGAGCATCGCCATCCCCGCGGCCGTGTTCATCATCGCTTCGGTTGCTACGGCTCTGGTCGGAACCCTGGTCCGGGCCGTGCGCGCCGGTCCCGGCGAACGGCAGCAGCTGCTCTGGTTCTTCGCGTTCCTGCTCGCGATGGTGGCGGGCTTCTTCTCCCCGTCGGAGGTCTTCTTCGACATCGCCTACGCGCTCTGCCCGATCGCTGTCCTCGTCGGGGTGCTGCGCTACCAGATGCTCGGTATCGAGATCGTGCTGCGGCGCACGCTCCTCTACGCGCCCCTGATCTTGCTGGTGGCTCTGCTGGTCGGGGGTTCCACGACCGCTCTGGCCCGCCTGCTCCCGGACGGGCCGCTGCCGCTGCTGATCGGTTCGGCCGTCGCGGCGGTGCTGCTGTTCCCCGTGGCGAACCGGCTCCGCGGGGTCGTGGACCGGTTCGTCCTCGGGGATCGGGTCGATCCGCTGCTGGCCGTCGACCGGGTCGGGGCGGAACTGGAGATTGCCGCGGCGGACCCGGTGCCCTCGATGCTCGAGGCGGTCGCCGCCGCCACCGGTGCGACGTTCGCCTGCGTCACCGACGAGGCCGGAACCGAGCTCGCCCGGGTCGGCGACCCGGTCCCCGGAGTACTGGAGGCACCGCTCCGGCACGCCGGGCGCGACATCGGCCTGCTGACCGTCGGCCCGCGCAGGAAGGAGTCCCGGGTGAGCGAGGTCGACGCCCGACTGGTCTCCGCCCTGGCGCCGCACCTGGCGGTCGTGGTCCGGTCCCGGGTTCTGACCCGCGACCTCGAGGTCGAGCGCGAGCGCGTGACCGCGGCGACACTGGCCGAACGGGACCGGCTGCGTCGGGATCTGCACGACGGGTTGGGCCCATCGCTGAGTGGAATCTCGCTCGGGCTGCAGGCTGCGCTCTCCGTACTCGGCGACGACACCGACGCTGCCAGGAAGATCTTGGTCCGGACCAGGGAGGAGGCCACGAGCGCGGTCGCGGAGGTCCGTCTGATCATCAACGGGCTCCGGCCTTCGGTGCTGGACCGGTTCGGGCTCGTCGGGGCGGTGCGCGACACCGCGACGTCCCTGGGCATGGGCGCTCCCGGCGGTACCGACTTCCACCTGGACGCCGAAGAGGTCAGCAGACTGACGCCCTCGGTCGAAGAGACCGCCTACCGGATCCTCGCCGAGTCGCTCAACAACGTCTCCCGGCACGCCGGCGCGACCCGATGCACCGTGTCGGTCCGGCAGGTCGAGGACACGCTGCGGTTGCAGATCTGTGACGACGGGATCGGGCTGGACCCGGACCACGTTCCGGGAGAGGGGCTGGCGTCGATGCGGCGCCGTGCCACCGACCTCGGCGGTCAGGTCGCCGTACGCCGCCTGGCGCCGACCGGCACCGAAGTTCTGGCCATGCTGCCGTTGGAGTCAGCGTGAGCGTCCGGGTCGTCCTGGCCGACGACCACCCCATGTTCCGTTTCGGGCTCGAGGCCGTTCTCGCCCAGGCCAACTCCGTCGAGGTACTGGCGACCGCCGCTTCCGGTCGGGAGCTGGTCGAAGCGGTCCGAGAGCACCAGCCCGACGTCGTGATCACCGACCTGACGATGCCGGACCTGGACGGGGTCGCAGCCACCCGAGAGCTGTTGACGTTGCAACCTGACCTCGGCGTCCTTGTGCTGACCATGCACGAGGACGACGAGCACGTCTTCGCTGCGCTGCGAGCAGGAGCGCGGGGCTACCTGGTCAAGGGAGCCGAAGCCGAAGAGATCGTGCGAGCGGTCCTGGCCGTGGCCCACGGCGGGGCCGTCTACGGCAGCTCGGTCGCACGGCGCGTCGTCGCCAACCACGCCCAGCCCGGCGAGCCCACCGCTGTGTTCCCCGATCTCACCCCGAGGGAACGCGACGTCCTGCAGTTGATCGCGTCCGGCTGTCGCAACCACGCCATCGCCGTTCAGCTCGGCATGTCCGAGAAGACGGTCCGCAACCACGTGTCGCAAATACTGCTCAAGCTCCAGGTCCCCGACCGTACTGCCGCGGCGCTCCGGGCACGGGCCGCGGGAGTCTCGGGACCGGCGTGATGTCCCGCTGAGAACGCGCCCAGCACCGCCGACGGTCAAGACCGGATCGCGGCTGTCCCGGTCTCGTCGGCGACCTGCCGTACCTCGATCTTGCGCGGCTTGGCGCGCTCGGCGACCGGGATCACCAGACGAAGCACGCCCTCGGCGTAGGTCGCCTCGATCGCTTCGAGCTCGAGGTTGTCCCCCAGCACGAGCTGCCGGCTGAACAGCCCGCGCGGGCGCTCGGTGGCCAGCATCTCCCAGTCGCCGTTGCGGACCACCCGCTCGGCGCGCACGGTCAGGACGTTGCGCTCGATGTCGAGGTCGATGCTCTCCTGGGCGACCCCGGGAAGGTCGAACTCCAGGACGAACGCGTCCCCTTCGCGCCAGGCGTCCATCGTCATCACCGCAGGACGGTTGGTCGTGCCGGTGATCTGCTGGGTCAGGCGCTCGAACTCGCGGAACGGGTCTGCGGTACGCAGCAACATGGTCAACTCCTCCTTCAGTGTCAGGGTGCCAATGTGTATTGGCTGATGTAGGTTTTATCTATCACGCAATATGGCTCGTCGCAAGGGGCACGTCATGGAGCAGTTTTCCGCGCATCCGATCTTCGCGATCTCGGTGGCCGCCGAGCTAGCAGGGACCACCGTGCCCAACCTGCGCGTCTACGAGCGCAACGGTCTGCTGGAACCCGTCCGGACCGATGGCGGCACCCGCCGCTACAGCCAAGAGGACGTCGACCGGCTCCGTCGCATCAGAGTCCTGCTCACCGCCGGGTTGAACATCGCGGGCGTGGCTCGGGTCCTCGACCTCGAGGACGAGATCGCCTGCCTCCGGGAGGAGATCGGCCGGTCCTAGCTGGCGTTGGCGTACTCCCATTCGATCTCGGGGCGGATCGCTCGGGCGCGGGCGTGTTTGGCTTTGTGGTGGCGTCGGCAGCGGGGGTTGAGGTTGGCAGGGGTGGTCTGGCCTTCGGGCCAGGGGTGGTCGTGGTCGAGTTCACACTCCACGGAGGGTCGGTCGCAGCCGCGTTCGACGCAGGTGGGGGTGGTGGCTACGACGTAGCGCCAGATCGCCTCGGTCGGTGCATAAGACTTAGTGGACAGCGCCACGGGGTCGCCCGCGGGGTCGGTGAGCAGCCGGTACCAGGTCGCGCCCTCGCTGGTCGCGATCGCGCGGGCCAAGTCGGCGGGGATCACGGTCCCGCCACTGAGCTGTCCGGGGTCATCGGAGAGCCCGGCAAGGGTCTCCAGCGGGACGGTGACGTTGATGATCGGGCGCGCGTAGCCCGGGACCGGGAGCCCATCGGCGCGGCCGATGATGAGGTCCAACGCCAGATCAGCCATCAACTGGGTGATCGTGCGGGGATCGCCGGCGTTTCGGAGCGCTTTCGCACTGAGATGAAGCCGGTGCCGGGCCAACTTCACCTGGTCGATGCTGTTGGTGATGTGGAGCTGCGCGACCCCGTCTTCTTCGGCCTCGAAGACGCTCACTTTGCGGTCTTCGAACGCCCGGGTGAACTCTTCATCAGCGCTGACGAGTTTGCGGATCTCGTAGTTGAGCCGGTTGCGGAGCTGGGTGATTGTGCAGGTCACCATCTCGGTACTGACTTCTGGGCTGACGTTGTAGGTGCGGAGGTGTTTGCGCAGGAACGTGGTGACCCTGGTCGCGACGGTGGCGATGTGGTCGGGGTCATCGAGCCGGTCACGGATCAGGTCGGCCACGGTGGTGGCCCGAAACCGGTCCAACGCCCCGGTGGCGCAGAGCTCCCAGACCCCGGGAAGGTGCTCGGTCAGGAACAGCGCCACGTTCAGCTGGGTGCGAGTGAACTGGTCGCCCTGGGCCCAGGTCTCAGCGGTCTCCAGCGCCGTCCACTCCCGCGGCGTCATCGGCCCCCACCCCGGCGTCACCGACACCGGCTCCGGTTGCTGTTCGTGCCGGGCGGTGTTGCGGCGGTGGATCTCCACCACCCTGGCCCACCGTCGTGCGTTGAGGTTGTTCTCCGCTACGAGGTCCAAGACACCGCCAAGGAGGAGGTCGTGATCACTCAGTAGCGCGGTGTTGAAACTGTTGCTGAGGTTGTCCATGCAGTCCTGCTCTCCCGAAACAGCGGCCCGATCCGCTAACCCAAGACAACCAGGGACCACCGACAGTTCCTGCCCGATCACCGGCCCTGTCGGGGCTCCGATCCGGGGCTCGGAACCAGGTCACCACCATGGTGTTCACAACCCGTCGAGCCAGCCGATTCTGCGACGGCTATTTCGTACACGGATTGTGCGACGGATCTGTATGAATGAGCGCGAGCTGACGGGTTGTGCGACAGAAGGGCCGATTGTGAGTCGGCTAGGCCCGGCCCAGGGTCAAATGGGCTGTAAGTGATCCAGGACCTCAAGATCACACAGCAGAGCGGTGACGACGCCGCGATCATTTAGTCCTTGCCACAACGGATACGCGCCATCGCCCATGCCACACCCAAAGAAGATGACGGACGCCTCTTCGGCCCCCGGTGGATCGACATAGAAGCCGTGCTCGATGGTTGCCCGGACTACGACATCGTCGAGCGATTCGTCCTCAAGGATCTCGTTCAGTCGTTCGTATCGTGATTGGTCGAAGAACCCTCCCGTGGCCGAATCGGTACCAAGCGCGAGCGGCGAGCCGTCCGCAGAGCGGCGGCGAGCCCAAGTCGTCGGGAGGTCGGGCTCAAGCAGCACCATTGCTGTGGCAACGAGAGGATGCCGGTGTCGGCTCGGCTGGACTGGTTCTGCGATCTGGAGGATGACGCTCGCCGACGAGGGTGCCGGAGTCCGCCCGTCGATAGTGATCCAGTCCGCCTCCCACGGACCGGAGAGCGCGTCTTCAACTGCGAGTGACCCCGTCGGCAGACCCACCTTCCCAACCTTGTGGGTACTGAGTGCCCACTCGCTTCCGTCGGGGTGCCTGTAACGACTGCCCGCCCCCAGAAGAACTGCTGGATCTGTCACCTGTCCCGCCCGATCTTTCGCCAGTTCGCGCAAGAGTACGCAGGTGTCTCGGAACCGTCCCCTTGTGACCATCAGGCCTGCCGATCTGAATCCGCCGGTCTTGAAGACCGTGGATCGCGGCATTAGCGGGACGTCAGGCCTGGGGCCTGTCCGGATCAGCGATTGAGACCTCACCGCTCTCGCCAACATTGAACTGGACGCTTCCCCGCCAACGCGGCAACTTGCGTTGCAACCTCCGCAGAATGGCGATGGAGTCAACGTCTGAGATGCCGGTCGTAGTCGGCCAATCGACGCCGGACCCGACCACGTCGCTCGCGAATACGACCTCGACAGCAAGCAGGGCCTTTCGCCACTCGTCAGCGCTAAGTGGGTCGTTGCGCTCGATGCGCTCCCACAAGGTCCAAGCCTCGCGTGACATCTCCTGCACGCCACTGAAGCCCATTGCTCTGGCGAGGGCTGTTGTCGGCGAGGCCGGGCCTCCCCACTCCAGCAGCCCGGCTCGAAGGAACCTGAGTTCGTCCTCGTCCAACTCCACCGCGTTCACGGCAAGAGCGTGCCATGCGGGTCCAACGACCGCACTCAACTCGCTAGATCCGGGCGTCTCAGAACGGTCCGATTGCGAACGCCTGGACATAACGGGCTGATAGCGAACGGGAGTAGCCAACCCGACACCACGCGCCGCTCCGGCGCTAGCCGTCGAAAGAGGCGAGGGTGCTGGTCAGTACGCGCCCGAGCATCGCCGGGTCCTCGAGCATCGGGAAGTGACCGACGGCGTCGAGCAGCACCAAGTCCACCCCATGCCTGCGGAGCGCATCCGGATCCGATGAGCCGTCGGCTGGGTTGAGTGCGACGACGGGAGCCTTGACCTCCGACAACGCAGCGAGCACTGCAGGCTCACGGTTGAGGGCGTAGCCGATCGAGCCGATTGCGACTTCTCGGCGCGCCGACTTCATGTCGACCGCAACCCGTTCAGCCAGGACTGGATCAGCGGTGTTTGGAAGCAGTCGGCCCACGAACTGGTCGATCGCAGCGTCGAAGTCGTCACGGAACGGAGCGACAAAGGCCGCGACCGCATCCGGAGACGCGGGCTGCTCATCGCCTAACGACCGGAACCCGTCGATCCACACCAATCCTTCGACGACGGAGCCCAACTCGCGTGCAGCGAACGTCACCGCGTCAGCGCCCATCGAATGGCCGACGAGAATCACTCGTGCCCCGGCGACTGCTTCGACCACGGCCAGCACGTCGTCGCCGAACGCCGCCAGGGTCCAGTCGGCGCGCCCCGACGCGGACTCGCCGTGTCCGCCGAGGTCGAGCGCGATCACGTCGTAACCCTGGCTGAGCACCTCGATCTGCGAGTCCCAGTAGGTGCGGTTGCCCAACCAGCCGTGCACCAGCACGACGGTGGTGTCGTGACGGTCGCCCCGACTGGGGTGCACATCGAAGGCAATCTCGACCCCGTCGCGACTCCTCGTCATCCGACAAGATTGGCACACAACCGTGCTGACTGCGAACGGTAAAGAGGCTTCGGCCTCAGACCCTCAGGCATTGCCCAAACCGGTGGGTCTGCTGCACGAACGGGTGACAGGTTGACCTGCCCCACCAGAAAGATTCCAGTTTCTGTGGCTAAGTGATGGCCTTCTTCGAAAGGCTGAACGCTATGCCCCGTGCCTACCCAACCGAGTTCCGTGCCCGTGCCATCGCGCTGGTCCGGGCTGGCAAGCAACAGAGACAGACGGCCGAGGAACTCGGTATCCATCCGATCACGTTGTCGAAGTGGCTGCGCCAGGACCGCATCGATCGCGGTGAGATCGAAGGCGTGCCTAGCAGCGAGTCAGCCGAACTGCGGTCCGCGCGCCGGCGCATTCGGGAGCTCGAGACCGAGCTGATCATCGTGCGCCAAACCGCGAAGTTCCTGGGTGAGGAGCGTCCGCGCCCAAAAGGGTCTTCCCGGTGATCGATCGACTCGCCGACATCGGGGTCCCTGTCAAAGTTAGCTGCCGTGTGCTGGGAGTGGCCCGTCAGAACTACTACAAGGCGAAACGAACGCCGACCACCCCGACCCAGCTGCGTCGGCAATGGCTGACCGGGGTGATTCGTGAGGTCCACGTTGCTTCCCGGGGGACCTACGGCTACCGGCGCGTTCACGCAGAACTGACCCTCGGGATGGGTATCACGGTCTGCGAGCGAACGGTGTGGTTGCTGATGAACCAGGCCGGGATCTACGGGCTGCCAGGGCCCGCCCGGATCAAGCGGCTGCGCGGCGTTGTCACGACCGATGACCTGGTGAACCGCAAGTTCCACAGGCTCCGACCGAACGAGCTCTGGGTCACCGACATCACGCAACACAGAACGCGCGAAGGTTGGGTTTACTGCGCCGCGGTCCTGGACGCCTACAGTCGGCGGATCGTGGGCTGGTCCATCGACTCCAAGCAAGACTCCACCTTGGTCGTCAACGCGCTGGACATGGCCATCCGGAACCGGCGGCCCGAACCCGGTGGCATCGTCCACGCCGATCACGGAGCCCAGTTCACCTCATGGGTCTTCGGCGACAAGATCCGGTCCGCAGGGCTACTGCCGTCCTTCGGCACCGTGGGTGACGGCCTGGACAACGCGATGATGGAAAGCTTCTGGTCCTCGATGCAGATCGAACTCTTGGACCGGAAACGTTGGAAGACCCGGGTCGAACTCGCGAACGCGATCTTCGACTACATCGAGATCTTCCACAACCGCCGACGCCGGCATTCCGCCCTCGGCTACCGGACCCCGATCGAATACGAGATGCTCAACCAGCACGACTCCATCACCGCTGTCAGTTAGCCAGCCGAAGTGGAACCCAAACGGTGGGGCAGGTCAACGTGTCACCTATCCGTGCAGCAGACCCCCTATATCTACCTGGCTGACGAGCCAGCGTTGGGCTGACGTCACGGGAAGACGATCACCGTCGATCCCGTCGCGATCGTCGGCATGGTGAACATCGACGTAGATGCCGAAGGCCGACTCATCGGTATCGAGGTGCTTGATGCCCGCAGCCTGCTGTCCGACGTCATCTTGGCCTTCCTGGACGCGGGCGGGCGCGAAACCAACGAGTGATTTGAGCAGATGTCGCACAACCGTCCCGGTGTGGTCACCGGGGCCGGGAGATCTGAATCCGCGGGTTATACGAACAGGTGCGCAGGCTCAGGCCCGTAGGGCGTGGGCTCTTGTCGCAGTCATGCGCAAGGCGGCACCGGATGACACCTTTGAACCAGGTCAATGCGAATCGCGGGCGACCCAAGATGTCATGTTCAGGGTGAGGAAATTGGGTGGTGGATCGCGGGGCTGTAGATGACCCCGCTGTAAGCGGCCCCCTCGGAGTACGCGTCATCCACCCAGACCCGTTCGGTCTGGGTGAAGACGCCTTGTGCGCCGACGCGGAGGAATTTGGGGTTTCCTAAGCAGGATCGAGGCACATCGAGCACCACTCGTTTATAGCTGTACTTGATGACGAACTTCAGACCGGAACAACCGCGCGTCTTGCCCTCGAAATCGGTTAAGAGGGCCGTGCCCTTCCAGTTGCCAGGGGTCGCGACGATGGTCAGATTCCGGTAGATCTGAGGAGTCTTGAACCTGAAATCGTGCTCGTTCTTGATGCCGGCGTCGGGCAGTGAGCGATAGTGGAGCGCGACATGCACGGTGTCGTCCTCGTAGACCGCGCGAAACTTACGGATGTCGCCGATAGATCGGCTCGGCACGACGGTCGGGATTCCGTCCCCGGGGCCGCCATCGATGTTGAAGTACGCAGCATCGCCCAAACTATCGGCGTGTTGCTCCTCGTCGAGGTAGTCGGCTGCAGATGCCGGAGCCACCGGGAGTGTGGCGATGACCGTGAAGATGGAGACTGCCAACGCCAGCTTCATTCGGGCCCTCCCAAAGGTTGTGTCTGAACATCCTCCGACTCCGTCCTCGATCTGTAAACGAATCCGCTTGGGTCGATCACAATCCTCCGCTTCTGCGACTCAGCCGCTCGTCCGTGGTGTCCGCGCCAGGTAAGCGATCCTCCGGGGCAAGAGTTCATACCCGACCGGGTGGCTGATCGTCAGCCCCAGTCCCTTCAGCTTCCAGACGTCGAGCTTGAACGGATCCCGCTCTCGTCCGACCTCGGCGGCCAGGCCTGGGGCTCTGACCTGCGGGCGCCGCCCGATCAACTGCAGGGTCTGCACCGTCCCGGGTCCGTGGCTGCTCGCCCGATTCAGTCGGGCGAGGCGTGCGTCCAGGGCGGCGACGTCCTCTCGGTCAGGTCCGCGTCCTCGCGCAGCGCGATCCTTGGATCCTCGCCGGCCCACTCCAGCTCGACCCGGTACGTTGTCAAATTCTCCTCACCGGCCAGGCGTTTGCGGACCGCGTCGGCGTCCGGAAGACCAGCGCGGAGCGCATCGGCCAAGGTGATTCGTTCCGGACGGACTGTACGGACCGAGACCACCCGGACCAGGCCGGCCACGGTCGTGAATGTCGAACCCGGCTTCACCGCCTGCTGGCGCCAGCGGCGGGAGCAGCATGGTCAGTGCTTACGGCGTCGGTACAACGCGTAGCCGATACCGGCGGCGGCCAGGCCACCGGCGATCAGGCCGGGGGTGTTCCGCAGCTTCTGGTACTCCTCGGAGATCGTCGGCCAGACGCTCTGGTCCAGGAGCATGCCGGCGTGCTCCGGAGTCGGCTGCAGGTCGGTGACCGGGATGGGGTCGCCGAAGACGATCCGCACCTTGCGGGGCAGCGGCCACTTCCGCTTCTCGGTGCCGCTCATCGCGGTCGGGACGATCACCGCGCCGGTCTCGATCGCCAGCCGGGTGGCGCCGCGGCGCGGGTTGCCGAGCTTCTCGGGGTCCGCGACCCGCGTGCCCTCGGGGAAGAGGGCGAGCACGTCACCGCGCTCGAGCACCGAGCGCGCCGTACCGATGGCCAGGTCGTCGGACTCTCCCCGCAGCACCGGGAAGGCGCCGAGCGCGACGAAGAGCCGGCCGCGCCAGCCCCGGAACAGCTCGGCCTTGCCCATGAAGTGCAGCCGGCGCTTCACCACCGCGGCGATGAAGAAGGCGTCCCAGAAGCTCTTGTGGTTCGGGGCGATCACCACCGGCCCTGACTTCGGGATGTTCTCGACGCCCTGCGCCTGCAGGCCGAAGAAGATCTTCATCACCGGGACCAGGATCACCCGGAGCAGGAAGTAGAGGACCGGGTTGCTGCCCTTGGCGCGGGCGAGCTCGTGGGCCTCTTCGTGAGTGAACTCCATGGAGGGATCCTGCCAGGGTGAACCGAGGTTTCGACAGGCTCAACCAGCGGTGGCGCGGGAAGCCTTGAACGCCTGCCAGCCCCAGCGGCCCAGGACCGCGGCGATCAGCATGTTGACCACGATCAGCACCGAGTGCGCGACGTAGTACCCAGTCGGTCGGTCCTCGGTCGTGGTGATCAGGGCCTTGGTGAACTGGGCGTAGGTGAGCACGTTCCAGACGGCCACGGCGAGCAGGACGACGGCGTGCTTGCGTTCGAACTTCACGGGAGAACGATCCCCTAGCGCCTGCGGACGATGATCTTGGCCCCATGCTTCGGGACCGAGGTGATGTTGCGGACCTTGGCCTCTTCCTTCGTGCCCGGCGGCAGGCTGACGTCGTACGCCGACAGCACCTCGCGCAGGACCGCCACCCCCTCCATCAGTGAGAAGCCGGCACCGATGCACCGCCGTACGCCGCCGCCGAACGGGATCCAGGTGTTCGTGGCCACCTCGCCCTCGAGGAACCGGCTCGGCCGGAACTCGAGGTGGTCGGGGTAGTTCTCCTCCGACTCGTGGGCCAGGATGATCGAGGCCGCCACGTTGGCGCCGGCCGGCAGGTCGATGCCACCGATCGTGGCAGGCTTCATCAGGTGCCGGACCACCATCGGGATCACCGGGTGCAGCCGCATCGACTCCTTCAGCACGGCTTCCAGGTAGTCGTCGTCGCGGGCGCGGGCAGCGTCCCGGGCACGCTGCGCCTGGACCGGGTCCTTGCCCAGCTCGTGCAGCGTCCAGGCGAGCGCGGTCGCAGTGGTCTCGTGACCGGCGAGCAGCAGCGTGACCAGCTGGTCGCGGAGCTCCTCGTCGGTGAGCCCGGCGTCCGTGGGGCCGAACTCATCGAGCAGAGTGTCGTCGCGGACCAGCAGGAGCCGGGAGAGCACGTCGGTCCGCGACGCCAGGTCCTCGGCCTTCCGCCGCTGGTCGATCTCGGCGTAGATGACCTTGTCGAGGCCCGCCTGGTTCTCGAAGGCGGTCCGCCACGGGCCGTGCTTCTGCAGCCGCGGGAACCCCCAGCCCAGGAAGACCGCGGGGCTGACGTTCACCGTCTTGTTGACCAGCGGGCGCAGCTCGGCGAGGCGCGCCTCGTCGGTGACGCCGAAGACCACCTGCAGGATCACCTCGAGGGTGAGCGCGTTCATCCGCTCCAGCGACGCGAAGGTCTCGCCCTGCTTCCAGGAGCCGACCTCGGTCTTGGTGATGCCCTCGATCATCGACTCGTAGCCGCGCAGGGCGTGGCCGTTGAAGGCCGGCATCAGCAGCTTGCGGGCACGCTTGTGCTGACTGCTGTCGACCAGCAGCAACGAGTGCTCCCCCATCACCGGTCCGAGGATCGCGTTGCCCTTGCCGGCGTGGAAGATCTCCGGGTCGCCGGCGAAGATCTCGCGGACGTGCTCGGGCTTGTGGAAGAAGACCATCCAGCGACCCTCAGGCAGGATCTTGATCGAGAACACGTCGCCGTACTTGCGGCGTAGGCGCGGCACCCACTGGTGCCGGAAGCGCATCAGCATGATGCTCTGCAGCAGCCCGTGGTAGCGCGGTCCGGCCGGCACCTGGTCGCCGGTCAGCCGGTCAGCCAGTCCTTGGCCGAGGGGCCTCATCTTCTCGAAGCGTGCCTCGGTGCGGGGGTCGATGTCGATCGTCATGGTCACGTCCCTTCCCGGACCATGCTAGGCCCGGCCCGGAAGGCGCAGTACCTCCTGCAGTAGGAGATCCGGGGGCGCGGCGCTCCCGGACTAGAGGAGCCCCCGGCGCTGCGCGATCGCGGCCGCCTCGGTGCGCGTGCTCGCGCCGAGCTTGCCGAGGATGTTGGAGACGTGCACGCTGACCGTCTTGGTGGCGATGAAGAGCTGCTTGCCGATCTCACCGTTCGACCGTCCCTGGGCGACCAGCGCCAGGATCTCGGTCTCGCGCGTGGTCAAGGAGTCCGAGGGCGTTACGGACCGTTGACGCGGTGCCGTCCCGAGGGTGCGGAGCTCGGCCAGCAACGGCTCGGCACCGATCCCGACGGCCTCCGCCCGGGCGGCATCGACCAGCGTCCGCGCCTGGGCCTGGTCGCCCGTGGTCTGCAGAACGGCGGCGTACCGGGCCCGGCACCGGGCGATCTCCCAGCGGTGGCCGTACTCCTCGAACCGGGTCAGCGCCGCGCGCCAGGCCTCCAACAGCTCCTGCTCCCCGGGAGGGTCGATGCCGAGCAGCCACCGCAACCGGAGGTACTCGGCCGACAGCCGTGCCGCCCAAGCGATCCCCTCGGGACCCCAGTGGGTGGCCTCCTCGGCCTGCAGGGTCAGCGTCCGGCGACTGCCCTCGATGATCCGTTCGGCCTCCACCGACACCCGTCCCCGCTCCGCGGTCGGCAGAGCTGCGGCGCAGGTGGCCAACGCCCCCAGGGTCACCGCTCCGAGCCGCACCCGCGCGTGGAAGTACTCGCGCCAGAGGGTCGAGACCGCCGTGACGACGCCGTCGTGCTCGGCGACGATCGCGTCCGCGTCGCCACTGAGCGCGTGCAGCTCGATCGCCGCAGGGCCGACGGTGATGGCGATCAGCGGGTCCTTGCTCCAGTGCGCCCGGATCTGCGGCAGCAAGTCGTACGCCGAGTCCTCGCCCCGGACGGAACGGACCGCCACGACCACCCCGGCCAGCAACGTCTCGGGTACTGCCGGCGGCGCCTGCCCGCTGACGTCGGCCAGACGCAGCGCCTCGTCGTAGTCACCGGTCACGGTGGCGATCTGAGCCTGCATGAACCGGCTGTCGAACGCGTACGGCGCCCAGGGCTGTCCGATCCCGAGCGCGACGGCATAGGCCCGTCCGAACATCTCGAGCGCCGGGTCGAACGCGGCCCGGTCCTGGTGCCAGCGGCCGAGCAGGAAGAGGGAGCGCAGGCCTGCACCGGCGGCACCGGTCTCCTCGGCACGGTGGACCGCCTCCTCCAGGCCGGAGCGGACGTCCTCCGAGCCGCGGGCACCGAGTGCGGCCAGCGTGGTGATCACCTCGGTCGCCAGTCGCGGGAGGTCCTGGGTCTCGGCCAACGTCAACGCCTCGGCCCCGACCTCCCGGGCCTGGTCGATGTTGTCGTTGAAGGCATGCGCGCGGGCGTGCGCGGCGAGCACCGTGGCCCGCAACCGTGACGGTTCGTCGGGCACCAGGGCGAGCGCCTGCTCGGTGAGGGCGAGCGGGTCCAGCCGGGTCTCGTCCACCATCACCGCGGTCGCCATCGCGACCAGCAGGCGGCCGCGCTGCTCGGCGGGCCAGTCGTCGGCGAGGCCCTCGAGCACCTCCTTGACCACGGAGTAGGCGCGCCCCGGCCGTCCCGAGGCGATCAGCGCGTCGGCGACCCGGTGACCGAGGTAGCCGAGATCGGCGGTCCCCTCGGTACGGGCCGCCGGGTCGGCGAGGAGCTCCAGGGCGGTCTGGAAGTGGTCGGCCGCCTCGTCGGGACCACCGACCGACATGGCCTCGTCGCCGGCGCGAATGCTGGCGTCGACCGCGGTGCCGAGATCGTGGGCGGCACGGGCGTGGCGGGCCAGCTCGGCGGCGGTCCCGTTGGCGCGGCCGGTCGCGAGCGCCGCGACGTACGCCGCGTGCATCCGGACCCGTTCGCCGGGCAGCAGGTCGCCGTACACCGCCTCAGCCAGCAGGGCGTGCCGGAAACGGTAGAAGTCGTTGCTGGTGGGGACCAGGACGTGCAGCTCGACGGCCTCCCGGAGAGCGGCCTCCAGCTGGTCGGGGCCGACACCGGCGACGGCGGCGATCAGCTCGTGGGAGACCCGCCGACCGGAGACCGAGGCGGCCCGCACTACCTGCTGGGCGGGGTCGCCGAGCCGGTCGAGGCGGACCAGGAGAAGGTCGGCCAGGTCGTCGGGGACGGCACTTGCGGAATCCGAGGTGGCCCCGACCAGCTCCTCGACGAAGAAGGCATTGCCCTCGGCGCGGGCCACGATGCCGGCCATCTCGCTCTCCCGCAGCGGCTGGGGATGGAGCTGCCGGACCAGGGAGCGGACGTCGCCAGGACCGAGCGGGTCGAGCTGCAACCGGGTGACCCCGGGCATCCGGCCCCACTCGGCGGAGGCCTGGCGCAACGGGTGCCGGCGGTGCAGGTCATCGGACCGGTACGACGCCACGATCGCCACCTGGTTCGCGAACGGCCGGGAGAACAGGAAGCGAATCAGGTCGCGGGTGGAGGTGTCGGCCCAGTGGACGTCCTCCAGGACCAGCAGCACCGGGGAGACCGCAGCGACGGCGTCGAGGAGTCCGTGGACCGCGTCGAACAGGTCGCCCCGACCGACTGCGGCCGCGCTGTGCTCCGCTCCGCCCGGGTCCGAGCCCTGCATGGTCCGACGGCCGGGCTGGAGCACTTGGAGGACCGGCCGCTTGCCGGCGACCTGGTCGAGGACGTCAGGGGCGGTGGCCGCGATCCGACCGAGCACCTCCGAGAACGGCAGGTAGGGCAGCGCGCTGTCACCGAAGTCGAGGCAGTGCCCGGCGACGACCTGCCAGCCCGCAGCAACGGCGACGTCCCGGAGCTCGGTGAGCAGCCGGGTCTTGCCGACGCCGGCGTCACCACCGAGCAGTACCGCGCGCTGGGTCGAGGGCGTGCCCACCCCGAGAGCGGCCGCGATCTCGGCCAGTTCCGTCTGGCGGCCGATCAGCGCCTGGGTGGCGTCGGGAGGGTCGGGGAGGGGCACGTCCCCATGATGGCGCTTGTCACCGACGACGTCGCGTCGCCTTTCGGGTCCACAGCGGGCGCGAGGTCCCCCGCAGCGACTCGCGGCGGTACTCGATCTCGGCCTGGTAGAAAGCGGGAAGGTTCTGCATGGTCCTGATCTCCTTGTTCTCGATGCTTCGAGACTCCTCGTCTGAGGTAGGGCGGGACATCCGGCGGGTGACCTATTTCGCGCGCACCTACCTCAGGCCCGGGTCCGGGCTGCGGCATGCTCGACCCATGGAGTTCCAGGACGTGGTCGACCGCCGCCGGATGATCCGCAACTACGCCGAGCGGCCGGTCGACCCCGCGATCGTCGAACGTGCGCTGCGCAACGCCACCCACGCCCCGAGCGCCGGGTTCAGCCAGGGCTGGGGCTTCCTGGTCATCGACACCCCCGACGACGTCCGGCGCTGGTGGGCGACGACCGCCGACTCCCTCGGCGAGCCCGACGCCTGGCTCACCGGGATGATGCGCGCGCCGGTGCTGATCGTGCCGTGCTCCAGCAAGGCGGCCTACCTGCGCCGGTACGCCGAGAACGACAAGGGCTGGACGGACCTGAGCGAGGACCACTGGCCGGTGCCGTACTGGCACATGGACACCGCGATGGCGACGCTGCTGATCCTGCAGACCGCGGTCGACGAGGGCCTGGGTGCGTGCTACTTCGGGATCCCGGCCGAGAAGGTCGCGGCCGTGCGTGCCGAATTCGCGATCGCCGCCGAGTTCGACCCGATCGGCGTGATCGCGCTCGGCCACCGCGTCGCGAGCACCGGAGCCGCCGGTTCGCCGGCCCGCAGGCGTCGTACGCCGCTGGCGGAAGTCGTGCATCGCGGCACCTGGTCGTCACCCTGACCTACTCTTGTCCCATGTCCCTGCACCGCCGGTCCGCTCTGGTCGCCCTCCTGGTCGCGACCGTGATCGCGCTGGTCTGGACGCTGTGGCCACAGCAGCAGCTGACCCCGACCCCTCCGGAGGCGGTGGAGCCACCGGCCCCGCAGACCGTGGTCGCCGGGAGCATCCTCAAGCCGGGAGTGTGCGGTCGCCCGGCGAGCAAGCCGTTCGTCCCGACCTCGATCACGGTCGACCAGGTCGTCACCAACGCCCCGGTGCTGGCCCTGCCCCGGGACGCGAACAACGTGCCGCAGGCACCGGCGCTGACCGCCGCCGGGAAGTCCCAGTTCGCCTGGGACGAGCCGACGCTCGCGCCCGGCAGCCCGCGCGGCAACGTGCTGATCAACGCGCACACGTATCCCGACGGGAGCGCGCTCGGCAACCGCTTGCTGGAGAACTTCCAGGTCGGTGACCGGATCATCGTCCGGGGCGCGAACTCGGAGCTCTGCTACGAAGTCACCAAGCGCGTGGTGATCGAGGCGGCCGACGGGTCCTTCGAGTACTACGTCCAGGACGGCCCGCCCCAGCTCGCGCTGATCGTCTGCTCGCCGCCGCGGCTCGGGCCGGGCAACTGGAAGAACCGGACGATCTGGTACGCCTCGCCGGTCAAGCCGGACGGGACCGTCTGAAGGCTCAGACCTCGGGGCTGTCCAGAAGGCTGCGCCGCAGTACGGACGCACCGAGGAAGAGCAGGGCGACGGCGGCGAACGGTACCCACGACGGGACCGCGACGACCGGACCGCTGCTGGTGGTCGTGGCGAAGGTGAAGGCCACCGTCGCGACGAGGGCGAGACTCATGACGAGACCCCGCAGGAACCAGCTCTTCATCTGATCCTCCGACTTCAGGGCACCGGGGTGCCGTGGGCGACCGCCCCACGCGGCCTCATCGAGGAGACGGCGCAAGTGCCGGTCCGTGACGCGAACGCGCAAGCAGTATCAGCCTTCCATCGGTCGGAGCCGCCCAAACCTGAGGCCAACGGGTACGCAAACTCGAGCGAGACACATCTCACCGGCCACGGGGCAAGATTCCGGCCCCCGGTGGCCCCGCCCGACCTAACGTGCAGCGCGTGACCCCCCAGCGCCCGCGTCCGTGGTTGATGCTGGCCCTGTCGACCCTCGGCCAGTCCGCGTCCTCGGCCGCGGTCAACGGTCCGGCTTTCTTGATCCCGGCCCTGTACGCCGACGGCCTCTCCCTCGCCGCGGCCGGCTGGATCGCCGCCGCCTCGATCGCAGGCAGCACCTGCACGCTGATCCTCTGGGGTGCCGTGGTGGACGCGATCGGCGAACGGTTCGTGCTGGTGAGCAGCCTCGCTCTGACCGCTGTCGCTCTCGCTGGGGCCGTCGTGGTCCACGACTCGGCCGTCCTGCTCGGCCTGCTCCTGTTCGTCGCCGGGGCTGCAGCGGCCGGTACGTCGTCCGCGAGCGGTCGGGTCGTCGTCGGCTGGTTCCCGCCCCGCCGCCGCGGCACGGCCATGGGCGTCCGCCAGATGGCCCAGCCGGTCGGGGTCGGCCTGGCGGCAATCGCGATCCCGACGGTGGCCGCGGGACCAGGCATCGGCTGGGCGCTCGCGGTTCCGGCGGTCTTCGCAGCGCTCACCGCCCTGGCGTGCGCGGTCTGGGTGCTCGACCCGCAGCGCCCCCCGCGCCCGGTCGACGTCGCCGCCGAGAACCCGTACCGCTCGAACAGCTACCTCCACCGGATCCACGCCGTCTCGATGCTGCTGGTGATCCCGCAGTTCACGGTCTGGACGTTCATGCTGGTCTGGCTCCAGGTCGGCGAGGGCTGGAGCCCGGGGCCGGCCGGGGGGCTCGTCGCCGGGGCCCAGGCGCTGGGGGCGGTGGGGCGGATCGGCGCGGGACATCTCTCCGACCGGGTCGGCTCACGGACGGTGCCGTTGCGTTGGATCGCCGTCGCCGCCGGGGCCACGATGCTGGCGGTCGGCGTGGCGATCCGTGCCGACGCGGCGGTCGCCGTACCGCTGATGATGCTGGCCACGATGATCACCGTTGCCGACAACGGGCTCGCGTTCACCGCGGTCGCCGAGCGGGCCGGGCCGTTCTGGTCCGGACGCGCCCTGGGGCTGCAGAACACTGGGCAGTACCTGACCGCCTCGGTCGTGCCGCCCGTGATCGGTTTCCTGATCCCCCTCTGGGGCTACGGCATCGCGTTCGGCCTCACCGGGTTGTTCCCGCTCCTGGCGGCCCCGTTGGTGCCCCGGGACGAAGGATCGATCGACACCTAGGTGACACATCTCCAACGTGACCCCTTCCCCGGGTCGTTCGTTGGAACGGCATGCGCGGAAAACTCCGACTCGCCCTGACGGCCGTCGTCTCCCTTGCGGTCGTGGCCACCACCCTCACCTTCGCGCGCGGGAGCGGTCTGCCGCTCGCCTCGCAGACCGACGCGTTGCGGCAGGCGCACGCCGCGACAGCTGCGGCGAACAGCGCCGCCGCGGAGCCCGGGGACGAGACCGGGCACGACGAGGGGCACACCCACGATCCCGCGACCAAGAACGCGGTCTCCCGCTCGGCCCCGACCACCGATGCCGAGACCGCCGACCCGACCACCCCGACCGAGGCCGCGCGCGCCACCGCGTCCGCGGCGGCCCAGCGTGACCAGGTCGAGGTCCCGCTGCGGACCGTGCCGGTCAGCGCCGCCCAGCCGGACGTACCGACCAACCGGTACAACCTGTTCAACGCCTGTTACGGGCTGAAGTCCACGGCGAACAACCGCTGGCTGAGCGGGACCGCCTTCACCGGGAGCACGCTGTCCGGTGGCTCGCCGTTCTACTTCAAGCCGAGCTCGCTCGGTAAGTACCTGATCTACACCAAGGCCAAGACCTTCCTCGGCGGCAGCGGAACCAAGCCGACCGTGACGGCGACGAAGCCGGGCGAGGCCGTGAACTGGACCGTCACCCAGGTCAGCACGAACGCCTTCCGGTTGTTCCTGCCCGGAGCCGGCTACCTGGCCGCCGGGCCCGGGGGCGCGGCGGCGTTCGCGTCGTCACCGAACGCCGCCACCCAACTGACCCCGTTCCGTCGTACCGGGTGCACGCCGTTCCCGGAGATCGGCACCAATGTGGTGGGCAACCCGAGCGCCGGCGTGAGCGGCTTCCAGGAGACCCGCGGTTACATCGACGCGCACACCCACGGGATGGCGTTCGAGTTCCTCGGCGGCAAGGTCCACTGCGGCCGCCCGTGGTCGCCGTGGGGGGTCACCGTCGCCCTGGTCGACTGCCCGGACCACACCGCGACCGGCGGGTACGGCGCCGTCCTCGAGGGCTTCCTCTCCGGAACGACAAGCCACGACCCGGTCGGCTGGCCGAGCTTCAAGGACTGGCCGGCCCCGAACTCGCTGACCCACGAGGGCACCTACTACAAGTGGATGGAGCGCTCCTGGCGTGCCGGACAGCGGATCCTGGTGAACCTGCTCGTCGAGAACAACCAGCTCTGCATGCTCTACCCGCTGAAGAAGAACTCCTGCGACGACATGAAGTCCGTCGCCCTCCAGGCCCGGGACATGCGTGCGCTCGAGCAGTACGTCGACGCGCAGCACGGCGGCCCTGGCAAGGGCTGGTACCGGATCGTCACCGACCCGGTTCAGGCCCGCGGGGTGATCAACGCGGGAAAGCTGGCCGTGGTGATGGGCATCGAGACCTCGGTGCTCTTCGGGTGCCACATCCGGCTCGGCCGCGCCAGCTGCACCGAGGACTCGATCGACCAGCAGCTCACCGAGGTCCGCAAGATGGGCGTGTCCCAGATGGAACTGGTCAACAAGTTCGACAACGCCCTCTCCGGTGTCGCCGGCGACGAGGGGTCGACGGGTTACCTGGTCAACGCCGCCAACACCCTGGAGACCGGTTCACCGTGGCGGATGACCACCTGCGACCCGAACGTCCCCGAGGAGCACGACCGGAACCAGGACAACTCCGCGCCGATCCCGTCCCAGGACGCGATCTTCGGCGGGATCCTCAAGACCCTGCCGCCGAGCCTCACCGGTGCGATCCCGGCGATCCCGGTGTACCCGGCCAAGAACCACTGCAACACCGCTGGCCTGAGCGATCTCGGGGTCACGACCATCAAGGGGATGGTGAAGCGGAAGATGCTCTTCGACCCCGATCACATGAGCGTCAAGGCCCGCAAGCAGTCGCTCGACCTGACCCAGCAGCTGGGCTACTCCGGCGTGCTCTCCAGCCATTCCTGGTCCACGCCGGACGCCTACTCCCGGATCTACGACCAGAAGGGCTTCGTCGCGCCGTACGCCGGTGACAGCACGGGTTTCGTGAACAAGTGGAAGCGGCACCTGACCTGGGCGAACCCGCAGACCTACTGGGGCATCGGCTTCGGAGCCGACATCAACGGCTTCGGCGCGCAGGGCAGCCCGCGCGGGAGCGACGGCAAGAACCCGGTGACGTACCCGTTCACCGGCCTGGGCGGCGTGAAGGTCTACAAGCAGGTCAGTGGCACCCGGGTCTACGACATCAACAAGGACGGCGTGTCCCACTACGGGCTGTACCCGGACTGGGTCCAGGACCTGAAGATGATCGCCGGCGAGGACATCGTCACCGACCTGGCCCGCGGCGCCGAGGCCTACCTGCAGACCTGGGAGCGCGCGTACGGCGTGAAGGCCAACGCCTGCTCCAACCCCGCGAACAAGCACAGCAAGGCGTACTTCAACCAGGTCCTCGACGCCGGCGACGGGTGGTGGACGGTGGTCAAGACCGTCGGCCAGCCGAACCGGCGCCTCGACCAGAAGTTCACCTACTGCACGACCACGGGCTCGCTGGTGGTGAACTTCAACAGGAGCGGACAGGTCACCTCGATCGCCTAACCGGCTAAGGGTTGCCTCAGTCAGAACTCGAAGTTACCGCGGGGTAGCGTTTCTCACACGCTCCGCAGGTGCGACGCACCCAGCGGGGCCATAGTGTGTGCCCGACGACTGACCGAACTACCGGCCCGCAGCCGGAAGGTTGGAGTGACTTCCCTTGGACACCAAGACCACGCTCATCCTGGGCCTGATCCTCAACGCAGCGACGCTTCCGTTCGCAGCGAAGCGGGTCGTCTTCCTGGTTCGGCTGATCACCGGCGGCAAGCCCGCACCGGACCGCATCGCCGGGGTCACCGGACGGGTCGGTCAGGCGCTGAAGGGCCAGCTGGTCGAGGTGCTCGGCCAGCAGAAGCTGCTCAAGTGGTCCATCCCCGGCATCGCACACGCCTTCGTGATGTACGCCTTCCTGATCCTCGGCACCGTGTACCTCGAGGCCTACGGCATCCTGCTGTCGACCGACCCGAAGTGGAAGATCCCGGTCGTCGGCGACTGGTGGATCCTCGGCTTCGCCCAGGACCTGATCGGCGTCCTGTGCCTCGTCGGGCTCGCGACCTTCGCGATCATCCGCTACAAGAACCAGCCCGCCAAGCTCGGCCGCAAGTCCCGGTTCAAGGGCTCGCACACCGGTGGCGCCTGGGTCGTCCTGATCATGATCTTCAACGTCATCTGGACGATGTTCCTGTTCCGCGGGGCCGCGGCCGCCGCCGACAACCTGCCCTACAGCAGTAGCTCTGCGTTCTTCTCCCACGGGATCGGCAACCTGCTGGACGGCCTGTCGCACGACGCCCTGGAGATCTTCGAGGGCATCGGCCTGCTGCTGCACATCGGCGTCATGCTGGTGTTCCTGATCATCGTGCTCAACTCCAAGCACCTGCACATCTTCGTGGCGCCGATCAACATCATGTTCAAGCGCCCCGACGGACCGGACGCGCTCGGCACGGTCAAGGAGATGATCTCCGACGGCAAGCCGGTCACCCTCGACGACGTCGAGGACCTCGACGAGGAGACCGTCCTCGGCATCGGCTCCATCGAGGACTTCTCGTGGAAGGGCCTGCTGGACATGGCCAGCTGCACCGAGTGCGGCCGTTGCCAGTCCCAGTGCCCGGCCTGGAACACCGAGAAACCGCTCTCGCCGAAGATGCTGATCATGAACCTCCGCGACCACGCGTTCGCGAAGGCGCCGTACCTGATGGCCGACTCCGACGAGGAGCGCGCCAAGCTCGGCGCCGACGTCCTGGCCGAGGCGGAGCGTCCGCTGGTCGGCGTCTCCGAGGGTGAGTACGCCTGGCACCCCGAGGGCGGCGCCATCATCGACAACGACGTCCTGTGGTCCTGCACCAACTGCGGCGCCTGCGTCAACCAGTGCCCGGTCGACATCGAGCACGTCGACCACATCGTCGACATGCGCCGCTACCAGGTGCTCGTCGAGGCGAACTTCCCGGCCGAGCTCAACGGGCTCTTCAAGGGCCTGGAGAACAAGGGCAACCCCTGGAACATGAACCCGAACGCCCGGATGGAGTGGGCGCAGGGTCTCGACTTCGACGTCAAGGTCGTCGGCGAGGACGTCCAGGACCTGACCGAGGTCGACTGGCTCTTCTGGGTCGGCTGCGCCGGCGCCTACGAGGACCGGGCCAAGAAGACCACCCGCGCGGTAGCCGAGCTGCTCGACATGGCCGGCGTCTCCTTCGCGGTCCTGGGCAACGGGGAGACCTGCACCGGTGACGCGGCCCGCCGGGCCGGCAACGAGTTCGTCTTCCAGGCGCTCGCGCAGCAGAACATCGAGACCTTCAACGAGCACAAGGTCAAGAAGGTCGTCTCGACCTGCGCGCACTGTTTCAACACCTTGAAGAACGAGTACCAGCAGTTCGGCATCGAGCTCGAGGTCGTACACCACACCCAGCTGCTGAACCGACTGGTCCGCGAGAAGAAGTTGACCCCGGTCGCCGCCCCCGGGCCGACCCGCCAGATCACCTACCACGACCCGTGCTTCCTGGGTCGCCACAACCAGGTCTACTCGCCGCCGCGCGAGCTGCTCCAGGTCATCCCCGGTGCTGAGTACACCGAGATGCCGCGCAACTCCGAGCGCTCGTTCTGCTGCGGTGCCGGTGGTGCCCGGATGTGGATGGAGGAGACGATCGGCGAGCGGATCAACGTGAACCGCACCGTCGAGGCGGTCGCGACCGGCGCCGACCAGATCGCTGTCGGCTGCCCGTTCTGCCGCACCATGCTCGAGGACGGACTGACCGGCGAGCAGGATGCCGGCCGCGCTGGCGAGAACGTCGAGGTTCTCGACGTCGCCCAGCTGCTCCTGGCCTCGGTCAAGGGCGAGGGCAAGAAGGTCAAGGCCGAGGCGAAGACGAAGGCCAAAGCGCCTGCTGCCGCCGCTCCTGCCGCGACCCCGGCCGCCGAGCCTGCCGAGGCGCCTGCCGCTGCCAAGCCCGCCTCCGGTGGCTCCCTCTTCGACGACGCCCCGGCCGCTCCAGCAGCTGCTCCGGCCGCCGCTCCGGCATCGGGGGGCTCGCTCTTCGACACCCCGGCGCCCGAGGCCGCCCCGGCTGCCAAGCCGGCGGAGACCGGCGGATCGCTCTTCGACACCCCGGCGCCCGAGGCGGCTCCGGCCGCCCCGGTTGCCCCGGCTGCCAAGCCGGCCGCCGCCGCAGCTCCCGCCGACGAGCTCGGAAGCGGTGGGTCGCTCTTCGACCTGGCGCCCGCGGAGCCGGAGGCCGCGGTCGTCGAGCCTGAGCCCACGGTCGTCGAGCCTGCCGAGACGCCCGCAGCCGCCGCGCCTGAGCCCACGGTCGTCGAGCCTGCCGAGCCGCCCGCAGCCGCCGCGCCTGAACCCACGGTCGTCGAGCCTGCCGAGACGCCCGCAGCCCCGGAGCCCAAGGCCGAGATCCCCAGCGGCGGATCGCTCTTCGACATCAAGGCAGCGGTCGAGGCGAAGGCCGAGGCCCCTGCTGAAGCTGAGGCGCCTGCGAAGGCTGAGGCCCCTGCTGAAGCCGAGGCGCCTGCGAAGGCCGAGGCTCCCGCCGAAGCAGAGGCTGATGCCGAGGCCCCGGCTGCTGCCGAGGCCGAGCCCGAGGCCAAGCCGGCACCCCCGGCGAGCTCCGGCGAGGCGCACCAGCCGAAGACCGACACGAAGATCGCCGAGGGCGGGTCCCTGTTCGACCTCTGACCCACCCCCGACGACGCCCCGCTCCTCCGAGGAGCGGGGCGTCGTCGCGTCAGGATGCCGGGTGCGTGTGTAACCAGAAGCCCTGCCGGGTCGTTTGAACCACGACACAACGGGAGGATCCACTCATATGCGCTCGCTCAGCCGGTTTACCGCGGCCACCGTCGCCGCCCTCGCTCTCACCACCGGCACGTTCGCCGCCACGGCAGCGCTGAGCGGCATCGGCGCCGGCCCGGAGAGCTCCGCGGAGCCGACCGCTGTCGCCGGAGCCGGAGCGGAAACGCCGGGCACCTCGTCGGGGACGAAGGCCCCCGGGAAGGCAGCGCAACAGCGCAACGCCAGCACGACGCAGAGCAGCACCGCGGCGAAAGCGGGCGCCTGGAAGCCCCGGCGCGAGACCTATCCGAAGACGGTGACGGTCCCCGGCCTCGAGATCCCGATGAGCGACGGCGTGGCCCTGCGCGGAGACCTCATCCTCCCCGCCGACGCGGCCGGGAAGGCGATCGCGAAGAAGTTCCCGGTCGTCACCACCATCACGGCGTACAACAAGGGCGTTCAGCAGTACGCCGGCGGGCTCGCTGGCGGCGACCCGGCGTACCTGGTCAAGCGCGGCTACGCCCAGCTCACCGTCGACGCCCGCGGCACCGGCACCTCGGACGGCCAGTGGTGCGCGTTCTGCACGCGGGAGAACAAGGACTCCACCGAGGTGATGCAGTGGGCCCACGAGCAGTCGTGGAGCAACGGCAGCACCGCGATGGCCGGGCCGTCGTACATGGGCATCGCCCAGATGTTCGCCGCTGCCGGTCGGCCCGACGGGCTGAAGGCGATCTTCCCCCAGGTCCCCGCCGCGGACGTCTACCGTGACGTGGTCGCCTCGGGCGGCCAGCTCGACATCGGGTTCATCCCGCTCTGGCTCGGCCTGGTGACCGCCACCAGCCTTATCCCCCCGGCCACACCGCCGCGGGACCTGAGCCCCATTGGCACCCTGGTGCAGCACCTGTCCGGCGCCGGATCGTTCACGGCGCCGTTGGTCCTGAAGGCCTTCACCGGCCAGGAGCCGGCGTACGACGGGGACTTCTACCGGCAGCGCTCGCCGATCAACGTGGCCAGCCGGATCAACGTGCCGACCTTCTTCGTCTCCGGCGAGTACGACCTGTTCCAGCGCGGGACCCCGTTGCTCTTCGAGAACCTGCAGCGCCGCGGCGTCCCGACGAAGATGATCATCGGTCCGTGGAACCACCTGCAGGCCTCCGGCGGCGACGAGGTCGGCAAGGCCGGGCTCGGGTCGCTCGACGAACTCAAGCTGCGCTGGTTCGACCGCTACGTCAAGGGTCTCGCGGACCCGGGTCTGGACGGCGACATCCCGCCGATCACCTACTTCGAGCAGGGCACCGACGCCTGGCGGTCCTCACGGACGTGGGTCGGCGAACGCACCGCGGGCACCTACCGGCTCTCCGGCTCCGCGGCCACGGCCCAGAGCGACGGCGTCCTGACCACCGGTAAAACGAAGCCGGGCACCGCGGCGGTCTACCCGGTCCCGGTCTCCGGGCTCTGCACCCGGTCGACCGATCAGTGGACGGCCGGCGTTCTGTCGATGGGAAACTTCGAGAACCCCTGCAACACCGACAACGCCCTGAACGACAGGTCGGGGGTCGTCTTCAAGACCGCCCCGGTGACCAAGGCGGTCGCCCTCCAGGGCCCGATCAACGCCCGGCTCTTCGTCTCCAGCACCAGCGGGGACGGGATGCTCTCGGTCGCGCTCGAGGACGAGGCCCCCGACGGCACCGTGACCCGGTTGACCGGCGGCTGGCAGGTGATCTCGCACCGCGCCCTCGACACCAGGAGATCGCGTTACCTCGACGGCAAGCTGATCCAGCCGTACCACCCGTTCACGAAGGCGGCGAAGGCGAACCTCAAGCCCGGGCAGATCGCGCCGGTGGACGTCGAGATCTTCCCCACGGGAGCCAAGATCCTTCCGGGTCACCGGCTCCGGATCGCGGTCCAGGCGTTCGACGTGCCGCACCTCGGGCCGATCCTGCCCGACCTCGCGAGCACCCTGACCGCGCTCACGATCCACAACTCGTCGGCGTACCGCTCCGAGGTCACGATCCCGGTCGTCAACGCACGCTGAGCCGGTCAGCCGGTCTGTCAGATCTGGGTGCGGTGGAAGTTCGCGAAGGACTTCGACGGGGTCGGTCCGCGCTGGCCCTGGTAGCGGGACCCGTACTTCTCCGAGCCGTACGGGTGCGCGGCCGGCGAGGAGAGCCGGAAGAAGCAGAGCTGACCGATCTTCATGCCCGGGTAGAGCTTGATCGGCAGCGTTGCGACGTTGGCGAGCTCCAAGGTCACGTGGCCGCTGAAGCCGGGATCCACGAAGCCGGCGGTGGCGTGGGTCAGCAGCCCCAGGCGGCCCAGCGAGGACTTCCCTTCGACGCGGGCTGCGACGTCGTTCGGCAACGTCACGACCTCGTACGTCGACCCGAGCACGAACTCGCCCGGGTGCAGGATGAACGGCTCGTCACCCTCCGGCTCGACCTCGCGGGTCAGGTCGGACTGATCGGCTGCCGGATCGATGTGCGGGTACCGGTGGTTCTCGAAGACCCGGAAGAAACGGTCGAGCCGGAAGTCGATGCTCGACGGCTGGATCATCGCAGCGTCGTACGGTTCGACCCGGATCCGCTGGGCGTCGATCTCGGCAAGGATGTCGCGGTCGGAGAGCAGCACGCGGCCACGCTACCGCCCCGGCCCCCCGTTGGTTGAGCCTGTCGAAACCTGGGACGCTGTCGGTATGCCGTTCCTCCGCTACGTCGCCCTCGGCGACTCCTTCACCGAGGGTGTCGGCGACCCCGACCCCGCACGACCGAACGGTCTGCGCGGCTGGGCCGACCGGGTCGCCGAGGTCCTCGCCGCCCAGCCCGGGGCCGAGGAGTTCGGGTACGCGAACCTCGCCATCCGCGGCCGGAAGCTCGCGCCGATCGTCGCCGAACAGGTCGCCCCGGCCCTGAGGCTCGAGCCGGACCTGATCAGCATCCACGCGGGCGCGAACGACGTCCTCCGTCCACGGGTCGACCTCGATGCGCTCGCGGCGACGTACGACGACGCCATCGGCGCGCTGTCCCGATCGGGCGCGCGTGTCGTCGTGTTCACGACCTTCGACCCCGGCAACAGCGGCCTGTACGCCGCGCTCCGCGGCCGGATGGCGATCTACAACGAGCACGTCCGGGAGATCAGCGACCGCCACGGCACCACGCTGGTCGACATGTGGCGGATGCGGGACAGCAACCCGGCCGAGGTCTTCGACTCCGACCGGATGCACCTCAACGCCGTCGGCCACCAGCACATCGCCTTCGCCGTCCTGGACGCGCTCGGCATCGCTCACGAGGTGGAGCGGCTGCCCCGCCTAACCGTTCCGTTGCTCTCCCGCAGCGAGCAGCTGCGGGAGCACGCCAGCTGGACCAAGGAATTCCTCGGCCCGTGGGTCCACCGGCGCGTGACCGGGCGGTCCTCCGGCGACGCCGTCGAGGTGAAGCGGCCGGTGCTCGCGCCGATCGACCCGGCGTAGAACGGTTTCGACGGGCTCAACCAACGGTGGTGGAGCCCGTCGAAACGGTGGTGGAGCCTGTCGAAACCTACTGGGGTGCTGCTGCAGCGGTCTTCTGGATCTCCACCACGAAGAGCAGCGTGTCGGTGCCCTTGATCCCGGCAGCCTCGTTGCCGTCCGGGCCGTAGCCGTACTCCGGCGGGATGCTGACGACGACCTGCGCGCCGACCTTCTGGCCGACCAGGGCAGCGCCGAAGCCCCGCACCACACCCGTTGTCACGAACGTGGCAGGAGCCTTGCCGTAGCTCTCGTCGAAAGTCTTGCCGGTCCGCAGGTTGATGCCCTTGTAGTTCACGGTCACGGAGTCACCATCGGCAACGACCGTGCCGTTCCCGGCCTTGAGTACTCCGAGCAGCAGTTCCGCGGAGGGCTTTCCCTTGGGAAGGGTCACGGTCGGGGTCTTCGCACCGTTGAACTTGACCGCCGGCGGCTTCGCCCACGGTGTCGGCGCGAAGATCCGGACGACGTCGGTCACGAAGACGAGGGAGTCGTCCGCCTCGATGCCCAGTTCCTTGTTGCCTTCGGGGCCGAGCAGGTCGGAGGCCTTCACGGTGGCCACGACGCGGGATCCGATCGGGACGCAGGAGATGGTGGCCGCGTACACCGCCGGGGTGGGCTTGTCGCCGACCTTCAACTGCCCTGCGATCGCCTCGATCGGCTTGCCGTCGGCGCCGGAAACGACCTTGCCGTCCTTGCCCTTGTAGATCGTGGAGACCAGATCGACGACATCGCCGTTCTTGGTCTTGTCCCCGTCGCCCTCGTCGACGATCGTGCGCTGGAGTCCGTCGGCCTCAAGCGGGGTGTCGAACGTGACGGTGACCTTCTTGCCGAACTGCCCGGTGACCTCGACATCTTCGCTGGCGCCGCCGGACTCGAAGTCGCAGGGATCCTCCGGCGCGCCGGCCGGAGTCGCGCTGGCGGTCGGGTCGTCGGTGGCCTTCGAGGTCGGCTCGTCGTCACCGCCGCAGCCGGCGAGCAGGAGGGCCGCCGAGGCCAGGGCGACGACCGGAAGCATCCGGCGGGAGGACAGGGAACGCAACATCAGGGAACTCGATTCTCAGGAAGGCGGTTCTGGAGGACTCACCAAGGAGTCCCGGACAGCCTGCCATCCGCGGCAAGCCTGTGCACGCCGTCCCGACCCCCGGGCGGTGTTTCACAGGAAACCCTTGGGCTACGATCTCTCCTCGTCACGGGTTTTGCCCGCGGCAGGCGGATGTAGCTCAGCTGGTAGAGCGCGACCTTCCCAAGGTCGATGTCGCGAGTTCGAATCTCGTCATCCGCTCCACGATCGCGTCGAGGCCGAGCGAGCCGGGCCGGCTGACCCGACGTACGACGACACAGCGCCCCCACCGGACTTCCGGCGGGGGCGCTGTCGTTCGTACGGCCTGCTGCGTTATGCGCGCCGGGAGAAGATCGAGACGCCACCAGGGCCGACCAGCAGCCCGAGGACGATGGCCAGCACACCGACGAGCACGCTGCCCTGAACGAGCATGACGATGCCGACGATGACGAGCAGTACGGAGGCGATCCAAAGCAAGGTGTTCATGAGTGATTCCGTTCTCCTGGTGCCGCCTGGAACAGCGACGACTGAGGGCTTAGTACCCCGAATCCCTGTGATGATGCATCCGGGCTCGTCCTAGGGCGGCTGATGGCAACGGTCAAGCAGATCCAGGTCACCCTCGACTGCGCCGAGCCCGAGCGGGGTGCGCCCGCGGTTGTTCTTCCAACGGGTTCCCGAGGGCAGAGCGGTCAAGAACCGGGTCCTGCATCGTCATGCGCGACGTCGAGGTCAACGAGTCCTGCCTCCTGAAGAAAGTCGGTCTCGAGGTCTCACAGCGGCAACAGGTGCCGCATCACTCCGGTGCCTGTGAGGCGCCCAGCCAGCGTGCGAATGAAGTCAAGTGCGTCCATCTGGACGCGCTCCCCGTCGGCGCCGCGGCTGAAGGTGCCGCCGGCCGCGCCTGTCAGGACCAGCTCGAACGGTTCGCCGTGGACAAGCGCCCACTCGGCGACGATGTCGGCAACGAGGCGACCGTCGTGGTCAGGTTCCAGTTCCATCGGGCGGCCGATGACCGCGTGGATGTCGATCCGGTGTGCCCAGATGTCGCGGGTGAAGCCGACCTCGAGCAGATAGTTCACGGGCTTCCAGCCGATCGGGTCGCCGAACGGCACCGGCGTGAAGCGCATCGGAAGGGGCGTGCCGAAACGTCCTTTGACCGCCTTCGCGCCGACCGACCTGAGCTGGGCGACCGCTTCGGCGTTCGTCAGGCTGGAGCGCTCCCGGATCTGCAGCTCGTTGAGGCCGTCGACCCAGTGATGTGAGTCGATCTCCTTGTTCAACGGTAGGCCCTTTCGAAGCTGATGCAGGAACACCAACGGCGAGGCCTGGGAATCTGCGGAACCGATCACGTGCAGGATCATTTTGCGCACGTCCCAGCCGACACAGTCAGTGGCAGTGGCCCATTCCTCCGGCGTCAGCGACGCGGCCAAGGTCGCGAACTTGTCGAACTCGGCAACGGCCAGGACCCGAGCTTCTTTGCGGCTGATGCGTGCGACCCCGGGGATGCTCTTGGTGCTCATCGGTTATTCCTTTCGTGGGCGTCGTCGACCAGGAGGTCGACCAAGTGGTTGAGGTGCCGGAGCCATCGCTCGCCGCCTGGCTCGTTGGCCAGCTGCGCCTCGATCAGGCCGGCGGTCATCGCTACCAGGCAGTCGACGTCGCCAGGATCGGTCACCCCGGCGGCGTTCATGACTCCCACAATCCGGGCCAGCGCTTCGCCTGCGAGCACGTACGAGTCTGCACTCGGCTCGAAGCCAGGGATCACTCGACGAAACAGGAGTGAGTTGCGAGCCGGGTCCTCGGTGGCGAACGTGACGAAACCCTGCAAGCAAGCCTTGAGGGCTGCCCTCGGGTCGGCTGGTAGGACGATCGCGGACAAGGCCGCGAGCAGTTGTCGGTTGCCGTCCGCGAACATCTCGTCGTACAACGCGTTCTTGGAATCGAAGTAGGCGTACAGCGACGGCTGTCGCATACCGACCTCCTTGGCCAATGCGTGAAGCGAGACCAGCTGAATGCCGTTCTCGCGTGCCAATGCCCAGGCAGCCTCGATGATCGAGGCGATCTTGGCCGCCCGGCGCTGCGCGACCTTGTTGATGGTCACGGAGGTCAGTCGCTCTCGGGGCCGGGGAGCACCCCGAGCTGACCGAGCAGTCCGGCGACGTCCATGATGATGCGACTCTCGACGAAGATGCCATCGCGGTAGCGGTCGAGGGTCCAGGCCTCGACGGTGACCGGGCGACCGGTCGCGGAGATGCCCATGAACTCGCCTTGGTGCGTACCGGTCCAGGTGGAGAAGCCCATCACGCGGTCGTTCTCGACGAGCGTGTCCTGGACCGTCCAGTGCAGATCCGGGAATCCGGTGAACAACATCTGGAGAACGTCGGCCAGGCCGTCTCGACCGGAGCCCTGGCCCGGGAGCGGGTTCAACTCGACGAAGTCCTCTGCGACGAGTTCGACAAGGGCGCGGTCGAGGTCCTGCGCATTGATGACGTCGTCGATGAAGCGTTGCAGGAGGTGGCGGAGGTCGTGCCGGGAAGCAAGGGTGGTAGCCATGACTTGGTTCCTCTCAGATTTACCTATCATTGATAGTCTTATCACCTATCATCAATAGGTTGCACCTCACTGTCAAGGTCTTCCGCCCGTTCCGCAACGTCCGGTTCGCGAAGGACAAGTCACCAATAACGCGATCTGCTCGTAGTGGACATCGGCGCGGGATTGAGGCTGGATCGTCCTAGGACCGTGGACGGTGTCGAAGGGGGGCGGCGGAGCCAGCTACGACTAGAAGCGCTCCAAGCAGACCGACGGCGTCCCCCATGGCTCGACCTGTTTCGCCGGAGCTCACGTCGTCAGCCAGCCAGACCGTGAGAACTGCGCTGACCAGGACGCCCAGGATCAGGCTGACAACAGGGACTACCTTCCCGTCGGTCCGCGAATACCCGAAGCACATCGCTACTGCGACGCCCACGAGGATGCCCGTCAGACCCAGGGCTTCAGAACCGTTCGTCGCAAGGACGAGTCCCCCGAAGGCGGCGATGCCCGCCCAGCCGGCGTAGAAGATCGTCCCCGCATTGAAGTTGCCTACTTGTCGCATCGGTCGTGTCATGTCGCCGACTGTGCAGTCTGGACCGTGGCCCTATCGTCACCCTTGAAAGTGACCTGCCGTCATCCGTGAGGACCATGTCGAGCCTCGTCCGTCAGGGTGACCGCCGGAGACATCGCTGCGCGTATCGTTTGGTCATGCCTGTGCGAGTCGTGTCCCGGCGGTACGGCGATCAACTGCTCGCGCTTTTCCTGGCTGTCGCGATGACGGTGGAGGTCATTTTGTGGCAGCCGCCCGATCTGCTTCTCGCGGTGCCAGCGGCGCTCCTGGCAACTGCGCCGCTCGCGGTACGACGCACCGCCCCGCTCGCTGGGTTCCTGTTGGTGGTGACCGGGATGTCGGCGCTTCTGCTGTCCGCTCGCGATTTCGACAACTCCTCCATCGCTACCACGGCAGTCTTGATCCTGGCGCCCTATTCCCTGGGTCGGCACGCCACTGGTCCGCAACGGTGGCTCGGGGGTCTCGCAGTCCTCTCCTGTTCAGTCTTGTTCGACCTGTACGACAACTCCGCCCTCGAGGTCTCCGGCATCGCCGCCGGACTCTTCTTTGTCGCCGGCCCGTGGGCTGCAGGTACCGCTATCAGGATGCGCCACCACCGCGAGGTGACGTTGATCGCGAGAACCCAGGAACTCGAGCGCGACCAGGCCGAGCACGCCCGCCAGGCGGTGGCCACCGAGCGTGCCCGAATCGCGCGCGAGTTGCACGACGTAGTGGCGCACGCAATCTCGGTCACGGTGCTGCAGGCCCGCGGCGCACGGCGACAGATGGAGTCGTCACCCTCAGAGGTACGACTCGCCCTGGACGCGATCGAGCAGACCAACACTGCCGCGCTCAGCGACATGCGTCGACTACTCGCTGTCCTGCGCGACACCGAGGGCGCTAGTGACGACCGCTCACCCCAACCCGGTCTCAACAGGCTCGACAGCTTGATCGACCACGTCCGCGATTCAGGGGTCCCGGTGACCGTGGAGGTGCTGGGCAATCGATCAGAGGTTCCTCCCGGGGTTGATCTCTCGGCATACCGCATCGTCCAGGAGGCCCTGACCAACGTGATCAAGCACGCCGGTGAAAATGCCTCAGCGACGGTGATCCTGGAGTACCAACCCACCGCTCTGACGATTCAAGTCCGAGACAACGGCGTGGGGGCCAACAAGATGAACGGCAAGGGCCACGGCCTGATCGGCATCCATGAACGGGTGGCCGTCGTAGGCGGCGAGGTCACCAGCGGGGCCGGGGCGGCCGGCGGCTTCGAGGTACACGCCCGACTCCCCTACGCGCTGGAGACCGCATGATTCGGGTCCTGATCGCCGACGACCAACCGCTGGTCCGAACTGGTCTACGGATGATCCTTTCAGCAGAACCCGACATCGAGATCGTCGCCGAGGCCAGCAACGGACGCGAGGCAATCGCCGCCGCGACCGAGCACAGCCCCGACGTCGTGCTGATGGACGTCCGCATGCCCGAGGTGGACGGCATCGAGGCCACCCGTGTGATCACATCCGTTGACGAGCCCCCGCGAGTACTGGTGCTGACCACCTTCGACCTCGATGAGATCGTCTACGACGCGCTGCGTGCGGGCGCCAGCGGCTTCCTGCTCAAGGATGCCCCCGAAGAGCGACTCACCAGCGCCATCAGGGTCATCGCCGAGGGCGGATCTCTCTTCGCCCCCTCTGTCACGCGGCGACTCATCGAGGAGTTCGCGAAACGACCGGAGCAGCCCACCCATGATCTCGGGGCGCTGACCGAGCGCGAGAACGAGGTGCTCCGCGTCATCGCCCGCGGCCTGTCCAACGCCGAGATCGCCACTGAGCTCTTCCTCTCCGAGAACACCGTCAGGACCCACGTCGCCCGCATCCTCCTCAAGCTCGGGCTGCGTGATCGCGTCCAGGCCGTCGTCGTTGCCTACGAGTCCGGGCTGGTTCGCGCCCGCACCTGACATCACCCCGTAGGACGACGCCGGAGGTCATCCTCAAGGCCACCCGGATCACTATCACTGGGGACGCGGGCGGCGACTGGTCCCGCTGGAATGAGGACGTCCGCTCAACAACGTCCCAGGAGCTCTCATGAATCGCCTCGCCCCCGCCCTTGCCAGCACCGCACTCGCTTTCGCCGCGCTCACGCCGACCGCAGCATCGGCTGCTGCCACCCACGACTACTTTCCCGACACCTTTGACGCCACCGAGCACTTCGACGCCGGCGAAGGACCGTGCGTCGACTGGGCCGGCAGCTTCCGCGAAGTACGCAACGGCGGGTACCGGCTCCTCACCGCGTCCGGCGGTCAGGTCGATGGCGAGCTCCACGTCAACGGCGTGGTCGACGGGCAGGTCTACCTGGTCCCGGACGACCCGAGCCTCCCGGCGTACAGCGGTAGCTACCGGGAGAAGGTCACCGGAGTGGCCACCTACTTCGACGAGGAGAACGGCGAGAACGACCGCCTTCGTGTGATCAGCTACCGCCTGCGCGTCCCGATGAAGGGCAGCGACGGTTCGTCGTTCGTGATCGTGATCTCCGGCCACACGACCGTCAACGCCAAGGGAGCCACCGTCGTCGACCGCAATGACTTCGAGTGCCGCTGACCCCAGCAGCCGTATTCGGTGGGGCCGGCCCGTCGACCCCGTCGGGCCGGCATCCGGATCTGCCGCGCTGTTGGGCGGGTGGGGCATCGGGCCTGAGCACCTAGGCTTCGGGCATGACCTTCACCGGCTTCCCCGAGGCAGCCCTTGACTTCTACGACGACCTGGAGATGGACAACACCAAGTCGTTCTGGGAGGCACACAAAGCTGTCCACGCCGAGGTGGTGAAGGCGCCGATGGTGGCGCTGACCAAGGCCTTGGAGCCCGAGTTCGGCACTGCCAAGGTCTTCCGCCCGTTCCGCGACGTCCGGTTCGCGAAGGACAAGACGCCGTACAAGACGAACCAGGGCGCCTTCGTGGGCGCCGGCCCCTCCTGCGGCTGGTACGTCGAGATCGCGGCCCGCGGGGTACGCACCGGCGCCGGGTTCTACGACGCCTCCTCCACCGACCTGGGCCGGATCCGGACCTCGATGGCCGCCGAGGTCACTGGCAAGCAGCTGCAGCGGATCCTCGCCAAGCTCGAGAAGGCCGGTTTCACCGTCGGCGGGGACCGGCTCAAGACGACGCCGCGCGGGTACGACGCCGACCACCCGCGAATCGACCTGCTCCGACACCGCTCGCTCACCGTCGCCAAGGACTACGGCTTCACCCCGGTCATCCACACGCCCGACCTGCTCGACGCCGTCGGCGCCGACTGGCGGGCGTGCCGGCCCCTGGTGGACTGGGTCAGCGAACGCCTCGGCGACTGAAGACCCGGCTGCTACGTTCGCCGGTATGACGCTCGTGACGGTCAACGGGATCTCGCTGAACATCGCCGACACCGGCGCGCCGGCGGGCAGACCCGACGCCCCGGTCCTGGTGCTGGGCCACGGTCTGCTCTTCAGCACCACGATGTGGCGCCACCAGGTCGAGGCGCTGCGGTCGTCGTACCGGTGCATCGCGGTCGACTGGCGCGGGCAGGGTGCGACCCCGCCCCCGGCCGACGGGTTCGACATGGACTCCTTGTACGCCGACCTCGCGGCGCTGATCGAGCACCTCGACGTCGGCCCGGTCCACTACGCCGGCCTTTCGATGGGCGGCTTCATCGGCCAGCGGCTGGCCGCCCGTCGGCCCGACCTGGTCCGGTCGCTGATCCTGATCGACACCAGCGCCGGCCCCGAGGACCCCGCGAAGGTCCGTAGGTACCGGCTGCTCGCCGCGGTCTTCGGCGTCCTCGGGTTCCGGCCGCTCCGGGGGCAGGTGGCGCCGATCATGTTCAGCCCGGCGTTCCTGGAGACCGACCGCGGCCGGGCCACCCTGGAGACCTGGGTGGCCGAGCTCGCGACCCAGGACCGCAAGGGCGTGAAGGCCGCCATCCGGGGGGTGACGGACCGGCTGGCGGTGGACGACGAGATCCACTCCATCAGCGCCCCGACGCTGGTCGTCGTCGGCTCCGAGGACCCCGCCACCCCGGTGGCCAAGGCCGAGCGGATCGCCGCGGCCATCTCCGGCTCGCGGCTCGACGTGCTCGCCGGCGTCGGTCACGTGAGCGCCCTGGAGGACCCGGAGCGCGTCACCGCGGTGATGACCGAGTTCCTGGCCCGGGTCGACCGAACCGGCTGAGTCCTGGGCGCAACGCGCCAATTCGCACGCCCGCAACGGGATTTGACCTTCGTCACGCCCGGCGGCATCCACTTGCATGGCCCCGGGTCGAGGCGCATACTGGTTGTTACTGACCAGTAGGAATTCCGGGGTCGGGTCCGTCCATGACTGAAAAGGGTGGGTTGTGAGCCACTACAAGAGCAACATGCGCGACATCGAGTTCAACCTCTTCGAGGTGCTGAAGCGCGACGAGATCCTGGGCCAGGGCGCCTTCGAGGCGGTCGACACCGACACCGCCCGGGACATCCTGGGCCAGATGGACCGGTTGGCGCGCGAGGACCTCGCCGCGTCGTACGAGGACTCCGACCGCAACCCGCCGGTCTTCGACCCGAAGACCAACGCTGCGCCGCTCCCCGAGGCGTTCAAGAAGAGCTACCGGGCCTACATGGAATCCGAGTTCTGGCGCCTGCAGATCAAGGAGGACCTGGGTGGCACCCCGGCCCCCTCCTCCCTGAACTGGGCGATGGGTGAGCTGATCCTCGGTGCGAACGCCCCGATCTGGATGTACGCCGCCGGGCCGTCCTTCGCCGGCGTGATCTACGACAACGGGACCGACCGCGACAAGCAGATCGCGCGCCTCCTGGTCGAGAAGCAGTGGGGCGCGACCATGGTCCTCACCGAGCCGGACGCTGGCTCCGACGTGGGTGCCGGCCGCTCGAAGGCCACGTTGAACGACGACGGCTCGTGGAACATCACCGGGGTCAAGCGCTTCATCACCTCGGCCACCAACGACATGGCCGAGAACATGATCCACCTCGTCCTCGCCCGCCCGCAGGGCATCGAGGGCGTCGGCGGCCCGGGCACCAAGGGCCTGAGCATGTTCATCGTCCCGGAGTGGCACTTCGACCACGAGACCGGCGAGCTGACCGGCGAGCGCAACGGTGCCTACGTCACCAACGTCGAGCACAAGATGGGCATCAAGGTCTCCAACACCTGCGAGGTCACCTTCGGCGACTCCGCGGTCGGCGGCGGCGAGGCTGCCAAGGGCTGGCTCGTCGGCGAGGTGCACAACGGCATCGCGCAGATGTTCCAGGTCATCGAGAACGCCCGGATGATGGTCGGCACCAAGGCGATCGCCACCCTCTCCACCGGCTACCTCAACGCGCTCGAGTACGCCAAGACCCGGGAGCAGGGCGCCGACCTGACCGAGTCGGCCAACAAGGCCGCCCCGCGCGTCACGATCACCCACCACCCCGACGTCCGCCGCTCGCTGATGACGCAGAAATCCTTCTCCGAGGCGATGCGGTCGCTGGTCCTCTACACCGCCTCCTGGCAGGACGAGATCCAGATCGCGGAGCACAACGGCGAGCGGAACGAGATGGCGGAGCGGATCAACGACCTTCTGCTGCCGATCGTCAAGGGCTACGGCTCCGAGCGTTCGTGGGTCCTCCTGGGCACCGAGTCGCTGCAGACCCTCGGCGGTTCCGGGTTCCTGCAGGAGTACCCGATCGAGCAGTACGTGCGTGACGCGAAGATCGACACCCTGTATGAAGGCACCACCGCGATCCAGGGCCAGGACTTCTTCTTCCGCAAAATCGTCAAGGACCAGGCGAAGGCGCTCGGCTACCTCAACAACGAGATCGACGCCTTCATCAAGAGCGAGGCCGGGAACGGTCGCCTCAAGGTGGAGCGCGAGCTGCTCGCCAAGGCGCTCGAGGACGCCGGCGCCCTCACCACGCTCATGATCGGCACCCTGATGAGTGCCGACGAGTCGGCCGAGGGCGGCAACATCAAGAACATCTACAAGGTCGGGCTCAACACCTCCCGCCTGCTGATGGTCCTCGGTGACGTCGTCTGCGCCTGGCTGCTGCTCCGCGGTGCCGAGGTCGCACTGGAGAAGCTCAGCGGCGAGGTCTCCGCGGCCGACAAGGCGTTCTACGACGGCAAGGTCGCGGCGGCGCAGTTCTTCGCCCGCACCAACCTCCCGCGGCTCACCGCCGAGCTGGCGATCGCCGAGGCGACCGACCTCTCGCTGATGGAGCTCGACGAGGCTTCGTTCTGATCTGAGGATCAGCCGACGTCACTGGGTTTCGACAGGCTCAACCAACGTTGGTTGAGCTTGTCGAAACCCTTTCGTCGTTCCCGGCCGGCAGCACCGGCAACAGCTGCGGGCGCTTGGCAGTGTGCGACGAGGCCCGGCCACGCCCGCGGAGCTGGCGGGTCAGGAACGGCACCACGAAGGTGGCCAGCCACCAGGCGTCACGCCGTACGTCGTGCAGCCGCCCGCGCGTCGCCCGCGTGGCCTCGGCCCAGGAGTGGTCGCTGCCCGGCAGACCGAAGTGCTCGGCCATCCCGGCGGCGATCCGGACGTGACCCAGCGGGCTGGCGTGGATCCGGTCGTGGCTCCACATCGCCGGGTCCGCGCAGAGGTCCAGGTCGAACAGGTCCAGGACGTCCACGTCGTGCCGCGCTGCTGCCTCGGCGAGCAGCTGGTTCAGGCGCTGCTCGCGCGGCCGCAACCAGCTCATCACCGGCAGCATCAGGGCGACGTCCGGGAACGACGTGGTGACCACCCGGCACCCGGTGGCCCGCAGTGCCGCGAAGGTCTGCTCGACCTGGGCGACGGTCTCCTCGAGGTCGAAGTCGTGGCGGAGCAGGTCGTTCATGCCCACCACCACCGAGGCCAGGTCCGGCTCCAGGGCGAGGGCTGCCGGCAGCTGGACCTCCAGCACGTGCCGGGCGCGGCACCCACGGACCGCGAGGTTGGCGTAGGTGAGGTCCGGACTGGTGCCGAGAGCCAGGTGCTCGGCGAACCGGTCCGCCCACCCGCGGACCCCGACGTGGTCGTCCCCGTCGTTCAGTCCTTCGGTCTGGGAGTCGCCCAGGGCGACGAACCGACGGTACCGGGCTGGCATGCTCTCGAACGTAGTCGCGGTGGCCGCCGCGCGCACCCGCTTTCGGGTCAGGCGGTGCGCAGCAGCGCCGCGAAGAGGGCGATGCTCTCCTCGATCGCCGTCTGGGAAGCCTTCGACCAGCCGCCCAGGTCGAAGAAACCGTGGACGAGGCCGTCGTACCGGCGCAGGGTGACCGGGACGCCGGCATCGGCGAGCGCCGCGGCGTACGCCTCACCTTCGTCGCGCAGCGGGTCGAACTCCGCGGTGATCACCACCGCCGGGGGCAGGCCGGTGAGCTCGCCGCGCAGCGGGGAGAGCCGGGGGTCGTCGACGTCGGTCCCGGGAACGACGTACTGCTCCAGGAACCAGTGCGAGGTCGGCTCGTCGAGCAGGTAGCCGTGGGCGTTCTCGGTGCGCGACGGGTACGCCTCGCTGTCCACGTCCCCGTCGACGGCGGGGTAGACGAGCAACTGGGCGGCGATGCCGGGCACCTGCTGGGCCACGACGGCCGACAGGTTGCCGCCGGCGCTGTCCCCGGCGACCCCCACGACCGGGCTGCCGCCGTACGCGTCGAGGTTCGCCAGGACCGCACGGGTGGCGGCGATCGCGTCCCGCGGTGCGGCAGGCCACGGGTGCTCGGGGGCGAGCCGGTAGTCGACGGCCACCACCACCGCACCGGCACCGACGCAGAGCGAGCGGGCCATCACGTCGTGGGTGTCGAGGTCACCGATCACGAAGCCGCCACCGTGGAACATCACGACCGTGGGGAAGGGGCCCTCGCCCTCCGGCCGGTAGACCCGGGCGGGACGCGGGCCGTCGGCCCCCGCGACCGTCGTGGTGGTGGCGGAACCGACCGCCGGCACCGTGGCCGGGTCCCGCAGGTCGACGGTCAGGGTACGGAAAGAGTGCCGAGCAGCGCCCGGCGTCTGCTGGGACATCGGGGTCCCGGACTCGATCAGGGCCAGGACGGGGACGAGCTCGGGATCCACAGGCATCCCGAGAGCCTAGAGGACCCCCTAGGCTGCCGACCATGACTGATGCAGCACGCCTCGCCGAGCTCGTCGAGACCTGGCACACGGCCGTCACCGACTTCGTCGCGCTCGCCCGCGACATCCCCGCCGAGCAGTGGGACCTCCCCACCGACCTCGCGGGCTGGAGCGTCAAGGACAACGTCGCGCACACGGCCCACCTCGAGGCCGTCCTGGCGGGCTCGCCCGAGGAGAGCCTCCCGGTCGACCCCGCCCCGCACATCAAGGACTTGACCGGCTTCTACACCGAGCAGGGCGTCCTGGCCCGTCGCGACCGCGACATGGCCGCCCTCGTGGACGAGATCGAGCGGGCAGCCGGGAGCCGGTACGCCGAGCTGCTCGCGGACCCGCCGACCGACGGTGCCGCCCCGCCGCCGCGCACCCCGGGCGGTGTGCCGTGGAACACCGACACCCTGCTGAACAACCGGCCGCTCGACGTCTGGATGCACGAGCAGGACATCCGTCGCGCGATCGACCGCCCCGGCGGCTACGGCACGCCCACAGCGACCCACGTGCTGAACCGGCTGGCCAACGCCCTCCCGATGGTCCTCGGTAAGCGCGTCGGCCCGCCGGTCGGCACCAGCGTCAGGATCGACGTCCCCGAGGCCGGGCTGACCTGGAGCGCCGCCATCGGCGAGGACGGACGCGCCGCCGCCCGCGAGCCGCTCGCGGACCCGACGGTCCGGATCACCCTGAGTGCCGAGGACTTCGTCGTCCTGGCCGGAGGCCGCCGCGGTCTCGACGCGACCAGCCCGACGTACGACGGCGACGCCGAGCTCGGGGTCGCACTGCTGACCAACTTCGCAGTGACGCCGTGAGCACACCGACCTGGACCCTGGCCGACCTCCCGGACCTGACCGGCAAGCGGTTCGTGGTCACCGGCGTCACCGCCGGGCTGGGTACCGAGACCGCGCGCGAGCTGGCCCGGGCCGGCGCCGAGGTCGTGCTGGTCGCCCGCTCCCCGGAGAAGCTCGCCCGGACCACCGCGGAGATCGGTCAGGTCGCCCCCGGGGCAGTCCTGCACCAGGTCCGGATGGATCTCGCCGACCTCAGCTCGATCCGCCAGGGCGCGGGCGAGATCGCCGCCCTGGGTCCGGTGGACGTGCTGATCAACAACGCCGGGGTGATGGCACTGCCGTACGCGCGCACGGTGGACGGCTTCGAGATGCAGCTCGGCACCAACCACTTCGGCCCTTTCCTGCTCACCGGTCTCCTGCTCCCGCAGCTCGTCGCCTCCGGGAACGGACGCGTGGTGGCGCTCGCGTCGAACGCCCACAAGCTCGCTCGACGGGCCCCGTTGGGTGATCCGCGGGTGCACCAGGGCCGCTACTCCAAGTGGGGCGCGTACAGCTCCTCCAAGCTCGCCAACCTGCTGTTCACCTTCGAGCTCGACCGGCGCCTGGCGGCAGCCGGTGCCCCGGTGATCGCCGTCGCCGCGCACCCCGGCTACTCGGCCACCGAGCTGGTCGGCAAGACCGGTGGGGTCGGCGGCCAGATCATGACCGCCGCCACGAACTTGCTCGGCCAGAAGGCCGAGTACGGCGCCCTGCCGACGCTGATGGCTGCGACCGCCGACCTGCCCGGGTCGACGTACGTCGGCCCGAAGAACCTGGGCGAGATGTCCGGGCCGCCGACGATCGTCGCCGCTCGGCGGATGGCGCACGACCCGGCTGCCCAGCGAACGCTCTGGGAGCTCAGCGAGAAGGCCACCGGGATCAGCTACCCGTGAGCACGAGCTTTCCCGGCGACCTGCTCCGCCCGATCACCCCGGCCGACCACGACGCCGTGCTGGCCTGGAACGAGACCCATGTCGAGCTGCTGGCCCCGCTGGACGAGGCCCGCCTGGTCGAGCTGCTCGGGTGGACCGACGTCGCGGCGATCATCCGCCACGAGGCCACGGACGTCGGCTTCGTGCTCACCTTCGGCGCGGGAACGGCGTACGACTCGACCAACTACCGGTGGTTCTCCGAGCGTCACCGCAGGTTCCTGTACCTGGACCGGATCGTCGTCGACGCGGGCGTCCGACGCTCGGGCCTCGGCACCCGGGTGTACGACGCCCTCGAGAAGCACGCCGCGACCCACGGCCCGGTGCTCTGCCTCGAGGTCAACCTCGACCCGCCGAACGAGCCGTCGCTGGCCTTCCACCGCAGCCGTGGCTACCGCGAGGTCGGGCAGGACGCGTTCAACGGCCACCGGGTCAGCCTGCTGGAGAAACGGGTTTCGACAGGCTCAACCAACGGTGGTTGAACTCTCGGCCAGCGCTGGTTGAGCCGGTCGGAACCTCACAGCTCGCGGGTGAAGTAGGCGCTGTTCTCGTCCACGCTGTAGTCGGCGAACGGGCCACAGACTGCGAAGCCGTGCCGCTGGTAGAGCCGACGAGCCGGCGCGAAGTACTCCTGGGTGCCGGTCTCCAGGCTCAGCCGCGTGTAGCCGCGCTGCTGCGCCACGCCGACGACGTGCGCAAGCAGCGCCGCCCCGACCCCGCGGCCGCGCGCCGCTGCGGTGGTGCGCATCGACTTGATCTCGCCGTGGCCGGGCGCGATCTCCTTCAGCGCCGCGCAGCCGAGGAGCCCGGAGACGTCGCGGGCCGTCCAGAAGGTGACGGTCGGTGCGCGCAGGGCCTCCACGTCCAGGGCGTGCACGCTCTCCGGCGGCGAGGTGGCATGCATGTCGGCCAGGTGCTCGGCGAGGAAGTTCGCCACGTCCGGTCCTGAGGGGTCCTCGACGGCGATCTGCACGATTCCATTCTGGCGTACGATCCGCGCGTGACCGACCCCGCACCCCGGGCCCGCCTGCGTGCCCACGACCTGATCGACCTCGTGCTCGACGACGGGTCGTGGGCCTCCTGGGACACGCCCCCGGCGTACGGCGACATCAGCCCGGCGTACGCCGCGGACCTGGCCGCCGCGGGCGAGAAGTCGGGGGTCGACGAGTCGGTCCTCACCGGCGAGGGCACCGTCCGCGGCCGTCGGGTCGCCGTCATCGTCAGCGAGTTCGGCTTCCTCGCGGGCTCGATCGGGCAGGCAGCCGCCACCCGGCTGGTGGCCGGCATCGAGCGGGCCACCGCCGCGAGCCTCCCCCTCGTCGCCGCCCCGGTGAGCGGAGGCACCCGGATGCAGGAAGGCACCCCTGCGTTCGTGCACATGATCTGCATCTCAGCGGCGATCGCCGCCCACAAGAACGCCGGCCTGCCGTACCTGGTCTACCTGCGCAACCCGACCACCGGCGGCGTGATGGCGTCCTGGGGATCGCTCGGCCACGTCACCATCGCCGAGCCCGGCGCGCTGGTCGGCTTCCTCGGGCCGCGGGTCTTCGAGGCGCTCTACGGACGTCCGTTCCCGCCCGAGGTGCAGACCTCGGAGAACCTCTACGCCCACGGCATCATCGACGGCGTGGTTCCGCCCGAGGAGGTCGCCGGGCTGCTTGACCGGACGCTGAGCATCCTGCTGGCGGAGCCGCCGCTGCCCACCGACGCCGGTCACGGTGCGGAGGGCGACGATCCGGAGATCCCCGACGTGGACACCTGGGACGCGGTGATCCGTTCGCGTCGTCCGGACCGCCCCGGCGTACGGCGCCTGCTCCGGTACGCCGCCAGCGAGGTCGTGCCCCTCAACGGCACCGGCCAGGGCGAGGCCGACCCGGGGCTGATGATCGCGCTGGTCCGCTTCGGAGCGGCCCCGTGCGTCTTCCTCGGGCAGGACCGACGGGGCCAGACAACCGACCGACCGATGGGTCCGGGCGCTCTGCGCGAGGCGCGCCGCGGGATGCGGCTCGCCGTCGAGCTCGGGATCCCGCTGATGACCGTGATAGACACCCCGGGAGCCGCGCTGAGCCCGGAGGCCGAGGAGGGCGGGCTCGCCGGCGAGATCGCTCGCAGCCTCGCCGACCTGGTCACCCTGGAGGCGCCCAGCCTCTGCCTGATGCTCGGCCAGGGCAACGGCGGTGGCGCCCTGGCGTTGCTGCCCGCCGACCGGGTGGTGGCCGCGCAGCACGCCTGGCTCTCCCCGCTGCCGCCCGAGGGCGCGAGCGCGATCGTGCACCGCGACACCGACCACGCCCCGGAGATGGCCCGGTCGCAGAAGGTCCGCGCTCTGGACCTGCGTGCGGCCGGGGTGGTCGACCGGATCGTGCCCGAGCTCCCGGACGCGGCCGAGGAGGCCGAGGCGTTCTGCCGCCGGCTGGGTGTGGTCCTGGAGCACGAGCTGTCGACGCTCTTCCACTCCGACGCGGCGGCGGCTGTCGGCGTACGGGCGCGGCGTTTCGCCACCGGCCTGCCCTGACGCTGGACACTAGAACGTGTTTCAGTTCCAATAGTCCGCGTGAGTACCTATGTGATCAGCGGTGCCGGTTCGGGCATCGGCGCCGCCACGGCCGCGCGACTGCGTACCGACGGCCGCACCGTGATCGGCATCGACCTCCCCGGAAGTGCGAACGGTGCCGAGGTCGAGGCCGACCTCGGCACCCCTGCGGGACGGGAGGCCGCGGTCGCCGCGGTCCGGGACCTCGCTCCCGACGGGATCCACGGCGTGGTCGCCTGCGCAGGCATCGCCGGATACACGGGCACCGACCCCGCCCTGTTGATCTCGGTCAACTACTTCGGCGCCGTCGCGCTGGTCGAGGGGCTCCACGACCTGCTGGCGACGAGCGGCAGCGCCTCGGTCGTGCTGCTGGCCTCCAACTCGGTGACCTGCCAGCCCGGGTGGCCCGAGGACACAGTGACGGCGTGCCTCGACGGTGACGAGGACGCGGCCCGCCGGGCCGCGACGGAGCAGGAAGCCGTCAACGTCTACCCGGCGTCGAAGTTCGCCCTCGCCTCGTGGGTACGGCGCGAGGGCGTCACCGAGCGCTGGGCGGGCGCCGGCATCCGGGTGAACGCGATCGCACCGGGCCTGATCGCCACTCCGATGACCGACACGCTCCGCAAGGATCCGGTCTTCGGGCCGTTCGCCGACCTGTATCCGAACGCCCTCGGGCGCCCGGGTCGGGCCGAGGAGGTGGCCGCACTGATCGCGTTCCTGCTCTCCCCCGACGCCAGTCTGCTGATCGGCACCATGATCCTGGCCGACGGCGGCACCGACGCGATCCTGAACACCCGACCGCCGCGCAGCAACGAGCTGACCACGTTCCCGTCCTGACCCGGCAGCAACGGACTTTGTTAGAAACCCGTACCCTCCCGCCGTCTCGCCCGTTGGAGTTCTCATGAACCGCGTACGCCTCACCGCTATGACCCTGGTCGCCGCAGCCGCCGTCCTCGTGCCCGCCGCCTCGGGCAGCGCCAACGGAGCCCTCCCGATCCCTGCGCTCCCCACCGACTTCCTGACCCAGCCGTTCACCGGCACCCCCGCCACCGCGAACCCGTTGCCGCACGAGCCGATCGGCCAGAACCCGTTCCTCTCCCCGAACGGCACCAACTCGATGCACAACGACGCCTACGCGTCCGACGCCTACGAGGTCAGCGGCCCCCTCGGGCGGAACCTGAAGGTCCGGTCCGCCTCGTACGGCGTCTCGGAGTGCGCGACCATCGCGTTCGACTCCCGCGGTCGGATCGTCGGACTGTGCGGCGGAATCGAGGGCTTCAAGATGCGGCTGATCGACCCGACCACGCTGACGACGATCGGTGCCGACTACACGACCTCGACCCGCAACCTGCTCACGTTGCAGAACCCGTTCTCCGACATCTGCGGCGGCACCTACTTCTCGCTCAGCAACGACGACGTCGCGTCCGTCCTGACGGTCAAGAAGGAGATCCTCAGGCTCCGGGTCGGCCCGACCGGCTTCACCAAGATCGACAGCTTCGACGCCTCCGCCTCGATGCCGGCCGACGACTGCATGGTCGCCACCCTGCCGGACTGGAACGGCAACATCTTCTTCGCCACCCAGCGGGGGCGGGTCGGCTTCATCGACCCCGACACCGGCGCGATCAAGACGCTCGACCTCGGTGAGGGCATCTTCAACTCCGTCGCAGGCGACGAGTCGGGCGCCATCTACCTGGTCACCACACACCGCCTGGTCGCCGTCGAGGCCGGCGCCGACGGCACCCCCGTGGTCCGCTGGTCGGAGACCTACGACCGAGGTAGCGTCACCAAGCCCGGTCAGCTCTCGCAGGGTTCCGGCACCACGCCGACCCTGATCGGCAAGAACCTCGTGGTGATCACCGACAACGCCGACCCGCAGATGAACGTGATCTTCTACCAGCGCAACGGCAAGCGCCCCAACCGCGAGATCTGCAAGGTTCCGGTCTTCGATCCCGGCACCTCCAACACGGAGAACAGCCTGGTCTACGCCGGGAGCGTCGACGGCAGACACTCGGTGATCGTGGAGAACAACTACGGGTACGCCGGCGTCCAGACGACCATGTTCGGCAAGACGACTTCACCCGGTCTCGCCAAGGTCGACCTGCACGACGACGGCACCTGCTCGGTCGCCTGGACCAACCCGCTCTCGGCGCCCACCTCGGTCCCCAAGGTCTCGCTCGGCAACGGGCTGCTCTACGCCTACACCAAGGCCGCCTCGAACCCGCTCGACGACAGCTGGTACTTCACCGCGTTCGACGTCCGGACCGGGGCGACGAAGTGGAAGCAGCGGACCGGCAACGGGACCCAGTGGAACAACCACTACGCCGCCATCTACCTCGGCCCGGACGGAGCGGCGTACATGCCGACGCTGGCGGGGCTGATCCGCTTCAAGGACCAGTGAACCGGAGGGAAATCCGGGTTTCAGATGTCCCGCGGGAGCGTGACCTGAGCCTGTCCTGCGTCGTTAACCCGACATGAGGACGAAGCAGATGATGAGGGAAGCAGTGTGGCTCTGGCTGCCGCTGTTCCTCGCCGTCTGCCTCGCCCTCGGCTTCTACCGCAGCTTCGTGGACCCGGGCGCTTCGGCGTCAGGTTCCACCCGGTGCCCGCAGGGCTCGCAGCTGGACCAGTTGCTCGGCTGTCGGTAGCAGTACTCGGGGGTGACCGCCGGTCCTCCCCGCGCAGCACCTGGTTCGGGGGAACAGGGCGCCGCGCGGGGAGGACCTGGCTCTTCGTCCAGCCGGCGCGTTTAGGTGAGCTGCGGCGTCCTCGTGCGTGCCAGCATCAGGCCCACGGTCATCAGCACCGCGCCGGTGAGGACGATCCCGACCTCCTCGCCGAGCCAGACCGGGTCGGTGTCGCCCACGACGCCCTGGGCAACCCCCTCGATCACCAGGTAGCTGAGCACCCAGAGCACCAGCCCTGCGATACCGCCCAGCACCCGGAGCGCGGGATGGCGGCCCGCGAGTGCGGCGACCCCGAGGGCGGCGAGGCCCAGCGCCATCAGGGCGACAGCGGTGAGGTACAGGACGGCAGTGACCATTTCGGCCGTGCCCGAGACAGCGCCGTCGGTCGCCGCGATCACGACGAACTTGACGACCCAGCAGAGGCCTCCGGCGGCAAGGACACCGGCGGAGACGCGGAAGAACTTCGTTGAGGTGTTCATGGCACCGACGCTAGGGAAGCGCCGCACCACGCACATCGACCGGACGACGGGTTGGGCATCCACCGCAGGATGGATTCCCCCGGCCCGGTTGCCGTCTAACTTAGGGAGATGAACAGCCGCCGCGCGCGAACCTGGGACGCCCTGGTGCTGGTCCTTGTCGTCTGCGTGCTGTTCGAGGTGCTCACCACGGACCAGGACGTGCCACTCGGTCTCGGCGTGCCGGTCGCACTGACGATGACGGTCCCCTTCCTGTTCGGGCAGCGACGTCCGTTGCCGGTGGTGGCGCTGGTTCTCCTCGCCTGGGTCGCCCAGGCACTGGCCGGGGACTGGCAGCAGGAACCGCAGTCGGAGCTGCTGCCGGTCGCGCTCGCGTTCTGGTGCCTCGGCGCCTACGTCCCCGCGAAACCGTCGCGCTGGGCCCTCGCCCCGGCCCTGGTCGCGCTGGTGGTGCACCAGCCGGACGATGTGATCGTCCTCGGCCCGCTGATGGCAGGGGTGTACGCCGCCGGCCGGCTGATGCAGTCGCGCGAACAGCTGACCGCGGCCCTGCAGGCCGAGCGTGCCCAGGCCGAGCGGTACGCCGTGGCCGAGGAGCGCGCCCGGATCGCTCGGGAGCTGCACGACGTGGTCGGGCACGCGATCGCGACGATGACGGTCCAGGCCGGCGCCGAGCGGATGGTCCTCGGTGACGCCCGCCCGGAGACCACGCGGGTCCTCCACCAGATCGAGGAGACCGGCCGCCAGACGCTCCAGGAGATGCGGCGGCTCCTCGGCGTCCTCCGCACCGAGGAGGACCCGGTCGACTTCACCCCGCAGCCGGGACTCCGGGAGCTCCGATCGCTGGCCGAACGCGTGCAGCGTGCCGGGCTCGACGTCGACCTGGAGGTCGAGGTGGATCGCAGCCCGGTACCCCCCGGGGTGGACATCTCGGCGTACCGGATCGTCCAGGAGGCCCTGACCAACGTGCTCAAGCACGCGGACACCGACCGGGCGCGGGTCCAGGTGCGCGATGCCGACGGCATCGTGGAGATCGTGGTCACCGACGCCGGGAACGGACCGGTCGTCCCGGCACCCGGGTCACCGCCGGGTCACGGACTGACCGGGATGCGCGAACGGGTCGCCCTGTACGGCGGTTCCCTGGACGCCGGGCCGGGCCCGACCGGAGGGTGGCGGTTGATCGCCCGGCTGCCGAAGGAGCCGACCTCGTGAGCGTTCGCGTGCTGGTCGCCGACGACCAGGCCCTGGTGCGCGAGGGCCTGCGGAAGATCTTCGAGGCCGATCCGCGGATCGAGGTCGTTGCCGACGTCGCCGACGGGCGCGCCGCGGTCAACCAGGTGGTGCGGACCCGCCCGGACGTCGTCGTGATGGACATCCGGATGCCGGTGCTCGACGGCATCGAGGCGACCCGTCAGGTCTGCCTGCTCGAGGACCCGCCTCGGGTCCTGGTGCTCACCACGTTCGACCTCGACGACTACGTCTTCGGTGCGCTGCGTGCCGGTGCCAGCGGGTTCCTGCTCAAGGACGCCGCCCCGGAGACCCTGATCGCAGCGGTGCACACGATCGCCCAGGGCGACGCACTCCTCGACCCCGCCGTGACCCGTTCGGTGGTGGAACGCTTCGGACGCGCACCGGGCCCGGACCCTGTCACCGCCGGACTTCTCTCCGACCTCTCACCCCGGGAGCACGAGGTGCTGCTGCTTCTGATCGAGGGGTGCTCGAACAAGGAGATCGGCGTCCGGCTCTTCGTCGGCGAAGCCACCGTCAAGACCCACGTGATGGCGATCCTGCGCAAGCTGGACCTGCGCGACCGGATCCAGGCCGTCATCTTCGGTTACGAGGCCGGCCTCGTCCGTCCGGGCGAGCGGTGACCGTGCACGGCGCCTAGAACAGCAGCGCCGCGGCCGGGTCCTCCATCATCGCGGCGACGTCCGCCAGGAACCGCGAACCGCTGGCCCCGTCGACGTGCCGGTGGTCGAAGGAGAGCGCCAGCGTGCAGACGTCCCGGACCGCCAGGGTCTCCTGCCCGAGGTCGTCGGTGACGACCCAGGGCTGGCGCTTGGTCGCTCCGAAGCAGAGGATCGCGGACTCGCCGGGGTTGATGATCGGGGTGCCGCCGTCGATGCCGAAGACCCCGACGTTGGTGATCGTGAAGGTGCCGCCGGCCATGTCCGCCGGTTGCGTGCGGCCCTCCCGGGCGACCGCGGTCAGGTCGGCGAGGGCACCGGCCAGCTCGAGGAGCGATAACGAGTCGGCGTCCTTGAGGTTCGGGACGACCAGTCCCCGCGGCGTCGCTGCCGCGATGCCGAGGTTCACGTAGCGCTTGAACACGATCTCCTGTGCGGCGTCGTCCCAGGTGGAGTTGATCACCGGCGTACGCCGCACCGCCCGGATCGTCGCCGCGGCCAGGAGTAGCAGCGGCGAGACCTTCACCTCACGGAACTCCGAGCGTGTTCGGAGCCGCTCGAGGAACTGGGTCGAGCGGGTGACGTCGACGGTGATCCACTCGGTCACGTGCGGGGCGGTGAAGGCCGAGGCGACCATCGCGGCGCCCATCATCTTTCGCACGCCCTTGATCGGTTCGCAGTACTCCCGCTCACCCGCCACTGCCGTCGAGCCTGCCGCCGCGCCCACCACAAGGGTCGTCGAGGTGGTCGACCCGCCCGCCGCGTTCTCCACGTCCTCGCGGGTGATCACGCCGCCCGGCCCGGTGGCCGGACAGGTGGTCAGGTCGACCCCGAGGTCGGTGGCCAGCTTGCGCACCGGCGGCTTGGCGAGCACCTGGACGCTGCCGACCACCCGTGCGGCGACGGCCGGCACGACGGGTTCGTCGGTTGCGGCCACGTCGCCGGTGAAGGGCCTGCCGTTGGCGTAGGCGCCGTTCAGCTGCAGCTGGGTGTTCGCACCGGCCTGGGTCGCCGGGGACGCGGACCCCTTGCGGGCCCGACGTACCGGCGCCCGCTCGGCCTTGTTCCGCCCGACCAGGCTCTCGCCCTCCCCGCCGCCGGACGCGGCCGGGTTGGAGAGGTCGATCTCACCGGGGTCGCTCCCCGATCCGGTCAGGGCGGCGCCGCCGCTGATCCGGATGATCGGAGTCCCGACGGCGACCATCTCGCCCTCGGGCACCAACAGCGCCTCGACGGTGCCCGCGTACGGCGACGGCAGCTCGACCAGTGACTTGGCGGTCTCGATCTCCACGACGATGTCGTTGATCTTGATCTCGTCGCCGACCTTGACCTTCCAGGTGACGATCTCGGCCTCGACGAGGCCCTCGCCGACGTCGGGCAAGAGGTATTCGCTCATCCTCGGTCCTCGCTTCGCTGCGGCCTCGCCTGAGCGAATACCTGTGACAGGGCAGTGCCGATCTGTCGCTCGCTTCGCTCGCTCGTGTTACTCATCTCGATCTCCTCAGAATCCGAAGGAGCGGTCGACGGCGTCCAGGACGCGGTCCAGGTCGGGGAGGTACTCCTCCTCCAGGCGGGACGGCGGGTACGGCGTGTCGAAACCGCCCACGCGCAGCACCGGCGCCTGGAGCGAGTAGAAGCACTGCTCGGTGATCCGGGACGCGATCTCCGCGCCCATGCCCAGGTTGGTGTGCGCCTCGTGCACGACGATCGCCCGACCGGTACGCCGTACGGAGTCGTAGACCGGGCCGAGGTCCAGCGGCGAGAGGGTGCGCAGGTCGACGACCTCGATCGAGCGCCCCTCGCCCGAAGCCGCTTCGGCGACCTTGAGGCAGGTCTTCACCGTCGGTCCGTAGCCGAGCAGGGTGACGTCGGTGCCGGCCCGGACGATCCGGGAGCCGAAGAGCGGCGCGGGGTGGGCGCTCTCGTCGACCTCGGCCTTGTCGGCGTGGTACTGCCGCTTCGGTTCCAGGAAGATCACCGGGTCGTCCGCGGCGATCGCCTGCTGGATCATCCAGTAGCCGTCGACCGGGTTGGAGCAGGTGACCACCTTGAGCCCGGGCGTGTGCGCGAACTGCGCCTCCGGGGACTCCGAGTGGTGCTCGACCGCACCGATGCCACCGCCGTACGGGATGCGGATGACCATCGGCATCCTCACCGCACCGTGGGTGCGGAAGTGCAGCTTCGCGACCTGGCTGACGATCTGGTCGTAGGCCGGGTAGACGAACCCGTCGAACTGGATCTCGCAGACCGGGCGGTAGCCGCGCATTGCCAGGCCGACGGCCGTCCCGATGATCCCGGACTCCGCGAGCGGGGAGTCGATCACCCGGTCCTCGCCGAAGTCCTTCTGGAGACCGTCGGTGATCCGGAAGACCCCGCCGAGCTTGCCGACGTCCTCGCCCATGACCAGGACCTTCGGGTCGCGCTCCATCGCCTTGCGGAGCCCCGCGTTCAGGGCTTTGGCGAGCGTCATCTTCGTCATCAGCGGGCTCCTGCGCTGAGCTCGTCCGAGAACGTGGCGAGGTACGCGGCGAAGGTGTCGCGCTGCTCGGCCAGCTCCGGCGTCTGCTCGGCGTACACCTGGTCGAAGATGCTCAGCGGGTCCGGGTCCGGGAGGGCGCGGCACCCGTCCCGCAGTCGCGCGCCGAGCTCGTCGGCCTCGCCCTCGACCGCCGCGAAGTACTCGGGCCCGGCAAGCCCGTGACGGGTCAGGTACACCTTCACCCGGGCGATCGGGTCCTTCAGCTTCCAGTACTCCAGCTCTTCACTCATCCGGTACCGGGTCGGGTCGTCGGTCGTGGTGTGCGCGCCCATCCGGTAGGTGTACGCCTCGACGAACATCGGACCGTTGCCGTCCCGGGTGTACTGCAGCGCAGCCGTCGTGACCGCGTGCACGGCGAGGACGTCGTTGCCGTCGACCCGTACGCCGGGGAAGCCGAAGCCGCGGGCCCGCTGGTACAAGGGGATCCGGCTCTGCCGCTCGATCGGCTCGGAGATCGCCCACTGGTTGTTCTGGCAGAAGAACACCACCGGCGCGTTGTACGACGCCGCGAAGATGAAAGCCTCGTTCACGTCGCCCTGCGAGGAGGCGCCGTCACCGAAGAACGCCACCACGCTGGTGTCGCGGTCGGGGTCACCGGTGCCGACGTGCCCGTCGCGCTGAACGCCCATCGCGTACCCGGTGGCGTGCAGCGTCTGCGCGCCGATCACGATCGTGTAGTTGGCGAAGTTGTGCGCGCGCGGGTCCCAGGCGCCCTGGTCGACCCCGCGGAACAGGCCGAGGATGCGCAACGGGTCGAGCCCGCGGCAGTAGGCGACCCCGTGCTCGCGGTAGGTCGGGAAGACGAAGTCCTGCGGCCGGAGGGCGCGGCCGCAGCCGATCTGCGCCGCCTCCTGACCCAATAGCTGGGTCCAGATACCGAGCTCGCCGTGGCGCTGCAGGGCAGTCGACTCGGTGTCGATCCGCCGGGTCAGGACCATGTCCCGGTAGAAGCCGCGGATGACCTCGCCCTCGTCGGCGGGACTCCCGTCCGCGGACGTGGCCGTGAAGGCGTAGTCGGGGTGCTCGACGCGCTCCCCCTCGGGCGTGAGGAGCTGGATGAAGCTCGCATCGGGATCGGTGGGGTCGACTCGGCTCACGGCGTCTCCTGGTCGTCGGCGGGAGGCGGGGTCTCCGCTCGCGCGTCGGCTACTCGAGCGACTGGGTCCTCCGCACCCGGGTGAGGCACGTTTGTGACGCCAGCCACATGACTCCTCCACGGTACCCAGATCCGGCCCGCGCACGCCAACCAACTCGTCGGTAACCTCCTGGCGGGGGTCGGGCCACGGCTGACCCTTCCCCGGGACCCGTTCGTGATGACCGTGCACGAGATGGGGGCCGGCGGGGTTCATGCTGCTGGCGCTCGGCTTCCTCGTCGATCGCGTTCTCGGCCTACGTCTGGCTGCTCGGCAATGCACCCATCGCGTTGGTCGCCACTTACGCCTACGTGGACCCCGTGGTCGCCGTGGCGCCGGGCGCCCTGATCCTCGAGGAGCAGATCACCACGCCCATCCTGACCGGCGGCGCGGTCATCGTGGCCGCGGTGGCGATCGTGATCTCGGCAGAACGGATCCGGTCGCCCGAAGGCTGATCGATTGCGCACCCGGTCTGCAATGGGCGCGCCGATGTCCGAATAGACCTTCTTTAGTGGTATCTATACCTGTTTTCCGTCGGAGGACTATTCTGCCTGCAGGGGCCATCTCGTCGGGGGACGTGATGGGGGGAGGCAGAATCGATGACAGTGCTGTCACTGGAAGCGAGCATGCTCGCGCACGGCGTTCACTACGCCATTCTGGGGGTCGGCCTGCTCGGCCTGCTCGCGCTGCTCGGACCGCAACTCCTGGGCCGCGCCGTGGCGCAGGCTCCGCGCGACGACCACGACCGACGGGTCCTGGAGGTCCAGCACCAGATCGCCCGCGGCTCGCTCGGGGTCGCGATCGCCCCCGCCCCCGCACTTCCCGCACCGCCACCGCCGGTGGTCCGGTTCGGCGCGGGCCTGCTCCCGATGGCGGTGGTCAGCTCGGCTGCTGCTGCCGGGGCGCACGCGGCCGTCGGCCCGGTGCACTTCGACGAGCAGGTGCTCTTCGGCCTCTTCTTCCTGGGCTCCGCCTCGGCCCAGATCTTGTGGTCGGTCGCGATCGTGCTACGGCCGTCACGGACCCTCCTGCGCGCCGCGGTCGTGGGCAACACGGCGGTGCTCGCGCTCTGGGTCGCCACCCGCACCGCGGGCCTGCCCGGGCTCATGCCCCAACCCGAAGCGGTCGGTCCCTGGGACCTCAGCTGCGCTGCCTGGGAGCTGACCGTCGTCCTCGCGTGCGCGCACCTGTTGCGCCGCCACCGCACCGGATCAAGCACGGACCTGCAGCTCCCGCCCTGGAGCCGTTGGCCCCGGACCGCGCAGAACTGGGCCCTCGGATCCGTCGTCGCCCTCGCCGTCCTGTCGTTCAGCGGTGCCGGGTCATGAGCAAGCACAAGGAGATCTGAAATCATGGAGTCCTGGCAAGTCGGAATCATCGGCAACGCGGTGATCTCGCTCGCGTACCTGCTGATCACCCTCGCGATCGTCGTGCCCCTGGCGCGCAGCCACCAGTTGCGGACCAACCCGCTCGGCGCCGCGACCGGCGCGATCTTCTTCACCTGCGCGGTCCACCACGGCGCGCATGCGGTCCACATGCTGCTCCCCGGCCTCGGGGTCAACGACCCGGAGGGCATCGCGATGCGCGCGGCCTGGGGCTGGCCGCTGGCGGTGTGGGATGTGATCGGAGCGCTGACCGCGGTCTACTACTGGAGTCTGCGCCGCAACTACTCCTCGCTGATGCACGGGGCCCAGCTCTTCGAGGACCTGCGCCAGCGGGAGCAGCAGGCGTTGGAGCTCAACGACACCGTCCTCCAGGGCCTCGTCGTGGCGAAGATGGCCCTCGACCTGAACCAGACGGCCCGGTCCCAGGAGGCGCTGACCTCCTCGATCGTGGCGGCCAGTCGGATCATCACCGACCTCCTCGGCGAGAAGGCGGACGGTCGCGGGCTGGTGCGCAGCACTCCCGCTGACCTCGCGCCGACTCCGCCAGAACCCGTCGAAGGATCGACGCCGTGAGCTCCGCCGTGCCCGAGTCGCTGCCGCTGCGCGTGGTGATCATCGACGACACCGCCGACCTGAGGGACCTCCTCCGCATGGCCCTGGTTCGCGGCGGCATGTCGGTGATCGGCGAGGCCAGCGACGGGCTCGCCGGCATCGAGGTCGTTCGCGAGCTTCGTCCCGACGTCGTCCTGCTCGACCTGTCGATGCCCGTCATGGACGGCCTGGAGGCGCTCCCGCACCTGCGCGCACTGGTGCCGGACGCCCGGATCATCGTGCTGTCCGGGTTCGGGGCCAGCCAGATGTCCAAGCGGGCCCTGACCATCGGTGCCGACGGCTACCTGCAGAAGGGTGCCTCGCTCGGCCGCATCCTCGACCACATCCGCGACATCGTCGGCAGTCGGCCGGGCCAGCCGATCAGCCACGCCGTGGAGCCGCCGCACGCTGCGGAGGTCGTCCTCCCTGTCGTTCCCTCCTCGGTAGTCAGCCTGCTCCCGGGGCAGCGCGGCGCTCCTGCGCACTCAGCCACCGCCTGGGAGGCCGTGGAGCTCGCCCCGTTCGGCGTCGTCGAGGTGTACAACGAACCGCCGTACCGGATCGTCCGGGTCAACCCGGCCGCGCAGGTGATGCTGGAGACCGCGGTCCAGCCTGGTTCGCCCCTGTCCGAAACCGACCCGGGACTGGCCAAGACGATGACGCGCAACCGCCTGCAGGGCGACATCGACTTCGAGACCACGTTCGCAGGACATGCGGTCCAGATCACCCTCCGGCACACCGGCACCTCGCTGCTCCTCTACCTCCGCCCGGTGAGTGATGACGCCGCCAAGCTCCGTAGCGCGATCGCGACGACGGCCCACGAGATCCGCGGACCGGTCGCGGTCCTCTGCGCCGTGGCCGAGACGCTCGCCGACGCCGACGAGAACGCCCTCGACGCGCTGCAGCAGGCGCGGCTGATGGGTTCGGTGCAGCGGCAGGCGCGGATGCTGGACAGCATCACCGCCGACCTGCTGACCCTCGCCCAGATCCAGCGCGGAACGCTGCAGGTCGACGCCCGCGAGATCGACCCCCGCACGATCGCGGACGCCCTGATCGCCGACCGGTACGCCGACTCCGTGGCCGTCGAGGTGCACGACCACCGCTGGGTGATCGCCGACCCGCTCCGGCTCGAGCAGATGCTCGGCAACCTGCTCAGCAACGCCTACAAGTACGGCCAGCCGGCCATCGTCCTGCGGATCCGGCCCGATCCCGACCAGGCCACCCTGCTCTGCATCGACGTCGAGGACGCGGGGCCCGGGGTCCCGGAGGAGTTCGTCCCCGAACTGTTCCGGGAGTTCAGCCGCGCATCCGGCTCGGCCGTCGCCGGCACCGGGTTGGGACTGCACGTCGTGCGGACCCTGGCCCAGGCCCAGGGCGGGGCCGTCGCGTACACCCCCGGCCCGTCCGGTGGAGCGGTCTTCACCCTCACCCTGCCGGCTGCTCCTCCGGCCTGACCCACCCGGCTTCCCGACCCGGCTTCCCAGCACGGCTCGTGCCCGGGGCTCTCGACACCCGGGCACGAGCCTTCCGAAGCTCCGCTGGATCGGTGGTGACGGCGGCGCACCATGGGGGGTGGCACTGCACGCCCGCTCCAGCGTCTGGGGGCTTGCTTCGGTGCTTCCCGCCACTACACGGCCACGAGACCCCGCAGGGCAAGGGTCCTGACGCGGCCCGTAAGACCGGGCTAGTCCGCCTGCGGGCCCTACAGTGCGGGGGTGCTCCCCCGCAGTCCCGCCTTCGGCATCGGCCTTGTCGTGCTCGGGGCCGGCTGCTTCACCGTCAACGCGGGCGTCTCCCGGGTGGCACTGCGAGCGGGGGTCGACCCGGCGATGCTGACCACGATCCGGGTCACCTGCACCTTGCTGGTCCTGGTGGCGATCGCCGCCCTGGTCCGGCGTACGGCGCTGCGGCCGCCGGCCGGGCGCCTGCTGGTCCTGGTCGTCGCGCACGGCCTGATCGGCGTCGCTGCCCTGCAGTGGACCTACTTCGTGGCCATCGACCGACTGCCGGTCGGGATGGCTCTGCTGCTGGAGTACCAGGCCCCGATCCTGGTCGCCCTCTGGGCACTTCTGGTCCAGCGCGCCCCCGTCGGCCGCGGACTGTGGCTCGGGCTCGCGCTGGCCGTCGTCGGGCTCGCCGCCGCCACCGAGGTCTGGGAGGGGGCGCGCTTCGACGGTCTCGGCGTGGCCGCCGGGCTCGCCGCGGCCGTCTGCTTCGCCGGGTACTTCCTGCTCGGCGAGGCCGCCCTGGAGGTGCGCGGAACTGATCAGGACCCGCTCCGGGTGATCCTGTGGTCGTTCGCGGTCGCCACCGTCGTCCTCAACCTCGTCGTCCCGATCACCGGGTTCGACCGCGCCGGCCTGGGCGAACGGGTCTCGCTGCTCGGGGTCTTCGACGACACCCGGGTCCCGCTCTGGGCGGTACTGGCCTGGGTGGTCCTCCTCGGCACCGTCGTGCCGTTCTTCGCCGCACTCGTCGCGCTCAGGTTCGTCCGCGCGACCACGGTCACCGTGATCGCCATGCTGGAGCCCATCGGGGTCTCTGCTCTCGGCTGGGCCTGGTTCGGCGAGTCGCTCGGGCCGGTCGCGGTGGTCGGCTGCCTCGTGGTGGTCGCCGGGATCCTCATCGCACAGGCCTCCCGGGGGGACCCGACCCACCCGGTGCACGCGGGTCCTCCTGTGATCACCTGAGGGCCGCACGCCCTAGGCTGGAGCCATGAAGTTCGTGCTGTGGTTGGTCATCAACGCCCTCGGTCTCGGTGCCGCCGTCTGGCTCTTCGAGGACATCAGCCTCGAAGGAGCGGAGACCCGCACCGACCAGGTCGTCGCGCTGCTGGTCGTCGGTGCCGTCTTCGGCGTGGTCACCTCGGTGGTCCGACCGATCGTCAACCTGCTCTCGCTGCCGCTGATCATCCTGTCCCTGGGCCTGATGCTCTTCGTGACCAACGCCCTGATGCTGCTGCTCACCAGCGAGCTCGCCGAGACCTTCGAGCTGAACTTCCGGGTTGAAGGTTTCTGGACCGCCGTCCTCGGTGCGATCGTCATCTCGATCGCCTCCGCGATCGCCTCGGCGCTGCTGCCCGATGTCGACTGAGCCCCTTCCCGGGTGCTGACCGGCCGCAGTGATCCCGTGCCCTACCGCGTCGCTCTGGTCTGCCTGGGCAACATCTGCCGGTCGCCCACGGCCGACGTCGTCCTGAACGCCCTGCTCGCCGGGACCGACCTGGCCGACCGGGTCACGGCCGAGAGCTGCGGGACGGCCGGCTGGCACATCGGCGAGCGGATGGATCCGCGCACCGCAGCCGTCCTCGCCGACGCCGGGTACGACGCCGACCACCACCGCGCCCGCACATTCGGTCCGGAGTGGTTCGACCACGACCTGGTCCTGGTGATGGACCGCTCCAACCTCGACGACGTCCTGGCGGTGCTCCCGGCCGACCGACACGACCGGGTCCGGCTCTTCCGCACCTACGACCCCGAGGTGCCGTCGGGATCGCCGGTGCCCGACGTACCGGACCCCTGGTACGGCGGCCCGGAGGGCTTCCTCGACGTCCTGGCCCTGGTGGAACGAACCAGCGAGGTGCTCCTCGACCACCTCGCCCGGGAGGTCCCGCCCGCCTGAGGTCTGGTCAGCGGCACGGGCGGACGCAAGGATGACCCCATGGCCCGGATGCGGACCCTGGCAGAGCGAGCCGAGCACCTGCTCGGTTCCGCCGTCGTGTCCACCACGCCAGTCGCCGGCGGCGACACCTGCACCTCGACCCGGTTGCGGCTCAGCGACGGCCGCTCGGCCCTGATGAAGACCCGGGCGCACGCACCGGAGGGCTTCTTCGAGGCCGAGGCACGCGGCCTGCGATGGCTCGCCGAGCCGGGGGTCGCCGAGATTGCGGAGGTGCTCGGCGTCCAGGCCGACTGCCTGATCCTCGGCTGGGTCGAACCGGGCCGGCCCAACCCCGAGGCCGCCGCGGAGGTCGGGCGGATGCTCGCGCGTCTGCACGCCAGCGGCGCTGCGGAGTTCGGGGCCGATGCCGATGGCTTCATCGGTTCGCTGCCGCTCCCCAACAAACCGGCCCCGACCTGGCCCGAGTTCTTCGCCGTCCGCCGGATCCTCCCGTACCTGCGGCTCGGGACCGACCGCGGACAGCTCGATCCCGCGGACGCCGCGTCGGTCGAGGCCGTCGTCCGGCGGATCGTGGACCTGGCCGGTCCGCCCGAACCACCCGCCCGGCTCCACGGCGACCTCTGGTCGGGCAACCTGGTCTGGAGCACGGAGCGGCACGGCGTCCTCCTCGACCCGTCGGCGTACGGCGGCCACCGGGAGACGGATCTCGCCATGCTGGCCCTGTTCGGGCTCCCCCAGCAGGCCCGGGTGCTGGCGGCGTACACCGAGGAGTTCCCGCTCGCCGACGGCTGGGAGGAGCGCCAGCCGCTGCACCAGCTCTTCCCGCTGCTGGTCCACGCCGCGCTCTTCGGCGGACGGTACGGCGCGATGGCCGGTGACGCCGCGCGCAAGTTCCTCTGAGCGACGTCTCAGCCGATCTTCAGCCCCGAGTGGCACTCTTGGTCCGTGAGTTCCGAGGCCAAGCCCCACATCCTGGTGGTCGACGACGACCGCGCCGTGCGTGAGTCGCTGCGACGGTCGTTGGAGTTCAACGGCTACACCGTCTCGCTCGCCTCCGACGGTGCCGAGGCGCTGGCGGGGATCAGCGGCACCAACCCGGACGCCGTGGTGATGGACGTGATGATGCCGCGCCTCGACGGCATCGAGACGACCCGGGCACTGCGCTCGGTCGGGAACTCGGTGCCGATCCTGGTGCTCACCGCCCGGGACGCCGTCGGCGACCGCGTCGAGGGCCTGGACGCCGGGGCCGACGACTACCTGTCCAAGCCCTTCGCGCTCGACGAGCTGCTGGCCCGGCTGCGGGCGCTGCTGCGCCGGGTGGGGCCGGATCCGGCCGACCCCGAGGAGCGCCTCGAGTTCGCCGACCTGAGCATGGACCTGGCCTCCCGCGAGGTCTGGCGCGGGCCCCGGTCGATCACCCTGACGCGCACCGAGTTCGCCCTGCTCGAGCTCTTCCTCCGCCGCCCGCGCCGGGTGCTGGAGCGCTCGTTCATCCTCGAGGAGGTCTGGGGCTTCGACTTCCCGACCACGGCGAACAGCCTCGAGGTCTACGTCGGGTACCTGCGCCGCAAGACCGAGAGCGAGGGCGAGGCCCGCCTGCTGCACACGGTGCGCGGAGTGGGGTACGTCCTGCGCGAAGAGCCCACGTGAGCCCACGCGAGCCCGGGATGACCAGCCCCACCAGCAAGCCGCCCGCCACGGTCTGGGCGGGACTGCACTATCGGCGCTCGCTGGCGAGCCGGGTCACCCTGCTCACCACGGTCGCCGTGGGCTTCGCCGTCAGCGCGGTGGCGTTCGCGGCGTACGCGACCGTGCGCGCGCAGACCGTGGGCGCGCTCGACGACTCGCTGCTCTCCCGGGCACACCAGGCCGCGACCACCGACACCCTGGACGCGCTGGCCCAGGAGCGGATCCCGTCGTGGGCGCTCGGCGCGGCCGACGTGAAGATCATCTTCGTCAACGGCCTCAGCAACCCCGCGACCTGGCACAGCGTCGACACCAGCGACTCATTCGGGGTCGGCGAGCGCGAGGTCGCGGTCGCCCGCGGCACCGAGGAGAGCTCGTCGCGGACGGTCTGGTCCTCCGGCGAGCGCTGGCGGATGGTGGCGGTGAGCGCCGGCGACGGGCAGGCCCTGGTGCTCGCGCAGTCGCTGGAGTCGACCGACCGGATGCTCGACCGGCTCGGTCTGGTGATGCTGCTCTTCGGCGTCGCCGGGATGATCACCGCGGGCCTGGCCGGCTGGGCGGTGGCCCGGAACGGCCTGCGCCCGGTACGACGCCTCACCACCGCCGTGGAGGACATCGCCCGCACCCAGCGGCTCGAGCCGATCCCGATCGAGGGCAGCGACGAGGTGGCCCGGTTGGCGAGTGCGTTCAACGAGATGCTCCGAGCCCTCTCGGCCTCTCAGCACCGGCAGCGGCAGCTGGTCGCCGACGCCGGTCACGAGCTCCGGACGCCGCTGACCTCGCTGCGCACCAACCTCGACCTGCTGGTGCAGGCCGACGCGAGCACCGGGCTGTCGGCCCAGAACCGCGCCGAGCTGCTCGACGACGTACGCGCTCAGATCGGTGAGATGACCACGCTGATCGGCGACCTCGTGGAGCTCGCCCGCGACGAGCCGACCACGCCGACCGTCGAACCGGTCGAGCTCACCGCGGTCCTCGAGCAGGCGATCGCCCGGGTACGCCGCCGCGCCGACGTCGAGTTCGACGTCCGCACCTCGCCGTGGTGGTTGGTCGGTGACGCCGCGGCGCTGGAGCGGGCGATCACCAACCTGCTGGACAACGCCGCGAAGTGGAGCCCGCCCGGGGAGACCGTGCTGGTGACCCTGACCGAGGGCACCCTGATGGTCGCCGACCGCGGGCCCGGGATCGCCCCGCACGACCTACCGCACGTCTTCGAGCGCTTCTACCGCTCGGCCGAGTCCCGGGGGATGTCCGGGTCCGGCCTGGGGCTCTCCATCGTCCGGTCGGTCGCCGAGCGCCACGGCGGACTGGTCCGCGCAGGGACCGGCCCGGGCGGCGGCGCCGGCTTCTGGTTCAGCGTTCCCGGCGCGTCCGCGCCGCCGGAAGGCTGAACCGGCGCAAAAAATGGGGGCGGTCGTAGGCGCTCCACAGTGAGTTCTCAGGATCACTGGGCACGATCAAGGCATGACGGACCAGAACACTCCTGACGGCAACGCCACCACTCCCCCAGCAGGGACTCCCGACGGGTTCCCCTGGTCCGCGCCGCCGCCGCCGCCTGCCGAGCCCGGCTTCACCGAGTCCTACTCCGACTCCTACTCCGACATCGGCCACACCCAGATGCTTCCCCCGTACCAGCAGCCGCCCTCGGCGACCGCACTCGCCCCCGCGCGTCGCGGTCTCGCGGCCGGGGTCCTGGTGGGCGCCCTCTTCCTCGGTGGAGCAGCCGGGGTCGGCGGCGCCGCCTGGTACGACGCCTGGCAGGGCGACGAGCCGGTCGGCACCACCGTGACCACCCCCGGGTCCGTCGAGGCGACCAAGACCTCCGTGGTCCCGGACGGCTCGATCGAGAAGGTCGCCGCGACGGTCCTCCCGTCGGTGGTGAAGATCAACGTCACCGGCCGCGGCGGCACCGGGTCCGGCTCGGGCATCGTGCTCTCGGCCGACGGCAACATCCTGACCAACAACCACGTCGTCAGCAACGCCGGCGACAGCGGCGGCATCACCGTCACCTTCAACGACGGCAAGACCGTCAAGGCGAGGATCCTCGGCACCGACCCGGTCACCGACATGGCCGTCATCAAGGCCGAAGGGGTCGACGACCTGACCCCCGCAGCCATCGGTGTCTCCTCCGACCTCAAGGTCGGCCAGGCCGTCGTCGCCGTCGGCTCGCCGTACGGACTGAACTCCACCGTGACCACCGGCATCGTCTCGGCGCTCAACCGCCCCGTCTCGGTCAGCACCAGCGAGGGGAACACTCCTTTCGGCCAGCAGACCGCGAGCCGGACCACGTACCCGGCGATCCAGACCGATGCTGCGATCAACCCCGGCAACTCCGGCGGCGCGCTGGTCGACCTGAGCGGCCGCGTGATTGGCATCAACTCCTCGATCCGCACCTCGGGCGGCTCGGTCACCGGGTCGGGCGGCTCGATCGGCCTCGGCTTCGCCATCCCGATCGACGAGGTGCGGCCGATCGTGAACCAGATCATCAACGGCGAGGAGCCCACCCACGCGAGGCTGGCGATCACCGTCTCGGACGTCGCGCCCGACGCGAGCGTCCAGGGCGCCCAGGTCGGCGACGTGGAGGCCGGCGGGCCAGCCGACGACGCCGGGCTCGAGAAGGGTGACGTGATCACCAAGGTCGACGACGACCTGATCGACGGCTCCGAGTCGTTGATCGCCACGATCCGCGGCCACCGCCCTGGCGAGGAAGTCACCCTCACCTACGTCCGGGACGGCCGGACGGCCACCGCGAAGGCGACGCTGGGCTCGGACGCCGACAGCGAGCAGTCCTAGGTCCCGCCCGGCTCCATCAGCGTTGGTCGAGCCTGTCGAGACCCCTCAGAGGGCGGCCCGGAGACGGGCCGCCTTCCAGAGGGTCTCGGCGTACTCGTCCTCGACGTCCGAGCGGACCGTGATGCCGCCGCCGGTGCCGAGCCGCCAGGGCCCGTCGCCGCTGCGGTAGAGCGAGCGGATCACCACCCCGAGGTCAGCACGGCCGTCACCGGAGATCCAGCCGAACGCGCCGGCGTACACGCCGCGGGGCTCGTCCTCCACCGCGTCGATGATCTGCATCGTGCGCAGCTTCGGCGCCCCGGTCATCGAGCCCGCCGGGAACATCGACCGCAACGCCTCGACGGTGCCCACCTCGGGCCGCAGTCGGCCGGTGACCGTGGTGACCAGCTGGTGCACGCTCGCGTAGGACTCGACTGCCATCAGGCTCGGTACGTCGACACTGCCGGGCTCGCAGACGATCGCCAGGTCGTTGCGGAGCAGGTCGGTGATCATCAGGTTCTCGGCCCGGAACTTCGGGTCGGTGGCCAGGTGGTACCGCAGCGCCTCGTCCTCCGCAGCGGTCGCCCCGCGCGCGGTGGTTCCCTTGATCGGCCGGGTCTCGACCCGACGGTTCCGGTCGATGGTGGCAAACCGCTCCGGGGACGCCGAGAGCAGCCAGGTGTCACCGTGCCGGAGCACCCCGGAGTAGGGGGCCGGATTGTCCGAGCGGAGGCGGGTGTAGATCTCGACCGGATCGCGCGCGGACCGGTGCTGCTGCCGGTAGGTCAGGTTGACCTCGTAGGAGTTGCCGGCGCGGAGCTGCTCCTGGACCTCCGCGAACGCGGCCAGGTACCACTCCGGCGCACGCTCCCCGGGCGCTTCGACCCGGGCGGCCGGCGCGACGGGAGACCCGTCCTCGAAGCGCAGGGTCCGGGCGCGCATCCAGACCGCGTCGGGGACACCGTCGAGCGACCGGGCCGGGAGGTCCGGGCGGGCGGCGTACCCGAAGTAGCCGACCCAGTGGGTGTCGGCGTCGCCGTCGAGGCGGTCCTGGAGGGCGGTGAAGATGTCGTCCCCGATCACCTGCCCGCTCGGGTGCTCCACGACCTCGCGTCTGCGGGCGTCGTAGGTGAGGGAGAGGTCGTCGGGCTCGAGCCACCCCATGATCGACCGCGACCCGGACCAGTCCTGGGAGCCACCACCGTCCAGCCAGAAGCAGCGTTCGTGCTTCGCCGCGATCGCCGCGAACTCGTCCGAGGAGCTCATCCGACCCCCTCGCCGAGGAAGTTGGCGACCAGCTGCCGGCCGTGCTCGGAGAGGATCGACTCGGGGTGGAACTGCACGCCGTGCAGCGGGAGGTCCCGGTGCGCCAGGCCCATCACGGTGCCCGCAGCCGTGGCGGTGACCCGCAGCGCGGCAGGGACGACCGTGACCGCCAGCGAGTGGTACCGCACCGCGGCGAACCCCGTCGGGAGCCCGGCGAAGACCCCGGTGCCGTCGTGCTCGACCGCGGCGACCTCGCCGTGGGCCGGCTCGCTCCGGTCGACCGTGCCGCCGAACGCCACTGCCAGCGCCTGCATCCCCAGACAGACCCCCAGCACCGGCAACCCGAGTCCGAAGACCGGTGCCTGCAGGGCAAAGTCGGCGGGTTCGGCCGGGTGGCCCGGGCCCGGCGAGAGCACCAGGTGGCTGTACGACCCGACGATCCGGTCGATCAGCCCCGGCTCGTCGTGCTCGACGACGTCGGGCACCGTTCCGGTGACGGCGGCGACCAGGTGGACCAGGTTCCAGGTGTAGGAGTCGTGGTGGTCGACGACCAGCACCTCCGGCATCAGCCGACCAGGTCCAGCAGCAGCCGCTGGAGCAGCGCGACGCCGTTCTCGGTGAGGATCGACTCGGCGTGGAACTGCACGCCGCGGAAGTGCGGGCCGGCCACCAGGTGGATGTCGCCGGTGGGACCGTCGGTCTCGACGCGGACGCCGCCCGGCAGTTCGTAGCCGTCGCCGACCCGCCCGACGAACGTGTTGTAGAACCCGACCACCTCGCGGTGACCGTCGAGGGTGATCTCCGACTGGGTGCCCTGGAACACGATGTCCTTGAACGCCAACGCGATCCCGAGCCGGTCGCAGAGCACCTGGTGGCCGAGGCAGACGGCGAGGAACGGCGTACTGCCGGCGAGCAGGCCATCGACGGCGCCGCGGAAGGTGGCGATCTTCGGGTTGTCGTCATCCCGCGGGTCACCCGGTCCGGGCCCGACGACCGCGAGGTCGTAGCCGTCGAAGCCGCCCGGCGTGAAGTCCTCGTGCCGGATGATCGTCGGCTTCATCCCGAGCACCGCGAAGACGTGGTGCAGCATGTTCGCGAAGTCGTCCTCGCCGTGCAGGATCCCGATGCTGCGACCGGTGAGCTCGGGGGCCGGGGCCGCGCCGCCCTGGTCGGTGAGCCAGAACTTCGAGAGCCGCTGGTTGCGAGAGTTCAGGGCGATCAGCACGTCCTCGTCGTGGGCGAGGTCCTCGATCTGGGAGGGCTCGCCGCCGGCCGCGGGGACCAGGCCGAAGGCGCTGAGGATGCCGCCCGCCTTCGCCGCCGTCTCGGCGACCTCGGAGTGCGGGTCGGAGTCGCGGACCAGGGTGGCGCCCGCAGTGACCTTCAGGGCTCCGGTCGGCGAGACGTCCGCCGTACGGATCAGGATCGGCGAGTCCGCGGTCTGGGCGCCGTTCTCGTCGCGGCCGATCAGGGCCAGCGCCCCGGCGTAGTACCCGCGTCCCTCGGGCTCGTAGGCCTTGATCAGCTTGCAGGCGTTCTCGACCGGGGCACCGGTGACGGTCGCGGCGAACATGCTGTCCCGGAGGACGTCGCGGACGTCGCGGTGGGTGCGGCCCGCGAGGAGGTACTCGGTGTGCACGAGGTGGGTCATCGGCTTGAGGAACGGACCGAGCACCTGGCCGCCCTCGTGGCAGATGTCGCACATCATCTTGAGCTCTTCGTCGACGACCATGAAGAGCTCGTAGATCTCTTTCTCGTCGGCCAGGAAGTCGAGCAGGCGGGCCTTCCGCTCGCTCGCCTCCAGCCCGCGGAGCCGGAACGTGCCGGAGATCGGGTTCATCCGGACCGCCCCCGCGTGCACGCTGACGTGCCGTTCCGGGGAGGCGCCGATGAGGAACCGGTCACCGGTCCAGAAACAGTAGGTCCAGTAGGCGCCACGCTCGTTCTCGAGCAGCCGCCGGAGCACCGTCAGGGCCTTCGCTGCCCCGGTCTCAGGCCCCCAGTCCTCCACCTGCGCGCGGTAGTGGCGGCCGATGACCAGGTTGGCGCCCTCTCCGTTGCCGATCTCGTCGGCGATGATCCGCTCGACCGTGCCGGCGTACGTCGCGTCGTCGGTCTCGAAGCCGCCACGGTCGGTGAAATCGATCGCCTCGTCCGGCAGCGCGGCGAGCAGCTCGGCCAGCGGCACCTCGGTCTCGGTCTCGATCCGTACGACGGCCAACGGGGTGCCGTCGTCGTGGACGTCGAAACCGCGCTCAGCGACCTGGCGGAACGGCACCGCGACGAGGGTGTCGAAGCGGCGCCCCGGAGCGGGGACGCCTTCGCCGACCGGGATGTCACCGAGCCGCTCGGTCGCGACCAGGGCCCCCCCGACGAGGGTCACCGTCTCGCTGTCACGCAGCCGGATCACCGCCCATGCCTCCTGCCCCATCACCTGGGCGAGGGCGTCCCTCGCGTCGGCAGCGGGGTTCGGCTGGCTGGCGGTCATGACGTGACGCTACCAACGCGGCGGGGTCGTCCCGGGGCGTATTTCTCGCGGCGAGACGACCCGCCCGGTCGTCGAGCCTGCCGAGACGCCCGCTCGGTCGTCGAGCCTGTCGAGACGCGGTGAGGGAGAATCCGGACGTGACCTCCGACCGCACCCGCCTCCGCCGCATCCCCGAGAAGGCCGCCACCGACATTGCGACCCTCCACGCCGTCCTGGATGCCGCCCGGGTCGCGCACGTGGCGTTCCTCCACGACGGCAGCCCGGTCAACATCCCGGTGGCGTCCGCGCGCGACGACGACCGCCTGCTGCTGCACGGCAACACCGGGAGCCGGCTCTTCCGCACCCTGGCCGATGGTGCTGAGGTCTGCGTGACGGTGACGCTGCTGGACGGGATGGTGCTGGCGCGGTCCGCGTTCGAGTCCTCGATGCACTACCGCTCGGCGATGGTCTTCGGCGTTCCGGTCGTGCTCACCGCCGAGGAGAAGCCAGCCGCCCTCCGGGCGATGAGCGAGGCCTGGATGCCCGGTCGGTGGGACACCCTACGAGCCCCGCGCACCCAGGAGCTGGCCCAGACGATGGTGCTCGCGTTGGCCCTCGACGAGTGGTCGGTCAAGATCAGCGCAGGCGACCCCGAAGACCCGGCCGAGGACCTCGACGAGCCGGTGTGGGCAGGCGTCCTGCCGATCACCACCGCGTACGGCGACCCCGTCCCCGCCCCCGACCTGCGCGGCGACCCGCCGCTGCCGGCGTACCTGGACGACTGGCAGCCCTGAGCGTGGAACCCGGGGGCACCGGACCCGCGTCCGAGCACCATGGACGGTCGCGCGCACGCCCCCCGGGTCGTTGCCGTCGTCATCGCACTGGGCCTGCTCGCTGCGTGCGGTGGGGCCGACCGCCCGAAGACCGAGGACCGAGGACCGAGGACCGAGGATCCTCCCCGGCGCCGACGCAGGCGGCTGCCGCAACGCCCTCGCCCCAGCTCACCTGCGGCCGCCGTCTGATGGCGTGGCCGGGAAGAGGGGGAGCAGTGGATCTACTCCCTGAGGCGAGGTGGGCGCCCCAGGTCGCAGCGTCGGGGGTTCCGGTGAAGTACACGTAGTTCATCACCCGGCTCTCCTCGAAGTTGGACTCCCGACCAGGCACCAGCAGGTCGCCCACCACGAGGTCTGCCTTCGTGCCGTGCAGGAAGATGCCGTCCGCGTAGGCCTCGAAGGGGACCGGCTCCCGTGGCGTGCTCATCAGCAGAGCCTAGAACGAGGCGCTGTTCCGACGCGGTTCCCGGCGAACCCTAGGGCGCCAGGATCGGTTGGTCGACCGCCTCCGGCTCCTTCCCGACCGGCTCCTCCGCCACCGCGGGGTCCAGCTCGGGCAGCAGCCGATCCAGCCACCGTGGCAGCCACCAGTTCACGTCGCCGAGCAGCTTCATGGTGGCCGGGACGAGCACCAGCCGTACGACGGTGGCGTCGAGGAAGATGGCCGTGGCCAGTCCCACTCCCATCATCTTCACGACCGGGTCACTGCCCAGGACGAAGCCCGAGAAGACCGCCACCATGATCAGCGCAGCCGCGGTGATGGTGCGCCCGGTGCCGGCGATCCCCTCGATGACCGCGCGGGTGTTGTCGCCGTGGCGGCGGTACTCCTCGCGCACCCGCGACAGCAGGAAGACCTCGTAGTCCATGGAGAGCCCGAACAGGATCGCGAACATGAACAGCGGGAT
>JBKJIR010000071.1:0-19455 GCA_046598495.1 Marmoricola sp. | reverse complement strand
GGGATCGGTGAAAGTCCGAGCCGGCGGTTAAAGTCCGCGACCCGTTCGCAGCCAGCGATCGGTTGACCAGGTGAAACTCCTGGACCGACGGTGAAAGTCCGGATGGGAAGAGCACGCAGGGTCCGACCAGGGCGTCCGACGACGCCCGGGTCGCGCGACCTGTGCACTTTTCCCAGCACCCCTCTCCAGTCCGCGAGCCGGACCAGGAGAGGAGCGGTGCCATGAACGAGTCGACTGCGATCGAACGCGCGATGCGGCGAGCTCTCGACCTGGCCCGCACCCCCGGCGTCCCGCTCGGGCCGAACCCGCGGGTCGGCTGCGTCCTGCTCGCCCCCGACGGCAGCGAGATCGCCGAGGGGTTCCACCGTGGTGCCGGTACGCCGCACGCCGAGGCGGCAGCACTCGCGGAGGCCGGAACGGCCGCCCGGGGAGCGACCGCGGTCGTCACCCTCGAGCCCTGCAACCACACCGGTCGTACGGGACCGTGCGCCGAGGCGTTGATCGCTGCCGGCGTCGCCCGGGTGGTCTTCGCCCAGCCCGACCCGAACCCGCTCGCCGCCGGCGGCGCAGCGACCCTGCGCGCCGCCGGGATCGCCGTCGAGCCGGGCCTGCACGAGCGCGAGGCCCGCGAGGTGAACCGGGCGTGGACCTTCGCGATGGAGCACGGCCGTCCGTTCGTGACCTGGAAGTTCGCCACCACCCTCGACGGCCGCAGTGCGGCGACCGACGGCTCGAGCCGCTGGGTCTCCAACCCCGCCTCGCGCCGCGACACCCACCGCCTCCGCGGCGAGTGCGACGCGATCCTGGTCGGTACCGGAACCGTCCTGAGCGACGACCCCGAGCTGACGGTCCGCGACGAGGTCGATGCTTCGCTGACCCGCGACCGGCAGCCGCTCCGGGTGGTGGTGGGGGACCGCGACATCCCGCCGGGGGCACGGGTCCTGAACGACGCGGCCGAGACGGTCCACCTGCGCACGCGCGACGTGGCCGAGGTTCTGGCCGCCCTGCACGCCCGCGGTCGCCAGCACCTCTTCCTCGAGGGCGGCCCCACCGTCGCGGCGGCGTTCCTGGCGGCCGGCCTCGTCGACGAGGTCGTCGCTTACGTCGCCCCCAAGCTGCTCGGATCCGGCCGCGCCGCGGTCGCCGACCTGGGTATCGCCGCCATCGGCGATGCGCTGGACCTCGTGGTCACCGACGTCACCGTCCTCGACGGGGACGTCCGCATCACGGGTCGACCGCGCGCCGCCGACAACCGAAGGAAGAGCTGATGTTCACCGGGATCGTGGAGGAACTCGGCCGGGTCGCGGCCATCGAGCCGTTGGCCGACGCCGTCCGCCTCTCCGTGGAGGGTCCGGTGGTGACCGGGGACGCTGTCGCCGGGGACTCGATCGCCGTCAACGGGGTCTGCCTGACGGTGGTGACCAACTCCGGCGGCGTTTTCGCCGCCGACGTCATGCAGCAGACCCTGGACCACTCCGCTCTCGGCGCGCTGCAGGTCGGGACCCGGGTCAACCTGGAGCGTGCGGTCACCCCGGCGACCCGCCTCGGGGGGCACCTGGTCCAGGGTCACGTCGACGGCACCGGCGAGATCCTCGCCCGCGAGCCGAGCGAGCACTGGGAGCGGGTCACGGTCTCGTTGCCGCCCGGGCTGGACCGCTACCTGGTCGACAAGGGCTCGATCACCGTTGACGGGATCAGCCTGACGGTGGCCGAGGTCGGTGCCGGCTCCTTCACGGTCTCCCTGATCCCCGAGACCCTCGTCCGCACCACCTTGGGCTTCAAACAACCCGGCGACCCGGTCAACCTCGAGGTTGACGTGATCGCGAAGTACGTCGAGAAGATGGTGACCAGATGACGGAGCACGGTGTGGACCAGACCACGGGCAACAGCGGCCAGCACCAGGGGGTGCGTCTCGACGACATCGAGGAGGCGATCGCCGACATCGCGGCAGGCAAGGCGGTCGTCGTGGTCGACGACGAGGACCGCGAGAACGAGGGCGACATCATCTTCGCGGCCGCGAAGGCCACCCCGGAAATCATGGCGTTCACGATCAGGCACTCGTCCGGAGTGATCTGCGTCCCGATGCCGGCCGAGATGCTCGACCGCCTCGAGATCCCGCTGATGACGCCGCACAACAAGGACAAGCTCCGGACGGCGTACACGATCTCGGTCGACGCCCGCGACGGCGTCTCCACCGGGATCTCGGCTGCGGACCGGGCGCACACCGCCCGGGTGCTGGCCGACTCGGCCACCGAGCCGTGGGAGATCACCCGCCCCGGTCACGTCTTCCCGCTGCGGTACCGCGAGGGCGGCGTACTCGTCCGACGCGGCCACACCGAGGCCGCTGTCGACCTCGCGCGGATGGCCGGTCTGACCCCGGCCGGTGTCCTGGTCGAGGTCGTCAACGACGACGGCACCATGAAGCGCGGCCCCGAGTTGCGGGCCTTCGCCGACGAGCACGGCCTGAAGATGATCTCGATCGAGCAGATGGTGCACTACCGCCGCAAGACCGAGACCCACGTGAAGCGGGTGGCGGAGACGCTGCTCCCCACCAGCCACGGCGACTTCACGGCGTTCGGCTACCGGATCACCGTGGACGACTCCGAGCACATCGCCCTGGTGTACGGCGACCCGGCCGCCCTCCGTTCGGGCGAGCCGGTGCTGGCGCGGGTGCACAGCGAGTGCCTGACCGGCGACGTGTTCGGGTCCTCGCGCTGCGACTGCGGGCCGCAGCTCGACGAGGCCCTGGAACGGATCGCCCAGGAGGGGCGTGGCGTCGTGATCTACCTGCGTGGCCACGAGGGGCGGGGGATCGGTCTGCTGGCGAAGCTGCAGGCGTACCAGCTCCAGGACGGTGGCCGCGACACCGTGGACGCGAACCTCGACCTGGGGCTGCCCGCCGATGCCCGGCACTACGGCGCCGCCACCCAGATCCTCCGCGACCTCGGCGTCAGCACGGTCCGGTTGCTGACGAACAACCCCGACAAGACCTCGAGCCTGGCGTCGTACGGGATCCCGGTGGCCGAGCAGGTCGGGTTGACCCCGCGCCCCAACGACCACAACATCGCCTACCTGCGCACCAAGCGCGACCGGATGGGGCACGACCTGCCCGACCTCGCGGCAGAAACAGGAGTGACGCCATGAGCGGCGACGGAAGCCCGAGCGACGCCCCGTTCGACTGCCACGACCTCCGGGTCGCGGTCGTGGCGGCCAGCTGGCACGAGAAGGTGATGACCGGGCTCCTGGAGGGGACCCTCGAGGCGCTGAAGAAGCACCGGGTCGACTCGCCGGTGGTCGTGCGGGTCGCCGGGTCGTTCGAGCTGCCCGTGGTCGCTGACGCGCTCGCCCGCCAGGGGTTCGACGCGGTGATCGCGCTGGGAGTGATCATCCGCGGGGGGACGCCGCACTTCGAGTACGTGTCCGCTGCGGCGACCGACGGACTCAACAGGGTGGCGCTGGACCACGGCATCCCGATCGGGTTCGGCCTGCTCACCTGCGACAACGACGAGCAGGCACTGGACCGGGCAGGCCTCGAGGGCTCCCGGGAGGACAAGGGGTACGAGGCGACCAGCGCCGCCCTGCAGACAGCGGTCACCCTGCGCAGGATCCGCCGGCGCGAACATCTCGGGAACTGACGGCCGGGGAAACCCGCTGGCGTCCAAGCACTAGGCTGGTTTCTCGTGAAGACGTTCGAAGAGCTGTGGGTCGAGCTCAGCGAGAAGGCTGAGACGCGACCCGAGGGCTCCGGCACCGTGGCGGCGCTCGACGCCGGTGTGCACTTCATCGGCAAGAAGCTGGTGGAGGAGGCGGCGGAGTCCTGGATGGCCGCCGAGCACGAGGGCCATGAGCGGGCGGCCGAGGAGATCAGCCAGCTGCTGTACCACGCGCAGTGCCTGATGCTCGCCGCCGGAATCTCGCTCGACGACGTCTACTCCCACCTTTAGGACCACCATGACGAACGGCACCGTGCCGAACCAGAAGCTCCTGCGGATCGCCCTGCCCAACAAGGGCGCGCTGTCCACGGCTGCCTCCGAGATGCTCCGGGAAGCCGGCTACCGGCAGCGCTCGGACTCCAAGGAGCTCAGCCTGCTCGACACCGCCAACGGGGTCGAGTTCTTCTACCTCCGTCCCCGGGACATCGCCCTGTACGTCGGCGAGGGCACCCTCGACATCGGCATCACCGGCCGCGACCTGCTGCTGGACTCCGGCTCGGCGGCCGACGAGACGATGCAGCTCGGCTTCGGTCATTCGAAGTTCCGGTTCGCCGCTCGACCCGGTGAGCTGGGTTCGCTGGCGGACCTCAACGGGAAGCGCATCGCGACCTCGTACGTCGGCGTGGTGCAGCGCTACCTGGACGAGCAGCGGATCGAGGCCGGCGTGATCCACCTGGACGGCGCGGTCGAGACCAGCATCCAGCTCGGCGTTGCCGACGTGATCGCCGACGTCGTCGAGACCGGCAGCACGCTCAAGCAGGCCGGGCTCGAGGTCGTGGGCGAGGTGATCATGGAGTCCGAGGCGGTTCTGATCAGCCGGGTCGGCACCGAACCGGAAGGTCTGACCGCGTTCCGGCGTCGCCTCGAGGGCGTTCTGGTGGCTCGTGCCTACCTGATGATGGACTACGACATCCCGTCCGACCGGGTCGAGGACGCGATCAAGCTGACTCCCGGTCTGGAGAGTCCGACGGTCTCGCCGCTGCATCGCGAGGGCTGGGTCGCCGTCCGGTCGATGGTGCCCAGTGCGGGTGCCCAGCAGCTGATGGACGACCTGTACGAGATCGGCGCCCGGGCGATCCTGCTGACCGACATCCACGCCTGCCGGTTGTGAGCCCGGCGTGAGTCCCGAGCAGGTGACCCTGCCGCACACCTGGCGTCCGTTCGGCGCGCGGATGATGGGCACGATGGTCGGGATCGCCCTGCTGACCCTGACGATCGCGGTCTGGATCGCCTTCGGTGAGGACGTGCGGTCGCGCTTCAGCTTCCTGCAGCGGGCGACCCTGGTGCTGTTCGGTCTGATCGCCTTCGCGGTGTGGTACGCGCTGATGCGCTCGCGGGTCACCGCGAACGACGCCGGCGTCACCGTCGTCAACGGCTACCGCACCCGGGTCTACGCGTGGTCCCAGATCATCGCGGTGAACCTGCGCCGCGGAGCTCCCTGGGCCGGTATCGACCTCGCCGACGGGACCTCGGTCTCGGCGGTCGGGATCCAGGGCTCGGACGGGGAGCGTGCGCGGGACGCCGTCCGCCAGCTGCGTCGCCTGGTCGTTGAGAACACCCCGACGGAGCGGAACGACTAGAGGGCTCCGCGGTCAGGTTCCGAGGACCACGTCAGCGCGCTCCCGGGTGCCTTCGTCGGCGAAGAGGCGTGCCTCGTCCAGCATCCAGGCGAGCCAGCGGTCCCGGAACTCCTCGCCGTCCCGAGCCAGGCCCCGGGCGAGCCGGGTGCGGTCGTCGGTCTCGACCCAGACGGTCGCCGTCGCCCACGGCGACCAGGCCCGCTTGCCCGCGCCGACCCCCTCGAGGACCAGCAGCGGCACCGGAACGACAGTGTGCTGCTCGGCGTACCCGCCGGCGGTCCAGTCGTAGCGCCGGTACGTCCCGGGGAGGTCCTGGTCCAGCAGCCCGAGGATGCCGAGCACGTGTTCGTCAACGGTGAAGAGTCCGTCCCAACCGGGGTAGAGGTCATCCATCCGGAGGACGGGTGCACCGGTGAGGGCGGCTACGGCCACGGCCAGGGTCGTCTTGCCGGAACCTGCCGGGCCGTCGATGCAGAGCAGCCGACCGCTGCCCAGGGTCGGCGGCCGGGACTCCGCGAGCGCGACGAGCTCGGCAGCGATGCTCACCAGGAGCAACCGAGGCCGCGGTACGACGGCACGGTCGCGGTGATCGAGGCCCCGGCGAGCAGGTGCACCAGGTTGGTGTGCTCGGCCAGCTCGCCGGACTTGGCGTGCCGGAACCAGACCCAGTCGCCGATCTCCAGCTCCGCGGTCCCCGGACCCGTCAGCGGCGACTGGACCTCGCCGGCGCCCTCCAGCGCGGTCAGGGAGAGGCCCGGGGGCGCCCACGGGGTCGGTGCGCGGTCCTTCCCGGTCGGACCGCTGGCGATGAAGCCGCCACCGGCGACGGTCACCACGCGGGGACCTGGCTTGCGGACGACCGGCACCCCGAAGAAAGCGGCCGGCCGCGGCCGGAAGCTCTGGTAATGGTCGAAGAGGGTCGGCACCAGCAGTCCCGAGCCGGCAGCGATCTCGGTAACCGCAGGATCGGCCGCGGTGGCCTCCACGCTGCCGGACCCGCCGCCGTTCCAGAACTCGAGCTCGACGACCTCGGCGAGTGTGGCTGCGATGCGCCCGCGGCGCTCTGCCAGCTGGCTCATCGAAGCGGCCTTGAGATGTCGTACGACGAGCGACCGGGCACGTTGGCCCGGCACCTCGTCCTGGACACCGGCGACCTGCCCCTCGTAGGTCATCACCCCGACCACGGCGAAACCGGGCCGGCCGCTCGTCCGGCGGGCGAACGCGAGCACATCGGTGTCGTCGTGCAGGGGAGATCGTTTCGGGCCGATGTGGGCGGGACCCATCCGGAGGCCCGCGTCGATGTCCAGGGCGACCCGGACGGGAAGGGCCGGGCCGGCGGGTCGGGCTGCGTCGATCAGGTCCAGGTGGGCGGGGGAGTCGACCATCAGGGTGATCGCGGCGAGGGCGGACTCGTCGGCGAGCAGGAGGCGGAGTGCCCCACGGTCGACGGTCGGATAGGCGAGGACGACGTCGTCGCTGATGCCGTTCTCGACCAGCCAGAGCGCCTCGCGCAGCGAGTAGCCGAGGACGCCGGCGAAGCCCGGACGGTGAAGGGCCCGTGCGAGCAGGGCCGGGATCCGCAGCGACTTGGACGCCACCCGGATCGGAGTCCCGGCCGCTCGGCGTTGCAGGTCCTCGGCGTTGGCGTCGAAGGCGTCCAGATCGACGACTACCAGCGGTGTCGCCGGGTCGGCCAACCCGTCCACGGCGGCAGAGAGCCGGTGGGCCAAGCGGAGGCGCGCGGCGCTCTGGTCGTCGGTCACGGGAGCCAGCCTACGGACGCCGGGACCCGGTTTGGGAGGATGGGCGGGTGGAGATGGAGCGGGTGATCCCCGACCCCGGGTTCGCGGACGACGACGGCAGTGCCGACCCGGCCGTGAGCGCGGTGCTGGCGGCGTTCGACGCAGCGCCGACGGGTTCCCGCGCAGAGGTCCTGGCGGTGCTGCAGGACAGCCGGGTGCTGGTCCCGGTGATGGCCGTGCTCGGCGAGGTCGAGTACGACGACCAGGGGCTCGCGCACGACAAGACCAGTGACATGGCGACCGTGCTGATGACCGGTCGTGACGGCCGCACCGCGCTGCTCGCCTTCACCTCGACGGTTGCGCTGGAAACCTGGAACCCCGACGCGCGCCCGGTCGCGGTCGAGCTCCGCAAGGCCGCGCTCTCGGCGATCCAGGACGGTGCCGACGCTCTGCTGGTCGACGTCGCCGGTCCGGTGCTGTTCGCCGTGGAGGGGGAGGACCTGCGCGCGCTCGCGGAGGGCCTCGTGCTGTGCCGGGTTGCCGGCGGCGTGGGTGCGGGTGCGGGATCCGGCGGGTGGGGATGGGTCCGCCTCGCGCCGGACTCGATGTGACGGGACCGGAACCAGCCTGTACCCTTGTGAACGACCGATCGGACGTCACGGATCACTCCGGGGCGAACGATCTGACAAGTGGAGGCCTCTCCCACCCGCATCGACCGCAGACCCTGTTCACGCAGGGGCACAGGTCGTCGGGTCCGGTCCGGTGGAACGATGCTGCGCTCGGCGTGGCGGCGCTCCACTGCTCCAGGGGCTCCCATGCGTCAGCACGGGAGCCTTTCGTCCTTGAAGGGCGCTCCGCGTGGTCGTACCAGTGAAACGACCCAGGAGGACACATCAGCACTGAGCTGCGCATCAACGATCGGATCCGGGTACCCGAGGTCCGTCTCGTTGGCCCCAACGGTGAGACCGTCGGCATCGTGCCGACCGACCAGGCCCTCAAGCTTGCCCAGGAAGCCGACCTCGACCTCGTCGAGATCGCTCCCCAGGGGCGGCCGCCGGTCTGCAAGCTCATGGACTACGGGAAGTTCAAGTACGAGAACGCCCAGAAAGCCCGTGAGGCTCGTCGTAACCAGACGAACGTGGTCATCAAAGAGATGAAGCTCCGGCCGAAGATCGACGCGCACGACTACGAGACCAAGAAGGGTCACGTCGTGAGGTTCCTTCGCCAGGGTGACAAGGTCAAGATCACGATCATGTTCCGCGGCCGCGAGCAGCACCGCCCCGAGCTCGGGTTCCGGTTGCTGCAGAAGCTCGCCGAGGACGTCACCGAGCTGGGCTTCGTGGAGTCGTCGCCGAAGCAGGACGGCCGCAACATGATCATGGTGCTCGGCCCGCACAAGAAGAAGGCCGAGGCCAAGGCCGAGGTGAAGGCGGAGAAGGTCGAGCTCGCCGCCGAGAAGGCCGCCGAGAAGGCCGAGTTCGAAGCCGAGATCAAGGCCTCGCACACCGGCCCCGCCGCACCGAAGAAGGAACGCAAGCGTTCAGAGAACCTCGATCCCGAGATCGAAGCCTGAGAAGAGGAAGACACAGATGCCGAAGAACAAGACGCACTCCGGAGCCAGCAAGCGGTTCCGGGTGACCGGAACGGGCAAGATCCGGCGCCAGAAGGCCGGCCTCCGCCACAACCTGGAGAAGCAGTCGTCCGCCGTCAAGCGCCGCCTGTCCGGCACCGCCGAGGTCGCCAAGGCCGACGTCCCGCGCGCGAAGAAGCTGCTCGGTCTCTGAGCCTCACCCCGTACGTCGGGGTCCAGCCCCGTAGGTCTGCGCTCAGTCGAGACCAGGAACTTTGAAGGAGTAACACAAGATGGCACGCGTCAAGCGGGCGGTAAACGCCCAGAAGAAGCGCCGGGTAGTTCTCGAGCGCGCCTCCGGTTACCGGGGTCAGCGTTCGCGCCTGTACCGCAAGGCGAAGGAGCAGGTCACCCACTCGCTCGTCTACAGCTACAACGACCGCCGCAAGAGGAAGGGCGAGTTCCGCAAGCTGTGGATCCAGCGGATCAACGCCGGTGCCCGCGCCCAGGGACTGACCTACAACCGCTTCATCCAGGGCCTGAACCTGGCCGGCGTCGAGGTCGACCGCAAGATCATCGCCGAGCTGGCCGTCAACGACGTCCCGGCGTTCACCGCCCTGGTCGAGCTGGCCAAGGCTGCGCTGCCCGAGGACGTCAACGCCCCGGCCAACGCCTGACGACTCCGTCGTCGAGCCTGTCGAGACGTGCTGACATGACCGCTCTCACCAGCGGTAGTGGTCGCGTCAAGGAGGCGCGGAAGCTCAGCCGCCGCTCGGTCCGTACCGAGCGGCGGCTCTTCCTTGCCGAGGGAGCGAAAGCCCTCACCGAGGCGTTGGCGCTGCCGGGCTGCGTCGTGGAGGTCTTCGCGACCCGCGGGGCGACCGCCGAGGACCCGCACCTGGCCCGGACCGTGGCGGACAGCGGACTTCCCTGGCAGGTCGCCGCTGACGACGCCGTGGCGTCCCTGGCCGGCGCGCAGAGTCCGCAGGGGATCGTTGCCGTCTGCCGGTTCGTGGACCGCCCGCTCGAGGTCGTGCTAGGCGGTTCCACCGTCGTGATCTGCGCTGACGTTCGGGACCCCGGGAACGCCGGCACGATCATTCGCACCGCCGACGCCAGCGGTGCCGCTGCGGTCGTGCTGGCCGGGAACAGTGTGGACCCGTACAACGACAAGACCGTCCGCGCCACCGTCGGGTCGCTCTTCCACGTCCCGCTCGCCACCGGCGTCGACCCGCTGGAGGCGGTCCTGACCGCGCAGGCCGCGGGCTACCGGGTGCTGGCGGCGGACGGCGCCGGGGAGGTCGACCTCTTCGCGGCCGGCGACCTGCTCGCGGGCCCGGTCGCCTGGCTCTTCGGCAACGAGGCGTGGGGCCTGCCTGAGGAGCTGGCTGCCGCGGCCGACGCCCGCGTCGCGATCCCGATGCTGGGTCGCGCCGAGAGTCTCAACCTGGCGACGGCCGCTGCGGTGTGCCTCTATGCCTCTGCCCAGGCGCGTGGCACCGTGGAGTCATGAAGCTGACCACCCCGCTCGGCCTGGTGCTCGTCCTGCTCGGTCTCGTCTGGACCGCCCAGGGGATCGGGTGGCTCGAGGGCAGCCCGATGACCGACGAGACCCTCTGGGCCGTCGTCGGGCCGGTCGTCGCTCTCGTCGGGGCGCTCGTGGTGGTCCTGGGTCTACGGCGCAAGGGAACCGGCGATGGATCCTGACGCCGCGTCCCGCTACGCCACGCTGCCGGACCCGGTGCGCCTGGAGGACACCATCGCCGAGGTGGACGTGCGTCCTGTCCCCGATCCCGACGGCGGCATCAACCCGGAGACCGCGTTCGTCATCCGCAACGCAGGTTAGGTTCTCCCCGTGGACCAGCGCGAGCACGACCTGTGGGATGCGCTGCCCGACGGCGTGCTGATCGCCGACGGCACGGGGACGGTGCTCCTGGTCAATGCGACTGCGCAGCGGATGCTCGGCAACCAGGCCCGCCCTGGTGCGGACCTGGCGACGGCCCTGACGCTCCAGGACCAGGACGCGGGTGACTGGTTCACCCAGGTGTGCCCGTACAACGGCTTGTCGACCCGCTCGGGGGTGCCGGAGCAGAGCTGGCTCCTCCCGGACGGGACCGAGGTCCTGGTCACGACACGCCTGGAGCGCGCGGCGCGAGGGGGGCCGATCGAGCGAGTCAGCCTGGTGCTCCGCTCCGGCCGAGGCCGAGCACGGCTGGACCGGGAGCGGTCCGACCTCGTCGCCACCGTCGCCCACGAGCTCCGCTCGCCCCTGACCGGGGTGAAGGGTTTCGTGACGACCCTGCTGAGCAAGTGGGACCGTCTCAACGACGACCAGAAGAAGCTGATGCTCACCACGGTCGCGAACGACGCCGAGCGCCTCTCCCGGCTGATCACCGAGCTGCTCGACGTCGCCCGGATCGACACCGGACGGCTGCCGCTCTACCCGCGCCCGCTGGACGTCGTACCGATCCTCGAGCGGGTGGTGGACTCGGTCCGGACCGGGACCAGCCGGACGGTCACGCTGACCGTCCCCGAGGGCGGGGCACGGGTGTTCGTCGATCCGGACAAGTTCGTCCAGGTGATGACGAACCTGGTCGAGAACGCCGTCCGGCACGGCGAGGGCACCGTCACGGTGACGGCCGAGCTCCGGAGTTCGAGCGTCCGGCTGACGGTGGACGATCAAGGCGTGGGCATTCCCGAGGCCCTCCGCGCCCGGGTCTTCACCAAGTTCTGGAAGCACGGCACCCGGGGCGGCTCCGGTCTCGGGATGTACATCGTCAACGGCCTGGTCCGGATCCACGGCGGAGAGCTCCAGATCTCCGACGCCCCCGGCGGCGGGGCCCGGATCGTCGTCGACTGGCCGACCGAGGACCGCCGGGTCTGAGGCGGGCAAACCCGGGTGAGCCACCCGCTCTGCGTCTCATAGACTGCACCCCGATCATTCGACGAGAGGCCTCCATGTCCGGACCCACCCGCGGCAGCGACCGCAAGGTCGTCCCCGATGGCGAGTAAATCCAGCTCCTACGACCCGGTGCAGGTGACTCCGCTGGGGGAGGAGCAGGTCACTGCGATGCGTGACGCCGCGCTGGCCGCCATCGCGGCAGCCGCCGACCTGGACGCCCTGAAGCAGGTGCGGACCGAGCACGCCGGTGACCGGTCTCCGCTCGGTCTCGCCAATCGCGAGATCGGGGCCCTCCCGCCGCAGGCCAAGAAGGACGCCGGCATGCGCGTCGGTCAGGCTCGCGGGGCGGTGAACCAGGCGCTTGCCGCCCGCCAGGAGATCCTGCAGGTGCTGGCCGAGGAGCAGATGCTGCTCACCGAGACGGTCGACGTCACGCTGCCCTGGGACCGCGCACCGCGTGGCGCCCGGCACCCGATCACGATGATGGCGGACCGGATCGCCGACATCTTCGTGGCGATGGGCTGGGAGGTTGCCGAAGGCCCGCTGGTGGAGGCCGAGTGGTTGAACTTCGACGCCCTGAACCTCGGCGCCGACCACCCGGCGCGCACGATGCAGGACACCTTCTGGACCGAGCCGGCCGAGAACAACGTCGTGCTGCGCACGCACACCTCGCCGGTCCAGGCGCGGACGATGCTGACCCGCACACCGCCGGTCTACGTCGTCTGCCCGGGCCGGGTCTTCCGCACCGACGAGTACGACGCCACCCACAGCCCCATGTTCCACCAGGTCGAGGGCCTGGTGGTCGACGAGGGCATCACGATGGCCCACCTCAAGGGCTCCCTGGACCACTTCGCCCAGGCCGTCTTCGGCGAGGGGATCGTGACGCGCTTCCGGCCGTCGTACTTCCCCTTCACCGAGCCCAGCGCCGAGGTGGACCTGGTCTGCTTCGTCTGCAAGGGCGCCGGTCAGGTCGACGACGGTGGCGCTCCGACCTCCTGCCGGACCTGCCGTGGCGAGGGATGGATCGAGTGGGGCGGGTGCGGCGTGGTGAACCCGCGGGTCCTGGTGGCCTGCGGCGTGGACCCGGACCGGTACACCGGCTTCGCCTTCGGGATGGGCATCGACCGCACGTTGATGTTCCGGCACGGCGTCGGCGACCTGCGCAGCTTCTTCGAGGGCGACGTCCGCTTCTCGCGCGCCTTCGGAACGGAGATCTGAACCGCCATGAAGGCACCTGTTTCCTGGATCCGCGAGTACGTCGACCTGCCCGCCGAGGCGTCCACCGACGAGATCGCCGCGCGACTGACCGCGCTCGGGCTCAAGCTCGAGGCGGTCGAGCACCCCGGCGCGGACGTCACCGGCCCGCTGGTGGTCGGTCGTGTCCTGACGATGGAGCCCGAACCGCAGAAGAACGGCAAGACGATCAACTGGTGCACTCTCGACGTCGGCGGCGCGAACGGCACCGGTGAGCCGCAGGGGATCGTCTGCGGCGCCCACAACTTCGCCCCCGGTGACCTGGTCGTGGTCGTCCTGCCCGGCGGCGAGCTTCCTGGGGGGTTCGCGATCTCCGAGCGCAAGACCTACGGCCACCTCTCGGCCGGGATGATCTGCTCCGCCAAGGAGCTGGGACTGGGCGACGACCACTCCGGCATCATCGTGCTGCCACCGGACGCCGGGAAGCCCGGCGACGAGGTGCGGGAGCTGCTGTGCCTGGACGACGAGGTCATCGAGTTCGAGATCAACCCGGACCGGGCCTATGCGCTCTCGCTCCGCGGCGTTGCCCGCGAGGCGGCGCTCGCCTTCGGGGCGCCGTACGCCGACCCGGCGCTGCGGCCGACCCCGGCGCCGAACTCCGAGGGCTACCCGATCATCGTCGACGACGTCGAGGGGTGCCCGGTCTTCGTGGCGCGCACGGTGTCCGGCTTCGACCCGACCGCAACGACGCCGCGGTGGATGGCGCGCCGGATCCAGCTGGCCGGCATGCGTCCGATCTCCCTGGCCGTCGACGTCACCAACTACGTGATGCTCGAGCTGGGTCACCCGATCCACGGGTACGACGCCGACCTGCTCCGCGGCGCGATCCGGGTACGCCGGGCGACCGAGGGTGAGCGGCTCACGACCCTCGACGGCACCGAGCGCGTCCTCGCCTCCGAGGACCTCGTCGTCACCGACGACTCCGGACCGATCGGCCTGGGCGGCGTGATGGGTGGCGCGACCACCGAGATGTCGGGCTCGACCACCCGGATCCTGGTCGAGGTCGCGTCCTGGAACCCGGTGGCGATGTTCCGCACCGGCAAGCGGCACAAGCTGACCTCGGAAGCCGGCAAGCGCAACGAGCGCGGGGTCGACCCGACCATCGCCGAGGCCGCGGCCGACCGGGTGGTCGAGCTGCTCGTCGCCCACGGCGGTGCGACCGCCGACCCCGGCGTCACCCGGACCGGTACGGCGCCGGCACCCGCGGCGATCACGATCACCGCGGACCTCCCGGCCCGGATCACCGGCATGGACATCGCGTCGGCGACCGCGCAGGACAACCTCCGCGCGGTCGGCTGCGTCGTCACCGAGGACGGCGACCGGCTCCGCGTCGCCCCGCCGCCGTGGCGCCCTGACGTGACCGACCCGTACGACCTGGTCGAGGAGGTCGCCCGGATCGTCGGGTACGACCACGTCCCGTCCGTCCTGCCGCCGGCGCCCGCCGGACGGGGGCTCACCGCCGAGCAGCTGTTCCGCCGCCGGGTCGGCCGCACGCTGGCCGGTGCCGGGTTCGTGGAGGTGCTGACGTTCCCGTTCGTGGGGGAGTCGGCCTTCGACGCGCTGGCGGTCCCGGCTGACGACAGCCGCCGTTCCGCCCTGCGGCTGGCGAACCCGCTCTCGGCCGAGGCGCCGCTGATGACGACCACGCTGCTCCCCGGCATCCTGGAGACCGTCGCCCGCAACGTCGGGCGCGGGACGTCCGACGTCGCCATCTTCGAGGTCGCGTCGGTGACCCTGCCGCACGCCGGTGCCGGCGCGCCGATCCTGCCTGTCGACCGGCGTCCGACCGACGCCGAGTGGGCGGCCCTCCAGGAGGCGCTCCCGGACCAGCCGCTGCACCTCGCCCTGGCACTGACCGGGGCGCGGGAGCCGGCCGGCTGGTGGGGCGCCGCGCGCGCGGTCACCTGGGCCGACGCCGTCGAGGGGGTAAGGATCGCTGCAACTGCCCTCGGCGTGACGGTACGGGTCGAATCGGCTGCCCGGGCGCCGTGGCACCCCGGTCGCTGCGCCGAGCTCTTCGTGGGTGAGGACAGCATCGGCTTCGCCGGCGAGCTGCACCCGCGGGTCTGCGCCGCGACGGGCGTCCCGGCCCGCACCGCCGTCGCCGAGATCGACCTCTCCGCGCTGCTCTCCGCAGCAGTGGCGATCGTTCCCGGTCCGGAGTTCTCGACCTTCCCCGTCGCGAAGGAGGACGTGGCGCTCCTGGTGGCTGCCGACGTCCCGGCCGAGCGGATCGCGGCGACCCTGCGCGAGGGTGCGGGCGAGCTGTGCGAATCGGTGCGTCTCTTCGACGTCTACACCGGGGAGCAGGTGGGCGAGGGCCAGCGCTCCCTCGCGTTCGCACTGCGGTTCCGGGCTCCGGACCGCACCCTGACCGAGGCCGAGACCGGTGCGGCCCGCGCAGCCGCCGTCGCACTGACCGCCGAGCGGCACGGGGCCGTCCAGCGCTGAGCCGGTCGGGACACGTCAGGAAGGCCGGGCTGCGCTCAGCCGGGCGACCACGACGTAGGCCCGGCCGGTGGCATCGCCGGAGCTGTCGACCCGGAGTCCGACGAGGATGAGCCGCCCGGGCACCCGGGCCGCGAAGGCGTCGTTGCTGGCGAGGCCTCCGGTGGGCCTGTCCGCGGCGGAGACGACCGTGTAGGTCAGCCGGCCGCGGTCGGTCCGGACCGTGACCTTCGCACCCGGCTTGAGGCGCGGCAGCGCAGCGAAGGCACTTTCCCCGTCGGCGCGGGTGCTGCCGACGACGTAGACGGTGTCGGTCCCAGGACTGCCCGGAAGGCCGCGGGACCCCCAGCGCGCGACCTCGCCGGTGGAGGCCGAGCGGAGCGTTCCGTTCCGGGCCTCGACGGACTCATCGAAGCCGACGTCCAGGAACGTGCCCGACGCCAGTCGACGTGGTGCCGCGGGCCCGATCCGGGGGAGGGCCGGGTCCGTGGGCTTGTTGGTGGGCTTCGTCGTGGGCTTGCTGGTCGGCTTCGTCGTGGCCGTCGCGCTGGCGGTCGGGCGGGGGGTGGCAGACGAACTCACGGTGGGGGTGGCGCTCGGGGCCCCAGGCTCCGTGGAGGACCTGGAGCCGTCCCGCGCCAGGTCGACGGCGAACCAGAGGACCGGCACCATCACGAGGGCGATCACCACGGTCGCAACGCGGCCGGACACGCGCGGCTTCTCCTGGACCCGCGATGCGCGGTGGGTGCCTGCCAACTCAAGTCCTCGAGGATGCGGTTCGTGGTCGCCGACCGGGATGGGGTCTAAATCGTAGGGGCGCGGCCGCGTGCGGGGCGCCGGGACACTCGGTCGCCGAAGCATGCATAGTTATGTATAGTCATGCACATGAAGTCGATCAACGTCGCTGTCGCCGGCGCCAGCGGGTACGCCGGGGGCGAGGTCCTGCGCCTTCTTCTCGGTCACCCCGGTGTCCGGATCGGTGCGGTCACGGCGGGGTCGAACGCAGGCGAGTCCCTCGGGTCGCTCCAGCCGCACCTGGTCCCGCTGGCCGACCGGGTCCTGCAGGAGACGACCACCGACGTGCTCGCGGGGCACGACGTCGTCTTTCTCGCGCTGCCGCACGGTCAGTCCGCCCAGTACGCGCAGAGCCTCGGCGACGACGTCGTGATCATCGACTGTGGTGCGGACTTCCGACTCACCGACGCCGCGATCTGGGCGAAGTTCTACGGCACCGAGCACGCCGGCTCCTGGCCCTACGGGTTGCCCGAGCTCCCGGGACAGCGGGCGGCGTTGCGGGGAGCGCGGCGGATCGCCGTACCCGGCTGCTACCCCACCGTTTCCTCGCTCGCCCTGGCGCCGGCAGTGGCCGCCGGGCTGGTCGATCCCGGGGACCTGGTGATCGTGGCGGCCTCGGGGACCAGCGGCGCCGGCAAGGCGGCGAAGACCAATCTCCTGGGCAGCGAGGTGATGGGCAGCGTCTCGGCGTACGGCGTCGGCGGGATCCACCGCCACGGCCCGGAGATCGTCCAGAACCTGTCCGCGCTGACCGCCGCGGACGTCAGGGTCAGCTTCACCCCGCTCCTGGTGCCGATGCCGCGCGGGATCCTGGCGACCTGCACCGCCCCCGTCCTTCCCGGTGTCAGTGCGGACGACCTGCGGGCGGCGTACACGAAGGCGTACGCCGACGAGCCGTTCGTGCAGGTGCTTCCCGAGGGCCGGTGGCCGACGACCAAGGCGGTCCACGGTTCGAACAGCGTGCACCTCCAGCTGGCGATCGACCCAGAAGCAGGCGGAGCGGCCGGTCGGGTCGTCGTCGTCGGGGCTGTCGACAACCTGGCGAAGGGCACCGCCGGCGCGGCGGTGCAATGCATGAACCTCGCTCTCGGACTCCCCGAGGCGACCGGCCTGACCACGATCGGGGTTGCACCGTGAGTACTCCTGACAGCACCTACACGCTGCACCAGTACCCCGAGAAGCTCGTCGTGGCCTCGTTGGCCGCCGGTGCCGACGTCCCGGACTGGGCCGAGTCGGCGTCGCTGTTCGCGATCATCGCGACCGCGGGCGAGACGACGATCATCTGCGCCGGCCGCTCGGTCCCGAAGAAGGTCCAGCAGCACGGACCCTTCACGGCGTTCGCCGTCGCGGGAACGCTGGACTTCGCGCTGACCGGCGTCCTGCACGGTCTGCTGGCCCCGCTCGCGGAAGCCGAGATCAGCGTCTTCACGGTCTCGACGTACCCGACCGACTGGCTGCTGGTCCCGACCGAGAAGGCCGAGGCCGCGGCCGAGGAGTGGCGACGACGTGGGCACACCGTCTCCCTCGCCCCCGTCGCCGCACCAGGAAAGCACTGATCCCCATGAGCATCACCCATCCCGCCGGCTTCGTCGCCGCCGGCGTCCCCGCCGGTCTCAAGTCGACCGGCGCCCAGGACCTCGCCCTGGTCGTGAACCAGGGCCCGAACGCAGACTCCGCGACCGTCTTCACCGCGAACCGCTGCAAGGCCAACCCGGTGCTGTGGAGCCAGGAGGTCGTCAAGGACGGCATCGTCCGCGCCGTCGTCCTCAACTCCGGCGGCGCGAACTGCTACACCGGCCCCGAGGGCTTCCAGACCACGCACGCCGTTGCCGAGCAGGTGGCGAACGGTCTCGGGATCGGGGCCATCGACGTGGTGGTCTGCTCGACCGGGTTGATCGGTCTGACGAACCCCCGGCAGAACCTGCTGGACGGGGTCGACGCTGCGCTCGAGGCGCTGTCCGCCGACGGGGGCGGTGACGCGGCGCGGGCGATCATGACGACCGACACCGTGCCGAAACAGGTCGTCGTCGAAGGAGCAGGCTGGAGCATCGGGGGGATGGCGAAGGGTGCAGGCATGCTCGCCCCGCAGCTGGCGACGATGCTGGTCGTGATCACGACCGACGCGGTGGTCCCGGCCGCTGAGCTCGACACCGCCCTGCGGGCGGCCACCCGGGTCAGCTTCGACCGGCTCGACTCCGACGGCTGCATGTCCACCAACGACACCGTCACCGTGATGGCCAGCGGCGCCAGCGGGATCACGCCGACGCTGCCCGACTTCACCGACGCGCTGACGCAGGCCTGCACCGACCTCGCGATGCAGCTGCTGCGCGACGCCGAGGGCGCCGACCACGAGATCGCGATCACGGTGCTCAACGCGGCCAGTGAGGACGACGCCGTCGAGGCGGGCCGCAGCGTGGCCCGCAGCAACCTGTTCAAGGCCGCGGTCTTCGGCAACGACCCCAACTGGGGGCGCGTCCTGGCCAGCATCGGCACCACGCAGGCCGCGTTCGACCCGGCCGACCTCGACGTCGCGATGAACGGTGTCTGGGTCTGCCGCAGCTCCACGCCGGACGCCGACCCGGCGCTGGTCGACCTCAAGCCCCGCGAGGTCAGCGTGACCATCGACCTCAAGTCCGGCGACGCCCGCGCGACCGTCTGGACCAACGACCTCACCCACGCGTACGTCCACGAGAACAGTGCCTACAGCTCATGACCCAGACACCCGGCAAGCCCGACCCCGCCAAGGCCGAGGTCCTGGCCAACGCCCTTCCGTGGCTCAAGCGCTACCACGGCAAGATCGTGGTGGTGAAGTACGGCGGCAACGCCATGACCGACGACAACCTCAAGCGCGCGTTCGCCGAGGACATCGCGTTCCTGCGCTTCGCCGGCTTCAAGCCGGTCGTGGTGCACGGCGGCGGCCCACAGATCTCCCGGATGCTCGACAAGCTCGGCATCGAGTCGGAGTTCAAGGGCGGCCTGCGCGTCACCACCCCCGAGGCCATGGAGGTCGTGCGGATGGTGCTCGTCGGGCAGGTCCAGCGCGAGCTGGTCGGCCTGATCAACGAGCACGGCCCGCTCGCCGTCGGCCTCTCCGGCGAGGACGCCGGCCTGTTCACCGCCGAGCAGACCAACACCATCGTCGACGGCGAAGAGGTCGATCTGGGGCTGGTCGGCGAGGTGGCCAAGGTCCGTCCGGAGTCGGTCATCGACCTGATCGTGGCGGGGCGGGTCCCGGTCGTCTCCAGCGTGGCCCCCGACATTGACGGGGTTGTCCACAACGTCAACGCCGACCTCGCCGCCGCCGCGCTCGCGGTCGCCCTGGGCGCGGAGAAGCTGCTCGTCCTCACCGACGTCGAGGGTCTCTACCTCGACTGGCCCAGCTCCGACGACGTCATCGGCGAGATCAGCCCCGAGGCGCTCTCGGAGCTGATGCCCAGTCTGGCCAGCGGCA
>JBKJIR010000028.1:0-62022 GCA_046598495.1 Marmoricola sp. | reverse complement strand
GTCGGGCGACTCGGCCACGTGCAGGTCGTGGTGCAGCTGGGCCGCCGTCACGACCTCCCAGATCTGCGCCTGCAGCACCGGCACCTTGGCGGGGTCGAGCGCCTGCACGGTGGCGTACTCGTCGAGCAGGTGCTCGAGCCGCGCCATCTCGTCGTAGGTCTCCGCCCTCGCCATCGGCGGGACCAGGTGGTCGACGACGGTCGCGTGGCCTCGGCGCTTGGCCTGGGTGCCCTCACCGGGGTCGTTGACGATGAAGGGATAGAACAGTGGCAGGTCGCCGAGGACCGCATCGGAGGCGCACGACGCCGACAGCCCGAGGCCCTTGCCAGGCAGCCACTCCAAGGTCCCGTGCTTGCCGAGGTGGACGACCGCGTCGGCACCGAAGCCGCCGTCGTCGACGGCGCTCTCCAGCCAGCGGTAGGCACCGACGTAGTGGTGGCTCGGTGCGAGGTTGGGATCGTGGTAGATCGCGACGGGGTTCTCCCCGAAGCCGCGGGGCGGCTGGATCAGCAGCACCACGTTGCCGGCCTGCAGGGTCGCGAGCACCAACTCGCCGTCGTCGTTGACGAAGAGGCTGCCGGGCGCTGGCCCCCAGGCGTCGGCCATCGCGTCACGCAGGTCCGCCGGCAGGCCTTGGGTCCAGGCGTCGTACGCCGCAGCGCTGATCCGCACGTGGGCGTCGGTCAGCTGTCCTGACGTCAGCCACTCCTCGTCCTGGCCGCCGGCCGAGATCAGCGCGTGGATGAGCGCGTCGCCTGCCTCGGTGTCGGTGTCGGTCCCGTCGAGGATCTCGAGCACCCGGTTGTCGCTGCCGAGGTCGTAGCCAGCATCACGCAAGCGTCGAAGCAGCCGGATCGCCGAAACTGGCGTGTCGAGGCCGACGGCGTTACCGATGCGGGAGTGCTTGGTGGGATAGGCGGACAGCACCAGGGCGAGCTTCTTCTCGGCGTTGGGCACCGATCGCAGCCGGGCGTGCCTGACCGCGATGCCGGCGACGCGCGCGCAGCGCTCGGGGTCGGCGACGTAGTGGGGCAGGCCGTCGGCATCGATCTCCTTGAAGGAGAAGGGCGCAGTGATGATCCGGCCGTCGAACTCCGGGATCGCGATCTGGGTCGCGGAGTCGAGCGGGCTGACGCCCTCGTCGGAAGCCTCCCAGTCGGCCCGACTGCTCGTCAGGCAGAGCCCCTGGAGCACTGGGATGTCCAGGGCCTCCATCCGCGCAACGTCCCAGGCCTCGTCGTCGCCGCCCGCGCTCGCGGTCGACGGCACGCTGCCGCCGGCCGCCAGGACGGTCACCACGAGGGCGTCGAGGGTGCCGAGCTCGGTGTAGAGCTCATCGGGTGCGGCACGGAGGGACCCCGCGAAGATGGGTATGCCGACGGCCTGACCGGTGGCGTCGACGGCATCGGCCAGGGCGTGCGCGAAGGCGGTGTTGCCGCTCGCCTCGTGGGCTCGGTAGTAGAGCACGCCGATGCGCGGGAGCGACGCGTCGCCGACCGTTCGGGCGGCGTACCCCCACATGGGGAGCACGGCGGGCGGGTCGAACCCCTCGCCGGTCAGCAAGATCGTGTCGGAGAGGAAGGCGTGCAGCTGGCGCAGGTTCGCCGGACCGCCCTCGGCGAGATAACGATGAGCCTCGGCGGCGATCCCGATCGGCACCGACGAGCGCTCCATCAGCTCGGCGCTGGGCTGCTGCTCACCGCCGAGGACGACGACGGGCATGCCGGTCGCGGCGATCCTGGTGAAGCCGGAGCACAGGTCCTGCGGCGAGCCGAGCAACCGACCGACGACCAGGTCGCAGCCCTCGATCACCTCAGCCATCGACTGGTGACCCGGTCGGGCGGGATTAGCCAACACGTAGTCGGCGCCGGAGGCCCGAGCGCTGAGCAGATCGGTGTCGGAAGTCGAGAGCAGAGCGATGCGCACAGCGGGCGTTCCTCCTCCGGGGTTCTCGCCCCGTCTATCGGTGGGATACCCGTGGCCAGTGTCTGGCTGCACCCGACCGTCCAAAAAACGGAGACCGGGATGTCACAGTGGCGGAACCGCCCCGGAGTCGCACCGGGTTCCTGCGCCATGGGCAACCTCAGCGTAGTGGAGACTGAGGCCCGTGCACCCGCCGGTCTACCTCGTCAGGCACGGAGAGTCCGAGTGGAACATCCGGCGCCTGACTCAAGGACAGACGAAGCATCCCCGATTAACCGCATTCGGCCGTGAGCAGGCCGCAGGAGCCGCCGAGGCGATCGCGGCAGACCTGGCCCGGCTGGGTCTGCCCGCTGCTCGTCTTCTCACCAGTGATCTGGTTCGGGCGGTCGAGACCGCCCAGATTGTGGGGGAGAGGATCGGGCTCGTCCCCGAGCTGGACGCCCGCCTCCGTGAGCAGCACCTCGGGGAACTGGAGGGTCGCAGCTACGAGAACTCCTGGGCGCGGGCCAAGCTGCACGACTGGTCGGACCCCGAGCTGCCGCTGGCGGGGGGTGAGTCGGTCGGGCAGGTGCGCCGCCGCCTGGCCGCAGTCCTGGCGGACCTCGCTCCTGGGACTCCCGCGGTGCTGATCAGCCACGGCGACGCGATCCGCTGCGCGCTGGCGCACCTCCTCGGGCAGTCAATGACGGACACGCCCTGGGTTGAGGTGCAAAACGGTGCCGTCGCGAGGTATGGCAGTGGCGAGGTCGGGTGGCTCGCGCAACTAGGGTTAGAGGGCCGCTAGCGTGCCCTCACCCGGGAGGTGACGTACCCCGTGATGGCCACGGCAAGGTAGAGGAGACCCGCGACACGAGCCAGTCGTTGGGGGTTCGTGGGAGGAACGCCAGGGGTCCGTCCGGTGAAGATGCTGTTCCGGACGCTCATGGGGTCCTCCATCTAGTAGAAATGTTGCTCGGGAGTTTGAGGTGGCCCAGAGTCCTGCGGGAGCCAGCTGTTTCCCTTCGGCAACCGAAGCAGGCAGCAAAGGGCAGTGTCGGTGTCGACGTCGGGCCCCACGGAGTTGAGAGCCGCGCGCAAGTGCGACGTCGATCCGTCACGTCAAAGCGCGTACGGAAGGTTGGATTTAGCCCGTCGGACTACCTGTGCCCGTCGGACTTCTTGGCGCGATGTGTCGCGCGCGCGGCCAGGCAGTCGCTGCTGCGCCTCGCGGTGGCGGTCGCTGATGTATGTGTAGATCAGGTGTTCGGCGGGGAAGATCATGGGCAGTTGCTCCTGTAGCTGGATGGGTGTCTCCAGACTGGGGCGGCGTGGTTGCTATCCCCTGTCGTGACGCTGTCCGGAGGGGGTAGCCGTCGGCAGCGGTCGAGTTTTGGTCAATGGGCCAGAGGCCGTCGACGAACGTTGCCGCGTAGGCAAGAAGTACCTAGGGACGGGCGCTCCGGGATGCGTCTGGCCCCGTCCGGCGCAGCGGGCGGCAGGGGCCAGACGACTCAGTTGGCTCCCATGCTCACTTCCTCGGCGGTGGAATCCGCAGGGGATGCGGACCGCAGCGTCAGCGCCGCGACCAGCGCGCCAGCACCAGCGATTGCAGCGGCGCCCCACAGGCCAGCCGAGAAACCGTTGGTCAGAGCCGTGGCATCACCGATCTGGTCGGCGCCGTACGCCGCGGCGACCGCCGTCATGGCTGCCAGGCCGAGCGCAGAGCCGATCTGGTAGCTGGTGTTGACGATCCCCGCGGCGAGCCCACCTTCCTCAGGTGCGGCCGCTGAGAGCGCGGTGCCCAGTGAGGGGATGAAGGCCATGGCCATGCCGGCGGCCGTGACCAGGGTTGCGGGCAGCACGTCGACGGAGAACGAGCCGTCGGGGCTGATGAAGGAGAGCCACACCAGACCGGCAGCGAGCGTGGCGAGTCCCGCCACGGTCATCGCCTTGGTTCCGTACCGCGCGATGAGTCGCGGTGCGACGGCGATCATGCCGACCATGATGGTGAGCGTGAGAGGCAGCAGTGCCGCGCCGCTGGCGAAGGCACCGAGACCCAGCACCTGCTGCAGGTACAGGTTGATGAAGAAGAACATCGGGATCCATGCAGCGCCAAGCAGGAGCTGAGCCACGTTGGCCGCGGCGAGGTTGGGGGCACGGAAGATGCCCAGCCGCATCAGCGGCTGGCGCAGGCGGGCCTGCAGCGACACGAAGGCTCCCAGCAGCACGATCCCGGTGACGGCAGGGACGAGGGTGGACGAGGCGGTCCAGCCTGCCTCGGGCGCCTGCACGACGGCGTAGACCACAGCCGCGATCCCGGCGGTCACCGTGCCGGCACCCACGAAATCGATGCTGCCCCGGGTCCTGGCGCCTGCCGGCATGACTGCCGAAGACATGGCCAGGACGGCGATCGCCAGCGGAACGTTGATGAAGAACACCCACGGCCAGCTGGCGTACTCGGTGAGGACCCCGCCGAGGAAGACGCCAGCGGTGCCGCCGGCGGGCGCGGCTGCGCCGTAGAGCGCCAGGGCCTTGGTGAGTTCCTTGGGGTTGGAGCCGAAGATGGTGAACAACAGCGTCAGGGCCGAGGGTGCGATCAGCGCTGCGCCGGCGCCCTGCACCGCTCGCCCGACGATCTCGATGGTGGCGGTGTCCGCCAAGCCGGCGACCAGTGAACCGGCTGCGAGGATGCCCCAGCCGGTGTTGAAGATCCGGCGCGCTCCGAGCAGGTCGGAGAGGCGTCCGCCGAGCAGCAGCAGACCGCCGAAAGCGACGACGTAGGCGTTGAAGACCCAGCTGAGGTCCTGCGGGTCGAACCCCAGGTCCTGCTGCATCTCGGGCAGAGCCACTCCGATGATGGAGGTGTCCATGATGACCATGAATTGAGCCGCGGCAATGAGCCCCAGCGCCAGCCAGCGCCGGTCGCCGGTCTTTCCCGTGGTGGGTGCGGTGGAAGACATGGGTTTCCCTTCTTTCAGTGGTGGACGGCGCGGTGGTGCTGCCGATGCTGAGAGATTGTCCGGGCCGTCTGTCCGCCCCCTGTCCCACTTCTGTCGTCACGCGAACACGAGTTCGCGGCGACCCGCCGTCAGGCGTCGTCGAGGGCTTGAGGTGCCGTGACGTCGGCGACGGTGGCCGACAGCGTCTCGATGACGTCTGTTGCGGCCGTCAAGGCACTCACGCCCTGGGCACCGGCACCGATCGAGATGGCCCCGTGGATCCGGACGTCTGCGATGACCGGCCATGCACGTAGAGCGCCGAAAGGGGTGATGGTGCCGCGCTCGTATCCGGTCACGTCACGAGCGGTATCAGCGCTGGGCATCGAGAGGCGGTTGGCGCTGACCAGGGCGCGCAGTTTGGGCCAACTGATCTGGCGGTCCCCGGGGACGAGGATGAACAGGTAGTCGTCTTCGCCACGACGAACGACCAGTGTCTTGACGACCTGGCTCGGAGCCACGCCGCGGGCCCGCGCGGCCTCGGCCAGGGAGTTCACGGGACCGTGACGAACGATCGTGTGGTCGATCCCGGCCGCGACGAGTGCCGCTGTGGCGCGTTCTTCGCTCATGGCTAGGGTGTTCTTGCGCTCGCGCTTGCGCTCGCGCTCGCGCTCGCGCGGGACGAGCCGGCGCTGCGATGGGTCAGGCTGTCGATCGCACACTTGGCGAGGCATGAAACGAACCAGGTCAGCAGGGCACGGCCGTGCGTCGTGGGTGACTCTGGCACCGGGGGACTCGTAGGGCATGTCACGGTGTTCTCCTGGTTTCGTCGTCGGGCGGGACGTGGGTAGTCAGACGGGACGTACGCAGCTGCATTGGCTGGCCGCGAGGATCCCCGCCCCGCTCTGTGCCTCGTCGCCGACCAGTGTGTTGGGGGAAGACGCGTTCGCGTGAACCTCCACCGCACCGATGTCGGCGTCCGTCTCCCGGGGCCACAGGACCAGGGCTGCTAGAGAACCGATGGCTGTCAGGACGAGGAGGACGGACCAGGTCGCAGTGAACCCTGCACTCGTCCCCAGCCAACCGGCGATCGGGTAGGTGACCAGCCAGGCGAGGTGCGACAACGAGAACTGGGCCGCGAAGACCTCGGGTAGGGCGTCGGGCTCGACCGAGCGGCGGAGCACACGTCCGGTGGGTGTGACTACCAGTGCCATCCCTCCGCCGATCAGAGCCCAGACGGCAAGTGTGGGTGCCCAGGCGACGACCTCGGTAGCACTCAGAGCCACCGCAGCCGCCACCCCAGCAACCAGCGAGGCCGCCCCGGTTGTCATGACAGTTCGGTCCGCGGCATGGTCCAGGACCCGCGGCAGGGCAACGGCGATCAGGAGTGCGCCGCCGCCAGATGCAGCAAGCATCCAGGCAACGTCGACCTCCGTGCCGCCGAGAGTGTCGCGGACGTAGTTGACCGTGTTGACCACCACGATTGCACCGGCCGCCGCCACGACGACGTTCCACGCCATGATGCCGCGTAGTCGGGGCGTCCTGCCGAAGAGCTTGATGCCCGACACCACCCTGTCCCAGGTCTTCCCCGGCGCACGAGGGCGCGCGTTCGGAATCCGGGTGGAGAGCACGAGGAGCGCGGAGGCGGCGAAGCCGATCGCGGTGCCCACGAAAAGCCAGTTGAAGGACATGAACGTGAGGGCAAGAGCGGCCAGTACCGGGCTGAGCAGGGTTTCCATGGTGTAGGCGACCTGGGAGGCCGACAGGGCACGCGTGTAGTCGGATTCCTGAGTGACGATGTCCGGGATGACTGCTTGAAAGGTGGGGGTGAAGGCTGCCGAGGCCGACTGCAGGACCGCGATCAGGACGTAGATGTGCCACACCTCGGTGATGAAGGGCAGGGCGAGCACCACAGCGGCACGGACCGCGTCGAGCGCTGCGAGGAAGATCTTCCTGGGCAACTGGTCCACGTAGGCGGCCGCCAGCGGGGCGATGACGACGTACATCACCATCTTGATCGTCAGGGCCGTTGCGAGGACGGCTCCCGCATTCGCGCCGGCGAGATCGTAGGCAAGCAGTCCCAGCGCGACGGTGGCGAGGCCGGTGCCGAACAGGGCGACGACCTGGGCCCCGAAGAGCCGGCGGTAATCGCGGATCGCGAACAAGGTCATGACCGCTCCTTCCTCGGTGGATCAGACATGCAAGCTACTCAGGGCGGGTGGGTAGTGGGTGGACGGGCGCGCGGTCAGACGGCGGCGTACTCGTCCGGGTCGGCATCCCACATGGGTGCGCAGGCGGTGCAGCAGAACCAGTACCTCTGCCCGTGGTGGTCGCGGTAGAGGCCGTTGGCTTCGGCATGCGCTCTGTCGACCAGGGTGCCTGGCATGACCGGGCACTCCGCTTCGCCGTCCTGAACCGGCGGTGCGGTGGGCTCGGCTTCGGTGCTGACTTCCTGCTGGTGCATCTGGCACATGTGAAACGGTTTCCTCTCGGTGGTTGGATCAGGCTTCGACGGGCTGGGCCGCGCGGGCCTGGGTGGAGGCCGGGGCGGCCGGGGAGTGCGTGGCACGGCTCTTGAAGGAGCGGAGCCGCAGGCTGTTGCCGACAACGAAGACGCTGGAGAACGCCATCGCCGCACCGGCGAGCATGGGGTTGAGCAGGCCGAGGGCGGCCAGCGGAATCGCTGCGACGTTGTACCCGAAAGCCCAGAACAGATTGGTCTTGATCGTTCCGAGGGTCTTGCGAGAGAGGCGGATCGCGTCGGCGGCGCTGCGCAGGTCCCCACGTACCAGGGTGATGTCGGCGGCCTCGATGGCCACGTCGGTGCCGGTTCCCATGGCCAGGCCGAGGTCGGCCTTAGCCAGGGCGGCGGCGTCGTTGACACCGTCGCCGACCATGGCGACGACCTTGCCCTCTGCCTGCAGCTTGGCGATGACATCGACCTTGTCCTGAGGCATGACCTCGGCGATCACGTCCGTGATGCCGACCTCAGCGGCGATCTGTTCGGCGACGGTGCGGTTGTCGCCGGTGAGCAGGATCGGGGTGAGACCCAGGGAGCGCAGTTGTTCCATCGCCTCGGAACTGGTCGGTTTGACCTGGTCGGCCACCACGAGGACCCCCCGTGCCTGCCCGTCCCAGCCGACGGCGACCGCGGTCTTGCCCTGCGCCTCAGCGTTCGCCTTGGCACGTGCAAGGTTGACGTCGAGGTGCTGCGACCAATCGGCCAGCAGCGTCTCGCGTCCGACCAGGACCGCGTGTCCGTTCACGATGCCCTGGACGCCCTTGCCCTCGACGTTGGCGAAGTCCTCCGGTGTCGGCAGTGCTCCGACCTCCTGGACCGCACCCTTGGCGATCGCTTGGGCGATCGGGTGCTCGGAGGCGTCCTCGAGAGCGCCGGCCAGTCGCAGCAGCTCCTCGCGGGACACTCCGTCACCGACGATCACGTCTACCAGAGTCATCTTGCCCGTAGTGACGGTGCCGGTCTTGTCGAGCACGATCGTGTCGACCTTGCGCGTCGACTCCAGCACCTCGGGGCCCTTGATGAGCACACCCATCTGGGCTCCGCGGCCGGTTCCGACCAGGAGTGCGGTCGGCGTGGCCAGCCCCAGGGCGCACGGGCAGGCGATGATCAGGACCGCTACGGCCGCGGTGAAGGCGGCGCTGACCGGGAACCCCGCACCGAGCCAGCCCGCCAGGGTGGCTGCCGCGATGGCGATCACGATCGGGACGAAGATTCCCGAGACCTGGTCGGCGAGGCGCTGGACCTGTGCCTTTCCCGACTGGGCGTCCTCGACCAGCTTGGCCATCTGGGCAAGCTGGGTGTCGGAGCCGACCCGGGTCGCACGGACCACGATCCGACCGCCGGCGTTCACGGTGGCGCCGGTGACCGCGTCACCTTCCCCGACCTCGACGGGCACCGACTCGCCGGTGAGCATGGAGGCGTCGACCGCCGACCTGCCCGAGACGATGACGCCGTCGGTGGCGATCTTCTCCCCGGGACGGACCACGAACTCGTCGCCCTCGGTGAGTTCGGAAGTAGGGATCCGCACCTCGTTGCCATCCCGCATCACGGCGACGTCCTTGGCGCCGAGTTCGAGCAGGGCGCGTAGCGCGGCACCGGCCTGTCGCTTCGACCGCTTCTCGAAGTAGCGACCGGCGAGCAGGAACATGGTGACACCGGCGGCGACCTCCAGGTAGATGTTCGCGGCGCCGTCGGTGGGCTCGACGGTCAGCTCGAACGGGTGGGTCATCCCCGGGGTGCCGGCCGTGCCGAGGAACAATGCGTACAGCGACCACAGCAGGGCCGAGAGGGTGCCGAGCGAGACCAAGGTGTCCATGGTGGCGGCGCCGTGACGCAGGTTGGTCCACGCTGCTCTGTGGAAGGGCCAGGCCGCCCAGAGCACTACCGGTGCTGCGAGCGTCAGGGACGCCCACTGCCAGTAGTCGAACTGGAACGCAGGGACCATCGACATGGCGATGACCGGCACCGCCAGAACGACTGAACCGATGAGTCGCTGCCGCAGCACGGTGAGCTCGGTGTCGGGCTGGTCGTCCTCGGACGCGTCGCCGTCGGCGGCGCTGCCCTTGGTGCGAGGCAGTGAGGCGGTGTAGCCCGCCTTGGCCACCTCGGCGATGAGTGCCTCGGTGTCCACCCCCTCGGGGGCCCGGACCTGCGCCTTCTCGGTCGCGTAGTTCACGGTGGCGGTGACGCCGTCGAGCTTGTTGAGCTTCTTCTCGATCCGCATCGCGCACGAGGCGCAGGTCATCCCGCCGATCTCGAGCTCGATGCTGGGGCCCAGGGCCGGGGCCGGGGACGTGGTCATGGGTTCCTCCTTGGGGGTGCGATCTGGATCAGTGGTCGTGGCCGTCGTCGGACTTTGTGCCGGACGGGGCTTCGGTGGGTTCGTGTGTGGAGCCGGAGTGGCCGTCGTCGGCGGATGACGTGCCGGTGGTGTCGACGACGAACGGTGCGCTGTGGACCTCGCCGGCGACCTGGAAGTCCAGGTAGAGCAGGTAACGGCCAGGGGTGGGCAGCTCGGCGGCGAACCCGATCTCGGGCCCGGAGACCTCGCCCACGGCCGGCTCGTCACCTTCGGGGTGGACGTGTAGGAAGGCCAGGTCGCCGTCACGCAGCGCGACCAGGTGGCCGAAGGCACCCAGATAGGGCTCCAGGTTGGTGACCGGCTCCCCGTCCTTCGACACAGCGAAAGTCAGCTCGGAGGTGGATCCGGCGGTCACGTCCCCGGTCAGCTCCAGGTGGTAGTAGCCCACGGTCGCGGTCTTGGTCGGTGCGGGGGCTGAGGGGGTGAACTGACCGGCCACGTCGATCGTGCGGGTCAGTGTGACGGGCTCGGCTGCCCCGGCGACCTCGGGGACGAAGTCGGCGTAGACGCGGTAGGTGCCGGCGGCGGCCCAGTCCCAGGGCAATGACCACCTGCCGTCGTCGTCCATCGTGGGGTGCACATGGCGGAACTGGGTGCCGTCCGTGCGGACGACGATCAGGTGCAGCTGCTTCTCGTGCGAGGTGGCGAAGCGCGTCACGGTTTTGCCGTCCGCGGCGAGGATCCGGAACGACAGGGTCCCGGTCTGGTCGACCGCGCCAGGAACGGCGACGGGGGAGAGTAGGTAGCCGCCCTGTGCGCTGGTGACTCCCGGGACGGCAGTGCCGGGCCGGGACGAACTACTGGGGCCGTGCCCGCTGTGACTTTCGGGGGTGCTGTTCATGGTGTGTCCTTTGGCTTCGTTGGTCCAGTTGTTGACGGTGCTCGCCGGGACGACTGCGTCAGCAGCGACGAAAGCACCACCGAAGACGACGGCCAGTCCTGCGCCGTACGCCCCGAGGCGGGCTGCGGTGTTCATGAAGACCGCACCGCCTGGTACCCCGCCTCGTCGACCGCGGCGAGGACGGCGTCATCGTCGACCGGCGTAGCGGAGATGACGATCAGCTTCCCGGTCTGGGCGCTGACCTGGATCTCCTGTACGCCGCGCACGGCGCTGACCTCATCGCGGACCGACATCTCGCAGTGGCCGCACGTCATGCCGGTGATCTGGTACTCGGTGTTGTTCATGGCTCGCTCCTGGTTCGCATGGTGGTCTATACCCATGGGGGGTATATGTTTCCGAACTATATACCCCCCCGGGGTATTTCGACAATCTCCGCGAGATCGTCGGTCGATCGTGGATCGAGATGTCCCGTCGTTCTCATCCGGACACCTTGATTCAGCTACGACACCGACTTTCCACCGCGAGGGTTGCCGCTCACTGTCCGACCGCTGTCCGCCGACGGGGGGACGGTGTGCCGTCCTGCCAGCGGACAGAAGTCGGACAGGGCCCGGCTGCACGCTGGGGCGAAGCATCGACACGCGAAGGAGAGCCCAGATGTGGAGCATCGATCTGATGATCGGTGGCATGCGCTGCCGGCATTGCGTCCGGGAGGTCACCGCGCGGCTGCGTGACGTGCCGGGCGTCGAAACCGTGGTGGCCGATACGGGGAGATCCGTGGTCCGGTTGTCCGGGACGATGACTGGGGCTGATGTCCGTGAGGCGCTGCGAGGACTCAGCTACCCCGTGCAGTTTCTCGATGGGCCGCGCGAGATCGACAACTGATCACCAGCACCGGTGCCAGGCTCGTGAGGTCGATCGGTATCTGGGTGCCGCTCATGCGTTTCGACCCCGGTCCAATCCCTCCACCGGGGGCGCGCATGGGCGTAAGGTCCGAGGGGCCACCGGGTCCTTGTCTCAGCCCAGCGACCGGACGCCAAGACCTGGGGGGAACAAGGAGAAGGTTGTGGACGTGCGCTTCCGCCTGTTGGGTCCGATGGAGGTCCTGGTCGAAGAGCGCCCCGTAGCGATGCCGGGCGCGGCCGAGCGCGCGGTCCTGGTCCAGCTCCTGCTCTCCCCGGGCCGGACGATCCCGGCGACCATCCTGGTGGACCGGCTCTGGTCGGAATCGTCACTCCCCGTCGATCCGATGAACGCTCTGCAGATCCGAGTCTCGAAGCTACGGCGCAGTTTGAAGGCGGTCGGTCTGCCTGAGGTGGTCACCCGCGAAGGCGTGGGCTACCGCGCCAACGTCGATCCGAGGTCGGTCGACGCTGTCGACTTCATCGCCCGCGTGAGGGAGGCGCGAGAACATGCCGCCGCTGGTCCGGAGCAGGTCAACGCGTCCTCACTCAGGGCGTATGACGAGGCTCTCGCCCTGTGGAGCGGCGACGCGCTCAGTGACTTCGCAGCCGAGCAGTGGGCCACGATTGAGTCCGCCCGGTTCGCCGAGCTCAGGCTAGCCGCGCTCACGGAGCGAGCTCAGATCGCGCTGTCGCTCGGCCGCCAGACGGAGGTCGTCGCAGACCTGGAGCCGCTGGTCGCCCACGACCCGACCCTCGAGTCGCTCGCCGGACTGTTGATGGTGGCCCTGTACCGCAGCGGCCGACAGGCGGAGGCGCTGGAGGCATACCGCCGCACCCGCGACGTGCTCGACGAGTCTCTCGGCCTCGAACCCTCTCTCACGTTGCGCTCTCTGCACGAACGGGTGCTCCGTCAGGACGAGGCTCTCGGCTCACAACCCGACCTGACCCCGGCGCCGGCCCCGGCGGCGGTGTCGGGGGCCCGGCGTCAAGCCAAGGAGAGGACCGCTTCACCCACGAACCTGCCGACGGTGGTGCGCCCGCTGATCGGGCGCGATGCCCAGCTCGACTCCTTGGTAGAACTTGTCCATGACGCTCGCCTGCTGACGCTGATCGGCCCCGGCGGTGCGGGGAAGACCTCCTTGGCCCTCGCGGCCGTGGTGCGGAAGTCCGGTGCATTCCGTGACGGGGTCTTCGGGGTCCGCCTTGCCTCTGTCGACACGCCCGACCAGGTGCCGCTGGCCGTGGCCGACGCGCTGGGGGTGCCGCTGGACGGGGCGGCGGGGGACCGCGACGTACGCGAGCGGGTGATCTCCTACCTGGTGAGACGCCAGCTCCTGCTTCTGGTCGACAACTGCGAGCACGTCATCGACGCTGCTGCTGGCCTCATCGACGAGATCTTGGGCCGGTGCCCGGGAGTGACGATCCTCGCGACCAGCCGTGAGGCGCTCGCGGTCCCCGACGAGGTGCAAGTGACCGTGGGTCCCCTGGACACGCCGCCGGACGACACTCCCGTCGGCAGCGTGCTGGAGTACCCGGCCGCGCAATTGTTCGTCGAACGGGCCAGGTCGGTGCGGCCCGGGACTGTCTTCGGGGACGACGACCTCGCTGCGATCGGTCGGATCAGCCGCGCTCTTGACGGCATCCCTCTCGCGCTCGAGCTCGCGGGCGTCCGGGTCGCGACGATGTCTCCCGTCGAGATCGCTGGCCGTCTGGACCAACGGTTCGCGCTGCTCACGACCGGTGCGCGCACCGCCGAGGCCCGGCAGCAGACGCTGCGGGCAACCGTTGACTGGAGCTATACGTTGCTGACCGACCGTGAGCAGCGTGTGTTCAACCGGCTCGCTGTCTTCCAGGGAGGATGGACGCTGACCGCAGCCGAGGCCGTTGTCAGCGACCCGGGTCTTCCGGTGGGCGAGGTGCTGGACACCATCGGCCGCCTGGTCGAGCGCTCCATGGTGGGGGTCGAGCGAGGGGCTCCGACCCGCTACCGGATGTTGGACACCCTGCGCCACTACGCCGCCGAGCAACTGGCTGCGGTCGGTGAGCACGAAGCGTTGACCCAACGGCACGCGGAACACTTCCGCGACGTCGTCCAGGAGGCCGAGCCGCGCCTGCGCGGTCATGCCCAGCGTGACACCTTCCAGAGGCTGCGCGACGAACAACCCAACATCAGGGCCGCGCTCGCGTGGCTGGGCCGGTCGGGTGGGGACCTCGACTCGGCACTCGAGGCAGCCGGTGCCCTCGGGCTCTTCTGGCATCTCGGGCGCCACCTGGAGGGCCGGGAGGCGCTGTCCCGGCTGCTGGAATCGGGCAACGGCAGCCCGGCCTCGCGGGCTCGTGCCCTCCAAGCGGTCTCCCTCGTGGAGAGACCTCGCGCTTGTCTCGTCCACCCCAGTCCGCGCTGCGCCGAGACCGCCCGGGACAGTCTGACGATCTTCGAGGACCTCGGGGACGACTCTCGTGCAGCCCTGTCGCGCGTCCTGCTGGCCGTCGAGGGGGTCACCGGCCAGGATCGTGACCGGGCTGAAAAACTGCTGCGCGAGGCCCAGGCACAGTTCGCGGCCGATCGTGACGCCTGGGGCGGTGGCGTCGTCGGCTTCGTACGCATGGAGATTGCCCTCAAGAGCGGGGACGAGGCCGCCGCGATCCCGATCGGGCGCGCGACCGCTGCGACGTTCCGGCAGCTCGACGATCCCTGGGGGCTGTCAGCAGTCCTCTACCACCTTGGCTGGGGCCTACGACAGTTCGGCCGCTACGACGAAGGCTCACGCGTACTCGAGGAGGCGATCGACGTCGCCGCCGGGGCGGGCCTATACAACACCGTGCAGTGGGCGTTGGCCGACCTGGGAATCGCCCAGCTCCACCTCGGCGACGAAGAGGCCGCCCGGAGGCTTTTCGACCAGGCGAGCGCCGCATCGGAGCACGTCGGTGACGGCGCAGGCGCGGTTCTCGCCTGCTACGGCCACGGGCTGCTCGCCCAGGTCCGGGGTGATTGGGACCTCGCTCGAGACGGTTTCACCGAGGCGTACGCGGGGTTCGGTGAGCTCGGCACCCCGGTGTCCCAGGGACTCGCACTCGCGGGCCTGGCCCGTTGCGACGAAGCAGAGGGTGACGCGACCGCTGCCGGGGGACGGTACGACCAGTTGCTCGACCTTGGCCGCCGGGTCGGGGAGCCGGGGCTCACCAGCACCGCTCTGGAAGGCCTCTGCCGACTGGCCTTCGAGGGCGGCGACCGCGCGCTCGCCTCGACCCTGCTCGCCGAGGCGGCCCAGCTGCGGACCAACTCGGCCCGACCACCGCCACCGCACGAGCGGCGTGACCTCGAGGCCGTCATCGGTGACCTCGCGGCAGTTCCCGTCCCGAATATCTGACCCACGAGCTGGCACCTAGATGTACCCGGGAGGGACGTAGGTGACAATCGGAGCCTGACCCGGTTTCCCGGACACGGTTTGTTTGTTGATCATGCCGCCGGCTTGGCGGCCTTGTGAAGCGTTTCGAACTCGTGCGGGGAGATCATCCCGAGCGACGTGTGCCGACGCAGCGGGTTGTACCAACCTTCGATCCACTCGAAGATCGCCGAGGCGAGCTCGGTCCTGGTCTCCCAGTCGTGGCGATCCAGCAGCTCGCGTTGCATCGTTGACCAGAACGATTCGATCAGGGCGTTGTCGACGCTGGAGGCGACCTTGCCCATCGATCCGAGCAGCCCGGCCTCGCGGAGGCGGTGACCGAAGACCCAGGACGTGTAGGTGCTGCCTCGGTCGGAGTGCACGATCCCGCCAGGAGCCGGTCGGCGTTGCCAGCGGGCCATCTCCAGGGCGTCGATGACCAGCTCGGTGCGGATGTGGTCTGCGATCGACCAGCCCACGACCTTGCGAGAGAAGGCATCGATGACCGCGCAGCAATAAACCCACCCGTCCTTCGCGCGGTGTTGGGTCACGTCGGTGAACCAGACCCGATCCGGCTCACCAGCGCTGAACTGGCGTTGGACCAGATCGGCGTGGGTGGCCGGCTCTGGTCGCCATCCTCGGCGCTTGCGCTGGTGACAGACGCCTTGGAGCTCGGCGATGCGCATCAACCGGGCCACCCGCTTGCGGCCGATCGCGATACCCAGTCCGAGGCGCAGCTCGGCATGGACCCGCGGAGCGCCATAGGTGCCCCGGGAGTCGTAGTGGACCCGCCGGATCGTCTCGACCAGCTGGGCGTCCTGGATCGCACGAGCAGAAGGCGGACGACTCAGCCAGTCGTAGTAGCTCGAGCGCTTCACGCCCAGAACCCGGCAGGCTGCCGCGACGTCGAACCCGTCGTCGGCTAACTCTTGGACCAGCCGGAACCCCATTTTGGGAGCACGTTCTCCCTCGCGAAGTACGCCGAAGCTCGCTTCACGATCTCCAGCTCCATCTCCAGGACCCGGTTCTTGCGACGCAACTCAACAAGCTCACGCTTCTCCGCCGACGTCAGCCCATCACGCTGACCGGCATCGACCGCGGCCTGGCTCATCCACCGCCGCAGACACGACTCACTGATCCCGAGATTTCGAGCGACCTGGGCAACGGGTTCACCCTGCTCGACCAGATCCAAAGCACGACGCCGGAACTCCGGCGACTTCGCTGCAGGCATCCTGACTCCTCTCCAAGACGATCATCGCCTCAGAACTCAGGTGTCTGGAATAGCGGGTCAGGCTCCCATGGCTCCACGCTAGTCGTCGCACGCCTAGTCCAAATCCGGTCGGACCAGTCGTTACTGAGAACCGCGCCGCTCCTCTCAGGACTGGTGGCCGTCGGGGTCACCGCATCCGGCCAGGACAGCTGTAGTCGCGATGGCGGGCCAGATGCCGTCGAGGACGGCCGGCGGTCTGGTGCGTTCGACCGCATCAGTTCGACTCTGCCGGGCGGGCCCTACGCGGTCCAAGTGATGGGGCGCGTTTGCGCCCTGTCAGCAGGATCCCGCCGAGCCACAGCCACATCAGGCCCACGGTCAGGATTGACACTTCGAGGAGACGCTCGTTGATCACAGCCAGCAGGCCGCCTATGACCAGGGCAGGCAAGGTGCCCCCGCCGATCCACCACGCGAACGTGTGCGGTAACGACGATGCGCGCCGGCCGAGCAGCAGCAGGCCGGCGATGAGAGCCAGCGACGATGCCGCGATGGCAGGCCCCCAGACCTGCCCGACGGCTTCGGTCACGCCGGCCACCACGCCGGCCGTGACGGTCAGGAGCCCGAGGGCGATGGTCGTCGTACGACGTCGGCCACGAAGGTTGGAAGTCAGCGCCAACGCGGTCAGTGCAACACCGAAGAACAGTGGTGCTGCCTCGAACATCAAGGGTGGCTGGTGGCCCGTCGCGAGTATCGCTGCAGCCTTCACAACCCAGGCGAGACCGCCGATCGCAGCGGCGACTCCGGCCAGGACATGAAGGGAGGGAAGGGTGATCTCGCCTCCTGAAGTACTCAGTCGCCTGGCAGATGGGGTCCATGAGTAGTATCGCCCGGTCTTGCGGTCGTGGGAACCGTTATGCGGCTTCACCAGGCTCGGGGAGAAGTCGGCCGGGGGCGCCCTCAGCCATTGGCATCAGCGTGGGTTGCGGCCGAGCGAGGGCACCGGTGACGAGCCGAACTGAGTGCTTCCGCGCATGCGGTGGACGGCTGCGTGGCGGACAGCGATAAACATGCCTGCAGGTTTATGACTGAAACCTGAAATCAGTTGGGGTCGAGCCCGGGTCGACGTTCTACGTTGCCGGACCACTGTCACGGGATCCTCGCAACAGGAGTAGGCGAACCGGTCGAGCTGTTCTGGACAGCACACTGCAGGAACTCTTCGGCGACGTCTACGGCGTGCTTGCGGCCGTCATGGCCGCCGCTGTCCCGATCGCCACCGCATGGCACTGCTATCAGAGTCCCGGCTAGGTCGCCGCCGACCTCTGCCCCGCTCCGACCGTCGCAGCGTCCAAGCCCTCGAGGCCGACATCCGCAGACGGGTCAAGGCCCAGAGCGCCAGCCCCAGACCTTCGTGGGAATCAGAAGCTACACCTGGACTGGAACCTCGTAAATGTTGTCGGCGGGGTGTCCCGCGCGTTCGTGAATCCGCTGCACGGCTTCGGCGTTCGGGGCCTTGGACAGGCAAAAGACCATCCCGCTAGCGGGATCGGCCCATGCGTGCTTGAAGTTCACCCCCTCCTCGTCCTGGATGGCCAAGTCAGCATCGTGAGCCTCCTTGAGCGCCTCAGAGGTAACCCCTTGCATCGTTGTGTGAACGTCCATGAACTCTGGCATGACGATCCGCCTCTCTGGTGCTCGCCAGTCTGCTCCTGTGCCACAGACGGCGCAACAGCACAAGGGGCTGCTTCATGGGTGGTTGACGTGACCGGTCCGGGGCGACCCTGCTCACCGGTGATGCTGCCGAAGAATTTGAAGCCACAACTGTCGGATGAGCGCCTCGCTGGATCTGCGAGCCCAGTCGGCCTGGGCTCGCCTCCTTCGGGCAGTCAGTCGCAGGTCATGGTGTCCCGTCCGACGACCATGCGGCCGCTGGCGTCGAGCGTCACCTTGCCGGACAGCGCCAGCACGAGACGGCTCCCGTCGGTACCCGTCATCGGCGCGCGCAGCCGGTAGTGCGCCACCCGCATCACGTCGTTTCCGGCGTCATCGACTCCGGTGACTACGCCGTTGAGCTTCTCCCGGTAGGAACCGGCGTAGGTCGGGAGTTGCGGGTTGTCCGGGACCAACTCGATCTGCCCGTCGATCGCACCGTTGACGTGGTATTCGCCCGGTCCCTGGCCCCCGGGGGCGGCGACGATCTTGGCGCCGCCGACGCGGACCTCCCCGATGGTCACGGCCCACGGGCCACAGGGGTTCTCGTCGGCCGAGAGATGGAAGCTGCTGTCGTACGACTCCTCGAAGTCGCCGTGCTGGGCGCCGGCCGTGGCCGATGTGGCGGAGCCGAGGGCGAAGCCGGTGGCGGCGACGACTACGGCGGTGGTGTGAACGACCCGAATCATGGTGATTCTCCTTCTCGTGGTGGGTTCAGTGGGTTCGGGTCGCGTCAGCCGGTGACGCAGATGAAGGCGGTCGCGACGAAGGTGATCACGCCGAGCGCGACCGCGATGCCGGTGCTGGTCGAGAACGACCCAATACGGCGGCGGTGCTCAAGGGCCAGGCCGACGGCCACCGCGCTGAATACGCTCGGCCAGCCGGACCAGAACGCGACAAACGTGACGCCGCCCGCGATCGCCAGTCCGAGAGCAGTCCGCGACAGGCGGGTGGCGTCCCCGTGCCAGGCGCGTAGACCCAGACCGACGCCGATGGCCAGACCGACCAACGCAATCCCGCCGGTGATGAGCCACTCAGATGCCGTGACCGCGACGGTGTCGTCATCCTTGTTGAGGTCGAATACGTCACCTGCGACCATGGCAAGGCCGAACGTGACTGCGCCGACGACGCCGGCGGCGGCAGGGTGGAGGCGGGTAGCGGCCGGCTCGTGAGTGCTGAGGGTGGTCATGACGACTCCTGGGGTTGATCGGATAGGAGCCTCAAGCACACCGCGAAGGGCCACCGGGACGGACGTGTCGGGAGACGCGCCCGACCCGGGAAAGTGTCCCGGTGGACCCAGGACTCCAGTCCCCTGACAAGCGCGCTTCGGACGGTCACACTGCTGACATGCAGCGACTGCATCCCAGTGACCTGAGCGACGAGGTTCGTGTCCGCACGGCCTGGGCGCTGGTCGTGATCGCCGCGGCGCTCTACGCGACGATTCCGCTGTCGCTGTCCGGCGGCGTGATGGCCCGGCCACAGATTGACAACCACCTCGACGCGGCTGACCTCCTCCAAGGATTGGTTCTCTTTCCGTTCGTTCTGTCGGGTGCTTGGCTGGTATCGCAGCGTCCCCGCAACGCCATCGGTTGGCTTGTGCTGGCCAGCGGGTTCCTCCAGGCGCTCCAGATGAGCTGTGAGGCGTACGGCGCACGGGCGCTCACCGATCCCGACGGGTCACTGCCCCTGGGGCTGCCGGTGATGTGGCTGGCGTCGTGGGCCTGGATGCCGTCCCTGGCCATCGTCGCCACAGTGCTGCCCGGCCTGTATCCCACGGGACGCCCGGCCTCCCGTTTCTGGCGGTGGCAGGTTCGGGCTGCCGCCGTTGGTATCTGCTTCCTTATCGTGTCGGCGGGCACCGGCCAAGGCGGTGTCGACGACGTCGTCCGGGGTGTCCGGCTGCCGTGGGACGTTCCGACCTGGTTCTCGCTTGCCACCATTATTCCGGCTGCACTGTTCATCGTCGGCTCGGTGCCGGTCGTCCTCATCGGCACCCTGCTACGTGCAATGCGTGCGCAAGCACCCGAACGCCAACAACTGCTCTGGCTTGTCGCGGTGCTGGTGATCTTCATCGCTGCCTTCTTCAGCCCTTTGGAGACGCTGTTCTCCGTCGCCTACGGACTGATCCCGGTCGCGATCCCGGTCGGCGTCCTGCGATACCAGCTGCTTGGCATCGAGGTGGCCCTGCGGCGGACCCTGCTCTACGCCCCGCTGACGCTGTTGGTCGCACTCGTGGTGGGTGGCTCGACGACCGCACTGGCCCGGCTCGTGCCGGATGGGCCGTTGCCGCTCCTGATGGGCTCGGCCGTCGTTGCGCTCGTGTTGTTTCCGGTTGCGGGCTGGCTGCGCGGCCGGGTGGACCGGTTCGTGCTCGGTGACCGGATTGATCCTCTAGCCGCGGTTGACAGGGTCGGCGCCGGGCTCGAGGTCGCGACCGCCGACCCAGTCCCGTCAATGCTCAGCGCAGTGGCCATGGCCACCGGAAGCTCATTCGCCCGGGTGACGGACATCGCCGGGCGAGAGCTAGCCGTGGTCGGCGTACCCACCGACGGAGGGTTGGAGGTGCCGCTGAGACATGGTGGTGAGGAACTCGGCAACCTCAGTGTCGGTCCGCGGCACCGGGAGCCCCGAGTCACCCAAGAGGATGGTCGACTGATCGCCGCCCTGGCACCGCACCTTGCCGTCGTGGTCCGCGCCAGTGCCCTCACCGAGGCCCTTGACGCCGAGCGCCGACGAGTTAGCGAAGCCACGCTGGTGGAGCGAGACCGCCTGCGCCGAGACCTGCACGACGGCCTCGGACCGTCCATGTCCGGTATCGCCCTCGGGCTGGAAGCAGCCACGCATGCGCTGGATACGGATCCGTCCACGGCACGCGCGATCCTCGACCGTACCCGCGAGGAGGCATCGGGTGCGGGGGCAGAGATCCGGCGCGTGCTGGACGGACTCCGACCCTCGGCCCTGGACCGAGCTGGCCTGGTCGGTGCGGTCCGTGAAGTCGCTGACGCGCTGGGCTTCGGGCGGACCGGCGGAGTCAGCCTCGAGCTCGCTAGGCAACCAGTCAGAGGCATCCCACCTGATGTTGAGGAAGCCGCTTTCCGAGTTGTCGCCGAGGGCCTCACCAACGTGTCGCGGCACGCAGCCGCGCACCGTTGCAGGGTGACCCTGAACAGGACGTCAACCGAGCTACGAGTGTCCGTCATCGACGACGGCACCGGCATCGATCTCGCGCACAGCCCCGGGCACGGACTGGAATCGATGCGCACCCGGGTGGCCGCACTAGGCGGCCGAATCGAGGTCACCTCGGGGGCAGGCCGCGGGACCGAGATCTCCGCCGTGTTCCCCTTGGAGGCGTCATGACATCAACGACAGTGCGGGTCGTCCTTGCCGACGACCACCCGATGTACCGCTACGGGCTCGGCGCGATCCTGGGCCAACTCGACACCATCGAGGTCGTCGCCACGGTCGGGACGGGTTCTGAGCTCATCGCGTCGGTCGATGAGCACACCCCCGACGTGGCGATAACCGATCTGAGCATGCCTGGCCTCGACGGCATAGCCGCGTCTCGGATCATTCGCGCACGCCACCCCGACATGGGCATCCTGGTCCTCACCATGCACGAGGACGACGAGCACGTGTTCGCCGCCCTTCGCGCCGGCGCTAACGGGTATCTCGTCAAGGGCGCTGACGGAAACGAGATCGGCAGGGCCGTACTCGCCGTCGCCAACGGCGACGCTGTCTACGGTGGTCAGGTGGCCAGACGGATCATGGCCTTCTATTCCGGGAGCCCGGAGGAATCCCCGACAGCGCGCGCCTTCCCCGACCTCACACCAAGGGAGCGTGAGGTGCTGGAGTCCCTGGCTTCGGGCTGCCGCAACCACGAGATCGCGCGTCGGCTTGGGATGTCTGAGAAGACCGTTCGCAACCACGTGTCGCAAGTGCTCCTGAAACTGCAAGTCCGCGACCGCACCGCCGCAGCGCTCAGGGCCCGTGAGGCGGGCTTGTCCTGACGCACCCGGATTCCACGGTCCCACGCCACGTCGTCCGGTTGGTTCAGTTCTCGGAGCCCTACCCCTTCGCGTAGGTAGCAGCACCCTTGAATTCGAAGCCAACGAACTCCTCGTCGCCCTCGACCCAGGCATCGTGACCGGGTGCGATGCGGTAAGCGTCACCGGGCGACAGCGTGACTCGTGTGCCGTCTTGGTGCTCGACGCCCAAACGACCAGAAGCGACGTATCCGACATGGTCGGTCTGGCACGATTCGGTGCCGACAACCGGCTTGATGCACTCCGACCAGCGCCAGCCGGGCTGGAACGTGAATCGACCTACTTCTGTGTCGCCGAGGCGAACCACATCCACTCGCGTTTTGTCCGGCGTCCGAGTCTCGTCGGGTTCATCAAAGTTCTTGCTGTCGATGCCTGCCATGTGATCAACCCTTCGAACGGTTGGGTTTCACCGAGATCCTGTCCTTCTCTTATAGCACTCGCCTCATGCTCGAGGACAGAGGTAACCCGGGCCCCTCCTGCGGCACCATGTGGGACGGTCGCATTCCCGCGAGCGATTGTCGAGAAGTACGAAGACGCACGTTCGATGATCGGCGCAGCGTCCTCCTGGGCGCCCCCTCCCTGCCGGTCCCGCGTCGAGCCAGGACCGGTCTAGCGGTATGCGATGGCGGCGCTTGCGGGACCCGCGAGGGAGATGACCTCGGTTCGTTCGAAGCCGGCCTCCCTACACCAACTGTCGAACTGCGCGCCGGTGTAGTCGAAACCGCCCGGCAGCTCGATGAGCATGTTCAGCGACATGAGCAGCCCGAAGGCGTTCGCCCGGCGAGCGTCGTCGATCACGTTCTCGATCGCGATGAGTCGGCCACCCTCGTTCAGCGCCTTGTGCGCCTTCGCGATGAGAGTCATCTTCTGGCCCTCGTCCCAGTCGTGCAGGATGTTGCCCATCACGATCACGTCGGCATTCGGCAGGTCGTCGACGAAGAAGTCGCCGCCCACGACGTCCACGCGGTCGCCGACTCCCATCGACTCGAGATGACGCTGAGCGACCGGCACTACGGGGGGAAGGTCGAACACGGTGGCACTCAGGTTCGAATGGCGCTGGACAGCGAGACCGCACAGGATGCCGTTACCGCCTCCAACGTCACACAGGGTCGTGGCAGCGGAGAGGTCGACTTTGTCGAGAAGGGTGAGGAAGTTGCCCATCTGGATGCCCTGCATCGCACCCAGGAATTGCTCGAGCCGTGTGGGGTCCGAGTACAGGACACCGAAGAAGTCGCCGCCGGCCTTCGCTTCGTTCTGCGGCAGACCCGTCTTGAGGGCCTCGGTCAGGTTGTCCCAGAAGCCGTAGAGTCTCGCGTTCGCCATCTCGAGGATGCCACCCAGGTAGGCAGGCTGAGACTTGTCGAGGAAGAACGCCGTACTGGCCGTGTTCCTGTACCGCCCTTCCGGACCGTCTCCGTCTCGATCGAGCAATCCGAGCGCCGCCAGGGCGTCGAGGAAGTCGTGCCGGCTGCGAGAATGCAGCCCGAGGTGGTCGCCAATCTCGGAGGCTGTCTTCGCCTCGGTTCCCAGCAAGGTGAACAGCTCAAGCTCCACCGCCGACAGCAGAGTCTTGCTCGCCATGAAGCCCGTGCCGATCTGCATGATGTGGTCGGGGGTCGGTTGCTCGGTCATATCGCTCTCCTCAGGCTCGTCCCCATCAGCAAGACAACCATCACCGCAGCACGCGGTCCATGACCTGATCGGGCTAGCGGCCCCGGTGGTGGCGCCTATCGGCCATGGCTAGGGCGACATGGTGGGCGCGTGAAAGTCGGTACGACGCGGGCATCGCGTCGAAGCACGCCCACTGCCAACCCGGACGTCCGGGGCCGACAGGACCGGGGCGGTTCAAGCTGACCTCAGCCACGCTCCTTCGGCGACCTGCCAAGCCCTCGCCGCTTTGGTGGCGTCGGGTGGGTCTCATACATCCGGGCTGCCACCAGCAGGCCGGAGAGTGCGGTGAGGGCCGCGACGCTCCACACCGCCGGACGGATGCCCCAGATGTCTGCCAGCACGCCGGTCAGCAGGGCACCGACAGCGAAACCCAGGTCGCGCCAAAGGCGGTAGACCCCGACTGTGCGGGCACGCGAGGTGGGGTGGGCCACGTCTCCGATCACGGCGAGAAGGGTCGGGTAGACCATCGCTGTGCCGATGCCCAGCGCGCCGGCGGCCACTGCCCAGCCGCCGAAGGTGTCGACTGTCGCGATCGCGCCGAGGGCCGCGGCCTGGATCAGCATTCCTGAGGTGATCAGGCGCTTGCGTCCCCAGCGGTCCGAGAGTCCGCCGGTGACGAGCTGGCCCAGTCCCCAGACCGCGGGGTAGATCGCGACCAGCACCCCGGTCTGGGTGAGGCTGAGCCCCGCGGTGGTGAACAGGACCGGGAAAAGTCCCCAGGCGAGGCCGTCGTTGAGGTTGTTCACCAGCCCGGCCTGGCTTGCGGAGGACAGGGCGGGCTCGCGGATGGTGGTCTGGACGAAGACCTCGCGCGGCGTCAGTTCTTGTACGTCGGGTCGCAAGCTTGCTTCGTGGTGGGCGTGGTGGCGGGTCTCTTTGACGGCGAGGGTGGACAGGCCGAGCCCGAGGGCGGCGTAGGCGAGTCCGATGAGGAACGGCTCGGGCCGGAGCCCGCTGTTGGCTGCTATGTATCCGGTGAGGAGCGCAGTCCCGGCGACCGCGAGGTAGCCCGAGGACTCGTTGAAGCCGAGCGCCAAGCCGCGCCGTTCGGGTCCGACGAGGTCGATCTTCATGATCACGGTCGTCGACCAGGTGAGGCCCTGGCTGATTCCCAGCAGCACGTTGGCCGCGACCACGATCCACCAGTGCGGCGCCCAGATCAGCAGCAGCGGAACTGGAATCGCGATCAGCCAACCGGCCACCAGCACGGGCTTGCGGCCGTAGCTCTCCGACCATGCTCCGGCGACGTAGTTGGTCAGGGCCTTGGCGATGCCGAACGCGAGGATGTAAGTGAGTGCTGCGGTGTAGGAGGCGAGGCCGAAGACGTCGGTTGCCAGCAACGGGAGGACGGTGCGCTCCTGCCCGAGCATTCCGCCGACCAGTCCGTTGACCGCGACGAGCAGGGTGAACTGGGCGATGTTGGGCCGCAGACCGAGTGCCGGATCGGAGGTCGTCCGGGCCGTCACGGACCCTGCTCGAGCTCGACGTCCAGGGCCAGTGCGACATCGTCGGGTCCGCCGTCGAGGACCCGCACGTCGGCCGCTCCGGCCCGGGCCAGCAGGCTGGCCGCACTCATGGCGCGTTCGCCGTGACCACACATCACGACAACGGGGCCATCGGCGTACTCGGCAGCGTGCTCGGCGACATCGCCGAGCTCCAGGTGGCCGGCCCCCGGCAGGTGTCCCGCGGCGTACTCGCTGTCCTGTCGGATGTCGAGCACCCGCGAGCCGGACATGTCGGCAGGGGAGACGAGGTCGATCGTCGCCGTCGGCATGCCGGCTGCGGCCCACGCGTCAATGCCACCCGCGATCTCGCCGACGATGTTGTCGTAGCCGATCTTGCGGGCCTGCCACAGGATCTCCGCGCCGTCCTGTTCGTCTTCGCGGAGTATGACGAGTGCCCGGTCGTGGGGTGCGAGCCAGCCCAGCCAGGACGCGAACGCGGGCCGGAGTGGGATCGACACTGCGCCGGCCGGATGGGCGCGGGCGAACGACTCAACCGGTCGTACGTCGATGGTCTCAGCGCCTGCTTTGGCGAGGTCTGCGACGGCCTCGGGCAGCAGCGGCTCGAGCACCGGGTCGTTGGTAAGCACGTCCGGTCCGCGCCGGTTGACCTCACCCAGGCGATGGAAGTACGGCGGGTGGCTGCCGAGGGTTCCGAGGAGGAGCCGGACGAAGGTGTCCTCGTCCGGTGCCCGCAGCAACTCGTTGGTCGCCAGCTCATCGCCGATGGTGGTCGTACCGCCCGTTGGTCCCGCCGCGGTGGAGCAGAACGAGCCGCCACCGTGGGTGGGCCAGAGAGCGGTCGCCGGGTCGAGCGTGGCGATCCGGTGCAGCGAGTGGTACTGCGCCCGGGCCAGCTCCTCGGTCCGCTCGGGTGCCACCAGGTCGACGCGGGCGGCCGAGCCCGCGATCAGCGAGCCGCCGCTGAAGACGCCGAGCTCTCGAGCCCCGTCCAGCAGCAGGAACGCGAGATGCTCGTCGGTGTGTCCCGGAGTGCCGATCGCGCGCAGAGTGAGCCCACCGAGGTCGGACTCTTCTCCCTCCTCAAGACCGCGGTGCGGGAACTCCCGACCACCAGCTCGTGAAGCAAGGACTTGGGCGCCGTCGGAGGCGGCGAGCTGGACCGCGCCGGAGAGGAAGTCGGCGTGGAGGTGGGTGTCGGCGGCGTACGCAACGTGCAGGCCCCGGGCCGCGGCGGCCCTCCGCAGCGAGCGGAGGTCGCGGCTCGCGTCGACCGCCAGGGCGCGGCCGTCGCCGAGGTCGAGGAGGTACGCCGAGTTGCCGAGCCCGGCGTCCGGGACGACGGAGACGAGCGGATCACCCACGGGGGCCCGCGGCTTCGAGAGCAGCCTGCAGCGCCGCGAGAGATGTCGGCACCTCCGTCTTGATGAGCTGGCGCTGCCGGATCCGGCCCAGCAGCACGCGCCGCCAGAAGGTGTGCGGGTTGAGGGTCCACGTCACGGTGACCTCGCATCCTCCCGATGCCTCGGTTACGGTCCAGGTCCACTCAGCGTAGGACGGGTTGCCGTCGTCGGTGGCGGAGCGGTAGCTGAAACGCCGGGCATCACGGTCGAGCGCGATCAGCCGCGAGCGGCTCGACCAGGTCTGCCCCAGGGCAGACATCTCCACGACCCACTCGTCGCCGACGGTCAGTGGGGTGGGTACGTCGAGGACCCGCGTAATGGCAGTGTTCCAACTGGGCAGTGCGTGGACGTCGGCGATGGTGCGCAGGGCTTCGTCGGGTTGGACGTCGAGGTGCCGCGTCAAGGTGTGAGGCTTCATGGGGATCTCCTGCGTGTCAGGGCGGACCTTCAGCGGTGCAGCGCCTACTCAGATAGTCAAGGGAGTTCTTGAATAAGACACCCGCTGCTAGCCTCTTGTCAAGAGAGTTCTTGAATGCATAGGGAGGTTCTAGCCCATGGCGGACCACGCAGCCAAGGCGGCGCTCTTCGACGCGCTGGCCGAGTGTGCGAAGGCACTGGCGAACGGGCGGCGCGCCCAGCTGATCGACGTACTCGCCCAGGGCGAGCGATCCGTCGAGGATCTCGCGCTGGAGATCGACCAGACCGTCGCGAACACCTCACAGCACCTGCAACGGCTGCTCCGTGCGGGCTTGGTCCGCACTCGTCGCGACGGCACCCGCATCTTCTACGAGCTCTCGAGCCCGCTCGTTTCCACGCTGTGGCGGACGATGCGACGCGTTGCCGAAGAGCACGTCGAAGGACTCGAGCAGCTGGCCACCGCGTACGTCGGGGACCGGTCGGGACTCGACACGATGACCAGGGACGAGCTCCGAGAGCGGCTGCGGGCCGGCGATGTGGTGGTCCTCGACGTGCGACCGTCCGCGGAGTACGTCGCCGGACACATCCGCGGGGCGTTGTCCGTGCCCATCGGCGACCTGCGTGCCCGGCTCGAGGACATCGACAGTGGCGCCCGCGTGGTCGCCTACTGCCGCGGCTCCTACTGCGTCTACGCCGACGAAGCGGTGCGACTCCTCAACGAAGCCGGTCGCGATGCGGCGCGGCTGGAGGACGGGTTCCCCGAATGGGCTTCGGCTCGCCTGCCTGTCGCACGTGGGCTGTGAGCCAGCCCTTTCGGCGCGCCCGAACTATTCAAGGAAACGCTTGACAAGTGAGTCGCTTGGGCCTACACCTTATTCAAGGAAGATCTTGAATATATCGAGGAGGCAGCGATGACTGAGACAGTGAACCCGAACAAGGCACTCTGGGAGAAGGGCGACTTCACCCGGATCGCCGAAACCATGCGCGCCAGCGGAGAGGCTCTGGTCGCCCGTCTCGGCATCACCCCGGGACTCAAGGTTCTTGACCTTGGTTGCGGTGACGGCACCACTGCGCTTCCTGAGGCCCGGCTCGGTGCCGATGTCATCGGCGTCGACATCGCCGGCAACCTCGTGGCCGCGGGCACTCGCCGCGCCGAAGCTGAGGGCTTGACGAACTGTCGTTTCCAGGAGGGCGACGCCTCACACCTCGACGACCTCGCCGACGACACGTTCGACCTGGTCGTGAGCATCTTCGGAGCCATGTTTGCCCCGCGGCCGTTCGACGTGGCCAAGGAGCTGGTGCGGGTGACCCGTGCCGGCGGACGCCTCGTCATGGGCAACTGGATCCCAGGGGACCCGACGCTGGTCGCCCAGCTCCTCAAGATCTCCGGCTCCTACTCACCGCCGCCGCCGGAGGGCTTTATCAGCCCTGTGACGTGGGGAGTGGAGGAGAACGTGATCGAGCGGTTCGGCCAGGCCGGCATTGCGGCTGACAAGATCAGCTTCTCGCGCGAGACATACACGTTCGAGTACCCAGCGCCTCCCACGGAACTGCTTGCCGTGTTCCGCGAGTACTACGGCCCCACCATGAACGCCTTCGCGGCAGCCGCGGCCGACGGTCGAACGGAGCAGCTTCAGAAGGAGCTGGAGGACCTCTTCACCAGCCAGAACACGAGCCCCGACGCAGAGCGAACAGCTGTCCCGGCTACGTTCCTCCAGGTCATCGTCAAGGTCTGACAAGGCGCATCGGTCGGACCCGACGACCAGGTGTCGCCCGCTGGACCTAGGTCCAGTCGTTCACAGCTGTGCGCGTAGGACGGGTTGTCCGTCGCTGTCCCAGACGGTGAAGCTGGTGGCGTCGCCGCGTAGGACCGATGAGTTCATGTTGCAGTGGATCTCGACGCCGGCGACTCCGATGAACTCTCCGGCGGGGTATTCGCGTCCCGCGGCTTGCACGGTGGTGGTGTAGCTCTCACCGTCCTCGAGGCCGGTCACGTTGAGTTTGATCTCCAGGCCCCAGGTGTGGTCGACGAGGTCGGCGTCGGCGGCGACTCCGTCGATCTCGCTGGTCACCGCGATGGCCTCGAGTGGCACGGGAGAGGGGGCCTCGTCGCCTGCGAGTGTGCCGCCGGCGAGGAAGGTCGCGACGAGGATCAGGCTGGCTGCGGTTCCGGCCAGGGCGCGCTGGATGGCTGTACGTCGTCGGCGGTGGGTGCGTTCGGTGTTGATCTCGGCCTCGATGCGCGCGCCGAGGAGGGCGCCTGGCTCCAGGGACTCCTCGAAGGAGTCGGCGTCCACGTCGCGCAATGCCACGGCCAGTGGCGCGAGCGCCTCGTACTCGGCGAGGCATGCCGCGCAGCCGTCGAGGTGGGCGCGCACGCGTGCGGTCTCGTTCGTGTCGAGGTGGCCCAGGACGAACGCGCCCAGTGACTCACGCAGGACCCGATGCAGGTCTTCGGTCACGGGGATACCTCCATCTCATCCATTGTCACGCGCAGTGCTTTGAGGGCGTAGTAGACCCTGGTCCGCAAGGTGGCTACCGGAATACCGAGCTCGGCGGCCACCTCGTTGTAGGGCCGATCTCGTAGGTAGGTTTCGACGATGGCATGGCGGTGGTCCGCCCCGATCCGGCGGAGCGCCTCCTCGACGACCCAACCGCGCAGCAGCCGGTCGCTGGGGTCCGGGGAGGTGTCCGCGGCCGCCTCCAGGTCGGCTGGCTCGGAAAGGTGTCGCAGCCAGGGTCGCGCCTCGACCCGTCGTGCCTGGTCGACCACGACGTTCCTGGCGATCGCGAACAACCAGACCCGCAGGCTCGCCAGTTCCGGGTCGAAACGATCAGCTGCCCGCCAGGCGCGCAGGAACGTCTCCTGCACGACGTCCTGGGCTGCCCCGGCGTCACCCAGGGCGCGCATCGCGAACCGGTAGAGCTCGCCGCCGTGGGCGGCGTAGGCCTCCTTAACCCCGTCGTCGCGCACCAGAGTCGTTGAGCGAGTTGCTCGTACTGCCACCGGCGGACCTCCTGACCTTGGTTTGCGCAGGTGTCTACGCACGAGTGCCCCCCGATGTTCATTCGTCGCCGTGGGCGCAACGGATCGCGGTTTACAGGATCAACCTCGCGGTCAACAGCGTTGTAGGGGGTTCTCCGTGCCAGTTTCACTGGATCCGACAGGGACCAGCAGCGTCGAGGCAAATCAGTTCTGCTCGTTCTTGAACAACGGGATGGGGGCAGCCGTATCCACTGGTGTCCATCACCAACCTCATGGAGGCACCATGCGTTCCAAGCTCACGAAGTGCATCGCGGTCACCGCGATGGTCGCCGGTTCGATCTCCCTCAGCGCAGGTGGCGCCTCGGCAGCGCACTGCGTCGAGGGTGACACCCCGGGCTTCTCCTACTTCGGCAACGACCACGTCGCCCAGGAATCCCCCCACGCCAACGAAGGCAAGGGAACGCACAACGGAAACCCGGGCGCGTCGAACTGCCGCGAGACCACTGGCAGCCCGTCCGATCGCGCACCCGGTAAGGCGTAACCTCAAGTCTCGGGAATGGCGCTCGCACGGAAGAGCGCCATTCCTGAGTCGCCGGTGACGGATCCCTGCTGCGGCAAGAATGTTCCGGAAGCTCGAGCGACCCTCGGTCACTTCCTCATGCTCGAAGACCTGACCGATTCAACCAAGTGCTTGCCAATGTGCTCGACTCGCGACTGGCAACCAGACCCGCGTCGTGAGGCAGCAACTCGCACGACGAAGCTATTCCGCCAGCGTGACCATGCGTCCGCCCTTACAGACGGCACTCTGCGCGCTTGGCGCCAACCATCAGTTCGGCCAGGACGCAGATTCAGGCCGGTCAACGTTCGCAATCAGAGCGTGCGCCATGCCCGAACTCGCTCTCGGGCACGGGTCTGAGCAGAGGGGTGGGCTAGGTTCGACAGCACCATGACTGACACCACTGTCCTCGTCACGGGCGCGACCGGGTTCGTCGGCCGCCGCCTCGTCCCCACGCTGGTCGAGCGCGGATTCGCCGTGCGCGCCATGACCCGGCACCCCGACGACTACGCCGGAGAGGGCGAACCCGTCGGCGGCGACGTTCACCATGCCGATTCCTTGGTCGAGCCGCTACTCGACGTCGACGTAGCGGTCTACCTCGTGCACTCGCTGGAAAGCGTGGACTTCGAGCGACGCGACGCCGACGCCGCCCGCGCCTTCGGACGGGTCGCCGCGGAGGCCGGCGTACGCCAGATCATCTACCTGGGGGGGCTCGGGCGCGATGACGACGAGCTCTCCCCACACCTCCGCTCGCGACGCCAGGTCGAGGGCCTTCTCGGCGAGGCCGGAGTGCCGGTGACGGTGCTGCGCGCCGGAATCATCGTCGGTGCCGGCGGAACGTCGTGGGAGCTGACCCGCCAACTGGTCAAGAACCTGCCGGCGATGATCGTGCCGCAGTGGGTCGCGACGAAGACCCAGCCCATCGGGATCGAGGACGTGATCCACTACCTCAGCGGCGTCGTCGACGAGCCCGCCGCCTTCGGTCGGGTGTTCGAGATCGGCGGGCCCGAGGTCCTCAGCTACCTCGAGATGCTGCACATAGCCGCCGAGATCGCCAACGGGAGCCGCCGCCCGATCGTGAAGGTGCCGGTGCTCACGCCTCGGCTCTCCTCCTACTGGCTGGCGCTCGTCACCGACATAGACGTGACCACCGGCCGCAACCTCATCGACTCGATGAGTACCGAGGTGATCGTTACCGACGAGTCGATTCGCGAGTTGGTGCCTGTGGATCCCGCGCCGTACGCCGAGGTGGTCCGCCGCGCCCTCGAGGAGGGCTCGCGCTACGCGTGAATCACCCGAAGAGCAGCGGTAACACGAACAGCATCGAGCCTGACCACGTCACGTGGGTGAGGATCGGGCCGAGGATCCCGCCGGAGGCCCGTCGCTCCAGGCCCACGACGACCGCGAGGAGCACCGCGGCGAAGGTCAGCATCAGGTTGCCCGTCGCGAGGACCACGAGCGCGTTGGCGACGGTGGTGACCGCGACCGAGTGGCGGGTGACGGCGGCGTAGAGCGCGCCGCGGAAGAAGAGCTCCTCGGCGATGCCGTTGATCCCCGTGACCAGGACGACGAGCGGCAGCACACCCTCATCGGCGAAGACCAGGACGTGGCGTACCTGGGCGTCCAGCGCCGGGATCTCGCGCACGACCAGCCCTCCGACGACGAAGAGAGCGACCAGCATCAAGCCGACGATGATCGGGGTGATGACCGGACGGGCGTGACCGGAGCGGTAGCTGATGCGCCCCAGGTGCAACGGGCCGGCGGCGACGGCGCCGACGACCCACACCCCAGCCAGGGCCAGCGTCCACCAGTAAAACGAGGTGCTGCCCGGCTCGACGCGCAAGGAGAAGCCGAGGACGACCGCCCCGACGATCACGACCGACAGAACTGTCAGTTGCCGACGCCGCAGCGCGGTCGAGGGCTCCCGGTGGTCGCGCGGAACGACGTCCCAGAGCGCTCGGCGCACCCACGAAAGCACCGAACTTCTCCCTTCACGTGACAGCCCACCGGCCACTCAGCGTAGACGGTGGGGCCGACCGGGGGTCCTCATGGCCCGGCCGGGCTCATGGGCGAGGCCGGATCTCGGTGACATCCGGGCCGCGCGCTCGCGCTGCTCGGGCGTCACCTCTCCGACGTGCTTCACGCTGCTTGCCGGGTCGTTAACGGTTCAGAGCATTTGCCGCGGTGGCGCTGTGACGCTCAGGACTACGGCAGGAGATCCTTGACCGCTTCGACCGCCTTGGCCAGCGCGGGACGGTCGTCACCGCCGCTGGCCCACGCAGGGTCCTGCGGCAAGGGTCCCATCGGGTCTGCGTCCTCGGGCACGGACGCTCGAGGGGCCAACGAGCGGCGAATGGCCTCGTCCAGTCCCACCAGGCGGTGGTTCTGCGGCAGCAGCATCTCCTGAAAGTCGCCCTCCGCGACGATCATGTCGTGGTGAAGGCTTTCGACCAGTGCCTCGACCGTTGCTCGAGGCACGTCGGTGAGGCTGCCCACCAGGGTGCCTACCAGGGCCGTCGGCAGCAGGGGCACGTTGACCTGCAGTCGCTCGAGCCCTGCGTGCTCGGTGTAGGCCTGGAGCAGTGCGCCATAGCGCAACTGGTCCGGTCCTCCCACGTCGAAATGACGTGAGGGTCCGGCGTACTCCAGCGCGCCAACCAACGCCTCGAGCACGTCAACGGTGGCGATCGGCTGAACCATGGAGTCCATCCACGACGGCACGGTGTGCACGGGCATCCGCTCGCTTACCTGCCGGATGATCTCGAACGAGGTGGAGCCGCTGCCCAGGAGCACCGCCGCGCGCAGCACCACGACAGTCGCGGGCACGTCGTTGAGGATCTGCTCCACCTCGCGTCGGGACTTGATGTGTTCGGAAAGTTCGGACTCGTCGACGTCCGGGACGATTCCAGAGAGGTAGACGACCCGGTCGATGCCGTGGGCCCGTACGCCGGCCGCGAGGTTGTTGGCTGCTTTGCGGTCGCTCTCAGCGAAGTCGTCCCCGCTCATGCCATGAATCAGGTAGTACACCGCGTTCACGCCTTCGCAGGCGGCTGTGACCTGGTCGGCGTCGAGTGCATCCATGACGACGGTCTCTACACGGTCGCCCCACCACGGTTGCTTGCGGTCGGGATTGGACGTGGTGGTGCGCACGTCGTGGCCGCGTCCGAGCAGCAACGGCACTAGTCGACCGCCGACGTAGCCGGTCGCACCGGTCACCAGGATCTTCAACTCGTCCTCGATTCTCCAGGGGAGGTGTCGGCCTCGGGGCCAGGTGCGGCACGTGCGTGAGCATGCCGACACCGCAGGATGTACGGGTGAGCGTACGCCGCGTTGGGGCTTCGGTGACGCGTGCGAGTGGACGGACTCCGCGTCGACCAAACCCGGGGGCCGGAGCCATCGTCACTCATCAGGACAGCGAGATCCGGCATTGCGGTCGACCCCGGACCGGACTCAGAAGTCGTCTGAGCGTCGCAGCTGACGCGGTCGTCCGTCGGGGTCGTGCAGGAGGGCGTACGGCACCGAGGCGACCGCGCGAGTCAGCAGGCCGAGCCCAGGGGGCTCGATCCTGCGAAGGCGCCCCGGCGGTCGCGGTCCGGTCTGGCCACCACCGTGCCACGCGTCCAGGCGGGCCGCACTCGCTGCGTAGGTGGCGAACATGTCCGCTGGCTCCAGGCAGTCGGCCATCGCATCAGCCAGATCGTCGGGGTCTCGGTCCAGGTGTTCGGCGGCCAAGGTGAGTCGGAGTCGGCGGGCGTACTCGCCCTCCCGGTCTATGACGACCGCGGAGAGCTCGGAATCGTGGGTCCAGGAGCGCCGGTTGAAGTTGTCGGAGCCGATCGTGGTCCAGGTGTCGTCGATGACGCAGGCCTTGGCATGCACGTAGACAGGGGTGCCCGCATGATTCTCCAGGCCGTAGATAGCGACCCTGTCTGGAGCTTTCCGCAGCAGGTCTTGCAATGCTCGGCGCCGGCCCTCCAGCTGCGGCAACCGACCCAGCACGCCTTCCAGGTCTGGGTACAAGGGCACCACCCCGATGAAGAACAGATCAGGGTTTTGGTCCAGGACCGCGCTGAACATCTGGGCGACATGACGCCCCCACAGATACTGGTCCTCCACATAGACCATCCGACGGGCGCGCTCGATCGCCTTCGTGTACCCGCGCGCCACACTTCTCTCCCCGCCCTTGGCGAAGGGGTAGTCCCTGCTGGAAGGTAGGTCGGGGTAGGTCCGGAGCAGCTGCACCACGTGCGTGCCGCCGGGGACAGGCGGCGGCGGAGGCAGCTGTGCCGGCAGCGGACTAGGCATCGGAGTCTGGGCGGCCGGCGTGCTTCGCCGCAGCCCACGCCAGAATGGGGGACTGCCGTCCAGCGGAGCCGGATCCTCCCAGCGCTCCCGGAAGACTGTCTCCACATCGTGCACTGCCGGACCGGAGATCTCGGCCTGAACGTCATGCCATGGCGGGGTGGCGCCGTACTCCTCTGCCATCCCGTCGGACTGCGGGTCGCCGCCATGGGTGGCGTCGTCGCGGCGGGAATGGCATAGGTCGATCCCACCCACGTATGCCACGTCGCGCGTGGGGTCGTCCCGGTGCCGCAATACGACCAGCTTCTGGTGGTGGGAGCCTCGATTACGCACCCGCATGTCGAGCCATGCCTCGACGCCGAGCGCCCGCAACCGCGCACCGAACTCCGCGTTGTCGCCCTCGGCGTCGGCCACGGCTGAAACGCGGGAGTGCCACACCAGCCCCCGCACGTCGACGCCGCGCTCGGCGGCCCGACTCAGTACAGCCAGGACCTCGCTGCCTGGCTGGCCGGTGAGCCGCTCGTCGGCGTCGCCCTGCCAATCGGCGAAGACAAGGAGATCTCCAGCCCCGGTGGCCTCGATCCGCTTGTAGAGCTCGGCGAAGTAGGTCGCGCCGTGGATCAGCGGCCGTACCAGGTTTCCCTCTGACCAGGCCCGGCCCTGGTGGGCACTATCGAGCCTTGTCTGCTCGTTGCCGCGCTCGGCGGGAGTCAGCAGCCACTCGACATCGTCGTCCGGATCAGCCACCGTCACACCATGGCACAGGAAGCGTGCCGGCAGACGACCGTGTCAGAGCAAGCGAGGTTCGGCTCCCGGGTCCTGCGTGGCAGACCGCTCCGCGGTTTCGCGGGATGTCTCGACAAGCGGAGGGACCTGCCCCGGCACGTCGGGCGAGTACTTCCTCGAGTAAGAGATGGCGCCCTCGACCACGTCGTGAGCGACGTCCACCAACCGGCGGTTGGTGGTGCGGGCGTGTCTCCTCGTGGCAGTGTTCCTCCGGATGGTGCGGCCTCGGATACGTTCCCGGAACTGCCGGAGCGCAGCCCGAGCAGGGTCAGTGTCGCGTCGTCCATCGCGCCCAGCAGCTCGGCCAGGTCCGGTTCGGTGAGTCGACCCCTGTCGCGCCGGTAGGCGGTGCAGACCCCGACGGTGATGGCACCGATCCGCATCGGCAGCGCGAAGAGGCCCCCGACCTTCGACGGTTCCAGCTCCGCAACCAGCATCGGCCAACGGGCTCTGACCCAGGCAGCGTCGAGATCCGGCACCAGCACCGGCCGCCGGGCGGCGTACGCGTCCTGGGTCGGGCCCTCCCCGAGGGTGTACTGCGCCGTATCGATCGCGGCGACCGTCGCATCGCTGGCGACCCAGGGGTCCCTGACAGTGTCGGAAATCATCGGGGTGAAAGCGGCTCCGTCGATGGGTGCGCGTTCGACAAGGTGCGACAGACGAGCAGAACCGCACGCTCGAGAATGTTCTCACCGTTGGCGGTCACCGCCTGACTCCCTAACCCCTGCTGCGTTGAGAGCCGTGGGCCGCTGGGGCCTCGTTCGAGACTAGGCATGTACATCTGGCTGCCCAGTGGTAGACAGAAAAGGAACAAATCGTGGTCATGCATGCTGTCCCGAGACCGCTGTCGAGTGCAGCTTCGTTCATGCTCGCTATCGTGCGCACCGATCGGAGCCGGGCCTCGCTTGCAGCCGCCGGGGAGTTGGACCTCGCAGCAGTCGACGACCTGGCGGCGGTCCTGGCATCGCAGGAAGCGGCCGGACGCAAGTTCATCCGGGTCGACATGTCCGCGGTCACCTTCATGGACTGCTCCTGCCTGGGCGTCCTGGTCGGGGTCCACCGCCGATTGGCCGCGGTGCGTGGGCAGCTGGTTCTGAGCGACCCCAGCACACCCGTCCTGCGACTCTTCGTCCTCACCGGCCTGACCGAGCAGATGCTGACGACCCCCACGTCGCGCACCCTGGCAGCCATGGCGCACGACTACGACCGGTCCGGAGCGGATGACCTGCAATCCAGGGGGCGCCCGGCAAGCAGCGCCGGACGGACGATCCCGATCCAGCTGTCGGAGCCCTCGATCATCCTGGGCGACCTCGACAGGCTGGATCCGCAACGGAGCTGACTCAGGTGTCGAGGGCGCCGGCCCGTCGCAGCATCGGCACGGCCAGGGTGCCGTGGATGAAGACGGACGCCGTGACGGTGAACGCGACCGTCGACCACATCCAGTCGGTGCCCAGCTCCGGAGCTTCACCTGCTGCGTACGCCAGGTAGTAGAGGGAGCCGATCCCGCGTACGCCGAAGAACGCCACGGCCCACTGCTGGGACCGGTCCAGGCGCGGGTCCGACCGGAGCGCGACCATGCCGGCAAGGGGGCGTACCACCAGGATCAGCGCCAGGCCGATCCCGACGCCGCGCCAGTCGAGGTGCTCCAGGAGTCCGCGACTCAGAGCGATGCCCAGGACCAGGAGCAGGAACAGTGTCAGCAAGCGTTCGAGTCGCTCGGTCACCTCGTGCATCGCTGCGTGGTAGTCGTGCGCCCTCTCCGCTGATCGGAAGGTCATGGCGCAGGCGAAAACGGCGAGGAAGCCGTACCCGTGGAGGACTTCGGCGACGCCGTAGGCGGAGAGCAGAGCGGCGAGCGCGGTCAGGGACTCACCGCGCTCGGCGACCCGGAGCGACTTGCTGGCAGAACGGAAGGCGACCGTTGCCAGCGCCTTGCCGATGATGATGCCCACGACGACACCGAGCACCACCTTGCCGACGGCGTACCAGCCGAACCACTCGAGCCAGTCGACCCCGGACGTTGTTCCTGCAGCGATGAAGATCGCTGCGTAGACGAACGGGAACGCGAGCCCGTCGTTCAGCCCGGCCTCGCTGGTGAGGGTGAATCTCAGCTCGTCGGGCTCCTCGACCTCGTGGCCGTCCTCGGTCTGGGGTCCGGCCACCTGGACGTCGGATGCCAGGACCGGGTCGGTGGGGGCGAGAACCGAGCCGAGCAGCACCGCCGCCGCCAGGCCGAGGCCAACGGCCAGGCCGAGCCCCGCGACCGCCGCGATGGTCAGCGGCATCGCGATGCCGAGCATGCGCCACGTCGAACCCCAGGCACGCCAGGACGCCCAGCGCCGTAGGTTCAGCGGGCGGTCGAGCGCGAGGCCGACCCCCATCAGCGAGACGATGACCGCCAGCTCGGTGATGTGCTCGATCGCGGACCGGTTCGCGGTCGGGTCCAGCGGCATCCCGTCGGGAAGAGGAGTGAAGCCGACAGCGAGGCCGACCGCAATCAGGACCATCGGGGCGGAGATCGCCCAACGGTGCAGGAGTGCCGGCAGCACGATCGCGAGGAGCAAGCTGCCACCGGCGACGACGTAGACGAAATCAGCGGTCATGACGCGACGACACCTGCGGCGGATCTGGTGCTGCGCCGCCTGTCACGCCGACGTGCCACAGCCCCGAGGCGCGACAGCCCCACACGTCACGCCGGATGAGTTCGTCATACCTGCGGGGTACCCAGCCGCCCTGGATGTACGCACTCCCGCACGAGAGCACCGCCAGATCAGTCCGGGGTCCCTGCAGCCACGTCCTGGCACTGCTGGCACCGGTTCGCCTTAGGCCTGGCGAGATTCCACACGGGTCCGCTGAACCGGCCGCACAGCGAGCGGTGGGCCTCCTGCCCGGCGACCCCGGTGTCCACAGTGACCGTTTCGTGAGCCAGGCCGTCGTTCGCTCCGGCGAAGACCGCCCATCCAACGGTCTGCGTCAGGAGCTCGCGCTCAGGACTCACCGGTGGCGACCCGGGGAGTTGGCGTTCGACTGGATCCAGAGGACAACCACCGCCGCGATGAACGGAATGACCAGGGCGGCTGCAAGGTGCATCTGGTGAGCGCCTTCCGGAGGGTCCAACGAGTGGTTGGTAGTTGATTGCCCCACTGGACACTGACGAAACACCAAGGGCGTCAAGGTCTCGGCCGCGAACAACGCTGACGCGGCCTGCGTGGCCGAGGGCTGGTCCTGGGCGCCCAGCCTCGGACTGGCCTCGGGCCAGGACCTCTTCGAGCTGTGCGTCAGGCCCGCAGCGGTGCCGCCCGCAGCGAGTCAGCACAGCCCGGCAGCCTCGTTGGCCCTGCAACGTCATGCGCGCCTTCAGACCCGGGACAAAGGTCCTGATTCGGAAGTCAGACCAGTGACCGGCATCCCGGGCACACGCAGCGTGAACTGCGCGCCGCCCCACTCGGACGTCGTGTATCCGATGATCCCGCCGTTCAGCTCGAGCAGGTCGCGGACGATGGAGAGGCCGAGGCCGGTGCCGCGCTCGGGACCGCTCCGGGCCAGTCCCGAACGGGTGTACCTGTCGAACAGGTGCGGCACGAACTCCACCTCGACCCCGGGACCGTCGTCGGCGACCGAGACCACCGCAACGCTCCCGTCCTGCCAGCTCCGGATGCCGATCCGTTCGCCGCCGTACTTCCGGGCGTTGGTCAGCAGGTTCGCCAGGATCTGGTGCAGGTGGGTCGCGTCCACCCGGGCCACGACCGGGGTGACTCCGCCGAGGTCGACCCCCGGTCCGTCCAACCCCAGGGTGACGACGACCTCCGCGATGACGTCGCTGATGTCGACGTCGGTCGGGTTCGTCTCGAACCGGCCGGAGTCGAGGGTGGACGCCGTCAGCGCGTTGTCCAGAAGAGCCTGCATGGCACGGCTCGCCGCCACGATGCGGCGCAGGTACCCGTCCCGGTCACCGTCGCCCAGCTCCCTCCAGGACGTGAGGAGCAGGTCTGCGAACCCCGAGACCACCGCGGAGGCGGTGGACAGGTCGTGGGCCAGCATGGCGGTCAGGTCCTTGAGGGCCTGGCGCTGCTGGGTCAGTTCGGTGATGTCCTGGATCTGGGCGATGAAGTACTGGGGCGCGTCGTGCTCGTCCCGTACCAACGAGACCGACAGCAGCACGTGGACGATCCGTCGGGCCGCGGTGATGTAGCGCTTCTCGATCCGGTAAGACGTGATCTCCCCGGCGACCAGGCGGTGGAGGTGGCTGAGGTCGAGCTCGAGGTCCTCCGGGTGGGTGATGTCCTGGAAGGTCATGCCCAACAGCTGCTGCTCGGTGTACCCGGTCAGCTCCACGACGGCCGTGTTGACCTGGCGCCAGCGTCCGTCGAGCTCGACGATCGCCTTGCCGACCGGCGCGTGCACGAAGGAGAGCCGGTTCCGCTGCTCGGACTCGCGCAAGGCGTGCTCCACGGTGCGGGCGTCGGTCACGTCCTGGGTGAACCCGATGCCGGCCACGACCGTGCCGTCGGCGTCGCGCACCGGAGCGAGTCGTTGGGAGTAGAGGTGGCCTTCGTAGGGCACGTCCAGCGTCGCCGGGCGACCCGCCAGCGCGGCGCGGTAGAAGGGCTCGATCGCCGCCGCAGTCTCGGGCGGGAAGATCTCGAAGATCGTCCGACCCTCGAGTGCCTCCCGCGACAGGCCGACATCGGCGAGTCCGAGTCCGCCCGCAGCCAGGTAGCGGAGCTCGGTGTCGTAGGCGAACACCGCGCCCTCGGGGAACGCGTACATCAGGGGGTGGTCGCCGGAGTCCTTCAGCGTTGCGACGACGTCATCGTGCACCAGCTCCCCCTCCCTCGCACTGTGCCCAGTATGTCCTGTTCTGGCGGGCAGGCCTAGGGACCTCTGGTCCTCCCGGGTGGGTGCGATCCGGGACTCCCGGGTCCTTGCGGACCCGGCCCGGGCCCCGCAACGGGTGGTGCTGGTCACACCCCGGTGCTTCCTCGCGCGGGTGCGGCATCCCGCTGGAGCAGAAGGCGCGCTGTTGGGCGTTTGGGCCGCTCGTCCGCTGGGCATTTCTTCTGCGTCGGCGCCCCTGTCGGCCAAGAACAGGAGATTGCCATGGGCACCATTTTGTTGATCATCGCGGCGTTGCTCGTCATCGCCGGTGTCGTGTCGCTGGTCCGTGGCCAGATTCTGACGGGCGCGCTGCTCATCGTGGTCGGCCTCCTGGTCGGCCCCGGCGGCGTTTCTCTCTTCACCTAAGCCTCTCGACCCACCTCAACCTCAGGAGAAACATCATGGCTATCGGACTCGGCGTCATCCTCATCGTCGCGGGGCTCATCCTGCTCCTCGACGTGGTCACGGTCGACCTCGCCTCCATCGACGACTCCGCCCTCGGCGGGATCCTCCTGGCGGCCGGCGTGCTCGCCATCGTCGTCTCGTTGATCGTCAACGCCCAGCGCTCGCGCACCGTGGTCGAAGAACGCCGCTGACCATGACCGTCACCGGCGCCCGCGTCCTCGGGGACCGGTACGAGCTCGGCGATCTCGTCGGTACCGGCGGGATGGCCGATGTCTTCCGCGCCACCGACCCTGTGCTGGACCGGGTCGTTGCGATCAAGCTGCTCCGCTCCTCCTCGTCCTCGGACGGGGAGGAGCGGGCGCGCTTCGCCGCAGAGGCGCGCACCCTCGCCGCCCTCGACCACCCCGGGCTGGTCACCCTGCTGGATGCCGGGATCCTGGACGAGCACCCCTACCTGGTGATGCAGCTCATCGATGGTCCGAGCCTCGCGCACGTCATCCGGACGAGCGGCCCCCTGGACCCCGCGCGGGTCGCAGCGCTCGGCGGACAGATCGCCGAGGCGCTCGCCTACGCGCACCAGAGCGGCGTGGTGCACCGTGACGTCAAACCCGGGAACATCCTGATCGCGGCGGGCGACCGGGCCCTGCTCACCGACTTCGGCATCGCCCGCCTGCTGGGGGACGACGCCGGCCACACCCGGACCGGTGACACCATCGGGTCCCCGGCGTACCTGTCACCGGAGCAGGTGCGGGGCACGCCGCTCACCCAGGCCGTCGACGTCTACTCCCTCGGCCTCGTCCTGCTCGAGTCCCTGACCGGCAACCGCGCCTATCCCGGTACGCCGGTCGAGGCAGCGATCGCCCGTCTGTCCGCAGCACCGGCGATCCCCACCTCTCTCAACGCCGACTGGCGCGAGCTCCTGGTTGCGATGACGCTGGACGACCCCGCCGAGCGTCCCAGCGCGCTCGAGGTCGCCGCCACCCTGAACTCGTCCTTCACCGCCGTGCCCGTGGCCGAGCCGGTCCTCGACCTTGACGCCGAGACCGGTGCTTTCGACCTCTCCTCCCAGACCGGCGCGCTCGACCTCGCCGCGCGGACCGGTGCGGTCGATGCGGGCGAGGACACCGTCGTCGGGTTCGCGCACGGCCGGGCGCCGCGACGCTGGTCCGGGCGGGTGTGGTTGGCCTCGGCAGCGCTGCTGGTCGGCCTCGTCGTTGTGTTCGTCCTGGCCGGACTGCGTCCGGACGCCGAGACCCAGCAGCCGGTCGCGGAGATCCCGTCCGGAGTCCCGGAACGCATGCAGGAGCCGCTGCAGAACCTGCACGACGCCGTCGACGGAGCGCAGCAGTGACGGCGTGTCGGCGCCGGAGCGCCCTGGTCCCGATGGTCCTGGGCGCGGTGCTCCTGGCGGGGACCGGGTGCGGTGCCGAGGAGTCCACGGTCGAGGTCTCGCCCCTGTCGGCCCGGCTGGCCCAGATCGACGAGTCGTTGGCCTCGAAGCGGTTCGAGCAGGCGCGCCGCGACCTCGCGGCGCTGGCGGCCGCGACCAAGGCATCCCGGTCGGCCGGTGAAGTGAGCGCGACCCGGGCCGACGCGATCCTGGACGCGATCATCGCGCTCCGCACGACGCTGCCGACGCCGAAGCCGGCGCCGGCCCCGAAGCCGACACCGACCCCGACGCCCACGCCCACCGTGGCGGCGCCCCCGGCGCAGCCGAGCGCCCCGACCACTACCACCACCACGACCACGAAGCCTGACGGCGACCAGGGGTCGGGCGGCAAGGGCAAACCGGACGGCAAGGGCAGGAAGCCCAACCGCTCCTGAGCCTCAGCCGCCCGCGGTGCGTTCGACGAGATCGCGCAGCACCCCGCGAAGACCGGTGCCGGCCGCGATCCGCCGCTGCCGTGCGTACTCGGGCTCGCAGCCGAGGATCCGCTCGACCTCGTCCAGCGGCCCATCCAGACCGTCCGCGGCCAGAGCGGACCGCGCCTCACCCAGGGCGCGGAGAGCAACCTCGCGGACCGGGCGCAGGGTCCCGTCGACATCGACGATCCGGCCTTCGAGCCCGTGGCGGGTAGCCCGGAAGTCGTTCTCCTCGAGCACCGCATCCGGCAGTTCCAGCTCGGTCGTGAGCGGACGTTCCACGGCGTACCGGGCCAGGCCCTGGACCAGGGCAGTGAGACCCGCGACCGCGTCGAGCGACGGCTGGACGTCCATCACCCGCACCTCGAGGGTGCCCAGCCGCGGCTGAGCGCGCAGGTCCCACCACACGTAGGTGTAGTCGGGGACCTCTGCGGCGTCGGTCAGCATCCGGAGGGCGGCGACGTACTGGTCCCAGGACCGGACCGCGGGTGGGAGGCCGCTGCGCGGGTAGGAGCGCAGGACGGCCGAGCGTGCCGAAGCGAGGCCGGAGTCCCGTCCGTGCCAGTAGGGCGACCCGGCGGCCAGGGCGCGCAGCAGCGGCAACCGCTGACGGAGTCCCCGGAGCGCGGTCATGGCGGCGGTGGGATCGGGCATCCCGACATGGACCTGGAGGGCCGCGGTCGGGGTCCGCAGCATCCCGGCGAGCTCCGCACCGATCGCGTCGTACCGGCGGGACCGGGACAGGTCGAGCGACCCGAATGGTGCGGTGGGGTGCACGCCGACGGCCATCGGCCGGGCGCCGGTCGCCACCAGCCGGGAACGCAGGTCGCCCAGGCACGTCCGTACATCGTCGGCACCGGTGCACACGGCGGTGGCGAACTCGATCTCGGCGCCGTACAGCTCCGCGGTGACGGCGCCGCTCGGCGTCGACCGGGATGTCAGGTGCTCGACCAACCCCGGGGTGGGGCCGCTGACGAGCTCGTCCTGGTCGTCGACCAGGAGCAGCTCCTCCTCCGCGCCGACGGTGAACTCGCCGCCGTAGACGAAGGTGGCGGCGTCGTCGAGCGCGCTCGTGGGCCCGTCGCGGACCTCCACGACCCTCGGGACCCGGGCGATGGTGGTCATGTCCGCCCCTTCCGGTCTTCCACAGCAGCGGCCCGGTGCCGCCGAGGTGATGTCCGGGGGATACCCCACCGGCCCGGAACGAACACCTGTGCCTTCTTCACCCCTCGGACCGATCGCGCGGTACCATCGGGGAGCACCGACCGCGATCCTCGCTGGTCCTGGCGGTGTGGATCGCCGGTTGATCGCCGGGTTCCCTCGCCGACGAGCCGTCCGGTCCGTCACCGCTTTCCGCGGACCGAGGTAGCCCTGGCCGGGGTCAGGCCCACTGGCAGGGGGAGCTCGACCAGTGCGGAGTCGCGGGTCTCGTGACCGCGCGATGTCGCGTTGTCGTGCGAGTGGCGCACGGCGCGTCAGCAGGAGGAGGAGTCTGTGGCTCGAACGGGTCAGCGCCAGTCCGGCGCCCGCCGTACGACGTCCCGCAACCGCGGAGGTGCTCAGAACGGTGCCCAGAACAGGAGCCGTGCCGCTGAGCAGGGAGTGATCCCGCAGCTCGCCCGGGCCGTCCGCGAGGTCGAGCGCGCCGTCGAGAAGCGGTCGATCGCGCCCTCGATCCGCACCAAGTTCCAGGTGGTCGCGCTGCTGGCCCGGGAGGAGCGCCACCGCATCAAGGCCGACACCGAGCTCTCCGAAGGCCGTCGCGGCGAGGAGCTCAAGCGTCTCGACGGGATCGCCACCATCCTCGCCCAGACCGCGGCCCGGGACTCCACGCTCTTCGAGCTGCTGCGCGAGGACGCCATGATCACCGACGCCGCGAAGGCGCTGATCCGGGAGATCAAGACGGCCGGCGGCATCGAGGTCGCCGAGGAGGAACCGCCGGAGACCGAGGCGCCCGCCGACCGGCCGGACGCCCCGCGCCGCGTGGTACCGCAGGCCGTGATGGCGCGGCAGCTGGCCAACCCGTTCCTGGTGCCGGACTTCGCCGCTGCCCGGGCCAAGAAGCCCCGTCAGAGCGAGCTGGCCCGCTGGGAGCTCCTGGGGCCGCTCTTCCGCTCCTTCGAGCAGGCCGACAACGGCGCGGTCGCGTGCATGCCGCTCCCGGAGCCCGGCCCGGTGAAGGTGCCGGACGGCCTGGAGCTGATGCTGCACCAGTCGCGGGTCGTCACCGCGGCCGCGCAGGGCCACCGCACCTTCCTGCTCGCCGACGAGCCCGGTCTCGGCAAGACCGCCCAGGCCCTGCTCGCGGCCCAGGCCGCCAAGGCCTACCCGCTGCTGGTGGTCGTGCCGAACGTGGTCAAGACGAACTGGGCGCGCGAGGCCGAGCGGTGGACCCCGCGGCACCCGGCGACGGTCATCCACGGCGACGGCGACTCGATCGACGGCTTCGCCGACATCATCATCGTCAACTACGAGGTGCTCGACCGGCACGTCGGCTGGCTCCAGGACCTCGCCTTCCGCGGCATGGTCGTCGACGAGGCGCACTTCATCAAGAACAAGAGCTCGCAGCGCTCCCAGCACGTGCTCGAGGTGGCCGCGAGCGTCCGCTCCCGGCTCTCCAACCCGCTGCTGATGGCGCTCACCGGGACGCCGCTGATCAACGACATCGACGACTTCCGGGCGATCTGGCAGTTCCTCGGGTGGATCGACGACCGCAAGCCGCTCGCCGAGCTGATGGACTCCCTGGAGGAGACCGGTCTGACGCCGCTCGACCCGGGCTTCTTCCCGAACGCGCGACGCTCGGTGATCGACCAGGGGATCGTCCGGCGTCGGAAGGCCGACGTGGCCTCCGACATCCCGCAGCGCCGGGTCGCCGACCTCCCCGTCGAGCTCGAGGGCGAGGCGGGACGATCGATCCTGGCCGCGGAGGCCGAGCTGGCCCGACGGCTGGTCAAGCGCTACGACAGCGCCCTGGCGACCCGCTCCTCGGGCATCACCGTCGAGGGCATCGACCACGAGCTGGTACGCCGGGTCGCAGCCTGGGAGCGCGAGGACTCCGACGACAGCACCGGGGAGAACGTCTTCGGGCTGATGCGCCGGATCGGCCAGGCCAAGGCCGGGCTCGCCGCTGACTACACCGCCCAGCTGGCGCGCAACGTCGGCAAGGTCGTCTTCTTCGCCAAGCACATCGACGTGATGGACGTGGCCGAGGCGACCCTCAAGAAGGCCGGCCTGAAGTACTCCTCGATCCGTGGCGACCAGACGCCGAAGGTGCGGGAGAAGAACATCGACGCCTTCATCAACGATCCCGAGGTCGCCGTCGTGGTCTGCTCGTTGACTGCCGCCGGGGTCGGACTCAACCTCCAGGTCGCCTCCAACGTCGTCCTCGCCGAGCTGTCCTGGACCGCTGCCGAGCAGACCCAAGCGATCGACCGGGTGCACCGGATCGGCCAGAGCGACCCGGTCACGGCGTGGCGGATCATCGCCGCGCAGACCGTGGACACCAGGATCGCCGAGCTGATCGACACCAAGGCCGGCCTTGCCGCGCGGGCCCTGGACGGCTCGGACGAGGATGTCGTCTCCTCGGTCGACCTCCAGCTGGAGGCGTTGGTCTCGCTGCTGACCGACGCCCTCGAGACCCGTGAAGGCGTGGGGGCGTGACCTCACCCCTCTTCGAGCCCCTCGTCGTCGGCGCCGTGACGCTGCCGAACCGGGTGCTGATGGCCCCGCTGACCCGGATGCGGGCGACCCCGCCGGGCGACGTACCGAACGACCTGATGGTCGAGTACTACCGGCAGCGTGCCGGTGCCGGGCTGATCGTCTCGGAGGGCACCCAGATCTCCCCGCAGGGCAAGGGGTACGTGGACACCCCCGGCATCCACAGCGACGAGCAGGTGGCCGGTTGGCGCCGGGTCACCGACGCGGTGCACACCGAGGGCGGTCTGATCGCCGCGCAGCTCTGGCACGTCGGCCGGGTCTCGCACGAGTCCTTCCACGACGGCGCCGCTCCGGTCTCGGCCTCCGCGCTGCCGTACCGCAACCGGACCACCGTGCGCGGCGAGGACGGCGTGCCGACCCGGGTCAGCTGCCCGACCCCGCGGGCCCTCTCGGTCGAGGAGATCGCGGCGGTCGTCGAGGACTACCGCCGTGCCGCCCGCAACGCCCGGGTGGCCGGGTTCGACCTGGTCGAGATCCACGGAGCGCACGGCTACCTGCTGCACCAGTTCCTCAGCGCGGAGAGCAACCACCGGGAGGACGCGTACGGCGGATCGCTGGCGAACCGCGCCCGGTTCACCCTCGAGGCGCTCGATGCGGTGATCGACGCCTGGGACCCCGCGCACGTCGGCATCCGGATCTCGCCGCTCGGCGTCTTCAACGGCCTCGACGACTGCGCCGGTCAGCCGATGGGGCTGCACCTGGCCGCCGCCTTCGCGGACCGGGGCATCGCGTTCCTGCACCTCTCCGAGCCTGACTGGGCGGGCGGACCGGCCCTGGACGACACGTTCCGCGACGCGCTGCGCGCGGCCTTCGGCGGCGTGATCGTCGGCGCGGGAAACTACTCGGTCGCGAAGGCCGAGCGGTTGATCGACGCCGGCCTCATCGACGCCGCCGCGTTCGGTCGGGCCTTCCTGGCCAACCCGGACCTGCCCGAACGGTTGCGCACCGGCGCGGCGCTCACCGAGCCGGACCTGGCCACGTTCTACGGCGGGGGAGCCGCGGGGTACACCGACTACCCGGCCCTGGGCGGCTGAGCCTCAGGCGTCACCGGTGCGCTCGGCCACCGCCCGCTCGACCTTCTCCCGGATGTCCGGGGCGTCCTCCAGGAGCCGCCGGAAGGCGTGCCCCTCGATGATGAGGGCGTGCACCGGCGTGGTCGCGACCACGCTCGCGGTGCGGGGCTGGCCGGTGACGAGGGCGATCTCGCCGAAGAAGTCCCCGGCGGACATCGTGGCGATCACCTCCCCGCCGTGGACCACCTCGGCCGACCCGTCGATGATGACCACGAACTCCTGGCCGTCCGCGTTCTCGGTGGCCAGCTGGCGTCCTGCGCCGAGGTCGATCTCGGTCGCGATCGCGGTGACCTCGCGCAGCTCCGGTGGGGTGCAGCCGGCGAACAGCGGGAGGGAGCGGATGAGCTCTGCCTTGGCGTCTTTGTGCAACCTCATGGAACGGAAAGTAGACCCCCGCGACCGGCGCTGTCTCTAGCCCGGGGCAACAGCGGGGGCGTCGGCGTACCGATCCGGAAGGGTTCGTGCAGATATGTCGGGCACAAGTCGTGCCGACTCAGCTGGCGGTGGTGGTCCGCTCGGCCATCGCGCGCTGGACCTTGGTCCGGATCTCGGGAGCGTCCTCCATCAGGCGGAGGAAGGCGTGGACCTCGATGACGAGGGCCCGTACCGGGGTCTGCGCCACGACGGTCGCCGTCCGACGGCGTCCGGTGAGCAGGGCGATCTCGCCGAAGAAGTCGCCGGCTCCCAGTGTCGCGACGGGTTCGTCGCCCTGAAGGACGGTGGCCGAGCCATCAGCGATCACCACGAACTCGCGGCCGACGGCGTGCTCGGTGGCCAGGACGCGACCGGCCGGGAGGTCGATCTCGTCGGCGAGTGCAGCGACCTCAGCGATCTCGTCGCCGGTGCAGTCCGCGAACAGCGGCAGTGAGCGGATCAGTGCCTTCTTGGTGTCCTTGTGCAGCCTCATGGAACGAATCTAGTTCCGAGAACCGCCAGGGTCTGTGACCTGGACCGCATTTGATCAGTCGGACAAATCACAGTTGAATACTTGATGTTCGGGGAATGAACGGGAGTAGGGCCGGTGGCGTCTACCGAGTCTGGTAGCTGACCGGGGCAGGCCCGTCCGCGCGGGCGACGCCGCCGATCTGCGCCGGGACGGGCGCCGGGTACGCCGACCACCCGCCTTCGAGCCGGTAGCGGGAGAACAGGTGCGTCAGCGCCATCGACATCGCCGCCAGCGAGAACGGCTGTGCCGGGCAGCTGTGCTTGCCGTGCCCGAACGCGGTGACCAGCTGCGGCGACGCGAGCGCGGTGGTGTCGGCCAACCGATTGCGGTTCCAGCGCTCGGGCTGCCAGTGCTCCAGACCCGCGGCGGAGGAGGTGTTGGTCAGCGGGAGCAGGGTGGCGATAGTCGCGCCCGGGCCGACGGTGTAAGTGACCGTCCCGTCGTCGAACGCCACCGGTGTCAGCACGGTCCGGGCCATGATCGAGCGCTGGGCCAAGCGGGTCGATTCCAGGGCACACCGATCGGCAAGCCCTTCCTCACCGGCGACCACCCGGGCCGCGGTGGTCGGGTGGTCCAGCAGGTCGACCACCGCCCAGCCCAGCGCCGAGGCGAGGTTCGACATCGAGGCGACGTGGATCAGGGCGACGTCGCCCGCGACCCCGGTACGGCGTACGGGGTCGGGCTCGCCGTCCCAGGCACCGACGATCCGGGCGAACAGCGACGCACCCTCGGGGTCCTGGTCGTGCCGGTCCACCGCCGCGCCGACGACGTCGGTGATCTCCGCCAGGGCCTCGAGCTCAGCGGCCTTGCCGGACGCTGCGACGGCCGCCATCGCGTCCGGGTGCACGAAGGCGTCCGCCCCGTCGAGGGCGTCGAAGGCGGCGATCAGGCGCTCGAACTCCTCACCGTCGGCCGAGCCGGGTCCGGCCCACGACGCCAGTCCCATCCGGTGACCGAGCCGGCGCGTGAGTGCGAAGACGTCCGCGGTCCCGGCCTCCCCGAGCTCGGCACTCGTCGTGGCCAGGGCCGTCTGCAGGTTGTCCAGGTACGTAGCCACGTCACCCTTGCGGAAGAGTGATCCTGGAAGCGTCCGGCGGCCCTCGAAGAGCTCCTCGGGAAGCTTGCGGCGCAGCATCAGGTAGTCCGCGACGCCCTTGCTCGCCTTCTCCTCGGGCAGGGCGTAGAACGACTCGACGCCGGTCGGGGAGAAGGTGAAGAGGTAGCGGTCGCGGCCGCTCTCGACCACGAAGGTGTCCCCGTACTGGGCGCGTGCCCGGGCGAGCACGGCCACAGCGTCATCGACGGCCACGTCCCACGGCAGGCCGACGTCCTCGGCGACCGGGGGGAGCGGTGAGATCTGGCTGCGCCGCATGGGGGTTTCCACGTGTTTCATCCTGTACGGCTCCGCACCGCCGCGGAGCGCTTCTACGATCAACCATGAAAAAATTTCTGGGTCTCGTCAGCGGCCTTGCGCTCGTCCTCGGCGTGGTCGCCCCCGCAGGGGCAGCCGACCGCAACCTCGCTCCGGTCCGGACCATCAGCGGCGCGTCGTCCGAACTGCAGTGGGTCGGTGACATCGGCGTCGGTCCGGACGGCACCGTGACCGGGTCGAGCGCCTACTGGGGCGCGCTGTTCGCCTACGCGCCGACCGCGGGCGCCGATGCGACCTGGTCGCGCAAGATCAGCGGCGGCAAGACCGGTCTGAGTGAACCCGGCGCGGTCGAGGTCGACCCCCAGGGTCGGGTCTGGACGTCCCTGAACGGGATGACCCCCTACTCGATCGGGCTGTTCGCGGCCGGCGCCAACGGCAACGCGGCTCCGTTCAAGACCATCGGGGGCGCCAACACCGGGCTCACCCAGGTCGGCGGGATCGCCGTCGGCCCGAACGGCGACGTGTACGTCCTCAACCACCCGACCGACTCGGTCCTGGTCTTCGACTCCCAAGCCGGCGGCAACGCGGAGCCGAAGCGGGTGATCAGCGGCTTCAACACCTCGATCAGCGACGCCGCCGACATCGAGGTCGACAGCGCCGGCACTCTCTACGTGGCGGAACCAGCCGCCGAGATGGTGCTGGCCTTCGCCTCCGGCGCCAACGGGAACGTGAACCCGGCGCGGATCATCAGCGGCGGGGTGACCACGTTGACCGGACCTGGCTCGCTCGCCGTCGACTCCGGCCGCAACCTCTACGTCGGGGACTTCGGCGAGACCGCGGTCGCCGTCTTCGGCCCGACCGCCAACGGCAACGTCGCGCCGGTCACCCGGCTCGTCGGCGCGAGCACCCAGCTGGGGACGGTGGGGGCGGTCGCCGTCGGCGCCGATCGACGGGTCTACGTGAACGACGGCTTCAACGACGCGGTCCGGGTCTACCCGGCCCTGGTTCCGTTCCAGAAGCCGGGAGCCGTGCGCAGCCTCGCGATCTCCGGGACGTCGACCTCGGCCTACCGCGCGATCAGCTGGGTGCAGCCGGTCACGAACCTCAACGCCGGCGCGATCACGGGCTACAAGGTCGTGATCAAGAAGGGCACCAAGGTCGTCGGTTCGAAGACGACCTCGCCCTCGGTCCGGTCGATGACGGTGGTCCGGAGCACCCTGAAGGCGGGCACGTTCACGGCGACCGTCACGGCGATCAACAAGCAGGGATCGAGCCCGGCGAAGACGATCACGTTCGTCTTCAGCTGACCAGCTCGCCGGTGCGGCGGCGCCCCGGGTACGCCTAGCGCGTCAGCCGTACCGGTAGCCGGTCGAGCCCGTTGTTGAAGTTCGAGTGGATCTTCAGCGGATCCCCGGCGCGCTCGATCGTGCCGAACGTCGCGAGCAGCTCCTCGAAGAAGACCCGTCCCTCCAGGCGGGCCAGGTGGACGCCGAGGCAGTAGTGCTCGCCGAAGCCGAACGCCACGTGCTTGCTGGCGCCGCGGCGTACGTCGAAGGTGTCGGGGTCTTCGAAGACGGTCTCGTCCCGGTTGGCCGAGACGTAGTACAGCCCGACCTTGTCGCCGGCCTTGATCTGCTTGCCACCGAGCTCGGTGTCGACCGTCGCCGTCCGCCGGAAGTAGTGCAGCGGGCCGGCGTACCGGACGATCTCCTCGACCGCGCCGCCGATCAGCTCCGGCGAAGCGCGGAGCGCCGCCAGCTGGTCAGGGTGGTCGAGCAGGACGTCGAGCCCGTTGGCCAGCATCCCCACGGTGGTGTCGTTTCCGGCGATGAAGAGCTGGACGAACTGGAGCGCGAACTCGAGGTCGTCCATCACCGAGCCGTTGATCTCGGCAGCCAGCATCAGGGAGGTGACGTCGTCGCGGGCAGGTTCCGCGCGCCGCCGGGCAGCGTGCTCCATCGCGTAGACGGCCAGCGCGGAGACCGCGGCGATCCCCTCGTGGTCCGCGGACTCACCGATCGTCCGCGCGGACAGTGCGGCCTTCTCGTGCAGGTGGTCCCAGTCCTCCTCGGGCAGCCCGAGCACCTCGCCCAGGACCCGGGTGGGCAGCGGGCTCGCGACGTCGTGGACCAGGTCGACCGGGGTGCCGTCGGGGACCGCGGCGAGGATGTCGCGGCAGATCTCGCGGACCCGCTCCTCCAGGGTGGCGACCTGCGGCTTGCCGAACGGCACCGTCAACGGTCGCCGGTGGCGCTGGTGCTTCGGCGGATCCATGGCGAGCAGCATCGAGCGCAGGTGGGTCAGGGGCTCCTCGTCGAGGTCCTCGAGCAGGATGCCGCCCAGCTCGGCGGAGAAGAGCGCCGGCTGGCGGGAGACCGCGACCACGTCCGCGTGCCGGAGCACCGCCCAGTAGCCGGCCTGGCCGGGGATGTCCTGCCAGTGCACCGGGTCGGTACGGCGGAGCTCCGCGAACGCCGCGTGGGGCGCGCCGCCGCGCCAGTTGTCCCGATCGTAGATGTCGATGGTCACTGCACAACCCCTGTCCGCGGCCCGAGCGTCTCGAGGCGCATCGTGCCACGGCTACGCTCGTAGGAGGACCACAACCAGCCAGAGGAGAACCGTCGATGCCGATGCAGGCGACGTGGCGCGGGGCGGTGCTCGCGACGAGCGAGGACACCGTCGTCGTCGAGAACAACCACTACTTCCCGGAGTCCTCGCTGAACCGGGAGCACTTCGCGCCGTCGCCGAAGAACACGGTCTGCGGGTGGAAGGGGACCGCGTCGTACTACACGGTCACGGTCGACGGCGAGACCAACGCCGACGCCGCCTGGTTCTACCCCGACCCGTTGCCGGACGCCACGATGGTGGCGGATCGGGTCGCGTTCTGGAAGGGCGTCCAGGTCTCGAAGGTCGCCTGAGCAGCCAGGCGCTCGGTCACCTACGGGTCAGGTGACCGGGCGGGCGCCCAGGGCGATGATCTCGCAGGCCACGCTCAGCTGCCGGCGCAGACCGGGACGCATCTCGGGGAAGCCCAGCTCGAGCATCAGAGCCGCACTCGTCCGGGCCCGCTGCCCGACGTGACCGTCGGGGAGCCGGCGGCTGAGGCTCCAGCTGAACGCGATCGCATCGGCGCAGAGCTCGACCACGAACGGGGTGTCCGGGTTCCCCTCGCCCAACCGTGCCTCCACCGCCGTGCGGAGGGCGTCGATGAGCTCGCGGGGCGGGAGTGCCTTCATGACAGGATCAACGAGCCAGAGTTGGTTTTGTTACGAATGTCCGACTCGCGAGTCAGGCGTCCGTGACGAGATCCTCGACCAGGATCTCCGGGATCGTCCGGATGAACTCGGTGCCGAAGGCCTGGGACGGCGCCCAGGCGCCGGGAGCGATCCCGCCGGCCTCGGTGCGGCGTACGGCGGCCAGGGCGCTGTGCGCGGTGAAGTCGTAGGTGTTCGGCACCCGGATCGCCGCGGTGACCCTCCTGCCGTCGTCGTCGGTCAGCTCGGCCCAGGCGTCGCTGCGGGTCGCGGCCCGGCGGCGCTCCGACGGACCGCCGACCCGCGCCAGGTTCCGGTCGATGAACCGGTGCACCGCCCCGATCCCGAGCAGCCGGCGGTTCACCGGGTCGAGCCGGGAGAGCAGCCGGCCGCCGACCAGGGTGGTGAAGTTGGTGATGTCCGGGATCCCCGTCGCCCGGTAACCGCTGCTCACGTCGCCGAGCGGCAGGCTGACCACCCGCACCCGGGTGCCGTCCAGGTGGATTGAACGCGTCCGGTGCCCGCTGGCGACCGGGGTGAGCACCCCGTCGCGCCGCACGAGCCCTCCGGACCGGATGCCCTCGACGGCGGTCCGCAGCGTCCCGGTGGAGAAACCGCCCCGGCTGATCAGGGCCACGTCCGCTCGGGTGGCGGTCGGCAGCTCGGCGTACAGGCGGGCCAGCAGGTGGTCGGTCGGGACGACGTCGTACCCGACGCCCGGGACCAGCACCACGCCGGCGGCAACGGCGGCGTCGTGACGTGCGTAGACGGCTTCGAAGACCTCGATCTCACCGGTCAGGTCGAGGTAGTGCACGCCGCCTGCCAGGCACGCCTCGACCATCGGGGCGGACGTGCGGGCGAAGGGACCGGCGCTGTGCAGCACGGTGTCGATGCCAGCTAGGTGGTCGCCGATCCCGGCGACGTCGAAGGCCCGGTGCTCCAGGCCGAGCTCACCGGCGAGGTCGGCGACCCCGGCCGAGCGACCGGCCAGCACGGGCTGCTCGCCGGAGGCGACGGCCAGGCGGGCGAGCAGGCTTCCGGTGTAGCCGTTGGCGCCGTAGATCATCCAGGTCATGGCAGCAGTCTCCGCGATGTCTACGCTGAACGCGTGAGCACCCCTACCCCGAAGGAGCTCCCATGAAGACCGTGCGCACCCCCGAGGAGCGTTTCGCCGACCTACCCGACTACCCGTTCGCGCCGCACTACACCCAGCTCGCCCCGGACCTCCGGATGCACCACGTCGACGAAGGGCCGCGGGACGCCTCCCCGGTGCTGATGCTGCACGGCGAGCCGACCTGGAGCTACCTCTACCGGTCGATGGTCCCGGTGTTCGCCGAGGCCGGCTTCCGGGCGGTCGCCCCGGACCTGGTCGGGTTCGGGAAGTCCGACAAGCCGACCCGCCTGGAGGACTACTCCTACCAGCAGCACATGGACTGGCTCACGGCGTGGCTCGAAGCCGTGGACCTGCGCGGCATCACCCTGGTCTGCCAGGACTGGGGATCGCTGCTGGGGTTGCGGCTGGCGGCCGAGAACGGTGACCGGTTCGACCGGATCGTGGTGGCCAACGGGTTCCTGCCAACCGGGGACCGCGACCCCGGGACGGCTTTCAAGGTGTGGCGTGCGTTCGCGACGTACTCGCCGCTGTTCCCGATCGGCCGGATCGTGGACACCGGGACGAAGCGGTCGCTGACCGCAGCGGAGCGACGGGCGTACGACGCCCCGTTCCCCTCCTCGGCCTCGAAGGCCGGCGCGCGGGCGTTCCCGCGGCTGGTGCCGATCTCGACCGACGACCCGGCAGCGCCGGCGAACCGGGCTGCCTGGGAGGCGTTGGGTCGGTGGGAGAAGCCGTTCCTCACCCTGTTCGGACGCCACGACCCGATCCTGGGTCGGGCCGACGCCCCGCTCCTCGAGCACGTCCCGGGGGCGCAGGGCCAGCCGCACGACCGCCTCGACGGAAGCCATTTCGTCCAGGAGGACGTCGGGGTCGAGATCGCCCGGCGGACCGTGGAGTGGATCGCCAGCGCCGGTTGAGCTGGTCGGAACCAGGTCAGCCCGTCGTGATCGACCCGCCCCGGTCCTTGCCCAGCGACCGGCCGATCACCATCCGCTGGATCTGGTTGGTGCCCTCGAAGATCTGCATCACCTTGGCCTCGCGCATGAACCGCTCGACCGGGAAGTCCCGGGTGTAGCCGTAGCCACCGAGGACCTGGACGGCGTCGGTCGTCACCTTCATCGCGTTGTCGGTCGCGACCAGCTTGGCGATCGAGGCTTCCCTGCTGAAGGGCAGTCCGCGGTCCTTGAGGCGGGCGGCGTGGAGGGTCGTCGCCCGCGCCGACTGGACGGCTGCCTCCATGTCGGCAAGGACGAAGGCGAGCCCCTGGTGGTCGATGATCGCCTTGCCGAAGGCCTGGCGTTCCTTGGCGTAGGCGACCGCGTGGTCGAGCGCTCCTTGGGCCAGGCCGACGGCGACGGCGGCGATGCCGAGGCGGCCGGCGTCGAGGCCGGCGAGCGCGATCTTCAATCCGTCGCCCTCGGCGCCGAGGCGTCGTTCGGCCGGGACGGGGACGTCCTCGAAGAGCATCGTCGCCGTGGTCGAGCCGGTCAGGCCCATCTTGTCCTCGGGGACGTCGGCGGTCAGCCCGGGGGTGTCGGCCGGGACCAGGAAGCAGCTGATCCCGGTGCGATCCCCGGGCTCTCCGGCGGTCCGGGCCATCACCTTGTAGAAGTCGGCCTGCCCCCCGTGGGTGGTCCAGGCCTTGGCGCCGTTGAGCACGTAGTCGTCCCCGTCGCGGCGGGCGGTCGTCCGCATGGCTGCCGGGTCCGAGCCGGCGTGTGCCTCGGAGAGGCAGTAGGCCCCGAGCAGGTCACCGGCGAGCATGTCGGGCAGCCACGCCTGCTGCTGCGCCGGCGTGCCGGCGGTCGCGAGACCGAAGCAGGAGAGCGCGTGCACGCTCACGCCGACGCCGACGCTCGACCAGACGCTGCCGATCTCCTCGAGCACCTGCAGGTAGACCTCGTAGGGCTGGCCGCCGCCGCCGTACTGCTCCGGGTAGGGGAGGCCGAGCAGCCCGGTGCGTCCGAGCAGCCGGAAGACCTCGCGGGGGAACTCGTGGTTCCGTTCTGCCGTCGCCGCCAGCGGGTGCAGCTCGCGGGTGGCGAGGCCGCGGACCAGCGCCAGCAGGTCGGTGGCCTCGTCGGTGGGCAGCACACGCGTCGCCGGCATCAGGGTTCCTCGCCTTCTCCGTCGTCGGCTTGGTCGAGACGGGTGAGTAGTGGACAGAGTATTGAACTGAGTACTGGAGTATTGCATTTGGTACTGTTACGGTGGCGTGCATGGCGTCCGACGACCGCGGCTCCCAGCTCCTCGAGGAGCTGATCCAGCTCTACCTCGCTGAAGGTTTCCTCGCCTTCGGCATGGGGGACCTGGCAGCGCGGCTCCGCTGCTCGCGCTCCAGTCTCTACCTGGTGGCCTCGAGCAAGGAGCAGATCATCGTGACCGCGGTACGACGGTACTTCCGCCGGGCCGAGGAGCGCATCGAGGCCCTGATCGCCGCGGAGCCGGACCCGGCCGAGCGGCTCGTTGCTTCCCTGGTGGCGGTGGCCGCAGAGCTCGAGCCCGCGACGGAGCGGTTCTTCGCCGACCTCGCGGAGTACCCGCCGGCCCGGGAGATCTACCAGGAGAACACCGAGCGTGCCGCCCAGCGGATCCAGGACCTGGTCACCGAAGGTGTGGACGCCGGCGCCCTGCGCCAGGTCAACGCCCGGTTCGTCGGGGCCGCCGTGGCCCAGGTGATGGCCGCGATCCAGGAGGGCCGGATCGAGGCCGCCACCGGGCTCAGCGACGCCGAGGCGCTCCGGTCGCTCGGCGAGCTGGTCAACCACGGGCTCCGGCCCGACGGGACCCCGGTTCCCGTCCTGGCGCCCGCCCGGTGAAAGATGTCGTTCGACCCGAAGGAGCACCTACTCATGACCGAGACCGCAGCCCCCGCCGACCTCTCCGGCCAGACCATCGCCGTCCTCGGCGGCACCGGACCGCAGGGCCGCGGCCTCGCGCGCCGCTTCGCCCAGGCCGGCCTGAGCGTGGTGCTCGGATCCCGGACGGCGGAGAAGGGCGCTGCCGCGGCGGCCGAGCTCTCCGCGGCGATCGGGGTCCCGGTCTCCGGGTCCGACAACCGCGGTGCCTCGGAGGCCGGTGACATCGTCCTGGTGGTCGTCCCGTGGGACGGCCACGCCGAGTTGCTCGCCGACCTCAAGCCCGCGCTCGACGGCAAGATCGTCGTCGACTGCGTCAACCCGCTCGGCTTCGACAAGCAGGGCGCCTACGCGCTCGCCGTCGAGGAGGGTTCGGCCACCCAGCAGGCCGCAGCGATCCTCACCGAGAGCACCGTGGTGGGCGCGTTCCACAACGTCAGCGCCGTCCTGCTCGAGGACCCCGAGGTCTCCGACCTCGGCACCGACGTGCTCGTCCTCGGTGACGACCGCGCGGCCACCGACCTGGTCCAGGCGCTTGCCGACACCATCCCCGGGGTCCGCGGCATCTACGGCGGCCGGATCCGCAACGCCCACCAGGTCGAGGCCCTCACGGCCAACCTGATCAGCATGAACCGCCGCTACAAAGCCCACGCGGGCGTGCGTATCACCGACGTGTGAGTCGAGGTTTCGACAGGCTCAACCAGCAGTGGTTGAGCGTGTTCAACAGGCTCGACCACCGCTGGTTGAGCTTGTCGAAACCACTCCCGCAACCGCTAGCGCAGCTTCCGGTACAGCGCCTCCTGCGCCACGCTCGCGAACATCCGGCCCCGGGCGTCGAAGACCGAACCCGTGTACATCCCGCGGTTGCCGGCGATGCTGCGTGCGGTGTAGTCGGTGAACACCCACGCGTCCATCGGTGCGGGGTGGTGGAACCAGATCGCGTGGTCGAGGCTCGCGGCCGGCAGGAACCCGTCGGTGTCCCAGCGGTGCAGGTCGGCGGAGACGTCGGACAGGTAGGTGAGCGCGCAGGCGTTGAGCAGCGGGTCCTCGCCGATCGTGGTGGTGAACCGGGACCAGAACCGGCTGGGCCACGCCTCGACGCCGTCCTCGGGCGGGATCCGCACCTCGAGGGAGAACATCCGCGGCACCACCCAGGTCAGGCACTCCTCGGGCGGCGTGACCACCGGGAGCTCCGGGCCCTGGCGCTCGAGCCCGGTCGCGGGGGAGGTGAACGAGACCGAGGCCGAGAAGATCACCTCTCCGCGCTGGATCGCGACCACCCGGCGGGCCGAGAACGAGCGGCCGTCCCGGTCACGGTCGACCTGGAAGAGCGTCGGGCGGGACGCGTCGCCGGCCCGGAGGAAGTAGCCGTGCAGCGAGTGCGGCACCCGGTCCGGTTCGACGGTGAGTCCGGCGGCCCGGAGCGCCTGGGCCGCCACCTGGCCGCCGTACAGGGGCCAGTCCTCGTCGAAGGTGTAGGTCGCGCGGAAGCATTCCTCCTCGACCTTCTCGAGGTCCAGGAGCTCCAGGAGGTCGCCGGTCGTCTCGGTGCTCATGCGTCCTGACGCTACCGAGCGGGGGCGTCCTAGGCTTCACCGCATGACCTCCTTCGTCTCGTACCAGTTCGCCGACGGCATCGCTCGGATCACCCTCGACGACGGGGACCGCGGCAATCCGCTCAGCCCCAAGGGTGTCGCCGAGCTGCTCGGCGCCGTCCGCCGCGCGACCGCGGACCGGGCCCGTGTGATCGTGCTCGGCTCCACCGGCCGGTTCTTCTGCGTCGGCGGGGACATCAGCGGCTTCGGTGCTGCCGAGGACCTGGGCACCTACGTCGACGACATGGCCGAGGCGCTGCACCGCGTGATCGGTGAGCTGCTCCGGTCGCCGGCGATCGTCGTCTCCGTCGTGCAGGGGATGGCGGCCGGTGCCGGCTTCCCGCTGGCCGCGGCGGCGGACGTGGTCCTCGCAGCGAAGTCAGCGAGGTTCACGCTGGGCTACACCAAGATCGGGTTCAGCGTCGACGGCGGAACCAGCCTGCTTGTGCACACCGTCGGGCTGCACCGGGCCCTGCGGCTGGCCCTGCTCAACGACGTGCTCAGCGCCGATGAGGCGCAGGCGGCCGGCCTGGTCGCCCGGGTCTGCGAGGACGACGAACTCGCGGCAACGGCGGAGGCGGTCGTGGCGCAGCTCGCGGCGGGTTCGGCCCCGGCCCAGGCAGCCACCAAGCAGCTGCTGCGCACCGCCGCCGAGGACGCGCCGGAGACCGTGCTGCGCGCAGAGACGCTCTCGATCCGTGCGCGGGCCTCCGAGCCGGACGGGCGTGAGGGCGTGCGGGCGTTCCTGGACAAGCGCTCCGCGCAGTTCAACGGCTAGCCCCCTGGACAGTTACCCTAGGGGGGTATAGTATCGCGGTATGAGCGAACAGCACTCCTACCTCGCGAGCAAGTCCAAGGACGACTACCTCAAGCGTCTGCGCCGGATCGAGGGACAGGCGCGCGGTCTCCAGCGGATGGTGGAGGAGGAGCAGTACTGCATCGACATCCTCACCCAGGTCTCCGCGATGACCAAGGCGCTCCAGTCGGTCTCGTTGAGCCTGCTCGACGAGCACCTGGGCCACTGCGTCGTCGGTGCTGCCCGGGCCGGAGGGTCGGAGGCGGAGGAGAAGCTCGCCGAGGCCTCCGCGGCGATCGCGCGCCTCGTCCGCTCCTGACCCCACCTGGCTGCACCCCTGATCGAAAGGCACCACCATGAGCACCTTCACCGGCACCGTCACCGGGATGACCTGCGGCCACTGCGTCGCCTCGGTCACCGAGGAAGTCACCGCCCTGGCCGGCGTCACCGAGGTCGTGGTCGACCTCGGTTCCGGCAGCCTCACCGTCACCAGCGCCGAGCCCCTCGACTCCGCGGCAGTCCGTGCCGCCGTCGAGGAAGCCGGCTACCAGCTCTCATGAGGGGGGCTCCGGAGAGCGCCGTCCTGCGTATCGCCGGTTTCGTCGGCGTACTGGGTCTGCTCTTCGGTGCGGCCTTCGGGCTCGGGCGCCTCGTCGACGCGCCTGACACTCCCGACGCCTCGGAAATCGTACCCGTGGCCGGGTCGTACGAGCTGCGGCTGGAGGCGGGTGCGGTCGCCGAGGACTCCGCGGAACCGGTCCGGTTCACGATCGTCGACCAGGACGAGCAGGTGGTCACCCGGTACGACCTGCAGCACGAGAAGCGGCTGCACCTGATCGCGGTACGGACGGGGTTCGACGGGTTCCAGCACGTCCACCCGACCATGGCCGAGGACGGGACCTGGTCGGTGCCGCTCGCCGTCTTCAACGGGAAGTACCGGCTGTTCGCGGACTTCCAGGAGGCCGGCGGCACACCGTCCGTCGCGTACGCCGACCTGGTCGTGAGCGGGACGAGCGAGTTGGGGTTCACCTCCGTCCCGCCGCAGGTCACCCGGACGACGACGGTGGACGGCTACACGGTCGCCCTCGTGGGCGACCTGGTCCCGGGGTCCGCGTCGACGCTGACCCTCTCGGTCGAGCGCGACGGTGCGGACGTCACCGACCTGCAGCCCTACCTCGGTGCCTACGGCCACCTGGTCGTGCTGCGCGGCACGGACCAGGAGTACCTGCACGCGCACCCGCAGGACGGTCCCGCCGGACCGGAGGTCCCGTTCCACGTGGAGGTGGCGACGCCGGGACGTTACTTCCTCTACCTCGACTTCCAGCACCGCGACGAGGTGCGGACCGCGCAGTTCGCCCTGGACACCGGCAGCGCCGGGTCAGGTGCCGACCAGGACCACGGGGCCGGTCATGACGACCACTGAGGCCAACGGCGCAACCAGCGTCGAGCTCGACATCACCGGGATGACCTGCTCGTCGTGCGCCCACCGGATCGAGCGGAAGCTGAACAAGCTGGACGGCGTGGTGGCCAGCGTTAACTACGCCACCGAGAAGGCCCGGGTCACCTTCGGTTCGGCCGTCAGCCCCGAGGACCTGCTCGCCACGGTGGAGCAGGCCGGGTACTCCGCGTCGCTGCCCCGTCCCGACGTCGAGCCTCCCGCGCAGGCGGACCCGACGACCCCCCTGCGCGAGCGCCTGCTCGCCTCGGCGGTGCTGAGCGTTCCGGTGATCGTGCTGGCGATGGTGCCGGCGTGGCAGTTCACGAACTGGCAGTGGCTCTCGCTCACGCTGGCGGCCCCGGTCGTGGTCTGGGGAGGCCTGCCCTTCCACCGGGCCGCCTGGACCAACCTCCGGCACGGCACCACGACGATGGACACCCTCGTCTCGGTCGGCACGCTCGCCGCTTTCGGCTGGTCGCTCTACGCGCTCTTCTGGGGTGACGCCGGCGTCCCGGGGATGACGCACCCGTTCAGCCTGACCGTCGAGCGCGGCCACGGCGCGAGCAACATCTACCTCGAGGCTGCTGCCGGGGTCACCACCTTCCTGCTGGCGGGCCGCTACCTGGAGGCCCGCTCCAAGCGCCGTTCCGGTGCCGCCCTGCGCGCGCTGCTCGAGCTCGGTGCCAAGGACGTCGCGGTGCTGCGCGATCGGACGACGGGTTCGGCCGTGGAGGAGCGCATCCGGATCGAGGACCTCGTGGTCGGGGACGAGTTCGTCGTCCGCCCCGGGGAGAAGGTCGCCACCGACGGAGTCGTGGTCGACGGCTCGTCGACGATCGACGCCGCGCTGGTGACCGGGGAGTCCGTCCCGGTCGAGGTCGTGGCCGGCGACGCGGTCGTCGGGGCTACCGTCAACGTCGGCGGGCGGCTCGTCGTACGGGCGTCCCGGGTGGGTGCTGACACCCAGCTCGCCCAGATGGCCCGGCTGGTCAGCGAGGCGCAGCACGGCAAGGCCCAGGTGCAGCGGCTGGCTGACCGGATCTCCGGGTTCTTCGTCCCGGTGGTCATCGGCCTGTCGGTGATGACCCTCGGGTACTGGCTCGGCTCCGGTGAGGGCGGGTCGGCCGCGTTCACCGCTGCCGTCGCGGTCCTGATCATCGCCTGCCCGTGCGCGCTGGGTCTCGCCACGCCGACCGCCCTCATGGTCGGCACCGGCCGCGGCGCCCAGCTCGGCATCCTGATCAAGGGCCCCGAAGTCCTCGAGTCCACCCGGGAGGTCGACGTCGTCCTCCTGGACAAGACCGGCACGGTGACCACGG
>JBKJIR010000048.1:0-22990 GCA_046598495.1 Marmoricola sp. | reverse complement strand
CTTTCCGCTCGGGAGCGTGACGTGCTCCGACTGATGGCCGAAGGTATGACCAACGCCGGCATCGCCAGCCGGCTGTTCCTGAGCGCCCGCACCGTCGAGACGCACGTCAGCAACCTGGTGACCAAACTGAGTATTGCCGACTCCGACGAGCAACACCGCCGCGTCGCCGCCGTCTTGTCCTACCTACGCGCCACCCGCTGATCGCCCCACCGGCACGGTCGGAACGCCGTGTCAGGGCTCTTGGACTGGGGGCGATCGACGGATCGGCACCGTCGCGGCTCGGGAGGCTTCAGAGATCTGACCCGACGAAGAGTCCAGATCTGGCACGATCCAAGCAAGAGGACGCCAAGAGCCGGCCAACGGCACTCCGCCACTACCTCTGTCGCTGAGCGTTGTGCACGCACACCCGGAATGCCAAGGCGGCGATTACGTGCCTCTGACCTGGACGAACACCGAATCCGCCTGGTGCCAGCGGCTGACGACTAGTCCAGGTAGTCGCGCACTAGGAACGGCTGAACGCTGTGCATGTACGGAGCGTACGCGCACTCATTTGGAGCGTTGTGGGCTGCACTACCTTGGACTGACGTCACGACCTGGCGCTCAATCAGTCTCGATCGCTGGTGGTGGAGTCCAGACTGCTGGCGGCTCTGACCAGCCGAACGGAGTCGGTGCAGGGCGATCCGCGTCAGGCGCTGCACTATCCGCTGGTTCCGGGCCATCCTGGGACGATTGCGCCGTCGAGACCAGGGCGACTGGCACATCTTCCGGCAGCGCCGGTTCGTCGCGAAGTTTCGGTGGCGCAGCCGACCACGGCTTCAAGTTCTGCACGACCTCGACGTAGAAGCCATCGATCGCACCGACAACCGACTCGATGAAACTGCCACGTCCCAAGGATCGTTTGGTCCCCATCGCACCAGTAGCGGCAATGCGGAACGACCGCAGATCCTTGGAAGGGTCAGCCACCAGCAGCGCTGGGTTTCCGCGCAGCACTGATAGAAGTTCTGCAGCTCCTGGCCCTCGTTGGTTCGCCGCGAAGGCTTCGATACGAATCGCGCCGGGAGCGTCCTTCAGCTGGCGCAAGAGCCAGTTGACACGCGTTGCTGCCCGGCCAGTCTTTGGTGCTTCAACGTCGATCTGGGCGGTAATCCGTGACGAACGGAGGTCCGCTGTGATTTGGATCGGCCCGACGGTGTTCGGGATTCGAATTACTCCCGACATCGTTCCGTTCTCGACCAACGACGCTCGGAGGGCCGCTGGTCGAATCCCGGGATCAGCGACTTCCTTGCGATTCAACTGATGGATGACTTCAGTGCCCAATCTGCGACCCAGATGTAGTGCCGCATACCTCAGAAGCGCATCGAACCGCGCACTTACATCAATGATGCTCTTGTCGGCTGGCCGTAGCGTGCCTGCACCAACCGCCTCGCGCAAGGGCACCCAATCAGCGCCCATGTCATCGAAGTCCAGCGCTCCAGATTTGGGATGCTCCAAGTACCGGATCAGCTCCCCAAGGATCCAGGCCTGATCCGGGTCCGAGACTCCGCGGTGCTCCTTCTGCATCACAGCCTGGGACAGAATGAACGACCACGGCATGTGGTGAAGGTCGACCTTTCGCAACTTCCGCTTGTCGATAGGTGTCGGATGCACTGCAGCGCTGGCAGGGATCTCGTTGCTAATAGTGATCAGAGCGTTGTAGCCCTGCTCGCGGGCAACGTCGAGATACGCCTCAAGTTGCGGTGTCGCTAGATCGTTCTTTCCGGTCTTCACCTCGACGAGAGCGGTCCATGCCTTACCGCCGCGAGTAACGCGGATGAGTCCGTCTGGACGCACTTCCCGGTCGCCAAGCTGGAACGGCACCTCGATGAACGTCTCTACAACGCCGACGGGCGCACCCAGGGGACCGAGAATCGCTCGGTTGAACTCCTTGACCGCCGACAGGACTGCCAAGAGCGCAGACGTCGCGCGGCGCTCTTGCTCCTCGGCCCCAGCGATTCCGGAGGTCGGAATCAGTCGAGCTGCGTGCCACTTCTCCTCAGCCACGGTCCACCGCTTCGTACCCGGGAATTTGACGCAATCGGCTCGTGTTCATTTCTGGAGCATTCCAGAGGCCCCCGACGTCTCGCTAGCCCCGGCCGTGCGAAGGGCAACCGGAGATCCGGGCGGGTCAGGTGGCGGGCGCGATCGCGACCCGCACTGAGGACGCCCGCGACGTGCTTACTTCCGGGGAAGGGGCTGATCGGCACGACCGTCGGTCTGTGCTTAGTTCGTAGCGAACTAAGCACAGACCGACCGACGGCCCCGCGCCCGTTGTGGGTGTGGGGCCGTCGGTGTTGGTGGCGCTGGTGGTTGTGCGGCGGGGCGTGCCCCGGACTACTCCGCTGGCCACCATCGTTTCCACGGTCCGGCGAGAAGGCGAAGCCTGGGACGTGGTGACGTTGACGCCGGGTGCGGGTTACAGGCTGGGCAGGATCAGTCCGGTTCCGCCGAGGATGCTGATGGCCTTGGGCTGCCTGCCGCCTGCGAAGGCGGAGTAGCCGTAGGCCAGGAGCCGTACCCCGAGGGTGGAGGAGAGGGGTGCGTCGAAGCGGAGCTGGACCGGTGCGCCGCCGTTGTCCTCAAACAGCATGAGGTCGCGGAAGTCGGCGGCGATGATGCGGGTTTCGTTGGTGCCTGCCCCGAGGTTCGCTGGAATGTTTCCGCTCAAGAACACCGGTACGCCGAACACGGTCCCGGCTGCGCCGTCGTAGACGGGTGTAGCCGAGGTGCCCATCGTGTTCTGTCCGCTGCCGTTCGCCGAGGCGTCGATCAGCGGGCGACCGGCGGTGTCGGTGGCGGCGAGCAACCAGCCCCAGGCCAGCGGGGTCATCACGACCGCGGTGGCCCCGGTGTAGCGCTGGGACACGATCTGGCGGACCATGTCGGCGAGCTTGGGCCACAGCTCCGGCACCGTCGGCGAGGCGTCGGTGTAGGTCACCGCGGTGGTCCCAGAGACCCCCAGGATCCCGAGGTGCTGCCCGCTGGACCCCGTGCCGTTGATGACCTGGGTGTCGAGCTTGGCGTTGTAGTCGGCGGCGAGGTCGGAGAGGACGAGCTGTTCGACCCCGATGCCGCGTTCGACAGCCTGCCTGGACACGTCGGTGTACCCGGCGACGGTGTTCACGTTGACCGTCAACAGGGTGTCGTCGATGTCCTGGGTGGCGAGGGCCGCGTTCTCTGCGGTCTGTACCGCCACGCTGGTGCCGGTGGTGACCCGCGGAATGTTCACGGTCATCCCGACGTCGGGCAACGGCATCTTCATGCACAGGTTCGCGACCGGCCGACCAGCACGGGCAAGCTCGGCCCACAGCTCGGTCAGGTACATCGGCGGCACGAAGCCGGAGACGCTGCCGGTCGAGCTCGCACGCGACATCAGCTCGGGCCGGTCGACCTCAACCTCATGACCGTGACGGGACAGGCGCTCGTTCGCACCAGGGTCGTGCAGCACCTGGCCCCGGTACAGGTCGGAGAGGAACCCCGGTGCACCCCGGGCAGCGTCGTCGGGCCGGTAGGTCCGCTCCGCGTGGTAGACCCGGGTGGCCACGTCGTAGGGCGAACGGGCCGCAGGCACAGTCTGCTGGGCCAGAGCATCGACAGCAGCGTCGTGCTCACGTTCGAGCTTGAGGTCATCGAGCTCCAGGCCGAGCTTGCGCTTGCGTTCCTTGAGCACTGCGACCAGGGAGACCTCGGCGTCGGTGAGGCTGGTTTCGCGGTCGCGCATTCCGGCGAGCTGGGCGGCGATGCCGTTGTATTCATCGAGCTTGCGCTGGTGGAGCATGTTGAGGGTGAGTGCAGACATGGTGGTCTCGCATCCCGCCGCTGGCAGCCACCATGGGGTGTGCTGTGCGGCACGTAGGTATGGGATGCCGTCGATCAACAGGCCAGGGCACTCACGCCGCGGCGCACCGTCGCAGTAGGTTCGCCGTAGTCCGGTGTCAGGGCCGGGGAGCCAGGCGTAGTACGCAGCTCAACCAGACGCGATCACCGGTGGTTCACCCACCGGGCACTTCGAGACTACCTCGTTGACCGCTTGTTCGGGGGTGGGTCGGGTCAGTTCGCTGGCAGTTGGATGGTGAACGTTGAGCCGCCGTCGGTGTTGGTGCGGGCGCTTAGTTCGCCGTTCATGGCACGCACCAGTTTGCGGGCGATGTGGAGGCCGAGTCCGACTCCGGGTTTGGTCTCGACGGCCTTGGTGTGGCCGCGGGCGAAGGGCGCGAACACGTCAACGTCGAGCGGGATACCGGTGCCGTGGTCGCGAATGTCAATCTCAACCCGAACCGGCTCCTGGCGTATCCGAATCTCAATCGACGTGCCCGACGGCGAGTACTTCACCGCGTTGTCGAGGAGGTGGCCGAGCACCTGATACAGCGCTGTGGGATCGACCTCGGCGTACACGTCATCGCCGCAGTCGACTACAACATCGTGGGTAGCCAGCGGGGTAACGAACGCACGAGCTGCTAGGCGGACTGCCTCGCCCACGTTGACCCGGGAGACGTGCAGATTCTGTGCCCTGATATCGGCGGTGGATTCTTCGAGCAGTCGATTGACCAAGGTGACGAGCAGACGAAAGTTGCGGTCCACCACGTCGATAGCCTCGGCGATCTCCTCCTCCGACGCAGTGCGCCATTCGGACTGCAGCAGCTCCATCCAGCCGGTGATCGCGGTCAGCGGCGTCTTGAGCTTGTGCTCGGCTTCGGCTAGAAACCCTGCACGCGCATACAACGCGTTCGCAGCAACCTGTGCGTCGCGGACAGCGCGTGCGGCGTCTTGTCGGGCCATGAGGTCGCTGATCAGGCGAGCGATGAACTCCATCGCCGAGATCGTGGCGTCCGTGGTGGGCGCGTCGCCCTTGCTGGCCCCACACAGTCGCCCGTAGAGGCCGTGAGCGGCGGTAACAACCGGAACGCTCGAGAACGAACCGACGCCGAGGCCTCGCGCCATCTGAGCCGTCTCTTTTGTCGGCTCGTCAACGGCACCAGTCCACCGGCTCACGCCCATGAAGGCGAACTCGGTCACCTCGGGTGAGCACTCGGTCTCTTGTCCTTCGACTAGGAAGACGTGGTTGACGTTGTGGCTGAAACGTACGATCTGACGGCGGGTCGCCCAGTCGATGACCGTCAGGTAGGTCGCATCGAAGTTGCCGATCTCGGCTACGGCGACGAGGAGCGGTCGCACCGCCGACTCGAGGTCGGGAAGGTCCAGCGTCGGGCCAGCCAGGAGCTGACGCACCATCTCCACTGACCGTGGCTCGTTCGGCGATTCGCTCATGATTCTCCCGAACTGCATTGCAAGGCATGCACCCGCGGGATCCGAGCGAGAACAAGAACGACAGGGATCTCCTGGGACCGTCGCCTTGCCTGTACCCGCGATAGTCGATCGCGAAACATCCAGCCCGATAGCGGTCGTTCCGTTACCCAGGTCAGGGCTCAAGGTCCTCCATCAGCCCGGCGTCACGAATCTCGTTGAACTCCTCATCGGTGAGCTGCGACAGGAAGTGCAGCCGCGCCACCCACTCCGAGTCGTACAAGCCCATCAAGCGGCGCTCCTCCTGACCAGCGATCAGCCCAGCCCGGTACTCGACCAGCACCCGGTCCACCGCCGCCAGGCACTCGGCAGGGAAGAAGTCGGCGTGCCGGTTCGCGATCACCGCATCCGCATACGCCGACCTCCCCTTATGCCGGTAAGCCTCCGCCAAATGATCTACCGCCTCCGGGCGAACAAACCCGCTCACCGCACCCACCCCCACCCGGCAGCCGACGGGCCCCGACAGGGCAACGTCGCGCCACGTCGGGGGAACTTTGCGCCACGGAGGGGGAACTTTGGGGCGGGGGGAAACGAGCGGCCAGGGCAGGGCTCTCCGGTCCGGTTCGGGAACAAAAAAGTCCTCACTTCTCCACCACCCCGGTGATCTCACCGTGCTCGTCGCGTTCGACCGTCCGCACGTGGGGGACGGTTTCGGCGGTGAGGAGGGCGACCAGGGAGCCGTCTGCGCGCCTGCCCCAGAGCGGCACCGAACCCTCCCAGATCACGCCGTCCGGGAGCGTGTAGCGCAGCTTCTCGGCGGAGCCGGGGATCACCTCCACGACGTCGGTGGGGTCGGCGGTGGTGATGTCGCGGCTGGTGGGCGGGAGGACGCACAGTTCGTAGTCGGGGAAGGTGGCTGCCTTGCCCATGCGCCCGTTCTTGATGGTGGTGCCGGGTGTGGCGGCGAGGGCGATGAGGGGGTCGCCGTCGTCGGTCCAGGCGACGACGGGGTAGGTGGCGATCATGGTGGTGCCCTCGGGTGCGGGGTTGCCGTTCGCGTCGGCGATGACGGGGATCCGGGCACGGATGTAGATGTCGGTGCGGGCGTTCGGGGTGTAACTCATGGTGGTCTCCTTATGGGTAGAGCGCTTCGGACCGTGCTCGAGCTAGGGCTCGCAATGCGGGGTTGCTGATGCTGCCGCCGGGTTCACAGGCAGAACAGAAAGAGCAGAGGGGCCTACGCGGGGAAGGCCTCGCTGAGTGAGGGATTCAGCCCTCGAAGCCTTCGCTGAGCGAGGGCTTCGAGGCGCGAACGCCTCACTCAGGGTTGAGGACAGGCCCTCGGGCCCCTCACTCAGCGAGCGATTCGCGACCCGGTTCCGGCGCTTCACGTGGATCGGGCAGACGCCGACCGTCCCGTAAGCGCCCTTCTTGATCGCGTGCGCGGGCACGATGAGACAGCCCCAGTAGGACTCCTCCTCGAGCCATCCGTACTCGACGGCCTCGTCAATCGCCCGGCCGAGGTTGGTGTACGGGCGGATCGCTCCTGTGCGCTTGTCGGGCGCGGCCAGGATGAGTGCGAGCTGGCCGCGCTTGAACAACGCGTGGCCGTTGTTGCCGTGCGACCCATACCCGGCAGCAGTGACCCTGAGCCAGTGAGGCAGCCGAGGATCACCGGCCCGGCTCTGCCAGGCCTCCTGGTAGTGCCGCGCCCACGGACCGAGGACCTCGTTGGTCACAGGATCAGCTCCCCGTAGCCGTGACGGATCGCCTGGAGCCAGCGCGGCACGTTGAACGCCTCGCCCTCGATCACAACACGGAGCCGACGCTCCTGACCACGCAGCAACCGCAGCGCGTCGGGCTCGACAGCAACCGCACCGACACAGACCACCACCTCCGTGCCGCTCGGCATGGACTCCAGGGTGGCGAGCCGGTGCCGCATCCGGTCCGCAGGGGTCTTCGACAGGTCGATGCGTACGCGCCCGGTCAACATGACGCCACCGGCTCGGCCATGTTCGACGTCGCCGCGATGGTCCCGCTGGTGGTCTCTCTCAGTTGCTCCCGGCATCGGTTGAGGGTTCTCAAAGCGGGCTCGAGCCGCTCGAGATACTCGACCAGTTCCTGGTCGGTGGGAACTAGGGCGTCCCAGGCGACGAGCTCCATGGCCGTCGCCAGACCCTCGAGGGTGCTCACCGTTTCCCGCACGATGCGGGCACCGTTGAGTCGGCGCGTCCCACCGATCGCTTCGTCGGCCGGGATCTCGATGCCTTCCTCGCAGGCGACCGCCCGGATCTGTTCCTCGCTGATCCCGAACCACTCGGTCATCTGGCGCGAGCTGAGGCCAGCCCTGGCCAGGTCAGGAAGCATCAATGCGCACTGATCGCGGGTAAACCGAGTTGGCGCGCCCGTTGCCCGACGGCTGTAGGACTTGCCGTCCCGGCCTGTCACGCGACTACGTGTCCCATCCGGGACACCTGATGCGGCAAGGTCTCGCGAGACCGTCGACTTGCCGACGCCCACGACCTCGCCGATCGCCCTGACCGACATGCCGCTATCGGCGAGGACCGAGACGACCGGCATCCGCTCGGCGGCCTGTAACGCTTGCAGCGCCCCGGAGAACTCGGCCGCGACGTAGGCGGTCCAGCTCGCGTACCCCAGGGCGCGCCACGCTTCGCCCGACTTGGCCTGCCCGATCAACTCGACCACCGCCACGCTGTCCGCCGTGATCGACGCCACCAGCTCGCTGATCTTCCCGGTGATCTCGACCGCCTCAGCGGGGGTCATGACCAACGGCAGCGGCGTGCTCGCGTCAGCGCAGGGGGTGGTCGCGATGAACGGCTCCGACAGCACTGCCCGGGCCGAACGACCTTCCTCGTCAGTCATCGTTCACCGCCAGCAATCGCAGCCCGCGCACGGCGAGCCTCCGCGGACTTCAGCGCGAGGCGGAGGAAGTGTGCCTTACGCAAGTGCTCGGCACGAACAGGGTCACCGTCTGCCTGGTCAAGAAACTTCTGATCGAGGGCGGCGCGTGCAGCGGCCGTGCGGGCCGTGCGGTCGGTGGTGCTGGCCCAGGATTCATGGGCGGCGATGGCGGCACGGAGCGAGCGCTCCGCGCCGGGCGTGGGCAAGGTGGGTGACGTCATCAGGGCAGTCCTCCGGTACGGAAGTCTGCCGCGAGTGCCCTGCTAGGTGGCGGCTTGTCCCCGGATTCCCCCCGGGCCTGGGATTTCTTATTTGATGGCGTGCCCGCTCAGGGTTCGAACCTGGTTCCGGCCATCTCCGCCGGGCTAATTCCCAGTGTATGCACAGCGTCCGGCAGAACAGCACTTCTTTCCACAGTGCCCGGTTATAACGCTCCCAGGTTGAGCCCGCGGGCCTCGTCGGCTGCGCGGGCTGAGGCCTGGGCCTTGGTGTACCGCATCAGCATGTCGGGGCGGGTCCACCCGGCCACGGCCATGAGCCCGGACTCCGAGCCGCCAGCTGCGAGCCAGCGGTGCGCGGCGGTGTGCCGCAGGAGGTGTGGGTGGAAGCCGACGACCCCGGCTGCCTTCGCCCTCTCGGCCAGGGTCTTGTGGAGGGCGTCGTAGCTGAAGCGCTTGCCGCGGTCTCCGAGCCAGAGGTCCGGAGACTCGGCGAGCCGGTGGCCACGGCGAAGGCGGAGGTACCGGTCCAAGGCGAGGGAAGCGTCAGCACCCATCGGCACGACCCGTCCCTTGCCGCCCTTGCCGCGGCGCACCGTCGCGGTCCCTGCCCTCAGGTCGACGTCATCGACGGCTAGGACCACCACCTCCCCGGCTCTGGTGCCGGTCTCGAACATGAACCGGATGATCGCCTCGTCGCGGCGGTGGCGCAGCGCGACCTTGGGCTCGGCTCCCTTCGGTGGCTGGCAGGACTTGATCAACGCTCGCAGGTCGTCGTCGGTCAGCGGCTCGATCACCTTCTCGTCGAGCTTCGGCGACTTGATGCCGAGGAACGGGTCGGTCTCGAGCTCGCCCTCCTCGGTGAGCCAGGCGGTGAAGCGGCGAACGGCGAGCTGGCGGCTGCGAGCGGTCGAGGCGGCAGCACCGCCCTCAAGAAGCTCCGCGACGAACAGGTTCAGGCTCCCGCGGACTATCGGCGAGACTGCGCTCTTGACGCACCAACTCAGGTAGAGCCGGAGGCCGTCGCTGTAGACCTTCAGGGTCTGAGGACTCTTGCGCTCAGCACGCAGGCAGAGCTGCCAGGAGAGGGCCAGCACCTCGGCCTCGGCCGGGGTCATGACTGCGGTCCAGTCGAACAGGTGTTCATACGGGCCAACGTAGGCCGATATCTGGACTAAGAGCGCTGTGCTGTCCCCGTCGTCAGTGGATGAGGTGTGGAAACGGCCTCTGACCTGCGGTTATGCAGATCTCAGAGGACTAGTCCTAGTCCAGGTAGTCGCGCAGAACCTGCGACCGGCTCGGGTGCCGCAGCTTCGACATCGTCTTCGACTCGATCTGGCGGATCCGCTCACGCGTGACGCCGTACACCTTGCCGATCTCGTCGAGCGTCTTCGGCTGGCCGTCGGTCAGACCAAAGCGCATGCTGACCACGCCGGCCTCACGCTCGGACAGGGTGTCCAGGACCGCGTGCAACTGCTCCTGGAGAAGAGTGAAGCTGACCGCGTCGGCCGGCACGATCGCCTCGGAATCCTCGATCAGGTCACCGAACTCGGAGTCGCCGTCCTCACCCAGGGGGGTGTGTAGCGAGATCGGCTCACGGCCGTACTTCTGGACCTCGATGACCTTCTCGGGGGTCATGTCGAGCTCCTTGGCGAGTTCCTCGGGCGTGGGCTCACGGCCCAGGTCCTGGAGCATCTGCCGCTGGACGCGGGCGAGCTTGTTGATGACCTCGACCATGTGCACGGGGATACGGATGGTGCGGGCCTGGTCGGCCATCGCGCGGGTGATCGCCTGACGGATCCACCAGGTCGCGTACGTCGAGAACTTGTAGCCCTTGGTGTAGTCAAACTTCTCGACCGCCCGGATCAGACCGAGGTTGCCCTCCTGGATCAGGTCGAGGAAGAGCATCCCGCGGCCGGTGTAGCGCTTGGCCAGCGAGACCACGAGACGGAGGTTGGCCTCCAGCAGGTGGTTCTTGGCGCGCTTGCCGTCCTCGGAGATCCACTCGAGCTCGTCGAGCATCTTGGCGCTGATCTTGCCGCCCTTGGCCAGCTTCTCCTCGGAGAAGAGACCGGCCTCGATCCGCTTGGCCAGCTCGACCTCCATCTCGGCGTTGAGGAGGGGGACCTTGCCGATCTGCTTCAGGTAGTCCTTGACCGGGTCGGCGGTCGCGCCGGCGACCATGACCTGCTGCGCGGGTTCGTCGGTCTCATCAGCAGCCGAGACCGTGAAGGCCGACTTCTCGTCCTCGACGATCGTCGGGTCGGCCTTGACGTCCTCTTCGAACTGCTCGTCGGGAACATCGGGGAGGACCTTCTTGCCGTCGATACCGACGGCTTCGACGGCCGCGGCGGTCTTGGCCGCAGTCTTCTTCGCGGGGGCCTTCTTGACGGCAGGAGCCGCCTTCTTCGCGGCGGGCGCCGGAGCGGCCTTCTTCGCCGGAGCCTTCACTGCCGGAGCCTTCGCCGCAGCCTTCGTCGCCTTCGCGGGCGCCTTGGCAGTGGTCTTGGCGGTGGTCTTGGCCGGTGCCTTCTTCGTCGCGGTCGCGGCCGTCTTGGCGGCGGACTTGCGGGGGGTCGCGGTGGACGAGCTGGAGGACACGAACTACCTCTCGGTCAGACATCAGAAACACACTGAGGGCGCGGCAAAGCCCGTACCTGTCAACAGCCGCGCCGTCATTCTGTCACGGGTCCGGTGAAAAGCTCCGATCACCCCCGCCAGCAACGCCGGTCATGTCTTGGCAGCGGCCTTCTTGTCCTTCTTGTACGCGCGAACCTTGCCGAGTGAGTCGGGGTCCACGACATCGGCGACCGAGCGGTAGCCGTCCAGGCCGTAGTCCCCCACCGCCTTCTCCCAGCCGTTCGGGCGAACGCCGAGCTGCTTGGCGACCAGAGCGGTGAAGATCTGCGCCTTCTGCTTGCCGAAGCCCTGAAGCGCCATCACCCGTTTGACCAGGTCGGCCCCGTCCGCGGCCTCGGTCCAGATACGGGAGGCGTCGCCGCCGTACTGGTCGACGACGTCGGCGGCGACCGCCTGGATCCTGGCGGCCATAGATCCGGGGAACCGGTGCACCGCAGGGGTCTGGGCACACAGCGCCGCGAACTGCTCGGGCTCGGCGGCCGCGATCGCCGCAGGCTCCAGGGTGCCGAACCGCGTCAACAGCTTCGACGGTCCGCGGAACGCGTGCTCCATCGGGTACTGCTGGTCCAGCAGCATGCCGAGCAGCAACGCGAACGGGTCGTCGGTCAGGACCTTGTCGGCGGCGTCGTCGCCGGTGATCTGGATCGCCATGGACCAAGGATGCCGCACACCCGCCGGTGACCCGGCACACACCTGTGGATGCAACGAACGGCGCTCACCAGACTCCTGCACCCTGGCTCGATGTCTCCTGAATACGACCCGCCCCGACCCGCCGACGTACGCCGCGCGTTGGCCGACTTCGTCGTCGCGGCCGGCACCCGTCGCTCGCTCCCCCGCGAGTTCCACCTCGGCGTCCTCGGCGGCGAGCACCTGACTCTGAGCGACGACCCTGCCTTGGATGCCGGCCTCCGTGCCGACGTGGTCGAACGCGCCCTCGACGGGATCGACCGAAACCAGGTCCCGCAGCCGGTGCCGTGGATCACCCGCTCGGGCGAGCTCGTGCCGGGCGACGCCGACTTCGCCTGGTTGGCCGCTGCGCTCGAGGCCTACGGTCGCCACGCGTTGACGGTGCCCGGGTTCTACGTGATCACCCGGTACGGGTGGATCGACCTGACCGCCGACGAGGTCGTCCGCACCGGAAGGACCCGGCGCAGGGACTGATCGCCAGGTATGACTCTGTTACCAGGTGTGAACCGGCTCGTTGGTGTGCATCCGCTCCCGGTAGTCCAGGAGCGTGCGGCGCAGAGCCCCCGCGCGGTCATCGCCGGCAGTCTCGCGTGCCCGCACCTGGTCCCGGAACCACGACGCCCCGTTGCGGCCGAGGGTGCACCGGGCCTCGATCACGCCGAGGAGCCGATCGGACTCCTCCGTCGCGACCCCCCAGTCCTCCAACCCCTGACGTGCCAGCGGCAGCAGGCGACGCAGGGTGAGCTCGGTCGCCGAGACCTGACCGAGGCCGGGCCAGTAGACCTGCGTGTCGATCCCGTCCCGCGCCGCGGCGTGGAAGTTCTCCTCGGCGGCCGAGAACGACATCTGGGACCAGAGCGGTCGCTCGTCACCCACCAGTGCCCGGGTGAGGCCGAAGTAGAACGCGGCGTTGGCGAGGGTGTCGACGACGGTGGGGCCCGCGGCGAGCACCCGGTTCTCCACCCGCAGGTGAGGCTTTCCGTCGGCCACGTCGTAGACGGGCCTGTTCCAGCGGTAGATGGTCCCGTTGTGCAGCCGGAGCTCGTGCAGCATCGGCGTCCCGCCCGCCTGCAGCACCGCGAGCGGGTCCTCTTCCTCGGTAATCGGCAGTAGCGCCGGGAAGAAGCGCACGTTCTCCTCGAAGAGGTCGAAGATCGAGGTGATCCAGCGCTCGCCGAACCAGACCCGGGGCCGGACTCCCTGGGCCTTGAGCTCGTCGCTGCGGGTGTCCGTGGTCTGCTCGAAAAGCGGGATCCGGGTCTCGCTCCAGAGCTCCCGCCCGAGCAGGTACGGCGAGTTGGCACCCAACGCGAGCTGGACGCCCGCGATGGCCTGGGAGGCGTTCCAGTACGGCGCGAACTGCTCGGGGCTCACCTGGATGTGCAGCTGGGTACTGGTGCACGCCGCCTCCGGAACGATCGAGTCGGCGCTCGTCGAGAGGCTCTCAACCCCGCTGATCGAGATCGCGATGTCCTCCCCGCGCGCGTCCAAAATCTGGTCGCTGAGCAACCGGTAGCGGGGGTTCGGGCTGATGGTGGCCAGCGTGAGGTGACCGGGTTCCAAGGTCGGAAGGATGCCGATCATCACGAGGTGGGCGCCGACCGCACTGGCGCGTTGCTCAGCATCGTTGAGGCTGGCCCGGAGATCCGCCTCGAACCCGGTGGCACCGCCGTCGCCGAGCCGACGGGGCGCGACGTTGATCTCCAGGTTGAACTGGCCGAGCTCCGTCTGGAAGAGCGGGTTCGCGATCGCCGCGAGCACCTCAGCGTTCTTCAGGGAGGGGCGCCCCTCGTCGTCGACGAGGTTGAACTCGATCTCCAGCCCGGTCATCGGGTCGTCGGCATCGAAATGGGCTTGGCGCAGCATCAGCGCGAAGACGTCCAGGCACCGTCGAACCTTCTCGCGGTACCGCGTTCGGTCTGCTCCGCTGAACTCCTGCTGGTCCACGTCCTGACCCATGGACCGACCCTAGGGCATCGATCCGACCCGGGTGCGCCGAGCGAATCACGGGGCCGCGTCGGCGCCGGCCTGGAAGATCCGCAGTGACTCGACCGGAGCAGGGGTCCACACCCGCGGCGGCGTCGCCGACTCCACGAGCGCGGCCACCTGCTGGCCGAGCTGGTCATCGGGATCTGCCTCGAAGCAGCGTTCGAGCGCGCACCAGGCCAGTGCGCCGTCCCCGGCGAGCCAGGCCGCGAAGGCGAGGAGGCCGCCGGCACCGGCCCGGAGGTCCGACGGCGCCCGACGCACGAGGCCCCGCCACAGCTCGACGTGCTGTCGCGCGGTGGCCCTTGACATCTCTGCCCAAGCGACCTCCCGCAGCGCCTCGAAGGAGACCAGGACCAGCAACCGACCCGCGTCCGCGACCAAGGGCGCTTCGCCGCTGCCGAGGAAGGAACGCACCGCCCCCTGGACCCAGCGGGCCTCTTCGACCATCGCCGGCGTGAGCGGAAGCCCCTGGCGGGCCGCCTCGACCAGGCCGTCGACCACCGCTGCGGCTGCCGCGGCGACCTGGTCAGCATCCTGGTCGTCACCGCCGACGAGGGTGTCCCGCAGCGCCGCCCGGCTCTCGTGTGCCACCCGCCCCTGGAGCACCTGGCTGGCCGTGAACGGGTGCGAGGACAAGTCGTACGGCGTCCCCGGGTCGTCCGGGTCGTCGACGGCGAAGAACCTCTCGCCGTCGACGCGGATCACGTCGATGACCTCGATGTTGTCGTCCAGCAGACCCGGCACGACCAGATCGGCGAAGAGCCGCGCAGCGGCGGTGTCGTCGGTGTAGAGCAGGACGCCGACCGTCCGGGCACGGTGCCGGACGGCGACCTCGCGGAGCAGCCCGGCCACCTGGCGCTGCTCGGCCTCGACCAGCGGCAGGTCGACGCGCGCGTGGAAGGAGCTGTCCGGCCCGCCCGGATCGGCGAAGGTCAGCAGGACCACCGAGTCCTCGGGGTGGAAGCCGATCACGAAGGGAACGACGGCGAGCAGGTCGACCGGGGTGCGTGCAGTGAAGGTGTTCATGACCGAACTCTCGGCACCGGCTCGAGCCCGGCAGTGCCCTCAGCGGCACCCTGTGGAACGACTCCGACCGCGGAGGACTGTGGAGGGCCGGCCCCGCCGTACGATGCTCCGATGCGTGACGAGCCGACGATCCTGCACGTGGATCTCGACGCATTCTTCGCATCGGTCGAGCAACGGGACAAGCCCTCCCTACGCGGAAAGCCGGTCGTCGTGGGCGGGGTGGGCGGCCGCGGGGTCGTCGCCACCGCGTCGTACGAGGCCCGCGCCTTCGGCGTCCACTCCGCAATGCCGACGTCCGAAGCACGACGACGCTGTCCGAACGCCGCGTTCCTGGCCGGCCGGTTCCACGCCTACCGTGCGACGAGCGCCGCGGTGATGGAGCTGCTGCGCAGCATCAGTCCGCTGGTCGAGCCGCTCTCGCTCGACGAGGCCTTCGTCGACCTGGCCGCCTCCGACCTGCCCGACCGTTCGATCTCCGGGGTGAGCGCCTTCGGGCAGGAGCTCAAGCAGCGGGTCCTCGACGTGACCGGCGGCTTGACCGGATCAGTCGGGATCGGCAGCTCCAAGTTCATCGCGAAGATCGCCAGCGAGATCGACAAGCCCGACGGGCTGACCGTGGTCGCTCCCGGGATGGAGCAGGACCTGCTCCGACCGATGCAGGTCACGGTGATCCCCGGCGTCGGGCCGGCCACGGCAGAGCACCTGCGCCGGATCGGTGTACACACCGTCGCCGAGCTCGAGCAGATCAGCGAGGACGAGCTGGTCCGGGTCCTGGGCAGGGCCCAGGGCCACAACCTCTTCCGGCTGGCGCGCGCCCAGGACGACCGCCCGGTCGTCGCCGAGCGCGAGGCCAAGTCGATCAGCGTCGAGGACACCTACGAGACCGATCACGTCGACCGGAAGCTCCTCGGTGCGTTGGTCGAGAGGCAGGCGACCAAGGTCACCGAGCGGCTCCGCAAGGCCCGGCTGTCCGGACGCACCGTGACCCTCAAGGTGCGCCTGCACGACTTCTCGACCCACACGCGTTCCGCGACGCTGCCCGGGCCGACCGACGACGCCCGCACCGTCTCCCGGGTCGCCCGGACCCTGCTCGGCGAGCTCGACACCTCCGGGGGGGTACGTCTCCTCGGGGTCGGGGTCTCGGCCCTGGCCGACTGGATCCAGGACGACCTGTTCAGCGACACCGACGAGACCCCGGTCGAGGTCGTCGACGAGGAGACCGAGTCGGTGCTGGCCTCATTGAACCGGCAGCGGGTCTGGTTGCCGGGACTCGACGTCGTCCACGACGAGCTCGGTCAGGGCTGGGTGTGGGGCTCCGGGCGCGGGGTTGTCACGGTCAGGTTCGAGACCGCGGCGTCACCGTCCGGCAAGGTCACCAGCTTCGCTGCCGACGACCCGGCCCTGCACCTGCTCACCCCACCACGCGAAGAGTGAGTCGCTCCCCCGGCCTGGCCTGCGCGCAGACCGGGAGGTCGTCGTACCGGACGACCCCGATCACCGGGTAGCCGCCGGTCGTCGGATGGTCTGCCAGGAACACCACGGGCTGACCGTTCGGGGGGACCTGCACGGCGCCCAGCACCATCGGTTCGGTCGGCAGCTCGCCGGGCCGGCTCCGCGCGACCGGGTCCCCGAGGAGCCGCAGTCCGATCCGGTTGGACGCCGGCCCGACGGCGTACGCCGCACCGTGGAGGCGGGCGACGGCCTCGGGGGTGAACCAGTCGGCGCGCGGCCCCAGGTCCAGCCGGAGGACCGGCCCGCGCACGGAGCGGACCGCCTCGACCGCCGGCACCAGGGCGTACGCCGCTCCGAGCGGGAGGACCTGGCCGTGCGCCACGGGCGCCGGTCCGAGTCCGGAGAGAAGATCGGTCGACCGCGACCCGAGCACCGGCGAGACGACGACCCCGCCGGCCAGGGAGACGTAGGACCGCAGCCCGGTGACGGCCTGACCGATCTCGACCTCGGCCCCCGCCGCGACCGAGAGCGCCGCTCCCCAGGCCACCGGACGCTGGTCGACCCGCACCACGCACTCCGCTCCGGTGACCGCGAGCCGGACGCCCCGGGTCACCCGGAAACGCATCCCGGTCAGGGTGGTCTCCAGACCGGCCGCGCCCTCGGGGTTCCCGACCAGGCGGTTGGCCAGCCGGAGTGCCGCGACGTCGAGCGCGCCCGAGACCGGGACCCCCAGGTGCGCGAAGCCCGGTCGGCCCAGGTCCTGGACGGTCGTCAGCGCTCCGGCGTCCAGGACCTCGATCACCCCGGCCTCAGCCATCGACGAACCTGACCTGGTCACCGGGCTCGAGCAGTGCAGGGCGGGCACGGTCCGGCGCCCAGAGCGCGGCGCCGGTCCGGCCGATCAGCTGCCAGCCTCCGGGAGAGGCAGCCGGGTAGGCCCCGGTGTACTCCCCGGCGAGGCCGACCGACCCGGCGGGAACGCGCGGCCGGGGCTCGGCACGCCGGGCGACCTCGAGCCCGTCGGGGAGCCCGGAACAGTAGGCGAAACCGGGCGCGAACCCGCAGAAGACCACCTGGAAGAGGGTCGCCTGGTGGATCCGGACCACGTCGCTGGTGGTCGTTCCCCACTGGCGGGCCACCTCGTCCAGGTCCTCGCCGTCGTAGACGGTCGGGATCTCGACCAGGGTGCCCACCGGCTCTGCGACCGGAGCTCCGGGCTCCCGTTCCGCCAGCAGGGCAGCCGTCGCTGCGGGGTCCACCAGTCCGTCGACCAGGACGGTCCGGGCAGCCGGAACGACGTCCTGCGCGCCGAGCCGACCACCGAGCTCACGGAGGAAGCGGTACGTCGCCGCAACGTCCGCGGGGTCCGCGCACTCGATCAGGAGGGCCCGCTCGCCGACCCGGAGTACCTGCATCCGACCATTGTTGCCCACAGGCTCGACCCAGGTCCGGACGAATACGAACAGCTGCCCTTTTCGAGGGCATTTCCCCTCACATTTCTCGACCTCGACAGAAATGTTCCAAAAATGGACGTAGGGCCCGTGAAAGTATGAGTTTCACGGGCCCTACAGGGTGGACCGGCGGTGATGCTCCCGTCCTGGACCTGCCGTCTTCCAGAGGCCGAATCCCCCCACCACCGGGGGATTTCCTGCGGGTTTCCCCGCCGGGGCGATCTCTGTCTTCTAGCCGATCCCCGCTTCCCTTGCGGGATGCGGTAGGTGATTTCTACGTGACCTGAACCACGTGCGCAAGGGCTTGGAGCAACATTTCCCGAGTTTTTTTCCTGCACCCGCGGTTGTCCACATCAAACGCCAATCCGTCCACAGAATCAGGGGTGTGTCCACAGCTTTACCCACAGGTTCCTGTGGATAACTCAGGGTTCAGTCGGCCCACGCGCGGACCTCGAAGCCAGCCCGGACCAACCCGTCACGGACGGCGTACGCCGTGGCCACCGCACCGGGTGAGTCACCGTGGACGCAGACCGTTCCGATCCGCCCCGTGCGCGCGAGCCGGACCGCATTGGCCGCCACCTGCTCGGAGCCCTCGACCAGGGCGCCGGGCTCGGAGCGTGCGACCAGGCGACCCGTCGCGGCGTAGCGGCGGTCCGGAAAGCCCTCGGCGACCACGGTCCGGCCCTGCTCCTGCGCCAGGCGCAGCACGGTCGAGCCCGGTAGTCCCAGTACCGGCAGGTCGCCGCTGCCGGCCAGCAGAGCCAGGGCCTGCTCCTCGTCCTCCGCAGCCCGGTTGTAGAGAGCACCGTGCGCCTTGACGTAGCGCACCGCGGTTCCTGCGGCCGCCGCGATGCCCGAGAGCATCTGGACCTGGTCCCGGACCCATCCGGTGAGGACAGCGCTCCCGGGGTCCATCGGTCGCCGCCCGAAACCCTCGCGGTCGGCGTAGGACACCTGGGCCCCGATCACCACGCCCAGCTCGGCCGCGCGACCGCACACCGCGCGCATCACCGCCTCGTCGCCGGCGTGGAACCCGCAGGCGACGTTGGCGCTGGTGACGACCTCCAGCAGCGCATTGTCATCAGTGATCTCTTCCCCCAGATCCGCATTGACGTCCACGCATCCGATTTCTGGGTACATGGCACCAGTCTGCCGCGGCTTCGGCTCCGAATACCTCGTGACATCGGCTCCGGGCACTCGCTGAGAAGTGCCTGAGAAGGTGCGGCAGGCGCAACTTCGGGGGGTACTCGAGCGTCGTACCTGTCGAAGGCAACAACCCCGGGCGGGAATCCTCCGCCCGGACCACGCGTTGAAATCAGTGGAGACCGAGCACCGTCCCGCTGCTGGACCAGGAGGGCCACCGTGACCGTACGTCGCATGGAGCGTGAGATCGAAGGCCGCGACAGCGTCGGCCTGTACCTCGACGAGATCGCCCGCACGCCGCTGCTCGACGCCATCACCGAGGTTGAGCTGTCCAAAACGATCGAGGCCGGCCTGATGGCCGCCCAGCTCCTCGAAGAGGGCCGGGTAGGACGTCGCAAGGGCGGTGCCCCCGGGTTCGCGACGCAGGCTGAGCTCGAGTGGCTCGTCGACGAGGGCGAGCGCGCGCTCCAGCAGTTCATCAACGCCAACCTCCGCCTGGTGGTCTCGATCGCCCGCAAGTACGGTCGCAGCGCGATGCCCATGCTCGACCTGATCCAGGAGGGCAACACCGGCCTGATCCGCGCCGTCGAGAAGTTCGACTACGCCAAGGGTTACAAGTTCTCGACCTACGCGACGTGGTGGGTCCGGCAGGCCATCACCCGCGGCATCGCCCAGCAGGCGCGCGTGGTCCGGCTCCCGGTCCACGTCGTCGAGGAACTCAACCAGGTGTCCTCGGCCCGCCGCACACTCGAGCGTCAGCTCGGACGCGACCCCGAGCCGGCCGAGATCGCCACCGAGCTCGGCATGGACGTCGACCGGGTCCTCGACCTGATCGCGTGGGGCCGTGACCACGTCAGCCTGGACACTCCGCTGGACGTCGACGGCGACACCTCGCTCGGCGACCTGATCGCCCAGGAGAACGCTCCCGGTCCCGACCTGAACGTTCTCGACCACGAGGCAAGCGACCGGCTCAACACCCTGGTCGAGCACCTCGACGAGCGGTCCGCGGACATCATCCGCTCCCGGTACGGCCTGGTCGACGGGCGGCAGCACAAGCTTGCCGACATCGGCACCAAACACGGCATCTCCGCCGAGCGCGTCCGGCAGCTCGAGCGTGAGGCGATCGCCAAGCTGCGCCGCCTCGCCGATCCCGACCTCGCCGCCTAGCAGCTCGGGGCCGACGCCTCAACCAGCCCGCAGGACCTCGAAGACCTCCGTCACCCGGCGACGGAGGTCTTCGACCGTCCCGGTGTTGTCGATGACGTGCGTGGCGATCGCGAGCCGGTCCTCGGCCGCCGCCTGCGCCGCGATCCGTGACCGGGCCTCGGCCTCGGTCCACCCGCGGTCGTTGACCATCCGCTCGATCTGAAGGTCCTCCGGGGCGTGCACCACGATCACCGCGTCGAAGGTGCCCGAGCGGCCGCTCTCAGCCAGCAGCGGGATGTCATGGACGACCAGCACCCCGGGAGGCGCGTGCGCCTCGAGGTCGACGATCCGCTCGAAGACCAGCGGGTGCACGATCGCCTCCAACCGCTTCCGGGCGTCGCCGTCCGCGAAGACGAGCGCGCCCATCGCCGGACGGTCGAGCTCACCATCGGGCGTCAGGAGCTCGGTGCCGAACTCGGCCACCACTGAGTCCAGTCCCGGCGTGCCCTTCGCGACGACCTCCCGGGCCAGTACGTCGGCATCGATGATCACCGCACCCAGGTCGGCGAGGACCGCGGACACCGTGCTCTTGCCCGAGGCGATGCCACCGGTCAGACCCACTCTTCTCGTCACGGACGCGAGTATCCCAAGATCGCGGCCGCCTGCAAGGATCGGGGTCATGGCGCACGGAGCGAACACGAGGCTGCAGCCCGGCGACCGGGTCGCCCTGCTCGTTCCCGGTTCCCATGCGTACGTCGACGTGGTGCTCTCCCTGCTGGTCCGCGGCGTCGTCCCGATCCCGCTCGATCCGCGGCTGACCGCGGCTGAGCGTGGCACGCTCCTGACCGACCTCGACCCGGCAGTGGTGGTGACCGATCCGGCCGACCTGGAGGGCCTGGCGACGGGCTGGTCGCCGGGCGACGTCCCGCTGGCCCGGCCGATGCACGTCACCAGCGGCACGACCGGCGTCCCGAAGGGCGTCTCCAGCGGGCTGCTGCCCCGCCCCCTCGCGTCAGCGCTGCTGGCCGAGGAGCGCGACCTCTGGGGCTTCGGCGCCGAGGACGTCAACCTGGTCGTGAGTCCGCTGTACCACTCGGCTCCGCTGCGCTTCGCGACGGGCACGCTGCTGGCCGGCGGGCGGATCGTCCTCCCGCAGCCGTCCGCAGCGGGGTCGTTCGACGCCGCTGCAGTCACCCGGACGATCACCGAGGAGCGGCCGACGACAATGTTCTGCGCCCCGGCCCACCTCCAGCGCCTCTTCGCCCACTGGGACGCCCACGGCGGGCCGGACCTCTCGTGCTTCCGCCTGCTGGCGCACGCGGGCGCTCCGTGTCCGGACCACCTGAAACGGCGGCTGATCGCGGCGTTCCCGACCGAGACGACCTGGGAGTTCTACGGAGCCACCGAGGGCCAGTTCACCGCGTGCCGCAGCGAGGAGTGGGTCGAACGCCCCGGGACGGTCGGACGTGCCCGGCCCGGCCGGAGGCTGAGCGTGGCGGACGACGGCACCATCTGGTGCACCGTGCCGCCGTACGCCCGCTTCGAGTACTTCAACGCGCCCGAGAAGACCGCAGCCGCCTGGCGCGGCGACGCCTTCACGGTCGGTGACCTTGGACGGCTCGACGACGACGGGTACCTCTACCTGGACGGCCGGCGCGAGGACCTGGTCATCACCGGCGGGGTGAACGTCTACCCGGCCGAGATCGAGAACGCCCTCGCCGAGCACCCCGGGGTCACCGAGGTGGCCGTGTTCGCCGTCCCCGACGAGAAGTGGGGCCAGCGGGTCTGCGCGGCGTACGTCGGGACTGCCGGGGAGGATGACCTGCGGGCGTGGGCCCGCGACCGACTGAGCCCCCCGAAGCGACCCCGGGAGTACGTCGCGCTGGAGAAACTCCCGCGTACGCTGACCGGGAAGATCCTGCGCCGCTCCCTGGTCGAGGCTCAGGCGCTGTCGGACTCCGCGCAGCTGAACGACTGAGACGGTAGCCCTGGGGGCTCGTGCCTCCTCCTGGGCGCTTCCTCCGGCGAGAACGCCGAAGGGCGCCCACCTCGCGGCGGACGCCCTTCGACTCAGTGATCAGCTGCTGATCAGGCGGTGCCGCCGGTCAGCTTCTCGCGCAGCGCCTGCAGCGCCTCGTCGGAGGCGAGCGAGCCACCCTCGGGAGCCTCGCTCTCCGTGCCGGCGTCGCTGGAGTACGACGTCGACTCGCCGGCCTCGACCTCGGCCTGCTTGGCCTCGGCCTGCTGCTTGACGTGCGACTCCCAGCGCGCGTGCGCCTTGGCGTACTGGTCTTCCCAGACCTTGCGCTGGTCTTCGTAGCCCTCAAGCCACTCGCCCGTGTCGGGGTCGAAGCCGTCGGGGTAGATGTAGTTGCCGGTCTCGTCGTAGGTCGCGGTCATGCCGTAGAGCGTCGGGTCGAAGTCCTCAGCCTCCACCGCGGTCGAGGTCTCGTTCGCCTGCTTCAGCGAGAGCGAGATCCGGCGACGCTCGAGATCGATGTCGATGATCTTGACCATGACGTCGTCGTTGACCTGGACGACCTGCTCGGGGATCTCCACGTGGCGCTCGGCCAACTCGGAGATGTGCACCAGGCCCTCGATGCCCTCCTCGACACGGACGAACGAACCGAAGGGCACCAGTTTGGTGACCTTGCCCGGCACGATCTGGCCGATCTGGTGGGTCCGGGCGAAGTGCTGCCACGGGTCTTCCTGGGTCGCCTTGAGCGAGAGCGAGACGCGCTCGCGCTCCATGTCGACGTCGAGCACCTCGACGGTGACCTCGTCGCCGACGGTGACGACCTCGGAGGGGTGGTCGATGTGCTTCCAGGACAGCTCCGAGACGTGCACCAGGCCGTCAACGCCGCCGAGGTCCACGAACGCACCGAAGTTGACGATCGAGGAGACGACGCCCTTGCGGATCTGGCCCTTCTGGAGCTGGGTCAGGAAGCCGTGGCGAACCTCGGACTGGGTCTGCTCGAGCCACGCACGACGCGAGAGCACGACGTTGTTGCGGTTCTTGTCGAGCTCGATGATCTT
>JBKJIR010000046.1:0-10291 GCA_046598495.1 Marmoricola sp. | reverse complement strand
CGACCTCGACGTCGAGACGCTCTCCTCGCTCGAGGACGCCCTGCTGGAGTTTCCCGGCTGCGCCGTGATCACCTCGCACGACCGCTGGTTCCTCGACCGTACGGCGACCCACATCCTCGCCTGGGAGGGCACCGAGGACGAGCCGGGCAGCTGGTTCTGGTTCGAGGGCAACTTCGCGTCGTACGAGGAGAACAAGATCGAGCGCCTCGGCGCCGAGGCGGCGCGTCCCCACCGGGTGACGCACCGGCGCCTCACACGCGATTGAGGCGAGGGCCGTCGAGCTTTCTCGTACGGCCGAGCCGTTTGAGTGTGTTGAGCGCGAAGCGCGATCACCCGCGACTGACCCCGCTGGGAGCTAGTGCTCCCGGATGTCCTCGAACGTCGGGTTCTCGGCGACCAACCGGTCCGAGACGGCGTTCATCACCCGTCCCATCGCGGTAAAGTCCGCGGGCGCCGCGAGGTCGACGAAGTGCTCCCGGACCCCGGTCACGTGGGTGTGCGCAGCTGCCTGGAGCAGCTCCCACCCCTGCGCGGTCATCACCGCGTCGACGCCGCGCTTGTCGTCGGAGGCTGACTCGCGCCGGATCAGTCCGGCCTTCTCCATCCGGCTGACCGTGTGCGTCACCCGGCTCCGGGAATGCCGCATCGACTCGGCGATCTGAGCCATCCGGAGGGTGCGGTCGGGCATCTCGGAGAGCCGCACCAGGATCTCGTACTCGCCGAGAGAGATGCCGTGGGCGGTGCGCAGCTCGCGGTCGAGCGTGTCCATCAACAAGGTGCTGCCGACGATGAAGGCACGCCAGTCGGCTTGCTGGCCAGGGGTCAGCCAGCGTGTCTCGGAACCGCTCATGAGGCGGAGTCTAGGGGCCGGGAGCCGCGGGGGCAGGGGACCTTCGCGACCTGGGGTGCGGGAATATCTCCGGCTGTAGATAGTTGAACATTCTACGACCCGTGCTACGGTCCTATCAAAGTTGAAAGTTCAATCACATCAGATTTCAGGAAGAGGCACCAGACATGAGCACCAACACCGTTTCCCCGACCGAGCTCGTCGCCGGCATCTGGACGATCGACCCGAGCCACTCCGAGGTCGGCTTCACCGTCCGTCACCTGATGACCAAGGTCCGCGGTCAGTTCGAGTCCTTCGAGGGCAAGCTCACGACCGGGGCGACCCTGGCCGACACCACGGCCGAGGCCACCATCGACCTCAACTCGATCAACACCCGCGACGCGCAGCGCGACGGGCACCTGCGCTCGGCCGACTTCTTCGACACCGAGAAGAGCGGCCCGATGACCTTCTCGGCGCTCGCGTTCGACGGTGCGACCGCGAAGGGTGAGCTGACCATCAAGGGCGTCACCCGCGAGGTCGAGCTCGACGTCCAGTTCCTCGGCACCGACACCGACCCGTACGGCAACACCAAGATCGGGTTCGACGCCACCACCGAGATCAGCCGCAAGGACTACGGCGTCGACTTCAACATCCCGCTCGACGGCGGCAAGCTCCTGATCGGCGACAAGGTGAGCATCTCGCTGAGCATCCAGGCCGCGCTCGTCCAGGCCTGAATCCCGCACCGACGACGAAGGCCCCGTCCCCCACCTGGGGGACGGGGCCTTCGGCCGTTGGAAGGGCCGGTCGAAACCGTCAGACGCGCTCGAGGATCATCGCCATGCCCTGGCCGCCACCGACGCACATGGTGATGAGGCCGGTGGACTTGTCGTGCCAGTCCAGGGAGTTGATCAGGGTGTTCTGCAGGCGGGCACCCGTCATGCCGAACGGGTGACCAACAGCGATCGCGCCGCCGTTGACGTTGAGCCGGTCGAGGTCGATCCCCAGCTCCTGGTAGGACGGGACGACCTGGGCCGCGAAGGCCTCGTTGATCTCGACCAGGTCGATGTCGTTGATCGACATGTTGGCGTGCTTGAGCGCCTGCTTGGTCGCCTCGACCGGGCCGAGGCCCATGATCTCGGGGGACAGGCCGGTGACCCCGGTCGACACGATCCGGGCCAGCGGCTTCAGGCCGAGCTCCTTGGCCTTGGTGTCGGACATGACGATGACCGCGGCGGCGCCGTCGTTCAGTGCGCAGCAGTTACCGGCGGTGACCACGCCGTCGGGGCGGAAGACCGGGGCGAGACCGGCGAGGCCCTCGTAGGTGACACCGGCGCGCGGGCCGTCGTCGGCGGAGACGACAGTGCCGTCGGCCAGCGTGACCGGAGTGATCTCGCGAGCCCAGAAGCCGTCCGCGATCGCCTTCTCGGCGAGGTTCTGGCTGCGGACCGCGAACTCATCGAGCTCCTTGCGGTCCAGGCCGCGCAGGCGGGCGACGTTCTCGGCGGTCTGACCCATCGCGATGTAGATGTCCGGCACGAGGCCGTCCTCGCGCGGGTCGTGCCAGTCCTTGCCGCCCAGGGCGTACTCCTCGGTCCGCTTCTGGGCGTCCGCGAAGAGCGGGTTCTTGGTGTTCGGGATGTGGTCGGAGGTGCCGAACTGGAAGCGGGACACGGTCTCGACGCCAGCGGAGATGAAGACGTCGCCCTCGCCGGCCTTGATCGCGTGGAACGCCATCCGGGAGGTCTGCACCGAGGAGGAGCAGTACCGGGTGATCGTCGTACCGGGGATCTCGTAGCCCAGGAGCGAGGAGACGATCCGGCCCATGTTGTTGCCGGCCTCGCCGCCGGGGAGGCCGACCCCGAGGATCAGGTCGTTGATGATCGTGGGGTCGAGCTCGGGGATCTTGTCCAGGGCAGCCTTGATGGCCAGGGCGCTCAGGTCGTCGGGACGGAAGTCCTTGAGGGAGCCCTTGTTCGCGCGGCCGATGGGAGTTCTGGCGGCGGAAACGATCACTGCCTCGGGCATGGGTGGTTCTCCGATCGGTCGTCTGTGAGTGGGCAACCAGAGAAGTGTCGCAGGGGGCTGCCCTGATTGATTCTAGAACCCGTTCTGGTGATTGGATCTGCCTTGTGCGTCACACCTACGAATGCCCCGTGCGCTGGGCCGACATGGACCTCCTGGGTCACATCAACAACGTCGCGTACGTCGACTACCTCCAGGAGGCCCGGATCGAGATGTTCGCCGTGCACCCCGCGCTGCACCGCAGCGGGCAGGGGGTGGGCCTGGTGGTCGTGCGGCACGAGCTGGATTTCGTGGCGCCGTTGCGGTTCCGCAAGCGTCCCGTGCTGATCGACTCCTGGGTGACCGAGGTGCGCGCGGGGTCGTTCACCGCGGCGCACGAGATCTACGACGTGGTGCCCTCGGTGGACGGGGGCCCGGACGGCCGGCTGGTCTACCTGCGCGCCTCGACCCGCCTGGCGCCGATGGACCTGACGACCGGCTCGCCTCGACGTATCGAGGCGGAGGAGCGTGCGGTGCTCGAGCAGTACCAGGAGGACGCAGAGCCACGGCCGGCGTTGAGCAGGGCCGGGACGTCGCAGCACATCCTCCCGCTGCGGGTGCGCTGGTCGGACCTGGACACCTACCACCACGTCAACAACGTCAAGTACATCGAGTACTTCCAGGAGGCGCGGATCCGTTACTCGATGGCGATGCACCAGGACGGGGACGTCTTCGGCGACTTCGTGGTCGCCAGGATCGACGTCGACTACCTGCGGCCGCTGGATTTCCGCCGCGACCCGGTCGAGGTGCACAGCTGGATCAGCCACGTCGGCAGGACCTCCGCGGTGTTCGCCGGCGAGATCAGGGAGCCGGCACCCGACCCCGGAGGTACGGCGGCGGTCGTCGCCCGGACGCAGGTGGTCACGGTGGGCTTCGACACCGCGACCCAGCGGTCGGCCCCGTTGCCGCCGGACCACCACCGGCGTCTGCGCGAGCAGCTGGCCGCCTCGGGCCTGGGCTGAGCCTCAGCTCTCGGGCGTGTTCACCATGAACTGAGCGGCGTGGGTGACGTAGTCCCAGAACTGGGCGTCCTGCTCGGGTGTCAGGGCGACGCTGTCCAGCCCTGCACGGAAGTGCCGCAGCCAGTGACCGGCTGCAGTCGGGGTGACCTCGAAGGGTGCGTGCCGCATCCGCAGACGCGGGTGCCCGCGCTCGTCGGAGTACGTCGTCGGCCCGCCCCAGTACTGCGCGAGGAAGAGCGTGAACCGCTCGGCGGCAGGGCCGAGGTCCTCCTCGGGGTACATCGGCCGCAGGACCTCGTCGACCGCGACGCCCTCGTAGAAACGGGCGACGATCGCGGAGATCGTCTCCATTCCGCCGATCTCGTCGTAGTAGGTGGCCATGCCCCCATTGTGCCGTCGGCCGTTCAGCGCAGGGACGCGAGGTACCGGTCGGCCCGCGCGACGTCGCGTCGTCGGGCCTCCCAGGTGATGCCGACCAGGAGGAACACCAGCCCCAGGGCGGCCAGGCTGACCCACCGCGGGACCGCCTCCGCGACCGGTCCGAGGTGCCGGAGAGCGAGAAGGGCGACGGTCAGGCTTCCGGCGAGGACCGGCGCGGTCCAGCGCGCCCGGACCCCTGCACCGAGGACGAGAACGCCGGCGGCGGCGATCAGGGCGCCGCGCCCCGTCACCGGCTCGTCGAGGGCGAGCAGCAGACTCGGGACCAGTCCGAGCACCAGGCCGCTGGACAGGGCGCGCATGCTGGAGGCGCCCGGGTCGGTCCGCAATCGGTGGACACCCCCGCCCACCAGTACGAGGGCTGCCGGAACCGTGAAGAGCTCCGGTGCCGCGACGCCGAGATCGAGGCGGACGACGGTGGCGACGCCGAGCAGCACCACGGCGCCCCAGCCGAGCAGGTCGCGGTCCCGGTTCAGGATCGCGGTGAGGGCGACGGCGCTGCCGAGAACAGTGAGGACCAGGGCGGACACCTCGCCGTCGGTCGGGAACTGGGTGGCAACGAGCCCGAGCAGGATCGCCGTCACCTCGACGGTGCGGCGCGCGGGCTCGGTCCGCCCCCCGGGTGCGGCGCCGAGCAGTGCGAGGGCGGCGAGCGCGACCAGGACGAGCCCGGCGGTGTCCCCGGCGCCGTCGGCGAGGTAGGGCCAGTGCGTCCCGGCGAACCCGGCCGCGACCACGGCGCCACCGGCCAGCAGCGGGAGCAGGGTGCCGTGGAGTCGGTCGGTGCGGGAGCGGGCGTACGCCGTGGTGAGCGCGGCTGCCAGCGCCGAGGCAAGGGCGGCGGCGAGCAGGTGGGACGGCACGGCGGTTCGGAGTCCGACCAGGGCGAGGTACGCCACGGCCAGCAGCGCGGTCCCCAGCGCCACCGGGTGCTCCCGGGCCGCCACGGCGGCGCCGGCGGCCAGGACGAGGACGACACCCCAGGCGAGCACTGCGGTCACCAGTCGCGGCTCGTACTCGCCGAACGCGGTCGCGCCGCCGAGGGCCAGCACCGTCGGGGCGAGGGCGAACAGTCCTGTCCGGACGGCTACCCGGAACGGCTCCGGCACGTGCCGCAGCAGGCCGGCCGCCACGACCACGACGGCGGCGGCGACCACGACGGCCGTCCACGGAGCCGGGCTGTCGGCAACGGCCGGCAGTCGCAGGCCCAGGTTCAGGTCGTCCGCCGGACCGGTGGTGGGGAGACCCGCAATCACGTTCCAGGGCCGGCCCACCACGAAGAGGCCGCCGGCAACGCCCGCCACCGCCGACATCAGCCCAGCCGGGAACGCCCAGACCCGGCTACCGAAGGCGGAGACCGCGGCGAGGGCGACCGCGATGGCGCAGGCGGTCGCCACTGTCGCGGTCTCCGACCGGGCGGTGCCGCCGAGCGCGAAGAAGAACAGGGCGGTCAGCGTCGCCGACGAGCCTAGGATCCGGACCGCGGCCGGGAGCCGGGTGCCGCGAGTGACGAGCGCCGTGTACCCGGCGGCGACCAGCAACGGCCACCCGTCCAGGCCCTGCCACCACTGGGCCACGGTGGCTCCCACGCCGCGGTCGATGCCGATGCTCATCAGCGTGGCCCAGGACAACAGGGCAGGAACCCCGACGGCGTACGCCGTGGGACGCAACGGGGCAGGCCCGCGGTGGATCAGGACCGCCAGGGCCAGGGTGAGCGGGAGGGCGAGGGTTGCCGCGACCTCGGGGCGACCGGCGGCGAACACCTCGGCGACGGTGACCATCAGCCCGCCGATCAGGCCCGCGCCGACCAGGCCGTTCAGGCGCCCGGTCGGTGTCCGGGCTGCCCAGCCGCCGACGCCGATCGCCAGGAGCAGCAGCACGGCCCCGGTCAGCGCAACGGCGTGCCGACCCGGCAGGTCTCCGAAACCGGCGAGGTCGGCGCCGTACGCCGCGACGAGATCGACCACCAGGAGCACCGCCACGATCACCCAGAGCGTCTCGGCGCCCCCGCGCAGGCCGCGCCGGGTGAGCGCGGTGCCGCCCGCAGCGAAGAGGCCGGTGACCCCGAGCATGATCGATGCCTTCGCCCCGAGGCCCAGCGAACTCCAGGTGACTGCGACGAAGACGATCGCGGCGACCAGGACGCAGAGGGCGCCGAGACCGAGCAGCACCACCGGGACCGAGAGTGACGGGCCGCGGGACGTCGTCGGGCTCGGTCCGACCGGCGGGGCTGCCGGCCGCGTAGCAGGGACGCCGGTCGGAGCGGTGCCGGCGGGTGCCCCGGCCTCGGAGCGGAGCCGGGTGATGAGCGCGTCGGCCCGCTGCATCAGCTGCCAGAGCTCGGCCGCGGTCGTGCCTGTCAGGCGGAGTCCGCAGCCGGTGCAGGTCCTGTCGGGGTCCAGGGCAGCGCGGCAGTCGGGGCAGATCCGCGGGTCCACGAGCAGGCTCATGAACCTATGCTCGCGCCTGCCCACCCCGGGAGCATCGGCGCGGCTACTCAGGCGTGTCTGAGTAGCCGGGCTCAGGGATGCAGCCCTGTCACAGCGGCTTGTCGGGGTCCTGCCACGCCACGCGCGGGGACGGCATCACGATGCCCTCGGCGTCGAACCGGGTCTTGATCCGCTCCCGCATCTCGCGGGCGACCATCCACTGCTGCTGGGGCATCGTCTTGAGGGTCACCCGGACGACGACCGAGTCCGGGCCCAGCGACTGGACGCCCCACACGTCCGGCTCCTCGATGATCCGGTCGCGGTAGGCCTCGTCCTCCCAGAGGTCGTGCGCGACCTCCTTGAGGATGCGGCGCACCCGGGACACGTCCTCCTTGTAGGAGACCGCGATGTCGAGCACCGAGCGCGACCAGTTCTGGCTCTGGTTGCCGACCCGGAGGATCTCGCCGTTGCGGACGTACCAGACGGTGCCGTCGACGTCACGGACCCGGGTCACCCGGAGGCTGACCGCCTCGACGGTACCGATCGCCTCGCCGAGGTTGACCGAGTCGCCGACGCCGTACTGGTCCTCGAAGATCATGAAGATGCCGGAGAGGAAGTCCTTGACCAGGCTCTGGGCGCCGAAACCGAGCGCGACGCCGAGGATGCCGGCGCCGGCTATCAGCGGCGCGACGTTGTAGCCGAGCTCGGCGATAGCCATGATCAGCACGATCACGAAGATCACGCCGGTGACGATGCTCTTGAGCAGGCTGCCCATCGTCAGGGCCCGCTGGACGCGTCGGTGCGCGGTATTGTCGTTGACCGACTCGGCGAACGGACCACGGGCGAGCCGGGACGGCAGGATCCCGTCGCGTGCCTTCGCGACCAGGCGGTCGATCACCTTGTGGATCAGCCAGCGGGCGAGGACTCCGAGAAGGACCAGGCCGAGGATCGCGAACGGTCTGCCGATCAGCCAACTGGCGGCACGGGCGAGCTCCTCGTTGCCGGTCCAGTCGAGGACTGCCGCGCAGGTCCAGCTCTCGTCGCCGTTCCTGATGCACGTCTCGGTCATCTCGACCAGGCTCCAGGGCGGGGTCACGGGTACAGCCATGCGACGGAGCGTAGCGAGGATCACGGGCACTGTGGTGCGCGACCGAGCCTGGCTTGGCTATCCTTCCTGTGTGATCACTCACCAGGCCCCGAGGCAGATCCGCTCCGTCGTACGCCGCGCTACGGCGTCGCTGGCGATCGGACTCGTCGCCCTGGTCACCCTGCCGGTGGCCGCGCTGGCCGATGCCCCGGAGTCGTTCACCGAAGCGCCGGAGGTTTCCGGCCTGCAGTTCCTGATCGTCCTGGTGCTGATCCCGGTCGCGCTCTTCGTGGGCATCACCCTGCTCGCGGCGCTGCCCTCGATGATCCGCGACAAGGGTTACGAGCCCGGTCAGTCCTGGCGCTCCGAGGCCGAGTGGTTCGGTGGCCCGCGCAAGGGCATCGATGCGACCGACGAGCTCACCCCCGCGCAGATCGAAGCGGCTGAAACCGACCGAGGTGGCACCAGTGGCCAGTGGTGACGGTTTCTCCGCCGACCAGCGGTACGAGATCGACCGGGCCATCCGCGCAGCGGAGACGGTCTGCCGTTACGAGTTCTCCCTGTACGTCGGGGCGGCCGAGGGTGAGTCCGGTCCGTTCGCGCAGCGCCTGCACGCCTCGTTGGTCGCACCGCCGCGCAGTGTCCTGATCATGGTTGACCCGGCCGCGCGGTTGCTGGAGATCGTCACCGGTTCCGTCGTACGCCGGGACCTCACCGACGACGCCGTCCGCCTTGCTGCGGCGGCGATGGAGTCGGCCTTCGCCGAGGGTGACCTCGTCGGCGGGATCAAGCGGGGGGTCAGCCAGCTGGCCGGCGCCGCCCGGCAGCCCGAGACGCTGCACGTCTCGCCCTGACCGGATCAGCCTCGTGGGAGCGCGTCCTTCGCCTGTCCGGCGAGGTAACGGGCCACGTCCGCCCGGCCCTCCCGCACGTAGCGCTGAGCCCCGGCGTTCGCCTGCGTCGTCTTCAGCCAGGCGTCGATCTGCTCCAGCAGGGCCGGCGAAGCGAGCTGGCGCGGGAAGATGTGCTCCAGCGCCACTGACGCCTTGTGGGTGCCGAGGTGCTCCCAGAGCGTGTCGGCAGCCGCGAGGTACTGGGCGACGTACGGGGTCAGGACCTCGTCCTGACCGCTGATCTGGAACGCCAGAACGATCGATCGGTGGGTCTCATTCGGGGTGTCGGTGCGCACGATCGCGGCGTCCCACGCGGCGGCCTTGGCCTCGGCGGTCGGCTGGGCGGCGCGCGCGGCCGCGGCCCGCTCCTGGCCGGAGATGGTGCTGTCGGCGGCCAGCTCGCCCTCGATCCTGGACCCCGCCCGCCCTGTCCGGGCCAGGGCGGTGATCAGGGTCCAGCGCAGATCCTGGTCGACGGCCAGGCCGTCGAGGGTGAGGGTGCCGTCGAGCAGCGCCTCGAGGTCGGCGAGCGCGACGTCGCTGTGCGCGGCCCCCGCGTAGGTCCGTGCGAAGGTCAGCTGGGCGTCGCTCCCGGGGTCGGCAGCGGTCAGCAGGGTGCGGAGCCCGCTCTCCCAGCGCTCCTTCAGGGCCGGCCGGTTGGTCGGTGCCGAGAACGCGTTGACGGCCTGCGCGGCGTACACCGGGATCCGGCTGATGCCCCAGGCGTCGGTCTCCTGACCGATGTTGGCCAGCACCAGGTGGACGAAGTCGGTGGCCGACATCTCGGCGTCCCGGGTCATGTCCCAGGCCGCTCCCCAGCACAGCGCGCGGGCCAGCGAGTCGTCGAGCTTGTCGAGGCCGTCGATCACGGTGGCCAGGGAGCGTTCGTCGAGCCGGATCTTCGCGTAGGTGAGGTCCTCGTCGTTGAGCAGCAGCAGGTCGGGCTGCCGCACGCCGATCAGCTCGGTGACCGCGGTCGCGGCGCCGGCGACGTCGGTCTCGATCGAGGTGCGGCGGACCAGGCGGCTCTCGCCCTCTTCGTTGACCACCTGGTCGTAGAGGCCGATCGCCAGACGGTGCCGGCGCAGCGTCGGCCAGTCGGGGTCGGCGGTCTGCAGTACCGAGAAGGAGGTGAAGCTGCCGTCGGCGTCGAGCTCGAACGACGGGGTCAGGGTGTTCACGCCCGCGGTCTGCAGCCACTCGGCCGCCCAGCTCTCCAGCTCGCGACCGGAGGCCTTCTCCAGCGCCGAGAGCAGGTCGGAGAACTCGGAGTTCCCGTAGGCGTGGGCCTTGAAGTACTGGCGGAGCCCGGCCAGGAAGGGCTCCAGGCCGACCCAGGCGACCAGCTGCTTGAGCACCGAGGCGCCCTTGGCGTAGGTGATCATGTCGAAGTTGACCTCGACCGCCTGCAGGTCGTAGTTGTCAGCGGCGATCGGGTGGGTGCTCGGCAGCTGGTCCTGGCGGTAGCCGGTCTGCTTGCGGGCGTTGGCGAAGCCGGTCCAGGAGTCGGTGAACTCGGTTGCCTCGACCTCGGCGTGGTAGCAGGCCCACTCCGCGAACGACTCGTTGAGCCAGAGGTCGTCCCACCACTTCAT
>JBKJIR010000031.1:0-12398 GCA_046598495.1 Marmoricola sp. | reverse complement strand
TGCGCGCTGGGGAGCGCTGGCACTGCTCGTGCGACCGGTCTATATCGCGACCGAGTTCGTCGTCGCGACGGCAACGACGGGCGGCTACAGCTTCGTCTCCGACTCGGTCAGCCGACTCGGTGAGGTCGGTTGCTCGGGGGCGTACTGCTCGCCGCGTCACGAGATAATGAACGGTTCATTCATGGGCTTCGGTGCGTTGCTGGTCGGCGGCGCGGTGCTGCTTTCGCGGCCTCTGGGGCCATGGGTTACCGGGCTGCTGGTGGTCTCCGGGCTGAGCTCGGTCGCCACCGGCCTTGCGCCTCTCGACCAGGACGCCACCCTGCATGCGATCGCCGCGGCACCCTTGTTCGTTGCGCAACCGGTCGCGCTGATCGTTCTCGGTGCGCGGTTGCGGAACGACCGGCCACGAATGGCCGGGGCGCTCTTGGCTGCGGGAGTCGTGACCGGCACGGCGGCCGTGTCGTTCGTGCTCTCCGGCGACGGCCCCACATCGGGTGCCCTTGAACGCCTTGCCCTGTGGCCGGTGCTGGTCGCGCTGGCCGGGTTCGCGTGGACGCTACTCCCGCCCGATGATCGTTCAGCGCTCGGTCATCGAGAGGTGGATGCTCGCACCAGGTCCGGTGGATGACGTACTCGCCACACCGCGGACGCGACCACGCACGCCGTACCCGTTCGCACCGCTCCGACCGATGGGAGTAGCCTATTTCGCCGCGTGTCACGGCGCTGCGTTGCGCATCGACCGTCTCCCGGGGATCGGCCAGTTCTGCGACAACCAGTCGCATGAGCGGATTCGGAAGGCGCATGTTGGCCCTGCCACGAGGCGTGTCGACAGACTCGTCATCTCCTGTTTCTTGCGGTGTGGGTACGACATGACCTGATTTCATCGGTCCTCCGGCTCTCTGCTCTCTTTCATCCTTGCGAGAGGCGGAGGCGCTCGACAGGGCCGTCGGGCACCGCAGAAGCGCCAAAGGTCATGAGCTGAACACAAGCAACGGGCCTAAGGGCAGCGGCGGCAATCGCACACCGAGCCGGTCCGTTCGCGACCGCAGCCGCTCGCGGGCAGACCCGTCCCAGACTGTCCCTTTGCGAGATAGCTATCTGCTACAAGGTGGGTGCGTCTATCCGCCGCTTGTCGACCGGTCAGATTCACAGGCGCCCCGTGTCTGGAGCCGGGCGCACGCGATGAGCGCTGCGAGGTCGAGACCGTAGGTCGGACGGGCAGTCTGCTCGTAGGCCTCCAGGCGGCCGGCTGCGCGCTCGACGAGCCTTGAGGCCCCGACGGCGTTGCCGCGGGCCTGATGGGTCAAGCCCACGCACAACTGGGCCAGCCCTTGCCACAGCTCGCGTTCGTCTTCCGGGCACGATTTCCACCGAACCTCGAGGGCCTCGTGCGCCGCGAAGGGGCGCCTTTCGTCCAGCAGACCGCGGGCGTACGCCAGGGTCGCTTCCGGCGAAAGCCGTTCTTCGGAGATGGGCTCGACGCCCGTTGCGCCGTACGGCAACGGTCGTCCGAGCGCGTCGCGTGGTCGAGCCTGTTGTGCTCGACCTTGTTCGTTTCGATCGCGATCGCCAACCACGTCAGGCCCGTTTCGCGAACGGCAGAAACACGACGAGGGCACTCCGACCACGTGTGGCCGGCAAAACCATCTCCGGGTCGTGGCGGACAAGGGATACCTCTGATTCCTTCTGCATCGATCTCCCTTCCGTCGGGGACCTTGAGCGGTCCAAACCAGAGCGCCCAAGCACCCTGACTCCCCACCATACGGACCCGCCGGGCTGGCTAGGCGCGGCCGCCCTGCTGGTCATTCGGCGCTGCCGTACTCGAGTACGGGATCCCGGCGCGAACAGCACGCTGACCAAGACGCCCCATGGCGCGTCCTTCCGCCGCGTTCCGGACGGACCCAATGATCGGCGTAGATCCAGCGCTTCGCGGAGCGCACTCTCGTTGCCGACTGATCGGGTGAGGCGGTGGCCGCGTAAATGACACTCGGCTCGGTCGGAACCTGACAGGCGTACAGACCCGCCGAGGATGGAAATGAGCGCGCGGCGCCTTCAGGCAGCGCAAGATGATGTCCATGGGTGGCCAAATCGTCGTACTCCTCGGAACCTTGGCAGGCGCCGTGCTTGCCTACTTTCTCCAGTCGCGAACGGCTGCAAGGCAACGCCGCTACGAGATTGCTGACCGTACTCGCGCTGAACGTCTTGAAGCAGCGGCCTCACTACCGACCGCACTAGTCGAGTATCGGCATGCCCAAATCGCCCGACGGGTGCACCAAATGAGCACTGGCAATCGCAGCGAACCACTCAGCAATGAGGTTCGCCTGGCGCGCGCACAAGCTTGGTCAACGCTGTATCGATTCGAACTGCTCGTCAACGACCGCCCCCTGCGAGACGCCGCCTATCAGTTGATGGGGCGAATCAAAGACTTGAAGAACATCAACGATGCGGCCAGCCTCGACGTTGCTGGGACTGAGGTCCACTGGGACGTCCAGAAGTTCATCGAACTTGCACGCACCCGGCTCGACCTGGCCTGACGGCGCGGTATCTACTTCATTCCGCTGCAAGTACCCGTCGGACGGCGGCGCAGATCTGTTCAATAGCGGTCGCAGGTTCCTGGCGGATCGCGCCAACTGTCCTTCTCTAGCATCTGATCTGACTCTGGTCTCGCAAGTAACGTCGCAGGTCAGCGCAGTGCTGACAGTTTCCGCAGGCAAGTGCGCATGTCCTACGGAGGCGTGCGATCGAGGGGTCCGTCGCCGGCCTGCGATCACCACGCAGGATCCTACGGTCACAAGGAGTAGACGCGTACGGCGTTGTCGCGGAACACCTTCGCCAGGACCTCGGGCCCGCGCGGCGCGAGGATGTCGACGAAGGCGCCGATGATGGTCGGCAAGGAGGCGACGGCCTTGTCCATCGGGAAGTTTGAGCCGAAGAGCATCCGATCCGGCCCGAAACAGTCGGCGGCGTGCTCGACCATCGGGGCTACGAGCTCGGCGAGGTCGGCCCGACCGATGCCGACGGCTTTGATGCCGAGCAGAGGGAACGCAATCCCGGACTGCTTGGCGATCACGTTCGGGCAGGCGGCGACCTCGCTGATCGCGTCCCGCCAGGCCGAGAGGATGCCGGTGCGCTCCGCAGCGGTCCGCCCCGTCCGCTTGCCCATCGGCCCGAGCAGCCCGACCGGCGTCGCGTAGTGGTCGAGCACGATCGTGGTGGTCGGGTACTCCCGAGCAAGCATTGCGACGTCCGCGAGCTGGGTGGAGTAGAGCCACGCATCGAAGGTGAGCCGGCGCTCGGCAAGAGCGGAGAACCCCCGCAGGAAAGCGGGCTCCCGGAGCAGGCCCGGGCCATCGGCGAACGGCATCACCTGCGGGTCGTCGTGGAGGGCCGCGGTGATCCGGATGCCGCGGACCTTGTCGCTCGTCGCGAGGTGGCGGTCGAGCTCCTCGGCGAAGTGCGGCTGCCGCGGATCGGCGTGCGCGACGATCCCGGCCAGCCGCGGCGCTCCGTTCAGGCCGAACGGCAGCGTGTCCACCCACGCGGTCTCCTCGACCGGATCCTCGGACTTCCAGCCGGCCTCCACGTGCATCACCGCCTCGACCGGTACGCCGACCGCCCCGACCACCGCGGCGGCATCCGCGGCGTAGGTCGCGGGCAGGTACGGCGTCCCGACGTGCGCTGCGGTGAGCACCAGGTCGCGCTTGGCCTGGTTGGCGAGCAGCGGGAGCAGCGCGTTCACCAGGCCGGGCGCCCGGCGGTACAGCGGGGCCAGTGTGGAGGCCTCCCGCGGCGTCGTGAACGGGTCCCACTGGTGGATGTGGGTGTCGATGATGCCGGGCACCAGACCGGCCAGCGTGTGCGTCATGCTTCCTCCTCGGTGCCTCGGGTCGGCAGCGACCGGTACACGGTCCGGACGCCGACCGCGCGGCGCAGTTGCTTGATCAACGAAGCGAAGAACTGCTTCCGGTAGGTCTCGTCGCTCACGGCGTACACGGTGAAGTAGAGGCCGCTGAACGCCGCCAGGAAGGTCGCCACCCGGACGAGCTCGTGGGTGATCATCGGGATCGCCTCGAGGAACGGCTCCGGCGGGTGGCCGAGCCACGAGGTGATCACCTCGTCCTGGATGGCGACCGCGCCGAAGGCGACGAAGAATGCGTAGACCGCGAGGCTGAGCAGCAGGACCTGAAGGGCCTGGGAGATCAGCAGCACCAGGACCAGGTTGGCCTTCGCTAGTCCGGTGACCTCGGCCAGCGCCAGGGTCACGTGCTCGGGGACCTCGGCGGCGCAGCGCACTGCCTCGGCCTCGAGCGGGGTACCGGCGCAGGCCTGGACGAGCAGGTCCCCGGCCATCTCGTCGTCGACCTTGTCGAGCTCCTCCGGCAGGCGCACCAGCAGGAACGCGACCGCGACCGCCGCGAACAGCAGGACCGCCACCCAGAGCACCCCGTCATCGAGGGACGAGGCGACCTGCCAGACCTCGGTGTTGATGAACAGGAACGTGATGAAGAGCAACAGCAGCGGCAAGGCCCGTGTCGCGAGCGGCAGCAGCAGCCCGAGCGAGGAGAAGGTGCGCGCGACCGTCCAGCGGGCGACGTCGCCGGCGTGCAGGGCCTGGACCGCGTACACGCCGAGCGGGACCGTCGCGGCTACCAGCCCGCTCAGGACGCCGGCACTCGGGTCCTCGGACCCGAGACCGACGCCGAGTCCGGTAGCTGCGCCGACCAGTACGGCGACGATCCCGAGCGCCACCAGTCGCGAGGTGCCGAGGCTGTTGCGCACCGAGTCCCGGACGTCGTCGACGAAGTAGGGCAGCCCGCGTGCGACGAACCACTCCTCGGCGGCTGCGCGGTGAGGGTCGCGGCGCGGAGCCGGTGGGGTGGTCACCCGCTGATCCTCGCTCACACCTGCGGTGCGGTGGTGCCGCCGAGCGGGATCGGGTCCATACCCAGCTTGCGGTGGTCCCACGACCGGACCCGCTCGACGTCGAACCGGAAGGCGACCCGCTTGTGCAGCATGAACTCGACGAGCGGCTTGACCTCCTCGGAGTACGGACCGTTGTACCGCTCCCAGACGCTCACGCCGACGGACCACAGCGCCTCGGGATCGTCGATCACGGACCACAGCGCCTCGGGATCGTCGATCACGGTTGCCGTCCCCTCCAAGGAGACGCCGCGCAGCGTGTCGTAGGTCAGGCCGTCCTCGACCAGCACGGTAGCGCGGGGATCGCGCAGCAGGTTCTGGGCCTTCTGCGCCTTCGCCTTGGTCTCGAACCAGATCACGCCGTCGACCAGGCCGAACCACATAGCGACCAGGTGCGGGTGCCCGTTCGGGCCGAAGGTGGCCAGGGTCGCGGTGCGCTGGGAGGCGAGGAACGCCGAGACCTCCGCGTCGGTCATCGTGACCTGGGAGCGCTGGTTGGTGCCCATCGACGTCCTTCCTCCGGCGGCAGGAGCAGCCCTGCCTCTGCAGGGGATTGAACCAGGTGGGCGGGTCACCGTGGCCTCCACGGTGGTGCAGGTCCGGTGCGGGTGCCTCGGGTCAGCCGCGGAGGGAGCCCATCCACTCCTCGATCGCGTCCGGCTCGCGGGGGAGCGCGGCGGAGAGGTTCCGGGACCCGGACGCGGTGACGACGAGGTCGTCCTCGATCCGGATGCCGATGCCGCGCAGCTCCTCCGGGACGAGCAGGTCGTCCTCCTGGAAGTAGAGACCTGGCTCGACCGTTAGCACCATGCCCTCGCTCAGCGGCCCCTCCGGATAGACCTCGGGCGAGGTGGCGGCGCAGTCGTGGACGTCGAGGCCGAGCATGTGGCTGGTGCTGTGCAGGGTCCACCGGGCGTAGACCTTGCTGTCCGGTGCGAGAGCCTCCTGGGCCGAGCAGGGGAGCAGGCCGAGGTCCTCGAGGGCGTGCGCGAGCACGTCCATCGCTGCGTGGTGCGGGTCGCGGAAGTGCGCCCCGGGCCGGACGGCGTCGATGCCGGCCTGCTGGGCGGCGAGCACCACCGTGTAGAGCTCGCGCTGCAGCGGAGTGAACCTGCCGGTGACCGGCAGCGTCCGGGTGACGTCGGCGGTGTAGAGGGAGGAGGCCTCGGCGCCCATGTCGAGCAGCATCAGCTCGCCCGGCGTGATCGGGCCGGAGTTCTCGATCCAGTGCAGCGTGGTCGCGTGCCGGCCGCCGCCGACGATCGAGTCGTAGCCGATGTCGTTGCCCATGGCCCGGGCCCGGCGGAAGAAGGTGCCCTCGATCCAGCGCTCGCCGAACTCGAGGACCTTGTCCCACTCGCGGACCGAGTCCTCGAAGCCGAGGGTGGTGATGTCGCAGGCCTGCGCGAGCTCGCCGAGCTCCCACGCGTCCTTGACCAGCCGGAGCTCGGAGAGCACCCGGGCGAAGTCCTGGTCCCGCGCCGGGTCCGCGCCGACGATCCGGTCGACGGTGGCGTCGACGCCGCGCAACGTGCGGGTCTTGGTCATGTCCTCGAGGGCTCGGGGGAGCTCGTCGATGTGCCGGGTCTCCAACCCGAGCGAGGCGGAGATCTCCTCCAGCGAGGGTCGGCGGCCGGCCCAGAGCTCGCCGTACTGGCGGTCACGGAAGAACTCGTCGGTCTCCCGCGAGCTGCGCGGGCGGGCGTAGAGCGTGGTGGACCCGTCCTCGATCACCAGGACGGCGTCCGAGGTCTGGTTGCCGGACAGGTGGGTGTGCGCGGTCTCCGCCCGGAACCGGTAGTCGGTGTCGTTGGCCCGCGCCTTGAAAGTCCCCGACGGAACGACGAGCCGTTCCCCGGGGAACATCTCGGCGAGACGTTGGCGGCGGTCGGCGGCGTACGCCGTCACCGGGTGCGGAGCCACCTCCAGGTCGCGCGTGCCCCAACCGGTGCGCATGAAGGCCGCGTACTTCTCCGGCACCGGCTGGTCGTGGTTCTCCGTGCGCACCTCGTCCGAGCCGACGGTCTCTTCGCTCGCCGCGTTGTCCATCAGCCCACTGTACGACGGCGGTCCGGACCGGATCGCTAGGCTTCGGCCCATGCGCACGCCTCGCAGCACCGTCGCCTTCACCGTGGGAATCGGTGCAGCGCTGCTGCTCGGTGCGCTCATGATGGCGCTGGTCCTGCTGGCCTCGGGGGCGCCCGACGCGATCGTCGTGGGCCTGGTGCTCTCGGCGATGCCCCTCGGTCCGGTGGTCGGTTGCTACCTGTGGCTCGACCGGTACGAGCCCGAGCCCCGGACGCTGCTCCTGCTCGGACTCGGTTGGGGTGCTTTCGTCGCGACCAGTGCGGCGATCTTCCTCCAGGCCTTCGACGCCTTCGCCTTCGGTCCGAGCGAGGCGGTGGAGTCGATCCTGGTCGCGCCGGTGACCGAGGAGGCCACCAAGGGCCTCTTCGTGCTCCTGCTGCTGCTCTACCGGCGTGCCGAGCTCGACGGCATCCTGGACGGCATCGTCTACGCCGGCATGGTCGGCATCGGCTTCGCGTTCATGGAGAACATCCTCTACCTGAGCCAGGCCTACATCGGCGAGGACGGACGCACCGGCGGCATCGAGGACGCGGTGGCCCTCTTCATCCTGCGCGGCATCGCCAGCCCGTTCGCCCACCCGTTCTTCACCGCGTTCATCGGGATCGGCATCGGCATCGCGGTCTCCAGCCCGAACCGCTCGCTGCGCTTCGTCGCTCCGGTCCTCGGCTTCGCGCTGGCCGTCGGCGCGCACTCCGCCTGGAACGCGTCGCTGCTGATCAACGGAGGCGCCGGGGCGCTGGCGGCGTACCTCCTGCTGATGGTGCCCGCGTTCTTCGTGATGGTCGCGTTCGCGGTCTGGGCGCGCCGGCGTGAGGGCATCCTGCTGGCCGCGGCGCTCACCGATTGCGCGCGACGTGGTTTCCTCGACGCACGCGAGGTGCCGTGGCTCGCCCGGATCCCCGCGCGCAAGGCGTGCCGTCGGTACGCCGTCCAGCACGGCGGGCGTGCCGCCCTGGACGCCATGAAGAGCTACCAGTCAGAGGCCATCGAGTTGGGTTTCCTCCACCACCGCTTCCTGCGGGGGACCGCGCCGGCCCACTACGAGGCGCTCGGGCAGGCCCATGTCGGGCGGATGTTCGCGCTCCGTCCGCACCTCCTGTGGCCGCAGACCCTGGAGCCGGCCCGATGACGACATCTCCCTTCGTCGGCCCGGCCGGCGAGCAGTTGGTGACCACGCTGATCCGCCTGCGTGAAGCCCTCGAGCACGCGGTTCTGGCGCTCGCGATCCCCGACGTCGAGCTGGCCCGGAGGACACGAGCCGAGCTGATCGACCAGATCGAGGACTACGTCCTGCCGCGGCTGATCCAGATCGATGCGCCGCTCCTCGTGGTGGTCGGCGGGTCCACCGGCGCGGGCAAGTCGACCCTGGTCAACTCCCTGGTCGGGGAGCGGGTGACCGAGCCGGGCGTGCTCCGGCCGACCACCCGCTCGCCCGTGCTCGTCTTCAACCCGCTCGACTCCGCCTGGTTCGACGGCGCGCGGATCCTGCCCGACCTGCAGCGCAGCCGCCAGACGTCGGCGGACCCGGGCACACTCCAGTTGGTGCCGTCGGAGGCGATCCCGCCCGGACTCGCGGTCCTCGACGCACCGGACATCGACTCGGTCGAGGAGCAGAACCGCACCCTCGCAGCCCAGCTCCTCGGTGCGGCCGACCTGTGGCTCTTCGTCACCTCCGCAGCGCGGTACGCCGACCAGGTCCCGTGGGAGTTCCTCAAGCAGGCGGCCGACCGCAGCGCCGCCGTGGCGATCGTGCTGGACCGCACCGCGCCGGCCGCGATCGAGGAGGTCAGCACCCACCTCGCCCGGATGCTCAGCGCCCGCGGCCTGCGGGACTCGCCGCTCTTCATCGTCCCCGAGGGCGACGTGGACGAGGCGGGGCTGCTTCCGTCGACCACGGTCCGCGAGATCCGGGCATGGCTGAGCTCACTGGCCGCCGATGCCGACGCCCGGGAGGGAGTGGTGCGGCAGACCCTGGAGGGGGCGATCCGGACGCTCGCGACCCGGACGTACGACGTCGCCGACGCCTGCCACGACCAGATCGAGATCCAGGCGCGTCTGCGCCGCGACGCGGAATCCGCCTACGAGTCCGCGCTGAACGAGATCGACCACGCGTCCGCCGACGGCACCCTGCTGCGCGGCGAGGTCCTGGCCCGCTGGCAGGAGTTCGTCGGCACCGGCGAGCTGGTTCGTTCGCTGGAGTCCAAAGTCAGCCGGATCCGTGACCGGGTGACCACCGCCGTCAAGGGTCACCCCCAGCAGGCGACCCTGGTGACCGTCGCGGTCGAGACCGGCCTGCAGACGCTGATCGTCGAGCACGCCGAGGCTGCGGCCGAGCGGACCGACGCCTCCTGGCGGTCGCTGGCCTCGGGTCGCGAGCTTCTGGAGAACAACCCCGAGGACCTGTCCCGGGCGTCGCGGGACTTCCGGTTCCGGGCCGAGCGGATGGTGCGGGACTGGCAGGAGGCGCTCCACGACCGGGTCCGCGACGAGGGTGCGGACAAGCGATCGACCGCCCGGTTCCTCGCCTTCGGGGTCAACGGGCTCACCGTCTCCCTGATGATCTCCGTCTTCGCCACCACCGGCGGGGTCACCGGCGGCGAGATCGGGATCGCGAGCGGCTCGGCCGTGCTGGGCCAGAAGATCCTGGAAGCGGTCTTCGGGGACCAGGCCGTACGACGCCTCGTCGCCGAGGCCCGCGAGGATCTCAACCACCGGATGATGCTCCTGCTCGAGAGTGAGCAGCGCCGGTACGGCGCCCTGCTCGACGCCCTCGGGATCTCCGCGCAGGCGGAGGAGGAGCTGCGGGCCGGCGCCCGGGAGATCGACGACATCCGGTTCGCCGCGCACGTCCCCTGAGGTCGGTAGGCTGACCCTCGTCCGTCAGTAGTCGCAGAGGGAGCACATGACGTCCTTGATCGAGGGTGCCAAGAAGCTGGTCACCCGGGGTACCGACATCGGGAACCGCGTCAAGGGTCTCGACGTCGCCGTCGGCGCTGCCCGGGGGAGGCTGGACGACAACGTCCTGGACCCTGCCGCTGCGGTCGTCGACCGCGCGACGACGCGACTCCGGCTCTCAGCGGACCACACCGTGGTCGCGCTCGGTGGTGCCACCGGCTCGGGCAAGTCGTCGACCTTCAACGCCCTGGTCGGTCTCGACCTGGCCTCGGTGGGGGTGCGCCGTCCGACCACGTCCTGGGCCACCGCCTGCACGTGGGGGGTCAACGGCGCCAGTGAGCTGCTGGAGTGGCTGGGCATCCCGTCGCGCCACCAGGTGGTCCGGGATTCGATGCTCGACACGGGCCGGGAGGCCAAGGACCTCGACGGGCTGGTCCTCCTCGACATGCCCGACCACGACTCGACCGAGGTCTCGCACCACTTGGAGGTCGAGCGGCTGGTCCGGCTGGCCGATCTGCTGATCTGGGTCCTGGACCCGCAGAAGTACGCCGACGCGGCGATCCACGACCGCTTCCTCAAGCCCCTGGCCGCCCACAAGGGCGTGATGGTGATCGTCCTCAACCACATCGACGAGGTGGCCGAGGACCGTCGCGCCGGGATGATTGCCGACCTGCGCCGGCTCCTTGACGACGACGGCCTAGACGGCATCACCCTGATCGCTGCCTCGGCGCGCGACGGTATCGGCATCGACGAGCTGCGCCGCACGATCACGGCGCGGGTCGCCGACAAGGCCGCGACCCGGAGCCGGATCACGACCGACGTCCACGAAGCCGCCGCCGCGATCTCGGCGGTCAGCGGAACGACCCCACCGGTCAACATCACCCCTCGCGACCAGAGCGAGCTGCGTGCTGCCATGGCGGACGCCGCCGGCGTACCGGTCGTCGTCGAGGCCGTGCACAAGGCCAGTCTGCTCCGCGCGCGCCGTGCGACGGGGTGGCCGCTGACCTCCTGGGTGACCCGGTTCCGGCCTGACCCGCTGAAGAAGCTCGACCTGGGGACCGCCGGCAACGCGCTGCTCACGGGCGCGCGCACCTCGCTCCCGGCGGCCAACCAGGTCCAGCAGGCCCGCATCGACTCGGCCGTGCGCGAGCTCGCCGACCGGCTCTCGGACAACCTGTCCCGGCCGTGGTCGAGCGCCGTACGCCGGGCTTCGACGTCGCGGTTGCCGGAGGTGCAGGACCGGCTGGTCCGCGCCGTCGGCAGCACCGATCTGGGCATCGACCGGATCCCGCTGTGGAGCCGGATGGTCCGCGCGGTCCAGTGGCTGCTGCTGGTCGCGGCGCTCGGCGGTGGACTCTGGCTGCTCGCGCTCCAGGGTGTCGCCTTCCTCCAGCTCCCCGACGTCTCGAACCCCGAGGTCGGCGGGCTGGCCGTGCCCACCCTGCTGACGGTCGGGGGCGTCGGCCTCGGCATCCTCCTCGCCGTGCTCTGCCGGCTCCTGGTACGACGCAGCGCGGGTCGGCGCGCCCACCGGGCCGACGTACGGCTGCGCACCGCGGTCAACGAGGTCACCGAGGAGCTCGTGATCGGTCCACTGACCGCGGAGCTGGACGCCTACCGGCTCACCACCGAGGGTCTGCGCACCGCACTGGCGTAGTGCACACCCGCGGAGCATCCGTCGTTCTCCACGATCTCCGCTGACCGGGTCGGCCAGCGGCCGCGGGGTCGTCGACCCTCCTCGTCGGAACACTACGAGGAGGAGAGAGATGAACGAGACCTATGTGACCCTGCAGGGCTGGGTGGGGAACGACGTCGAGGTCCGGGACGTCGGGGACACGCAGTGCGCGACCTTCCGGGTCGGCTGCACCCCGCGCTACAACAAGGGTGGTGTCTGGCAGGACGGCCCGACGTCCTGGTACACCGTCAGCTGCTGGCGCGGCCTGGGGCGCCACGTGGCCGAGTCGGTCCGCAAGGGGGACGCTGTCGTCGTCCACGGTCGGGTGCGGGTCGACGTCTGGGAACGCGAGGGCCAACCGCCCTCGGTCAGCTGGCTGGTCGACGCGACGTTCGTCGGCCACGACCTGAACCGGGGCACGACGTTCTTCGTCAAGGCCGCTCGCGGCGCGCAGCCGGAACCGGGTCTCGACGAGGGGGTCCGCGAGCTCGTGCACTCCTACGACCCGGTCGGTCCGTCCCTGGACTCCGACGGCAACGCCGTGAGCCAGCAGGAGCGCGACCCCGCGGCCTGACGCGGACGCACCCGCCGAGGAGCCGCGGGCTCGCGACCCGTAGGCTTCTCGGTTATGGGTGAGTACGTCTACACGTTGCAGAAGGTCCGCAAAGCACACGGCGACAAGGTGGTCCTCGACAACGTCACGTTGTCGTTCCTGCACGGGGCCAAGATCGGTGTGGTCGGCCCGAACGGGACCGGGAAGTCCACGCTGCTGAAGATCATGGCGGGCCTGGACAAGGCCAACAACGGTGAGGCCCTCCTG
>JBKJIR010000062.1:0-25963 GCA_046598495.1 Marmoricola sp. | reverse complement strand
TCCTGAAGTTCCGCGAGCGTGGCCTGGCCTACCAGAAGTTCTCACCGGTCAACTGGTGCCCGAACGACCAGACCGTGCTGGCCAACGAGCAGGTGGTCGACGGCAAGTGCGAGCGGTGCGGCGCCGAGGTCACCAAGCGTGAGCTGAACCAGTGGTACTTCAGGATCACCGAGTACGCCCAGGAGCTGCTCGACGACCTCGACGTCCTGGGGCCGACCTGGCCCGACCGGGTCGTCACGGCCCAGAAGAACTGGATCGGCCGCTCCGAGGGCGCGCACGTGCAGTTCCGGATCGAGGGCCGCGCCGAGCCGGTGACGGTGTACACGACCCGTCCCGACACCTTGTACGGCGCGACGTTCATGGTGGTCGCAGCCGACGCCCCTCTGGCGTCCGAGATCGTCGCGGACGCCCAGCGCGACGCTCTGACGTCGTACGTCGAGGAGATCCGTAAGGCCTCCGACATCGACCGGCTGGCCACCGACCGGCCCAAGTCCGGCGTGGACCTGGGCGTCACCGCGACCAACCCGGTCACCGGCGAGCAGATCCCCGTGTGGGCGTCGGACTACGTGCTGGCCGACTACGGCACCGGCGCGATCATGGCCGTGCCCGCGCACGACCAGCGCGACCTGGACTTCGCGAAGAAGTTCGACCTGCCGGTCCGTCGCGTCGTGGCTGTGCAGGACAAGGACGGCGGCGAGCCGAACCCGGAGGAGACCTACGAGGCGACCACCGGCAACGGGACCTACGTGAACTCGGGTCCGCTCGACGGGCTGAGCGACAAGGCCGCCGGGATCCACGCGATCATCGAGCAGCTCACCGACGCCGGCGCCGGTGAAGGAACCGTGAACTTCCGGCTGCGCGACTGGCTGCTGAGCCGACAGCGCTACTGGGGCGTGCCGATCCCGATCATCCACTGCGAGGCGTGCGGTGAGGTCCCGGTGCCCTACGACCAGCTCCCGCTGGAGCTGCCGGAGCTGAAGGGCGCTGACCTGAAGCCGAAGGGCACCTCCCCGCTGGCGGCCGCGACCGACTGGGTCAACGTCGACTGCCCCCTGTGCGGGAAGCCGGCGAAGCGGGACACCGACACGATGGACACCTTCGTCGACTCCTCCTGGTACTTCCTGCGGTACTGCTCGCCGCACGACGACACCCAGGCGTTCGACCCCGAGCTGGTCAACGCGTGGATGCCGTGCGACATCTACGTCGGCGGGGTCGAGCACGCGGTGCTGCACCTGCTCTACGCGCGGTTCTTCACCAAGGTGCTGGCCGACATGGGCCTGCTCGACTTCCGCGAGCCGTTCGCCGCGCAGCTGAACCAGGGCTTCGTGATCAACCGCGGCAAGAAGATGAGCAAGTCGCTGGGCAACGGGGTCAACCTGGGGGAGCAGCTCGCCGAGTTCGGGGTCGACGCCGTCCGGCTGACCCTGGTCTTCGCCGGCCCGCCGGAGGACGACATCGACTGGGCCGAGATGTCGCCGGGCGGATCGTTGCGGTTTCTGCAGCGCGCCTGGCGCCTGAGCGGCGACGTCACCTCGGCCGCCGGTACGCCGTTCTCCGGGGGCGGCGGCGACCTGACGCTCCGCAAGCACACGGCACGCACCATCACCGACGCCGCCGAGCTGGTGGAGTCGTTCCGCTTCAACGTGATGATCGCCCGGGTGATGGAGCTGGTGAACGCCACCCGGAAGGTGATCGACGCCGGAGCCGGTCCCGCTGACCCGGCGGTCCGCGAGGCGGCCGAGGCGGTCGCGATGCTGCTCTCGCTGGTGGCCCCGTACACGGCGGAGGAGATGTGGGAGCGCCTCGGTCACGCACCCACCGTCTCCCGGGTCCTCTGGCCCGAGATGGACCCCGCCCTCCTGGTCGAGGACGCCGTGACCGCGGTCGTCCAGATCCAGGGCAAGGTCCGCGCGCGCCTGGAGGTCTCCCCGGACATCTCCGAGGCTGACCTGGAGGCGGCTGCGCTGGCCGACGAAGCCGTGCAACGGGCGCTGGGCGGGGCCGAGGTGCGCAAGGTCATCGTCCGGGCGCCCAAGCTCGTCAGCATCGTCGTCTGACTCACGGTTGATCCGACCGGTGCCGCCGTTGGTCGAGCCTGTCGAAACCCCTAGGCTGCGCGCATGACCCTGGCGCTCGTCACCGACTCGACCGCGTCGCTGCCTCGTGAGGTGGCGGCCGCGCGGGGCGTGACCGTGGCCCCGCTGCAGGTCGTCATCGGCGCGACCGCGTACGACGAGGGGGTCGAGGGCGGAGCGACCCCGGAGCTGCTCGCCGACGCGCTGCACGCCTGGACGCCGGTCAGCACCTCGCGCCCCAACCCGGACGAGATGCTCGAGATCTACGAGCGGCTGGCCGCCGAGGGCGCCGTCGAGATCGTCTCGGTGCACCTCTCCGCCGAGCTCAGCGGGACCTATGAGTCCGCCCAGCTGGCGGCCCGCCGCGCGTCGGTCCCGGTGCACACGGTCGACGCCCGGCAGGTCGGGATGGGCACCGGTTTCGCGGTGCTGGCGGCCGCCGACGCCCGCGACGCCGGCGCCGACGCGGCGGGGATGGTCGCAGCCGCCCGCGAGCGCGCAGCCGCAACGACCTCGCTCTTCTACGTCGACACCCTGGAGTACCTGCGCCGCGGCGGCCGGGTGGGAGCCGCCGCAGCCCTGCTCGGGTCGGCGCTCGCGGTGAAACCGATCCTGAAGGTCGAGAACGGTCGGGTCGGGCAGTTCGAGCGCGTCCGTACCTCCGGCAAGGCGTTGAGCCGGCTCGAGGAGCTCGCGGTCGAGGCCGCCGGGGACGCGGAGGTGGAGATCGCGGTCGCGCACCTGGCGAGCCCCGACCGGGCTGCCGCGCTGGCCGAGAAGCTCAGCTCCCGGCTGGCCGAGGGCCTGGGCGAGCGGACGGTCGCGGTCGGTGAGATCGGCGCGGTCCTCGGGGCGCACGTCGGACCGGGCATGGTGGCGGTCACGGTCGCGGTCAGGACGCCGCACACGGCGCCCGTCCCGGACTGATCTCCACAGCGCGGTCCGGGTCCGGGGACGCCCCGACGGGTCCTGCCTAGCGTCGTCGCCATGCGCAGAGACTCGGGAGACGACGTTGCCGCGGTCGCGCGGCGCCGGCTGGAACTGCTCGGCCGTGAGCTCGCCCTGGCCGGGCAGGCTCCGGGCAGTGTGACCCCCTGGGAGGGGGACGCCGAGGACGACCTGATCGCCGGACCGGCCGTCGTCCCGGATCCCGGTCGCCACGCCCGGCGTCGCGGGACTCCCGGGGCGGTCCGGACCGCGGGCTGGTTGCAGGACCGGTTGCCGGCAGGCCTCCAGGGGAGGGTGGCGCTCCGGCCCGGTCACGTCGCGCTCCTCGGGATCCTGGTCGCCGCCGCGGTCGCGGGTACCGCGTGGTGGACGCTGCGTGCGGCGCCGGAACCGATCGGCGTACCGGTGGCGCAGGTGTCGCCCGGCCCCGCACCGAGCCCCGCACCGAGCACCGGATCGCGGCCGGGGGCTGCGGCCGGGACCCGTGCTCCGAACGCGCCGGGGGGTGCGGTGGTGGTCGACGTCGCCGGCAAGGTGCGTCGTCCCGGGGTCGCCACCCTGCCCGCCGGGTCGCGGGTCGTCGATGCGCTGAAACGGGCCGGCGGGGCGCGCGAGGGCGTCGATCTGAGCACCCTCAACCTGGCGCGGGTCCTCGTTGATGGCGAACAGATCCTGGTCGGAGTGCCGCCGGTCGGCGGTGCCGCTGCGACGACCGCCCCGGCTCCGGGAAGCGGGCCGTTGGTCAACCTGAACACCAGCACGCTCGACCAGCTCGACGCGTTGCCGGGCGTCGGGCCGGTGACCGCCCAGAAGATCCTGGACTGGCGCACCGAGCACGGCGCGTTCACCGCGCTCGACGAGCTCCTCGAGGTCGACGGGATCGGCGCGAAGACCTTCGAGGAGATCGCCCCCCACGTCACGCTGTGAGCTCCGAAGCGGACACCGGGCAGGAGGGGATCCTTGATCTCCGGGCCGGCGCGCTGGGGCTGGTGGCCTGGGCAGCGGCGCTGCTGACCCTGACCTGCCCGGTCTGGTGGGCGCTCGGGCTGCTGGGCGTTGGCGGGGTCGCGGTCGTCCGGTCCGGGGACGTCGACCGGACGCGGCCCACCCGGGTCGGGTGGCTGCTCGCTGCGGCCGCGGTCGCGACCTCGGCGTACCTGCACCTGCTGGTGGTCGCCGAGTCGCCGGTGGCCCGGCTGGCCCGTGACGGAGCGTCCGTCCAGGCGGTGGCGGTCCTGGACACCGCCCCGGTGCTGGCACCCGGGAGGTTCGCCGCGCGGAAGTACGCCGAGGCGACCCTCACCGAGGTCACCGGCCGCGGTGCCCGGTACCGCGTCCGGACCCCCGTCCTCGTGCTGATGGACGCCGGGACCATGGTCGAGCGCGGGGCTCGCATCCGCATCGCCGGACAGCTACGGTCCTCCGACCGGCCGGAGCGCGCCGGCGTCCTGACCGTGCGCGGCAACCCCGTCGTCCTGGCCGACCCCGCCCCGGTGGTGCGGGGCGCGGAACGGGTCCGGGAGGCGATTCGGGACGCTGTCGCCACCCAACCGCCTGGTCCGCGAGCCCTGGTGCCAGCCCTGGTCGACGGCGACGACACGGCCCTGCCGGAGAAGGTCGCCGAGGACTTCCGGACCGCCGGCCTCACCCACCTCCAGGCCGTCAGCGGCACCAACCTGACCCTCATCGTCGGGTTCCTGCTCCTGCTGGCGCGCTGGGTCGGTGTCCGGGCGCGGGCGCTCATCGTGGTCGGAGGGCTCGGTGTGGTCGCCTTCGTGCTGCTCGCCGGACCGGAGCCCAGCGTGCTGCGGGCCGCGGCCATGGGCACGGTCGCTCTGGTGGGGCTCGGGTCCGGCGGTCGGCGGCACGGCCTCCGGGCTCTCGGTCTGGGGATCCTGGGGCTGCTGCTCCTCGACCCCTGGCTGGCCCGTTCGTGGGGCTTCGCGCTCTCGGCAGTGGCGACCGCAGGGATCCTGCTCCTGGTGCCGCCCTGGCGCGACGCGTTGGCCCGGTGGCTGCCGCGCTGGGCCGCTGACGCGGTGGCGGTGCCACTGGCGGCCCAGATCGCCTGCACCCCGCTGGTCGCGGCGTTGTCGGGCCAGGTGAGCCTGGTCGCGGTCCTCGCCAACGTGCTGGCCGCGCCCCTGGTCGCCCCGGCAACGGTGCTGGGCCTGGTCGGTGGGCTGCTGGGCCTGCTGTGGGGCCCGCTCGGTCAGGTCGTGGCAGCACCAGCGGCGTGGAGCGCGGCCGGGATCATCGCGGTCGCCAAGCACACCGCAGCCCTCTCCCTCCCGGCCGTGGCGTGGTCGACCGGTGCGGTCGCCCTCGCTGTGCTCACCGGGCTGTGTGCGGTGGTTGCTCTCGGTCTGCACGCCGTCCTGGCCCGGCGCCGCCTCGCGCTCGGGCTCGCCGGGGTGGTCGCGGTGGTGATCCTGGTGCCGATGCCGACGCCGGGGTGGCCGCCACCCGGGTGGCTGATGACCGCATGCTCGGTCGGGCAGGGGGATGCGATCGTGCTGAACACCGGTGCCCGGAGCGGAGTGGTCCTCGACGCAGGGCCGGACCCCGACCTGGTCGACGGTTGCCTCGACCGGCTCGGCATCCGCGCGGTCCCGGTCGTGGTGCTGACGCACTTCCACGCCGATCACGTCGACGGTCTGCCCGGCGTGCTCCGCGGGCGCCGGGTCGGACGGATCCTGACCTCGCCCCTGCCCGACCCGCACGGGGGCGCGAGCGCCGTGCGGCGTACGGCGGAGCGCGCCGGGGTGCCGGTGGGGACGGTGACCGCCGGAGCCACCGCCCGGATCGGCCCGGTCAGCTGGCAGGTGTTGGCCCCGACCGGGGAAGCCTTCCCCGAGTCGGAGTCACCGCCGAACGACGCGAGCGTGGTGCTCCTGGTCGAGGTACGCGGCACCCGGATCCTGATGACCGGGGACCAGGAACGCCCCTCCCAGGCTGCCCTGAGGCGCGCCGCGCCCGACCTGCGCGCCGACGTCCTCAAGGTCGCGCATCACGGAAGCAGCAAGCAGGACGTGGACCTGATCACTACGCTCGGCGCCCGGCTCGCGGTGATCTCGGTCGGTGCCGAGAACGACTACGGGCACCCGGCCGGTTCGACGCTGGCCCTGCTCGCCCGGGCCGGGATGGAGGTACGACGGACCGACCGGGACGGCGACGTTGCCGTGATCCTCGACGGCCGGGGAAGGCTGGCGACGGTGACCCGTCGCGCACCCCGCTGAGGCCGCCGTCCTGGATCTGGGTACACGAAACCGGCGGCCGGCTGAGGTTCAGCTGGCCGCCGGTCGGGGGCACTGGATCAGAAGCCGTAGTAGACGGCGTTGGAAATCCGGATCGACGAACGGGTGACGTTGTTGCGAGTGTCGGTCAGTGCCACACCCTGCCGCTGCAGAGCGGCCAGGCTCTGGTTGACCGTGTAGGTCGACCGGGCGGCCTTCAGGACCGCGAACGCCCCGGCCACCTGCGGTGCGGCCATCGAAGTGCCGTAGTAGCTGCAGTCCACGCCGTCCGGGACGCCGTCGGAGTCCAGGTTGGTCGGCACCGCCGAGCAGATGTCGGTGCCCGGGGCCCACAGGTCGACCAGCGAGCTGGAGTTCGAGCCGCCGGTGACCCCGCCGAGGACGGACAGCACGCCCGAGCTGTTCTGAGTGGCGTTGCCGACCACGACCGCAGTGCTGATGCAGGCCGGGTAGCCGACACCGGTGGCGCTGTTGCCGTTACCGGCGGCGATCACAGTCGCGGTGCCCCGGCTGCGGAGCGAGCTGATCCAACCTGACACGCTCGAGTTCAACGAGTCGCAGGTGCTGGCGTAGGTCCGGTCGCTGCCCAGGCTCATGTTGACCGCGGCTGGGGCCGGGCTGACGTAGTTGTAGGAGTACCAGAGTGCGTTGATCAGGTCGTAGTCGTTGAACCGCGGGGCCGGGTTGCCGTACTTGTCGACGCCGCGGGAGGCTGCGTTGATCGCCACGATCCCCGCAGAGCGGGCCGCGCCGTACTGGCCGGCGGCGATGTGCGCGACGTGGGTGCCGTGGGCGCAGCCGTAGCTGTAGGTGCACGGCATCCCGGCGGACACCCCGTACTGAACGGTCTGGCCGTTGGTGCACCCGGTCTGCGAGAAGCAGGCGCCGTCCACGACCCGGCCGCTCAGCCACGGGTGGGTGGCGTCGACGCCGCTGTCGATGACGACCACCTTCTGCCCCGAGCCGTTGTAGCCGTTGGCGTAGGTCCAGTCCAGGCCGATCCGGTTCTGGTGCCACCACCTCTTCAGCTGTACGCCGGATGCTGATCCGAAGGTGGAGGTGCCGGCGGTCTCGTAGACCTGGGTCTCGGCGATCGCGAGGATCGCCTTCTCCTTGCGCAGGTCGCCCAGGTCGGCGGCGGTCACGTTGGCGCCCATCATCGGGGCGCCGGCGGTGATCGACGTTCCGGCTGCACCATCCAGCGCCCGCAGCGCCGCTGCGCGGCCCGCCTTGGACTGCTCGGCCAGGTGCTGACGGACGCCGGCATCGGGCGCCCTGGTCGGGGCGTCAGCCAGGGTGATGGTGACGTCGACGGTGCCCTGGGCCTCCGCGACCGCGGTGAGCCGGTCGAAGTGCGCCGCACGGGTGCCGCGGATGGTGTCGTCGGCCTGCTTCACCGGGGTGGTAACGCTGGTGCCGCCGCCGGCCGGTGCGGCACCAGCGAGCGACGGCTTGGCCGTGGCCACACCGCCGACACCGAGCAGTGCCGCAGCCACCAGGCCGGGGACGAGGACGCGCGCGGTCAGGCGGGACCGGCCGGTGATGGGGGTGGTCAGGGGGTTCATGGCTTCTCCTCGGTTCGTGGCCCGGCGGGCCTGATGAGGAGAGGTTGCTGGTGGGCTCTTAGCGTTCGCTTAGCGCGCCGGCCCGCGCGGCCTAAGCCTCGACCCTGGCTCGGGTCGAGGCGGGCGGCAGGGCGCTGCCGAGCAGCCAGTAGCGGCTGGCTTGGTCGTCGCCGAGGGCGGAACTCGTCGCCTGCAGTCGGGCGGCGAAGTCGGCCTCGATCGGCTCCTGTGTGCCGGACGGCGACGGCCAGACCGCGTGCGCCGCGGCGATGACGCTCCAAGGGTTCCTCGACCGCTTCTTCACATCCCAACCGACCGGGATCGACGCGATAGAGCTTAAGCTCCGAGAGAAGGACCTCGCCGCTCGTCGGCAGCGGGATGGCGGGGCCCGAGTCGATCAGATTCGCGAACTGCCGTCACATAAGCTTCACCGACGCCGTAGATCTTGCTCTGTCCGTGAAGCCCACCGGGACGCCAGCCGCACGTCTCCTCTGAGGCGAGGGTCGTTCCGCTGCCGGGTGCCATGTCGTGGCTGGCGCAGGCAGACCCACGGGCGCCGCGGCGAGGCCGGGGCGCCCGCAGGCAGACCCACGGGCGCCGCGGCGAGGCCGGGGCGCCCGTGGGTGGTCGCCGAGGGCGTGTGGTCAGAGCCGGATCCATCCAGGTCCCACCTGGCATGCGGCGATGCTGCACCCGTAGTCACCGGCTGCGTTGAGGTAGTAGGCCCGACCGCCGAGCCAGCGGTGGTTGGCGTCGTACCAGTTGATCCCCATGTTGACCCGGTAGTAGCCGCTCTGACCGAGCTGCAGGTAGTACGTCGTCATTGCCGTGCTCGCGCTGGTCAGCTGGACCTTCCACGTCCCGGTGCCTGCGGTTTGCACCTGCACCCAGCGGTCTCCGTTATACCGCTCGACGGCGATGTTGTAGCTCACCAGCTGGGCTCCGGTGGTGGCAGGGGACCGACCGAGCGTCATGCCCGGCACGCGGACCCCCGGCATGGTGGTGGTGTATCCGTTGAGCGTCTTTGTCACGTACTGACCGACGGCGGTCGGGTAGGTGTAGGCCAGGCCGTTCGACCCGTAGTTCGTCCAGGTCACGGCCGAGGCTGCCGGGGCGCTGACCACAGCCAAGCCGAGCAGCAGGAGGACCGGGGCCGCGAGGGCGACGATCCGCCGTGCGAGGCGCAACGGCGGGCGGCGGCCACCGCCGGCCGGTGCGGCACCAGCGAGCAACGGCTTGGCCGTGGCCACGCCGCCGGCGTCGAGCGCTGCCGCAGCCACCAGGCCGGGGACGAGGACGCGGGTGGTGAGGCGGGAACGGCGGGCGGTGGGGGTGGTCAGGGGGTTCATGGCTTCTCCTCGGTTCGTGGCCCGGCGGGCCTGATGAGGAGAGGTTGCTGGCCGGCTCTTAGCGTTCGCTTAACGCGCCGGCCCGCGCGGCCAAAGCCTCGACCCTGGCTCGGGTCGAGGCGGGCGGCAGGGCGCTGCCGAGCAGCCAGTCGCGGCGGGCCTGGTCGTCGCCGAGGGCAGATTTCGCCGCCTGCAGTCGGGCGGCGAAGTCGGCCTCGATCGGCTCCTCGGTGCCGGACGGCGACGGCCAGACCGCGTGCGCCGCGGCGAACGCCTGGACCGCTAAGCCGGGTTCACCGCTGAGCTCGGCCAGGGAACCGCCGACCCGGAGGCATTGGGCGAGCGCCATCGACTGCCCGGTCCGGTCAGCAAGGGCCAGAGCCTCGGCGAGGCCGCGAGCGGCTCCGGTTGCGTCCTGCTCGACCACCGAGGCCCGGGCCAGGGTGATGGTGGCGTCGCGAGCCTCCACCGGCAAGGCGCTACCGGCGATGGCCAGCGACTCGGAGGCGTAGGCGCGCGCGGTGCCGGCGTCGGCCTCGTCGAGGGCGATCTCGGCCAGCGTGTTCAGGGTGTCGGCGATCCGCGCAAGATCGCCGCGCCCGCTGACCAGGGCCAGCCGGCGCTGGTAGTGCGCCCGCTCGCCGTCGAAGTCGCCGTGGACGGCGCAGCCGATCGCCAGGATCGACAGCGCGATGGCGGCGGTCCGGTAGTCGTCCAGCGTGGTCGCCGCCGCCAACGCTTCCGCGGCCAGGGCAGCCCCTTCGTCCCCGGCGCCGGTGACCACCAGCACGCCGCCGAGGTAGCAGCGGGCGGCGGCCTGGATCGAAGGGTCGGCGTTGGCGCCCAGCACGGCCCGGCACTCGGCGACTGTGCGGTCCCAATCGGTCAGCTGGTAGGCGAGCTTGGCGGCGGCCAGGTGCGCTCGGGCGCGACCTGGTCCGACCAACCCGGGGAGCGCCAGGAGCGCGGTCACCCGGCGCAGTCCGACGGTCGACCTTCCGGAGGCGATCCAGAGGTCGGTGACTGCCTCGACGAGCCGGACGGCCGCGTCGGGCTGCGACTGGTCGATCGCCCGGTCGATGGCTGCGTCCAGATCGGCAGCGGTGTCGTCGAACCGGCCGATCGCCGCGGTGCCCTCGGGTCCGTCCAGGTCGGCGGCCCAGACCGCCGCGCGGTCCAGGAGGTGCGCCGACAGCGCGTCCCAGCGCTGCTTCACGTCCGGGTGCTCCTGCAAGCGGGCACGGGCGAAGGCGCGGACCGTGCCCAGCGCGACGAAGCGCAACTCCACCCGGGACTCGGCCGGCCGCACCAGCCGGGCCTCGACCACCTGGGTGAGCGCGCCGAGTACGTCGTCGATGTCGTCGCAGACCGCCTCGACGGCCTCCACGGTGAAGCTGCGCTCGAACAACGCCAGCCGGTCGGCGACCCGACGGGCATCGGCGTCCAGCCGCTCGTAGCTCCACTCGATGGTCGCGGCCAGCGTCCGCTGCCGCTCCGGGACGTCGGTACGGCGGGCTGACAGCAGGCTGAGGTCCTTGTCGAGGGCGGCCCGGATCTCGCCCGGGGTGAGCAGCCGGGTCTGGGCAGCCGCCAGTTCGATCGCCAGGGGAAAGCCGTCCAGGAACCGGCAGAGCTCGGCCACCTCGTCCAACCGCTTGAGCTGGTCGGTGCCCGGCGCCACAGCATCGGCCCGGTCCAGGAACATCTGCACCGCAGGGGAGGCGAGCACCTCGGCTGTGGGGGCGTCGCGGCCCGGCGCCGGGAGCGGGGGCACCGCGACATCCCGCTCCGGGCGGATCCGCAACGGCAGTCGGGAGGTGGCCAGCACGGTCATCGCCGTGGACCGCTGCAACAGGCCGGCGACCAGCGCATCCGCGCCCTCCAGCGACTCCAGGTTGTCCAGCACGACCAGCACCCCGGTGCCGTGGCCGTCCAGGGCCAGGGGGTCGTCGCTGTCGGTGAGCGCCAGCGCGAGCTCGCGGGTGATCTGGTCGACCGAGGTGAGCTCGGTCACCGGCAGGTAGACCACCCCGCCGGCGAAATCCCCGGCCGCGGCCAGCGCGGCCAGTGCCGCCAGTCGGCTCTTGCCGGAGCCGCCCGGACCAGTGAGTGTGACCGCCCGGGTGTCGGCGTCCAGCAGCAGCTCCCGGACCTGCACGACCAGGTCCTCGCGGCCGAACGTCGGCGTCGTCGGCTGCGGCACCCGGGTCGGCTGCCGGACCTCCACCGCCGTCGGCTGGGTGGCCGCCTGCGCCGGTCTGGGTGCCGCGATCGACGGGTCCTGGCGCAGGATCGCCAGCTCGAGCTGTTGGAGGGCCTGGCCTGGGTCGATACCGAGCTCATCAGCCAACCGCTCCCGGGCCCGGGCATAGGTCGCGAGCGCGTCCGCCTGCCGGTCGCTGCGGTACAGCGCAGTCATCAGCTGGCCCCAGAAGCGCTCCCGCATCGGGTGTTCGTTCACCGCCGCGGTCAACGGGTCCACCAGCGCCGCGTGGTCACCGAGTGCCAGTCCGGCGTCGAACCCGTCCTCCTCGATCAGCAGCTGGAGCTCGTCGAGGCGGACCGCCTCCGGCTCGGCGAACGGGGTGGACCTGACGTCGGCCAGCGACGGCCCTCGCCACAGTCGGCGGGCCTGGACCAGGGCATCCCGGGCGGCCGCGAGGTCGCCGACCTGGCGGGCCACGCGGGCCTGCTCCTGCAGCGCCATTGCCCGGCCGATGTCGGTCGCGCTGGGGTCGATGGCGAGCCGGTAACCCGGGGACTCCCGGCTGATCAGGTCGGCATCGGACGCCGCGCGCAGCGCCTTGCGCAGGCCGTGCACGAAGACCTGCAGCGCGGCTACCGGGTTGGCCGGCGGGTCCTCGCCCCAGAGGCCGTCGACGAATCTGTCGGTGGAGACGACGTCAGGGGCGGCGAGCGCCAGCATTGCCAGTACGGCGCGCTGCCGCGGCGGCCCGAGCGGGACGGCCTGGTCGTCGACCGCCACCTCGACGGGGCCGAGCAGCCGGAACTCCATGAGGCGAACGTTAGTGGTTGTCCTACACTGAGCGCGGGTTTGGCGCGTGAGGCCACGCGCTTTCGGGGGCCCGACGAAAGGTTCGCCTCGTGAGGTTGGTCCGCTTCCTGCCGCTGGGGCTCCTGGCCCTGCTGGTGCCGCTGCTGGTCCCGGCTCAGGGCGCCGGGGCCGCCGGCACCTTCTGCGCCGTCCTGCCGGGTTTGACCGCCAACACCTGGGTCGGCCTCGGCGTCGGCCTCGGGACCGACGCCTGGGAGACCGACAGCAACTGGAGCCTGAACCAGTCGCCGACGGTCACCACCAACGACTACGTCTGCATCCCGGACGGAGGGGTCCCGGTGCTCGCCGCCGGCGAAGAGGCTCAGCTGGTCGTTCTCGACGTCGAGCAGGGCGCGACGCTCCAGGTGCAGCAGGGCGGCAAGCTGTTCGTCTACGGCGACCAGGCCACTCAGCGCTCCTCGGTCCGCGGGCGGGTCGAGGTGGACAGCGCCACCCTCGGCGGACCGGGCCGGATCGACCTGACCGGCACCCTGCTGGTGAACAACAACGGCGGCGGCGCGGCCACTCTGACCACCCGGGAGTGCGCCTACTTCCCGGCGACCACGTACCGGCAGGAGCCCGACGAGCCCGAGGAGCCCTGCGTGCTCGGCACCCCGATCGTCGGCGCCACGGGCCTGATCGACGTGGCCGACGCTGGCGTCGTCGCCATCACCGGCGGCGGGGTCAACTTCGGTGACCAGTACCGGCTGGTCGTCCGCGGTCTGCTCCGGGTCAGCGACAACGGCTACCTGGCCGCTGATCACGGCACCCGGCTGGAGCTGCGGCCGCGAACGACGTCCGGCGTCGGCGTGCTCCGTTTCTCCGGCGACGGCGATCTGCTGGAGGGCAAGAATGATTTCGGTATTCCTGCGCTCGGCGAGGTGATCAACGAGGGCCTAATCGAGAAGACCCTCGGCGCCGGGCTCAGCCTGGTGACCGGCACCTACAGCCAGCCCGTCGGGGGCCGGGTCCGAGTGGTCAGCGGCACCCTCACCTTACCGACGGGGTCCGCTACGGCAGCTGCGGTCGGCGCCGGCGACACCTACGGCTCGGCAGGCTGCCGGGTGCCGGACTCGCCGTCCTGCGTCATCGAGACCTTCGAGGCCGACCAGGCCAACCTGCAGTTCAAGGTCCCCGGAACCGACGCCAGCGGTGCCGCCGTCGTCGTGCAGGAGACGACGAAGCGAAGTCTCGCAGATGCCATCTCCGGCGACTTCCTGGTGCATGCGAGTGGGCTGGCCGCTTCGGCGACCTTGCCGGCGATCATGACGCTCAGGTTCGACGAGCGGCGCCTGAACGGGCGGACCTGGAACCAGGTCAGCATCTACCGCAAGGCTATCGGCGCCGTGAAGCCCGTGATCGTCAAGGCCTGCACCTCGACCGGGAAGCCGCAGGTCGGGCAGGTGGCCTGCGTCGACCGGCGCGGCCTGGCCGGGAGCAGTCGGAACGTGTTCGACGCCGAGGGTCCGGGTGGCGCTGATGTGGTGATGGTGGTGCGCACCACCAAGACCTCCCGCTGGCTCGGCCGCTGACACCGAGGCCCCCGATCCGGGAGGGGGCCCGCGTCGTCCCCGGGCCCCGGAACGAGCACTAAGTGTCTGCTAAGAGCGCGTCGGCAGCCTGCTCCCATGAACCTACTTCGACGCACCGCAGCCCTCGCCGCCAGCACCGCTCTGGCCGCCGCACTGTTCGCTGTCCTGCCCGGTGGCTCCGCCTCCGCAGCCGTGACCAGTGCCACCGTGCTCGGCCCGTTGGTCAGCCTGAAGTCCGGGGACGCCACTCCGGTCGGTGGCAGCACTGCAGCCGTGACGGTGGCCCGCAACGAGTTCGAGTCCTTCCAGGTCGCGGTCCGCGCAGACGCCGCCGGGATCAACAGCCTGAAGGTGGACCTGGCCGGCGACCTCGTCGGTTCTCGCGGCGGGACCCTGCCGGCCAGCGCCGTGACCGTGTACCGGGAGCAGTACTTCAACGTCGCCGCCGACCACCTGTCCGACGGCGAGTCCTCGGTCGGCGGCTGGCCGGACGCGCTGGTGCCGCAGGTCGACCCGATCTACGGCCAGACCCGAGCCGCATTCAGCGCCGCAGTGCCGGCCCATGGCCGGGCGGTGCTCTGGGTCGACGTCCTGGCGGGCAAGAACCAGGCCGCAGATACCTACACCGGCACCCTGCGGATCAAGGACGGCGCCACGGTGGTGAGCAGCGTTCCGGTCAAAGTCACGGTCCGGAACCTGGTGCTGCCCTCGACCTCGTCGTTGGAGGGTGTCTTCCTGACCGAGCCGACCAAGCAGTGCCAGGTGCACACCGGCTCCGGCACCTGCAACGGCAACGCCGCCGAGGCCAACCGGTTGTCCGCGGTCTACGAGCGGGTGGCCCTGGAGAACCGGGTCACGATCTCCACCCCGTGGCAGGTCGACCGTGGCGCCGGCCTTACCGGAGCGATGCTGACCGAGTGGCGCGCGCAGGTGAAGCCGATCATCAACGGCACCGCCGCACCGGCCAGCGTCGGCAGCCCGATCCGGCTGCCGGGTGCGAGGGCGACGAACCTGGTGCTCTGGCATCACTGCAAGGCCACATGCCTGGACACCTGGAAGGCGCAGGCGGCGGTCGACGGCTTCGCCGACCGGCTGCAGTTCTACACCTGCGACGAGCCGAACCAGAGCGCGACGAACTGGAACGCCTGCAACGCCAACCACCAGGTCGCCCAGGCCAAGGGGATGCGCGAACTGGTGACGTCGCCGCTCCCTTACGCCAAGGCGAACGGGGCTGACGGATGGATCGACGACATGGTGGTCCTCGCCCGGATGATGGACGGTCGCAACGGCGCTTTCCAGGGAAACCAGCGGCCGACCTACGACAGCTGGGCCGCCTCGAACGCCGATGGGCAATCGAACAAGGTCTGGTTGTACAACTCCTGCGAGGCCGCCGCCTGCAACAACCCGGGCGACGAGGGTTGGAACGACCCGTTCTACAACGGCTGGGCCGGTTACGGGATCGACCAGCCGGCGTCCCAGGCCCGGGCGATGCCCTGGACGGCCTTCGTCTACAACGCGACCGGCGAGCTGTACTGGGGCGTCGACTACAAGCTCGGCCAGGCCTGGAACGCCTGCGGGGTCGGCGGCACCAACTGCCTGTACGAGTCCGGCATGAACGGCGACGCCACCCTGTTCTACCCCGGCAAGGCCTGCGCCCCGGGAACCGGCCCCGGCTGCATCGGCGGTACCACCGACATCCCGGTCGAGTCGATCCGGCTGAAGCGGATGCGCGATGGTCGCGAGGACTACGAGTACCTGCGGCTGGCGGCGTCCAAGCCGGAGACGGCGGGCCTGGCTCGCAGCACCGCGCTGGGCTTGCTCGGCGGCAACATCGACACCGCGGCATACTCCTCGACTTTCAGTCAGAGTGCCCTGGACGCGGCTCGGAAGACGCTCGGTGACGCGCTCGACCAGCCGGTGGACCCGACCCCGACCCCGACCTCGGGCTTCCGGCCCGACGGCGAGGTCCGGCACGGATCGGCCAGCTTCCTCGGGAACAACGTCTACAACTCCACAGGCAGCGGCCAGACCGTTCTTGTCACCGCCAAACGGGGGACCACGCAGACCTTCACCATCCGGGTCAGCAACGACGGCAGCACTGCCGACAACTGGTCGTTCGCCGAGGCGCGGTCCAGCGTGACCGGGATGAACCGGGCGTGGAACCACGGCAGCAGCAACGTCACCTCGGCCGTCGCTGCCGGCACCTACTCGCAGATGAACGTGCCGGCCGGTGGCACCCGCACCCTGACGCTCACCGTGACGCCGAGCACCTCGGCGCCGATCGGACAGGTGTCCACCTATGCGCTGCACGCGGTGCACAACCCGGTCGGCGACGGCATCCGCGACGTCGTCCGGGTCCAGGTCAAGGTGACCAGCTGACGGCGACGGTCGCCATTAAGCGATCGCTAAGCGGAGAGCGAGAACGTCTTCCCATCAGCCCCACCGCCCAACCAGGGCACCGAAACCAAGGAGATACCGATGAACACCACGACTACCAACCTCCGCCGCTCGCTGCTGCTGATCGTCGCCACCCTGCTGGCGTTCCTGTCGATCAACCCCGGCACCGCGCAGGCTGTCCAGCTCTATGGCGCCTCGGGTCAGCCCGGCGCAATCACGCCTTACCAGGTCAAAGGCACCACGGTGAACAGCTGCTACCCGGCCGGCAACTGCCTCACCCGCCAGGTCCAGGTGCCGGGCCCGCTGGTCGGCCGGTCCCCGAACGGGAACACCGCCCAGGACGTCCGGATCCAGTACCGGGTCTACAGGTGGAACGGCAGCGCGTGGTCGCTGTACTCCTCGATCAACAAGGCCTACTCGATGGGTTACAACTCGTCGGTCCGGCTGCCGCAGGTGGCCTTCAACGTGGGCAACGGTCACTACACGGTCCAGGAGTCGCTGAGCTGGCACACCAGCAGCACCGGGGCCACCCTTGGCACCCGTGGTGTCAACTACAACGGCAACGACTACGCCTGCAGCAACTCCCAGCTCTCCTGCCAGGTCGGCACTGGTTGGGTCTACTTCGGCTGACCCGTCCGGATCGAGGTCCAGGCCCCCGCCCGCACGGGCGGGGGCCTGGACTATCGCTTCTGGGCTGGAGGGCGCCACCCCGCTGAGGCCACCGCACACCTGTCGGAGCGCCGTGAGAGGCTGCGCGCATGGCGACGCCCGATCCCGCTCAGGTGCTCGGCCGGATCACGCTGGTGACCGGCTCGGAGGAGTTCATGGCCGAGCGCACCGTGCAGGAGGTCCGGACGGCGGTACGGAAGGCCGATCTGGAGGCCGAGTTCAGCGAGACCACCGCCGACCAACTGACGATGGCGACCCTGGGTGAGCTCGCCGCTCCCTCGCTCTTCTCCTCGACCCGGTGCGTGGTGGTCCGCTCGTTCGAGGACCTGCCCGAGGAGTCCGTCCCCGGTCTCCTGGACTACGCCGGCGATCCGGCCGAGGACGTCGCCCTCGTGCTCGTGCACGGCGGCGGCCAGAAGGGGAGCGGGGTGCTCACCAAGCTCCGCAAGGTCGCCGCCGTCTCCGAGGTGAAGTCCGTCGCCCTGACCGCCCGGGAGTACCCGAACTTCGTGCTCGGCGAGCTCCGCCGACTCAAGGTGAAGATCGACGCCGATGCCGCCGCCTACCTCGTCCAGGCAGTCGGTCAGGACCTGCGCTCGCTCTCGGCCGCCTGCAGCCAGCTGGCCGGGGACTTCGCCGGGCAGCCGATCACCACCGCGATGGTGAAGACCTACTTCGGCGGGCGGGCCGAGGCGAAATCCTTCGCCGTGGCCGACCACGCGCTGTTCGGTCGCGCCTCGAAAGCACTGGAAGAACTGCGCTGGGCCCTGGAGCGCGGGACGGCTCCGGTGCTCATCACCAGTGCCGTCGCTGGGGGCCTTCGTAGCCTGGCCCGGTACAAATCAGCCCCGCGCGGCATGCGGAACGCCGACCTGATGCGCGAGGTCGGCGTCCCGAGCTGGAAGCTCGACATCCTGCGCGACCAGTCGAAGGGCTGGGACGAGGGCGGGCTCGCCCGTGCGATCCGCCTCGTGGCCACCGCGGACGCCGAGATCAAGGGCAAGGCGCACGACGCGGCGTACTCGCTGGAGAAGATGGTGATGGAGGTAGTGCGTTCCCGCCCTACGCGCACCTAGAAGCAATTAGCGTGCCCGGGAAATGCAGAAGGCGCCCGTCCCGAGGGACGAGCGCCTTCCGGCAGTCAGGGGTGCGTCAGAGCGACGAGGCCTGCTTCGCGATCGCCGACTTGCGGTTCGCGGCCTGGTTCTTGTGGATGACGCCCTTGGAAGCAGCCTTGTCGAGCGCGCGACCGGCGTCCGCCGCCAGGGTCTTGGCGTTGGTGGCGTCGCCGGTGGCGACGGCCTCACGGAACTTGCGCACGGCCGTCTTCAACGCCGAGCGAACGGCCTTGTTGCGCTCGTGGGCGCGCTCGTTCTGCTTGTTGCGCTTGATCTGGGACTTGATGTTGGCCACGGAGGCTCACCTGTCTGTTGATGCTGGTTCGGACGTGAAGTTCGGGGTGCGGGCCTTGCGGCCCAGACACGAGGGGAAACGATACCAGCGGGGCGCCGCACCGCCCAAATCGTCCGGGGTGCCCGCTCAGCCGGGCGTCCGGCCGAGGTCTGGGGCGTCGACGATCCGGTGGCCGGTCCGCCCGGCGAGGGCCTCGCGGACCATCGCCGCGGCGATGTCGGTCGCCCGGTTCGGCCGGAACTTGCCGAGGAGCGGCCCGGCCGCGCGCATCGCGACCAGGCCGACGTGCTCGGCAGTACGGCTCTCCGGTCGTTCGCCGTCGATCATCGACGGGCGGAAGGCGACGGTGGTCGGGATCCCGCTGGCGGCGACGTCCCGCTCGGTCTCGCCCTTGACGCGGTTGTAGAAGATCCGGGACGACGCGGAGGAGCCCAACGCCGTCACGTGCAGGAACTGAGCGGCGCCGGCACGGTGGCCGGCCCGGGCCAGAGCCACCACCGCGTCGTGGTCCACGGCACGGAACGCGTCCTGGCTCCCCGCCTTCTTGATCGTGGTGCCGAGACAGCTGAAGACGTCGTCGGTGGCGGGCAGGTCGCCGATGTCCGGGAACGGGACGACCAGCTGCTCCAGGCGCGGGTCGGCGACCTCGACCTCACGGCGCCCGACGCTGATCACCCGGTCCCAGTGGCCGTCGGCGAGCAGGGCACCGAGCAGGTGGGAGCCGACCAGTCCGGAGGCGCCGGCGATCACCGCGGTACGGGGCTGCTTCTCAGATTCGCTCATGTCCATCCTCGTCGTTGTGCCAGCCAGGACCAGGCGGCCTCGGCGGTCCAGCGGTTGTGGGTGCGGAGGTGCGGTGAGGTCGGCGGCGCGGGGCGCTGACAGGCCTCCAGCATGAACCCGCAGATGCCGGCGAGCCAGGCGTCGAGGTGGTCGGGGTCGACGTCCGCGGTGAGGCGGCGCTCGGCGAGCAGCGGCGCGACGTCGAGGCCGTCCCCGTGCGCGGACATCAGCAGGTCCAGGCTGTCCTGCCACGCGAAGCCGAGGGCCGGCCAGTTCCAGTCGCAGGCCAGCGTCCGGCCGTCATCGGCGAAGAGGATGTTGTCGTCGCGCAGGTCGGCGTGGACCACGTGGTCTGCCGGACCCGCGGCCAGGGTCGCCGCCAGTGCGGCCGCCTCCGCGTGGTGCGGCCAGGTCGTCGGCACCGTGTCCCAGCCGGTGACCAGGGTGGGCAGCTCGGTGACGAGCGGCGTGAGCTCCAACTCGTCGGGCACCGTCGCGGTGCTGTCCGCGATCGTCTCGGCCAGGTCGAGGGCGCGGTCCAGCTCGGCCCGCCGCCAGGGACGACGAGGTGCTCGGGACGGGACCGCCTCGTAGCCGAGCAGCACCCAGGACTGCCCGCGGCTGAACCACTCCAGCCGCGGTGCGGGGATCGTGTCGCCGAACAGGACGACCTTGCGGATCTCCTCGGCGTACGACGCCGCGACCTCGGCCTGGGCGATCTTGTTGGCCGCCTTGATGAACGCCTGGGAACCGTCCGCTCCGGTCACGATCGAGGCGAATCCGGGGGTGAACCCGCTGGTCCGGGACTCGGCCCGCACCACCGAGGAGCCGAGCTCGTCCTCGACGAGGGCGCGGACCTCCTTCGGCAGGAACTTCCAGTCCAGCCGTTGGGCGGTCCTGCCGTGCGGGACGGCCGGGACGCCGGAGGTGCCCCGGGGGCCGGCGGAGAGGTCCATGCGGCGATCCAACCAGAGTGGCGGCTACCCCGTGGCGGGGGCGGGTGGGGTGATGCCCGCCGCTTCCTCGAGCTCCACCAGCGCCTGCTTGATCGCGTCGGCCAGGACGTCGACGTCCGGGGCGACCTCCGGGGTGGTGACGAACCCGAAGTCGACCGACTCCAGGTAGCTGAAGACGGTGATGTTCAGAGCGACGTCCAGCACCAGCGGGCCGATCGGCAGCAGCGAGCGCAGAGGAGCGGTGGCCATGTAGAGCGGGAAGCTCGGCCCCGGGACGTTGGAGACGACCAGGTTGATCGGGGCGAGTGAGTTCGACAACCCGCTCATCGTGTAGGCGCGGGACGCGATCGTGAGCAGGCCCGGGGGAGTGATGTCCGGCAGCTGCATGATCTGGCGGGCACTCAGCGCCGCCGCCATCTCCTTCGCCCCCTGGGAGCTCTCGAAGATCGCCCGGATCCGGGCCGCGGGGTCGGCGATGTCGGTCGCCATGTTGACCGTCATCGAGCTGACCTGGTTGCCGACCTCGCCAGCGGAGTCCTCGGTCCGGGTGGAGACCGGGATCTGGGCGATCAGCGGTTTGGCCGGGATGCCCTCGCGGTCGGCGAAGTAGATCCGGAGCGCCCCGGAGACCAGCGCCAGGATCACGTCGTTGAGCTTCACGCCGTAGGCGTCCTTGACGGCCCGCACCCGGGCAAGCTCGACGCGTGCGCCGGTGATCCGCCGGTGCGGGGTCAGGGTCGCGTTGAACCGGGTCGACGGGGCCGAGAAGAACCGGGGCGGCTTGTTCTTGTAGTTGCGGACGGCGATCTGCTGGCGCGCGGTCTGGTTGAGGATGCCGAGGACCCGGGCCGGCGTACGGACCGCGAGGTTCACCCACCCGCCCGCCAGCGCGGACAGCGCGTGCGGGGTGGTGCTCCCGATGCCGTGCACCACCTCGGTCGACGGCGGCCGCGGCTGGGGCTCGACGTCGAGCAGGATCTCGCCCAGGCCGGCGCCGGAGACACCGTCGACGATCGAGTGGTGCATCTTGGTCAGGGTCGCGACCCGGTCGTTCTGGAGGCCCTCGATCACCCACAGCTCCCAGAGCGGACGGCTGCGGTCGAGCTTGTAGCTCATCAGCCTGCTGATCAGCTCGTCGAGCTCCTTACGGGTGCCCGGCTGCGGCACCCCGATCCGGCGGATGTGGAAGTCGGGGTCGAGGGTGTCGTCCTCGACGAACCACGGCCGCTCCAGCCCGAACGGCGTCTCGACGACCTTCCAGCGCAGCTGGGGCATCTGCGGGAGGCGCTCGATGACGATCCGGCGCACCTCCGCGAAGCTGAAGTCGGGCGCGTCGGCGGTGTCGTGGATCGCCACCGCTCCGATGTGCATGTGCCAGGCCGGCGTCTCGCCGTACCAGAATGCTGCGTCGACCCCGCTCATCCGCTTCATGGCGGAAGCCTAGGGGTGCGGCGCCCCGCGCCGGGCTCCAGATCGCCGTGTGGCTCAGGACGTCCCGGCCACGCCGTGGGCCAGCGCCTCGAGGACGGCGTTGGTGAACGCCGGGATGTCACCCGGGTTCCGGCTGGTGATCAGGTTGCCGTCGGTCACGACCGCCTCGTCGACCCAGGTCGCGCCGGCGTTGCGCAGATCGGTGCTGATGCTGGGCCACGAGGTCACCGTGCGGCCCTGGAGGACATCGGCCTCGGCCAGCGTCCAGGCCGCGTGGCAGATCGCGGCGACCGGCTTGCCGCTGGCGACGAAGGCGCGGACGAACGCGACCGCGTCCGGGTCCTGGCGCAGCTGGTCCGGGTTGGCGACACCGCCGGGAAGGACCAGGGCGTCATAGTCCTCGACCGACTTGCCGCCGATGACGTGGTCCACCGAGCGGGTCTCGGCCTTGTCGAGGTGGTCGTAGGTCTGGACGAGGCCGGCCTCGGTGCTGAGCAGCTCCGCGACCGCGCCGGCGTCGGTGACGGCCGTCCAGGGGTCGGTGAGCTCGACCCTCTCGACGCCCTCGGTGGCCGTCAGGAACGCGACGCGCTTGCCGCTCAGGACGCTGGGCTGGTCTTCCAACAGGTCTGTCATGGGTGCCAGGTGCCCACGTCCGGCCAGGTCATGCGCCCCTCCTCGGACGGAGCGTTCGAACACCGCGCCCGGGCGTGGGAGAATGCCGGTTCGCCATAGGCCCGACCCGAGAGTGCTCCTTGTCCACCACGAATGCGCCCCTGCCGGGCAAGACCGACCCCGCGATCATCAGGAATTTCTGCATCATCGCGCACATCGACCACGGCAAGTCGACGCTCGCGGACCGGATGCTCCAGCTCACCGGGGTCGTCGACGCGCGGGCCGCGCGGGCGCAGTACCTCGACCGGATGGACATCGAGCGCGAGCGCGGCATCACCATCAAGAGTCAGGCCGTGCGGATGCCCTGGACCGTCCCGGTGGACAACGCCGAGGGCGCGGAGCCCGGCACCTACGTGCTCAACATGATCGACACCCCCGGCCACGTCGACTTCACCTACGAGGTCTCCCGGTCGCTCGAGGCGTGCGAGGCGGCGGTCCTGCTCGTCGACGCCGCCCAAGGCATCGAGGCCCAGACGCTGGCGAACCTCTACCTCGCCCTCGGCGCAGACCTGCACGTGATCCCGGTCCTGAACAAGATCGACCTGCCCTCCGCCAACGTGGAGAAGTACTCGGCCGAGCTCGCCGGCATCATCGGGTGCGAGCCGGAGGACGTGCTCCACGTGAGCGCCAAGACCGGCGTCGGTGTCGAGACGCTGCTCAACGAGATCGTCAAGCAGACCCCGGCTCCGGTCGGCAACGCCGATGCGCCGCCGAGGGCGTTGATCTTCGACTCGGTCTACGACACCTACCGCGGCGTGGTCACCTACGTCCGGGTCGTCGACGGCAAGCTGTCGCACCGCGACCGGATCAAGATGATGTCGAACGGGGTCGTGCACGAGATGCTCGAGGTCGGCGTGATCAGCCCTGAGCCGGTCAAGGCCGGGGACCTCGGCGTCGGGGAGGTCGGGTACCTGATCACCGGGGTGAAGGACGTCCGGCAGTCGCGGGTCGGTGACACGGTCACCAGCCAGTACCACGGCGCGACCGACCCGCTCGGCGGCTACAAGCACCCCAACCCGATGGTCTACTCGGGGCTCTACCCGATCGACGGCGACGACTACCCGACGTTGCGCGACGCCCTGGAGCGACTGCAGCTCAACGATGCCGCGCTGGCCTACGAGCCGGAGACCTCGGGCGCCCTCGGCTTCGGGTTCCGCTGCGGCTTCCTGGGCCTGCTGCACATGGAGATCGTCCGGGAGCGCCTCGAGCGCGAGTTCAACCTCGACCTGATCTCCACGGCGCCCAACGTGGTCTACAAGGTCGTGCTGGACGACGGCACCGAGCACCAGGTGACCAACCCGAGCGAGTACCCGAACGCCGGGAAGATCTCCGAGGTCCGGGAGCCGGTGGTGAAGGCGACCATCCTCAGCCCCAGCGACTTCATCGGCGTCATCATGGAGCTCTGCCAGTCCAAGCGCGGCCAGCTCGAGGGCATGGACTACATCTCCGCTGACCGCGTCGAGATGCGGTACACGTTGCCGATGGGCGAGATCGTCTTCGACTTCTTCGACCAGCTGAAGTCCCGGACCAAGGGTTACGCGTCCCTGGACTACGAGGTCTCCGGCGAGCAGGCGGCCGACCTGGTCAAGGTCGACATCCTGCTGCAGGGCGAGACCGTCGACGCCTTCAGCGCGATCGTGCACCGTGACGCGGCGTACTCGTACGGCGTGATGCTGGCCGGCAAGCTCCGCGAGCTCATCCCGCGCCAGCAATTCGAGGTTCCGATCCAGGCCGCGATCGGCGCCCGGGTGATCGCCCGCGAGACGATCCGCGCGATCCGCAAGGACGTGCTGGCGAAGTGCTACGGCGGTGACATCAGCCGCAAGCGCAAACTGCTGGAGAAGCAGAAGGAGGGCAAGAAGCGGATGAAGATGGTCGGTCGCGTCGAGGTCCCCCAGGAAGCCTTCGTGGCCGCGCTCTCCACCACGCAGCCGGCTGAGAAGTCGGGCAGGAAGTAGCCTCGCCGCTAGCCGCAATCCGATGGACCCGTGGTCGCCGAACCTCCACCTGTGAGGCTGGGTGACCGACTGCGGGTGGAGCTGATGCGGGCGACCGCGCGCTTCACCGTGTCCTACGGCGACGACCTCCGTTTCGCGGGCCAGGACCTGCCGGCCCCCGCGCGTACGACGATCGCGACGCGCCACGGGAAGGTGCCGGTCCTCCTCTACCGACCCGCGCCGGGTCCTCTCCCCGTGCACGTCCACTTCCACGGCGGCGCCTTCCTCATGCGGCATCCGGCGATGGACGACTGGTGGTGCCGCTACGTCGCGGCGACCGCGGGGGTGGTGGTCGCGAACGTCGACTTCGAGGTGGCGCCCCGGGTGGCCTATCCGGTCGCGCAGCACCAGGCGCACGACGCAGCCGCCTCCTTCGCCGCCGACGGCACCCGCGTCTCGATCGGCGGCTTCAGCTCCGGTGGCGGACTGGCCGCCTCGGTGGCCCTGCAGGCGAGGGACCGGCGCTCCTTCTCGCCCACCCTCCAGGTCCTCGGCATCCCGGCGCTCGATCTCTCCGCCGAGCCCCACGACGGCGACCCCGGGATGATCTCGCCGGCGCTGCGCCGGCTGGTGCGGCGCGTCTACCTGCCCGACCCGGTCACGCGGCGCGAGCCCTACGCCTCACCCCTGCTCGCCGACGACCTCACCGGACTGCCGCCGGCGGTCGTGCTGACGGCCGAGCGCGACATCCTGCGGGCCGAGGGAGATGCCTACGCCGACCGACTGCGCGCCGCCGGTGTCCGCGTCGTGCACGACGTGACCCCCGGGGTCGACCACTACTTCCTGACCGAGGACCCGGTGCGGGCGCGGACGACGATGGCCATGGTGGCGGAGGAGATCAGGGCCGCTGGCGCCTCGGTCACACCGACTCCCGGGTGAGGGAGACCCCGGTGATGGTGATGCCGAGTGCGGTCTCCATCGCGGCGACCGGCTCCTCCAGCTCGGCGGTGCGCGGGCGGCGGGTCCGAGCGAACCACACCACCTCCAGCGGGCGACGCTTCGCTGAGCCGGTCGCTCGCCAGAAGCCGGTGAGCCTGCCGTCGACCATCAACGGCGGCAGGACCAGTCCGTTGGCACTGCTCCACAGTCGGGCCAGGTGCGCGGGCGCGGAGAACCGCTCACGGCCAGCGGGTTCGTAGCCGCACATCAGCGCGTCGAACTCCGGGAGCAGGCGTACGCCCTCCACCGGCCGGGCGGGCGCAGGATCGGGGAGGTCGAGGTAGGTCCTGCCGTCCGGACCCTCGACGCCGATCAGGCCGAGATCTTCGAGGTGCGCATCGACCACCCGCAGGCCGAGCCCGGACCACCACGCCAGGTCGTGTCGGGAGGAGGGACCGTGGCGACGGACGTGCAGCTCGAGTGCGTCATCGATCGAGGCGTCCACGACAGCGGGCAGGGTGGCGTACTCCGCGGCTCCCTGACCCGCCCAGTCGCCGTTGACCGGTCGCCTGACCAGGCCCCCGTGCCCGAAGGCGAGATAACGACCGACCTGCTGGTGGGTGATCTCGTCACGACCCTCGTGCGACATCAGCCAGTCGTGCAGGTGGACCTGGAGGTCGTCGGTGCTGCGCCACGCGGAGGCGAAGGCCTCGGTGTCGGCCCACAGGTCCTCGAGGCTCGACCGCTCGAGGCGCAGGAGACGGTGCCACCGGGTGCGCTGCCCGACTCGCGTCGCGACCCCGAGCGCGGCGTACGCCGATGGTGTCGCTGTGTGAACGGTGCCGCGGACGGTGCTGCCCCGCACGACCGCGCCGGAGTCGTACGCCGCGGTGATGGCGTCGCGGGTGGTGCCGGGGAACCGCGCCGCGAGCGCCAGGAACGGTGAGCGCGCCGCCTGCGACTGGACCGGCCCTATCCGGTC
>JBKJIR010000025.1:0-10037 GCA_046598495.1 Marmoricola sp. | reverse complement strand
CGCTGCGGCATCGGCTACCTGCACACCGGCATCGAGAAGAACATGGAGTACCGCTCCTGGGTCCAGGGCGTCACGTTCTGCACCCGGATGGACTACCTCTCCCCGTTCTACAACGAGACGACCTACGTCCTCGGGGTCGAGCGCCTGCTGGACGTCGAGGACGAGATCCCCGAGAAGGCCCAGGTCATGCGGGTCCTACTCATGGAGCTCAACCGGATCTCCTCGCACCTGGTCTGCATCGCCACCGGCGGCATGGAGATCGGCGCCCTGACGGTGATGACCATCGGCTTCCGCGAGCGCGAGCTCGTGCTGGACCTCTTCGAGCTGATCACCGGCCTGCGGATGAACCACGCGTTCATCCGGCCCGGTGGCGTCGCCCAGGACATGCCCGCCGGAGCGCTCGACGAGATCCGCGACTTCGTGGTCCTGATGAAGAAGCGGCTGCCCGAGTACGCCGACCTCTGTAACGCCAACCCGATCTTCCGGGCCCGGCTCGTCGACGTCGGTCACCTCGACCTCGCCGGCTGCCTCGCACTCGGCATGTCCGGACCGGTGCTCCGCTCCACCGGCTACCCGTGGGACCTGCGCAAGGCCCAGCCGTACAGCGGCTACGAGGACTACGACTTCGACGTCTGCACCTGGGACACCTCGGACGCGTACGGCCGCTTCCGGATCCGGCTCAACGAGATGTGGGAGTCGCTCAAGATCGTCGAGCAGTGCGTCGAGCGCCTGGCTGGTCTCGAGGGTGCGCCGGTCATGATCGCCGACAAGAAGATCGCCTGGCCCAGCCAGCTCGCGATCGGCAGCGACGGCATGGGCAACAGCCTGGACCACATCAAGCACATCATGGGCGAGTCCATGGAGGGGCTGATCCACCACTTCAAGCTGGTGACCGAAGGCTTCCGGGTCCCGGCCGGTCAGGCCTACGTGCCGATCGAGTCGCCCCGCGGCGAGCTCGGCGCGCACGTGGTCTCCGACGGCGGCACCAAGCCGTTCCGGGCGCACTTCCGCGACCCGTCGTTCACGAACCTGCAGGCGACCTCGGTGATGAGCGAAGGCGGCCAGGTCGCCGACGTCATCGTCGCGATCGCCAGCATCGACCCGGTGATGGGTGGGGTGGATCGCTGATGGACCCGAAGACCTACGACGAGCTCCGCGAGATCGCTGCGCGCTACCCGGAGAAGCGGTCCGGGCTGCTGCCGATGCTGCACCTGGTGCAGAGCGAAGCCGGGCGGATCACCACCGAAGGCATCGAGGCCTGCGCCGAGATCCTGGAGATCTCCGCCGCCGAGGTAAGCGGCGTCGCGACCTTTTACACGATGTACAAGCGCCGTCCGGTGGGCGACTACCACGTCGGCGTCTGCACCAACACGCTCTGCGCCGTCATGGGCGGCGATCTGATCTTCTCCCGGCTCAAGGAGCACCTGGACGTCGGCAACGACGAGACCGCCGAGCAGCGTCCGGGGGACGAGGCGACCATCTCCCTCGAGCACATCGAGTGCAACGCGGCCTGCGACTACGCGCCGGTGATGATGGTCAACTGGGAGTTCCTGGACAACCAGACCCCGTCCTCTGCGACCCAGGTCGTCGACGACCTGCGTGCCGGCAAGGAGGTCCGGTCGACCCGCGGGCCCAAGCTGGTCACCTGGCGCGAGGCGGAGCGGGTGCTCGCCGGCTTCCCCGACGGCCTGGCCGACGAAGGCCCGTCCGCGGGCCCGGCCTCGCAGGTCGGCCTCAAGATCGCCCGGGCGAACAACTGGACCGCACCGCAGGGAAGCACCGGGACCGCGACCGAGGTCGTCACGACCAAGGTCGGGGCCGTCGAGCTAGCCGACACCTCGCGAGCCGAGTCCGAGACCACGGCGGAGTCCGTCGAGACGCCCCGCACCTCGCCTCCGCAGGACAAGGAGCTCTGATGACTGACACCCTCACTCCCGTCCTCACCGACGACTGGGACGCCGAGCAGAGCTGGAAGCTCAGCACCTACGAAGCGCGCGGCGGGTACGGCGCGCTCACGAAAGCGCTCGGCATGGCCCAGGACGACATCATCACCGCGGTCAAGGACTCCGGCCTCCGCGGCCGCGGAGGCGCAGGCTTCCCGACTGGCATGAAGTGGAGCTTCATCCCGCAGGAGAACCCCAAGCCGAAGTACCTCGTGGTGAACGCGGACGAGTCCGAGCCGGGTACCTGCAAGGACATCCCGCTGATGATGGCGACGCCGCACACCCTGGTCGAGGGCGTGATCATCAGCTCCTACGCGATCCGCGCGAACACAGCGTTCATCTACATCCGCGGTGAGGTGCTGCACGTGATCCGCCGCGTCCAGGCCGCCGTCGCCGAGGCGTACGCCGCCGGGCACCTGGGCAAGAACATCCACGGTTCCGGGTACGACCTGGACGTCGTCGTGCACGCCGGCGCCGGCGCCTACATCTGCGGCGAGGAGACGGCGCTGCTGGAAGGTCTCGAGGGGCGTCGCGGTCAGCCGCGGCTGCGCCCGCCGTTCCCGGCCGTCGCCGGTCTGTACGCGAGCCCGACCGTGATCAACAACGTCGAGAGCATCGCCTCGGTCCCGAGCATCATCGGGAACGGTGCCGACTGGTTCGCCTCGATGGGGACCGAGAAGTCCAAGGGTTTCGGCATCTTCTCCCTCTCCGGGCACGTCGCGAACCCCGGTCAGTACGAGGCGCCGCTGGGGATCACCCTGCGCCAGCTCATCGAGCTCGCCGGGGGGATGCGTCCTGCGGGCAACGGGCAGGTGCGGAAGCTGAAGTTCTGGACCCCGGGCGGCTCGAGCACGCCGCTGCTCACTTCGGCGCACCTCGACGTCCCGCTCGACTTCGAGGGTGTCGGCGAGGCCGGGTCGATGCTCGGGACCCGAGCGCTGCAGATCTTCGACGAGACCACCTGCGTCGTCCGTGCCGTGCTGCGCTGGACCGAGTTCTACAAGCACGAGTCCTGCGGCAAGTGCACCCCCTGCCGTGAGGGCACCTGGTGGCTGACGCAGACGCTGACCCGCCTGGAGAAGGGCGTGGGGTCTGCCGCGGACCTCGACCTGCTCGTCGACCAGTGCGACAACATCCTCGGTCGCTCGTTCTGCGCGCTGGGTGACGGTGCGACCAGCCCGATCACGTCGTCGATCCAGTACTTCCGCGACGAGTACCTCGCCCACCTCGAGCGCGGTGGCTGCCCGTTCGACCCGATGGCCAGCACCGCCTTCGCCGCGGAAGGAGCGCACGCATGACCGCCGTCTCGACAGGCTCGACGACCGACGGCGCCGGTTCGATGGTCAGGGCCGACGAGGTCACGCTCACCATCGACGGCATCCAGGTCAGCGTCCCGAAGGACACGCTCGTGATCCGGGCCGCCGAGCAGATCGGTGTCCAGGTCCCGCGGTTCTGCGACCACCCCCTGCTCGCGCCGGTCGGCGCCTGCCGCCAGTGCCTGGTCGACGTCCCGGATGCCGGCAACGGACGAGGCTTCCCGAAGCCGCAGGCCTCCTGCACGCTGCCGGTCGCCGAGGGCATGGTCGTGAACACCCAGGCCACCAGCCCGGTCGCCGAGAAGGCACAGCACGGCGTGATGGAGTTCCTGCTCATCAACCACCCGCTCGACTGCCCCGTCTGCGACAAGGGCGGCGAGTGCCCGTTGCAGAACCAGGCGATGAGCAACGGCCAGGGCGAATCCCGGTTCGCGGTGAGCGGCGGCACCAAGCGGGTCTTCCCCAAGCCGATCAACCTCTCGCCCCAGGTACTCCTCGATCGCGAGCGCTGCATCGTGTGCCAGCGCTGCACGCGCTTCTCCGACGAGATCGCGGGTGACCCGTTCATCGCTCTGGTCGAGCGCGGTGCCCAGCAGCAGATCGGCATCGCCGAGGGTGCGGAGTTCCTCTCCTACTTCTCCGGCAACACCATCCAGATCTGCCCGGTGGGTGCGCTCACCTCGGCGGCGTACCGGTTCCGGTCGCGGCCGTTCGACCTGGTCTCCACCCCGTCGGTCGCAGACCTGGACGCCTGTGGCTCGGCCATCCGCGTCGACCACCGTCGCGGGAAGGTGATGCGCCGCCTTGCGGGCGACGACCCGGCCGTGAACGAGGAGTGGATCACCGACAAGGACCGGTTCGCGTTCCTCAGCGCGCGCCAACCCGACAGATTGACCCACCCGCTGGTGCGGGACCGTGCGGAGGACGGCGGGACCGGCGACCTCAGGCCGGCTTCGTGGCCGGAGGCCTTCGCCGTCGCCGCCCGCGGCCTCGCTGCGGCGAAGAAGAAGGTCGGCCTGCTCCCGGGCGGTCGGCTCACGGTCGAGGACGCGTACGCCTGGAGCAAGTTCGCACGGGTCGTCTGCCGCACGAACAACATCGATTTCCGGGCCCGCGAGCACTCCGCCGAGGAGGCCGAGTTCCTGGCCGCCGTGGTTGCGCTCGGGACCCCGGCTGCGGGCGGCGTCACCTACGCCGACCTCGAGTCGGCGAGCGTCGTTGTCCTGGCGGGCCTGGAACCCGAGGACGAAGCCGGCGCGATCTTTCTGCGGCTCCGCAAGGCTCACCGCGCCACCGGGCTCCCGGTCTTCGCGGTCTCCGCGGTCGGCACCCGTGGTCTGCGCAAGACGGGCGGCACCCTGCTGCCGACCCTGCCCGGCGCCGAGGCCTCCGCGATCGCGGCGATCGCGTCGAACGCCGATGTCGCACTCGACGCGCGGGGAGTGATCCTCGTCGGTGAGCGACTGGCCGCGGTACCGGGCGCGCTGACTGCTGCCCTCCGCCTCGCGACGAACACGGGTGCCCGGCTCGCCTGGGTGCCTCGTCGTGCCGGTGACCGCGGGGCTCTCGAAGCAGGCTGCCTGCCGAACCTCCTTCCCGGTGGCCGTCCGGTCTCCGACGCCGCCGCGCGGGTCGATCTCCTTGCTGCGTGGGGGGTCGAGAAGCTCTCCGACCGTCCCGGTCTCGACAGCGCCGGCATCCTCGACGCGCTCCTCGAGGGTGACCTGCGGGCGCTGGTGGTCGGCGGTGTCGACCCGTCCGACATCCACGTCCTCGACGGACCGGAGGGCAAGAAGCTCCGCAAGGCGCTGAAGAAGGCCTTCGTCGTCTCGCTCGAGGTCCGGTCCTCCGCCTTCACCGAGCTCGCCGACGTGGTCTTCCCGGTCGCGCCGAGCTCCGACAAGGCGGGCTCCTTCGTCAACTGGGAAGGTCGGGTCCGGTCCTTCGACAAGGTGTTGGACAGCCCCTCCTCGCTGCCGGACCTCCGTGTCCTGGCCGGGATCGCTGAGGAGGCCGGCCGCTCCCTCGGGTTCCGGACGACCGACCAGGTCGCCGCCGAGCTCGCCCAGGTCGGCCCGTACGACGGCGCGCGTCCCGCAGTGCCGGTCGTCGAGCCTGTCGAGATGTCCGCACCTCCGGCAGGTACCTTCCTCCTCTCCTCCTGGAAGCAGCTCCTCGACGACGGCCGGATGCAGGACGGTGACGAGCACCTGCGGGCGACCGCACGTCCTGCGGTCGTCCTGGTCAACGAGGCCACCCTGGCCGGTCTCGTCGCTTCTGGTGCGATCAGCGCCGAGGGCGACACCGTCACCCTCTCCGGCCCGCTCGGCTCGCTGGCCCTCCCGGTCGCTGTCGGGCAGGTCGCCGACGGCGCGGTCTGGGCCCCGGCTAGCGCTCCGGGCGCCTCGGTCCGCCACCGCGTCGGCCCGGCCGGCTCCACCGTGACCCTCGAAGGAGGCAGCAAGTGACGTCGCTGGTCACCGCACTCGACACCGCGAAGGGTCTCTCCGCCTTCGGCCAGGACCCCGTCTGGTTGGTCATCGTCAAGGCCGTCCTGATCTTCCTGATCCTCGTCCTGCTGACCCTGTTCAACATCTGGTGGGAGCGCCGGGTGGTCGCCCGGATGCAGCACCGGATCGGACCGAACGTGCACGGTCCGTTCGGCTTGCTGCAGAGCCTCGCCGACGGCGTGAAGCTCGCCCTGAAGGAGGACATCCTCCCCAAGGCCGCCGACCGGGCCGTCTACTTCCTGGCGCCGGTGATCGCGGTCATCCCCGCGTTCCTGACGTTCTCGGTGATCCCGTTCGGACCCGAGGTGGACGTCCCCTTCAGCGACCTCACCACCCCGCTGCAGCTCACCGACATGCCGGTGGCCGTGCTGTTCGTCCTCGCGATCGCCTCGATCGGCATCTACGGCATCGTGCTCGGCGGCTGGTCGTCGGGCTCGACGTACTCGCTGCTGGGCGGCCTGCGGTCAAGCGCCCAGATGATCTCCTACGAGATCTCGATGGGTCTCGCCTTCGTCACCGTCTTCCTGTACGCCGGCTCGATGTCGACCTCCGAGATCGTGGCCGCCCAGGAGGATCTCTGGTTCGGGCTCATCCTGGCGCCGTCGTTCGTGATCTACGTGATCTCGATGATCGGCGAGACCAACCGGGCGCCGTTCGACCTCCCGGAGGCGGAGGGTGAGCTCGTCGGCGGCTTCCACACCGAGTACTCCTCGCTGAAGTTCGCGCTCTTCTTCCTCGCCGAGTACATCAACATGGCGACCGTCTCGGCCCTGGCCACCACGCTGTTCCTCGGCGGCTGGCACGCACCGTTCTGGATCGACGAGTTCTGGGCGGGCGCCAACGAGGGCTACTGGCCGTTCCTCTGGTTCATGGGCAAGGTGCTCTTCTTCATCTTCATCTTCATCTGGCTCCGCGGGTCGCTGCCGAGGCTCCGCTACGACCAGTTCATGCACTTCGGCTGGAAGCGCCTGATCCCGATCTCGGTGTTCTGGGTCCTGGCCGTCGCCGCGATCCGGACGATCAACCTGAACGGCGGCTTCGACCGCTCCTACCTGTTCGCGGGAGCCGGTGTCGGGGCAGCGCTGCTGATCGTCCTGTTCTTCCTCGACGAGAAGAAGAACGAGGCCGCGCTCGAACCGGCGGTCGAGGAGCCGTTCGACGCGTACGCCGGCGGTTACCCGGTCCCGCCGATGCCGACCGACGTCCCGGTCTGGACGGCCGAGGGCCGGTCCGGCGCGGCCTCAGCCACCGCGGTTTCGACACGCTCCACCAACGAGCATGGAGGGGAAGCCTGATGGGCTCGCTGAAGGAACAGTTCTGGGACCCGGTCGCCGGGTTCGGTGTCACGTTCCGCACGATGTTCCGCAAGGTCGTGACCGAGCAGTACCCGTTCGAGAAGTTCCCCACCGCGCCGCGGTTCCACGGCCGTCACCAGCTCAACCGCTGGCCAGACGGGCTGGAGAAGTGCGTCGGCTGCGAGCTCTGCGCGTGGGCGTGCCCGGCGGACGCGATCTACGTCGAGGGTGACAGCAACACCGAGGACGAACGGTTCAGCCCCGGTGAGCGCTACGGCCGCGTCTACCAGATCAACTACCTGCGCTGCATCCTCTGCGGACTCTGCATCGAGGCGTGCCCGACCCGTGCGCTGACGATGACCAACGAGTACGAGCTCGCCGACACCTCGCGCGAGAGCCTCATCTACGAGAAGTCCGACCTGCTGGCTCCGCTGCTGCCGGGCATGGAGCAGCCGCCGCACCCGATGCGGTTGGGTGACGAGGGCGACTACTACCGGGGCACGTCGCGGTCGCGGTCGAACGACCCGGAACCGGGGGCCGCGGAATGATCGCTTTCTGGGTGCTCGCCCCGGTGATGGTGCTTGCCGCTCTCGGACTGCTCTTCTCCCGCAAAGCCGTGCACGCCGCCCTGCTGCTCGCGGTCGTGATGATCTCGCTCGCGATCCTGTACGCCGTCCAGGACGCCCCGTTCCTGTTCGCGGTGCAGATCATCGTGTACACCGGCGCCATCCTGATGCTCTTCCTCTTCGTGCTGATGCTCGTCGGTGTGGACGCGTCGGACTCGGTCGTGGAGACGATCCGCGGGCACCGGGTCGCGTCGATCGTGATCGGTCTGGCGTTCGGCATCACGCTGACCGTCGGGATCGCCCAGGTCTCCTTCGGCACGGTGATCGGGCTCGACAAGGCGAACGAGAACGGCAACGTCCCGGCGATCGCCGAGATCCTCTTCACCCGTTACGTCTTCGCCTTCGAGGTGACCTCCGCGCTGCTGATCACCGCTGCCCTCGGCGCGATGGTGCTGGCGCACCGCGAGCGGCTCACGCCGAAGGTCACCCAGGCCGCCCTCGCCGCCCAGCGGGTCCGGGACTACGCGGAGAAGGGCACCCACCTCGGGCCGCTGCCGCCACCGGGTGTCTTCGCACGGCACAACTCGGTCGACACCCCGGCGCTGCTGCCGGACGGGACGGCGTCCGAGGCCTCCATCTCCCGGGTGCTCGCTGCCCGCGGCACGGTGAAGTCGGTGCCGGAGATCTCCGCCGAGGTCGCCGAGCTCGACACGCCCGGCACTCCGGGGGAGGAGGACTGATGGACGACACCACGCCCTTCATCATCCTGTCCGCGATCCTGTTCACCATCGGCTGCATCGGTGTGCTGACCCGGCGCAACGCGATCGTCGTGTTCATGTGCATCGAGCTGATGCTCAACGCCAGCAACCTGGCGCTGATCACCTTCTCCCGCGCGAACGGCAACCTCGACGGCCAGATCGCGGCCTTCTTCGTGATGGTCGTCGCGGCGGCCGAGGTGGTCGTCGGACTGGCGATCATCATGACCATCTTCCGCACCCGCCGCTCGGCCTCGGTCGACGACGCCAGCCTGCTGAAGTACTGAGGGGACCAGAGAACTCATGGTGCTTGCTAGCGACCTCCACGTGCCCGTCGTGGGCAGCGTCCCGACAGACGGGGTGTTCTCCCTCCTCTGGTTGGTGATCGCGCTTCCCGCCCTGGGTGCCGCGATCCTGCTCCTCGGCGGGAAGCGCACCGACAAGTGGGGCCACCTGCTCGGCACCGGCACGGTGGCGGGCTCCTTCCTGATCAGCCTGATCCTCTTCTTCGGCCTGCTCGGCCGGGACGGCGAGGAGCGCCAGGTCACCCAGCACCTGTGGGAGTTCTTCGAGGCCGGCAGCTACACCGTCAACTTCGACCTGCTCTACGACCAGCTCTCGGCCGTCTTCCTGCTGCTGATCACCGGTGTCGGCGCCCTGATCCACGTCTACTCGATCGGGTACATGGAGCACGACGCCCGGCGCCGGCGGTTCTTCGGCTACCTGAACCTCTTCGTCGCCTCGATGCTCGTCCTGGTCCTCTCCGCCGACTTCGTGGGGGTCTTCGTCGGTTGGGAGGGCGTCGGCCTGGCGTCGTACCTGCTGATCGGCTTCTGGCAGCACAAGCCGTCCGCGGCCGCGGCCGCGAAGAAGGCTTTCGTGATCAACCGGGTCGGGGACATCGGTCTCTCGCTCGGCACCGCGCTGATCTTCATCACCTTCGGGTCGACCTCCTTCGCCGTCGTCTCGGCGTCCTCGTCCCAGGCGAGCAGCGGTGCGCTCACCGGCATCGGCCTGCTGCTCCTGCTCGCGGCCTGCGGCAAGTCCGCGCAGTTCCCGCTGCAGGCCTGGCTGCTGGACGCGATGGAGGGCCCGACCCCGGTCTCCGCCCTCATCCACGCGGCGACGATGGTGACGGCGGGGGTCTACCTCGTCGTCCGCAGCCACGCCATCTTCGAGGGCTCGCCCACAGCGCAGCTGGTCGTCGTCATCGTCGGGGCAATCACGCTCCTCTTCGGGGCGGTCGTCGGGTGTGCGAAGGACGACCTGAAGAAGGCCCTCGCCGCCTCGACAATGAGCCAGATCGGCTACATGATGCTGGCTGCCGGGCTCGGTCCGGTCGGCTACGTCTTTGCGATCTTCCACCTGCTCACCCACGGCTTCTTCAAGGCCACCATGTTCCTCGGCGCCGGGTCGGTCATGCACGGGATGAACGACCAGGTCAACATGCGGCGCTTCGGCGGGCTGCGCACGGTCATGACGATCACGTGGGCGACGTTCATGATGGGGTGGCTGGCCATCCTCGGGGTGCCGCCGTTCGCAGGGTTCTGGTCCAAGGACAAGATCATCGAGGCGGCGAGCGCCTTCTTCATGTCGTCCTTCGCGCACCCGACGACGGCCCCGAAGAGCAGGGTCATCGTCGGCGCGATCAC
>JBKJIR010000054.1:0-23662 GCA_046598495.1 Marmoricola sp. | reverse complement strand
GCGGCTGGCGGCTTCTTGCGGTCGGCCATGCGCAGAGGCTACCCGGCGTTCCGCATCCTTGTTGGCTTGCGGGGCGCTTGGTATTGCGATTGATCAGCCCAGCTCACCTCCCGGGTCGTGAGGTTGGACCTCTTCGCCGCGTGGCCATCGTCCTTGGTCCACGTCTCCACCCGGCAGGCGTCCTCGACGAAACGCCAGGTCCGCTTGCGCCACTTCACCAACACCGACCGGCCGAAGCACGGGGTGGCATGCAAGGGCACGACCCAACCCATGCTGCTTTGGCAGGGATTCTACGCTGTGGGGGACTGGTGGGGGAAACGTTGGACGATTGGGTCCTCAGATGACCCCTTCTGAACTGCAGTTTTACGCTCAGGCTCCAGCTTCAGGATGCTGTTTGAACTGCTTTGCAAGCAGGGGGTTAGGGGTTCGAGTCCCCTAGGCTCCACGGAAAGCAAAACCGCTGGTCAGCGGGGGTTTCTATCGATCCCCCGATGGGTCAAACGGCGGCACATATCTGGGCTTCGTGCCCAAACGTGCCCAATGCGTGCCTGAAACAGGCCGCACGACCCGTCAGGAGCAGTTCCGATGACCGCAGAAACCACCTCTTCCGCGCAGCGGACCAAGCGACCGGCTCGCAAGCGCAAGACCACCCGCGCATCCTTCGGCAGCGTCCGTCGCCTGCCGTCTGGCGGGCGCCCGACCCGATGCATTTCGAGCTCGCGGCACTGCGCCGGCGGTAGTCCCTGGAGGCTGCGACCATCGGCGACGGCAAGGGTGACGTCAGTCGGTCACGGCGGCGAGGCGCCGTACTCCGTAGGGTCGTGGGCCGAGAGATCGTCACGAGCCCGGCGGCACCCGAGCCCGGGCCTCGCTCGGCGTGCAGGAACGGATCCGGGCCTTGGGAGATGCAGGCGGCCCATCGGGTTGCCGCCGACCCAGGAGTTCCCAGGTCCCACCTTCCCCGTCGGCTCGTTCCGCTGACCGAAGCCGCCGAGATCCTCGCCGTCTCAGGCAGGTCCGTTCGGCGCTACACCGCTGCGGGCGACCTCGACGCAGTCCGCCTCGGCCGGCACCAGATCGGCGTTATCCCCCTGGGCCGATCAGATGCGGGCTGGTGAGATGTGCAATCAGGCCGACTGCGCGGAGATGAAGACCGACCGCGCAAGAACCGGTCGGAGGCTGCCACTGACTCCTCCGGGCTCTGGCCCGCTGCGCCGGGATCAGTCATGCTGGGACCCTGACACGGGGGGATCCACATGAAGTTGTTCGTTGCAGGCGCCGTGGCCGCGGCGCTCGCCGCCGCCCTGGCGACACCAGTCCTGGCGGCCCAGTCCGGCGAGGACGAGGCGGCGCCGTCGGTGCCTTCGTCGAGCGCCACCGAGCGACCCGGCGCGGGCGCCAGCGACCAGGGCCTCCGGTCCTCGGCACGCGGTCGGGCCCACCGGGACGCGATGAAGGCCTGGCGTGTCTGCGTGTCCGCCGAGGGCAAGGACGCGTGCCCGAAGCCCGCACCGCCGGGCCGCGCCGAGCACCAGGCCGACCCCAAGAAGCGGGGGCCCGGGCCGGGGCCGGCCAGTGAGCAGGGGAAGGGTCACGGCTACGGTCGCGCGCACGCGCCCGGTCAGCTCAAGGACAAGTCCGCCGGCACCGACTGACAGCTACGAACGCGGGGTCTTGGTCGGCTTCCCGCCCTGACGGGTCCGGGTCGGGGTCGGACTCGGAGTTCCCGTGGTCGGCGTGGGCCCCACAGTCGGGGTCGGCGACCCCGATCTCGTCGGGCCAGAACTCGCGGTGGGCACCGCCGGGTCGTCCGGGCCGGCTGTCCTCGTCGGGCTCGGGGCGTCGGTCGAGGTACTGGAACCACCCGGGCCGGGCGTCCGCGTTCCGAGCAGCTCCTGGCAGTACTTCTTGATCTCACCCGTTCCGCCGGCATCGTCGGCGAGCGCCGCGTAGCTCGGATCGGATGCGACGTCACCGTTGGTGAGCGCTTCGGCCTGGAACGCCCGGCAGAGGCCGGCGTACGACCGGAGCGGTTGGCCGCCCTCGCCCGCGGTGGGTCCGGACGTCGGCTCGGCGTCCGGACCGACGGACTCCCCCGGCGCGAGCTGGTCCTGGGTCTGGCCGCGGGACCCGTCGTCGGAGCCGCGTTCGTTGGCAAGCGCCAGTACCCCTCCGAGGAGCACCACGACGGCGGCGCCCGCCGCCAGGGCCCGGGGTCGGGTCAGTCGTGCCCTCATCCCGGCGCTCGCGCCGCGGTGCGCCCGAGCCGGGCGCCCCGGAGGGGGCGTCGGCTGCGTTGCGTCGTCGAGCGGATCCTCTGCACTGGGCACAGGGTGGTTCTACGGCAATTGCGTGCCTCGTGCCAAGCAGGACGTGCCGGGGAGCCCGGGCGAGGCAGGTCCGCGAAACCCTGGTAACTAGAACGTGTTCCAGTTACCGTCAGGGGTATGAGCAAGAACCAGTCCCTGGTCCGGGTGGGCATCGCGTACGTCGTCGCCGTCGCTGTCGGCGCCCTCTGGCTCTACGCCGGCCCCGACACCGCATGGCTCTGGCTCGACGGCCTGATCGCCGACCTGCTGGCAACGCTGGTGATCTTCGCGGCCAGCCGGATGCACAAGAACTCGAGCTTCTACGACGCCTACTGGAGCGTCCTCCCGCCGCTGCTGGCGTTCTACTGGTGGAGCGAGGCGGCCCCGGGGGTCGACGACACCCGCTCCTGGCTGGTGCTCGGGGTGATCGTGCTCTGGGCGGTCCGGCTCACCGGCAACTGGGCCTACGCGTTCCCCGGCCTGCACCACGAGGACTGGCGCTACGGTCCCCTGCGGGAGAAGGGCGGCAAGGCGGAAGCGTTGGTCGACCTGATGGCGATCCACGTCTTCCCCACCCTCCAGGTCTTCCTCGGCATGCTGCCGGTCTACGTCGCCCTGACGTTCACGGGCGAGGACCTGAGCTGGATCGACCTGGTCGCCACCGCGGTCGGGGTCGGTGCAGTCGTCCTGGCCTACGCCGCCGACCTGCAGATGTACCGCTTCGCGGCGACCCGGCAGCCGGGCGAGGCGATGGACCGCGGGCTCTGGGCCTGGTCGCGGCACCCCAACTACTTCGGCGAGTTCAGCTTCTGGCTGGCCCTCGCGCTCTTCGGCCTGGCGGCCTCGCCGGCTGACGCCTGGTGGGTCTTCGTCGGCGCGGTGGCGATGCTGGCGATGTTCCTGGGCGCCAGCATCCCGATGATGGAGCAGCGCAGCCTCGAGCGCCGGCCGTCGTACCAGTCGGTGATCGACCGGGTGCCGATGTTCGTCCCGCGGCCCCCGCGCAAGGCCCGCGGGTGACCCGCAGCCGCGTGGTGGTCGCCGGGTTCGGCGACACCGGGCTACTGACCGCGATCCACCTCGCGCGGCACGCCGACGTGGTCGGGATCTCCGTCAAACCCGGCCTGGTCAGTGGCCAGGAGTTGGGGCTGCGGCTGACCCGTCCGACCGAGTGGGTGCGGGACTACTGGATCTCGTTCGACCGGTACCGCAAGCTGGACCGGGTCCGTACCGTGCACGGGACGCTGACCGGGCTCGACCTCGGCGGCCGTACGGTGTTCGTCCGCCTCGCCGACGGCACCGAGACCACCGAGCCGTACGACGTCCTGGTCGTCGCGACCGGGACGAGCAACGGGTTCTGGCGCCGGCCCGAGCTGGAGACGGCGGCCCAGGTCGAGGCCGGGTTGCTGGCCGCGCACGAGCGGGTGGCCGCTGCCCGCTCGGTGGCTGTGATCGGCGGCGGTGCGGCGGCGGTCAGTACGGCGCTGAACACGGCCACGACCTGGCCGGAGAAGCAGGTCGACCTCTACTTCCCCGGCGACCGGGCGCTCCCCCACCACCACGGCAAGGTCTGGACGGTGCTCGAGCGGCGGCTCCGCGCTGCAGGTGTCGGACTGCACCCGGGCCACCGGGCGGTCGTGCCGGACGGCTTCACCGGCGACGCGATCACCGACGACCCGGTGCGCTGGTCCACCGGTCAGGACGACGTCACGGCGGACGCGGTGCTCTGGACGATCGGTCGGGTGCGCCCGAACACGGACTGGATGCCGGCCGAGCTGCTCGATACCGACGGTTTCGTCCGGGTGGACGAGTATCTCCGCGTTCCCGGGCAGGACGGCGTCTACGCGATCGGCGACGTGGCTGCCACCGATCCGCTGCGCACCTCCGCCCGCAGCCGGGCCGACCACCTGCTGGCCCGGAACATCCGCGCCGGGCTCGGAACCGGCTCGCTGAAGCGGTTCCAGCCGGCCCGTCGCCGCTGGGGGTCCGTGGTCGGCGTGCAACGGAACACCCTGGAGGTGTTCGCCCCGGGCGGGCAGTCGTTCAAGCTCCGGCCGTGGTCGGTGCTGCAACCGGTCGTCGTACGCCGGGCGATCTACCAAGGCATCCGCCGGGCGGGCTGACCAGACGCCTCGACCGCAGGGCGGCAGCACTTCAGTGATCGCGCGTTCTTGTCGGTTCCCGCAACTAGTCTCGTCGAGGCGGTGACGCCACCAGGCAACGGGGACGAGAGGACGTGACGCGTGACCGCGATGATCGAGGCCACCGGGCTGGTCAAACGCTACAAGGACGTCGAGGCGCTGAGCGGCCTCGACCTGACTGTTCCCGAGGGCAAGGTGCTCGCTCTGCTCGGGCCCAACGGCGCCGGGAAGACAACGGCCGTGCGGATCCTGACCACCCTCCTGCGACCCGATGCCGGGACCGCGACCGTCGCCGGATGCAACGTGCTCACCGATCCTGACGGCGTGCGGTCCAACATCGGGCTCTCCGGCCAGTACGCGGCCGTCGACGAGTACCTGACCGGTTTTGAGAACCTCGAGATGGTGGGGCGGCTCTACGGTCTGGGCCGGACCCGCGCCCGCGCGCGCGCCCGCGAGCTGCTGGAGCGCTTCGACCTCGCCGAGGCCGGGGACCGACCCTCCAAGACCTACTCCGGTGGCATGCGCCGCCGCCTGGACCTGGCGGGCGCGCTGGTCGCCGCTCCCCCCGTGCTGGTTCTCGACGAACCGACCACTGGTCTCGACCCGCGGAGCCGGATCGGAATGTGGGAGGTCATCCGTGAGCTGGTGACGTCGGGCGCCACGCTGCTGCTGACCACGCAGTACCTCGAGGAGGCCGACCGGCTGGCCGACGACATCGTGGTGATCGACCACGGCAGGGAGATCGCCCGTGGCTCGGCCGACGAGCTCAAGGCCCAGACCGGCGGCGAGCGGATCGAGGTCGTGCTGGCCACCTCCGAGGACCTGGAGGCGACCCGGCGGGTGCTGGCGGAGGTCGCGCTCGGCGAGGTGCAGGCTGACGACAACGGGAGGTCGCTGACGGCCGCCGTCACCGCCGGCGCCACCTCGTTGATGCGGGTGCTGGAGGGCCTCGGGGCCGCGGGCGTCACGGTCCTCGACATCGGTCTGCGGCGTCCGACGATGGACGACGTCTTCCTGAGCCTGACCGGACACGGCACCGAGGACGTCGTGGCGAGTATCGACTCCGAGGGAAAGGCATCCGCATGAGGACCGTCGAGCGCGCCCTGGTCGACGGCTGGATCGTCGCCAAGCGCAACCTGATCAAGATCAAGCGCGTCCCCGAGATCCTCGTCTTCGTGCTGATCTCGCCGATCATGTTCGTCCTGCTCTTCGCGTTCGTCTTCGGTGGGGCGATCGACCCCGGCAGCGGGGTGGATTACAAGGAGTTCCTGGTGGGCGGCATCTTCGCCCAGACGGTCGTCTTCGGAGCCACCTTCACCGGGGCCGGGCTCGCCGAGGACATGCAGAAGGGCATCATCGACCGGTTCCGGTCGCTGCCGATGTCGCCGGCGGCGGTGCTGGTCGGGCGCACCGGCTCGGACGTCGTCTACAACATCCTCTCGCTGATCATCATGGCGCTGACCGGGTTGCTGATCGGCTGGCGGATCCGCGAGGGCATGCTGGACGCCCTGGCCGGGTTCGGCCTGCTGCTCCTCTTCGCCTACGCGATCAGCTGGGTGATGGCCTGGGTCGGCCTGATGATCCCGAGCGTCGACGTCATCAACAACGCTTCGTTCATCGTGATCATGCCGCTGACCTTCGTCTCGAACGCGTTCGTTCCGACCCAGTCGTTCGACGGGGTGCTGCGCACGATCGTCGAGTGGAACCCGGTCTCGTCGCTGACGTTGGCGGCACGGGAGCTCTTCGGCAACATCCCGCCAGGGACCCCGACGGAGTCGGACGCGTGGTCACTGGTGCACCCAGGGGCGTACACGTTGATCTGGGTCGTGCTGATCCTGCTGGTCTTCGTGCCGCTGTCGGTCCGTCAGTACCAGCGGGCCTCGAGCAAGTAGGGCCTCAGGACGGCGCGGCGTCACCGAGCGTGAAGTCGAGGAAGTCGAAACCCGGTACGACGACGCAGCTGACCAGCACCGCCTCCCCGGCCGGTCGGGCAGCTTGCCAGGCACCGCCGGGGACCAGCAGCTGCTGGCGCTGGCCGGCAGCGAGGTCGGAACCGAGGACGAGCTCGGTCGGCTCCTCCGGCTTGTCTCCGGTACCGCCGAGCCAGAGCCGCAACGGGCCGCCGCGGTGGTGGAACCACAACTCGTCGGAGGCGACCCGGTGCCACGCCGAGGACTCCCCCGGGCCGAGCAGGAAGTAGATCGCTGTCGCCAGCGAGCGGGTGCCGGCCGCCGTCTCGACGCCGTCGGTGTGCCGGTAGGTCTCGGCGTACCAGCCGCCCTCGGGGTGCGGCTGCAGGGCGAGGTCGGCTGCCCAGGACGGGACTCCGTCGGGGAGGTGGGGCACGGGTGCTCCTAGCGGGTGGCGTCGACGGTGCCGTCGAAGTCGAGAAGATGCCGGTCCGAAGTGACGAAGGTGAGTCGGTCTACCCGGGCCTGCGCGAGCAGCATCCGGTCGAACGGGTCATGACCGACGAGCGCCGAGAGGTCATGAAGACCGAGCGCGTGCTGGTCGTTGAACGCGAGGCCCTCGAAGCCGGCAGCGGTCAGTCGTGCCGGCAGTTCCGCAGGGACGTGGATCTTGCCCTTCATCTGCTGGATGGCGAACTCGACGTGGGTGATCGACGAGACGTAGCGACTCCTACTCGTGGCGATCAAGGCCCGTGCCCGGCGACCGAGTCGTTCGGGATCGACCATGCTCCAGAAGACCACCTGGGTGTCGAGGAGGATCACGCCTCCTCCCCGTCGTCGTCGGTGAACATCTCCGCGATCTCGGTGTCGTGCTCCCCGAAGATCTCGGGGTCGTCGGACCACATCAGGCCCTTCAGGGCGCCGAAGACGAAGTCCGCCTGCGGCTTCACCCCGCTCAGCTCCGCGACCGGCTTCCCGGCGCGGGCGATCACGATCGTCTCGCCGTTCTCCACCCGCTCGAGGAGCTTGGAGAGGTGCGTCTTCGCCTCGTGAACGTTGACTACAGCAGTCATAGGTCGACAGTACGGACTTAGGCGGACTTAGTCCACAGGGTTGTGCACCGCGGTGGATGGCGGATCTGCCGCCCTGACCCTAGAACAGGTTCTAGTTCTGCTGCTACCGTCCGGGCAGCACCCAGCCCGTCGAGTCCAGGAGCCCTGCATGTCCACTGCCCCGTCCATCGAAGCCGGCACCCCCCGCGTCGTCGTGATCACCGGTGCCGCCTCCGGCATCGGCTTCGCCACCGCCGAGCTCTTCCGCGACCTGGGGGACCTCGTCTACGGCCTCGACATCCACCCCACCGTGCCGGACGGGGTCACTTACGTGGAGTGCAACGTCGGGAGCCGGGAGTCGGTCAGGAACGCGATCGCAACAGCCGCCGAGCACGGCCGGATCGACGTCCTCGCGAACGTCGCCGGCGTCGTCCAGTTCGGTCGCTTCGACACCATCACCGACGCCGAGTGGGACCGCGTGCACACCGTCGACCTCAAGGGGCCGTTCATGGTGATGCAGGAGGCGCTGCCGCACCTGCGCGCCACCCGGAACGCCAACATCGTCAACGTCTCCTCGGTGGCCGGTCGGGTGCCCCAGGGCTATACGACCGCGTACTCGGCGGCCAAGGGCGGGCTGACCCAGCTGACCCGTTCGCTGGCACTCGAGCTCGCCCCGGAGCGGATCCGGGTCAACGCCGTCTGCCCCGGCACCGTCGACACCCCGATCGTCTCCGAGGTCGCCGAGAAGTACCCCGAAGACCTCGACCCGCGGGTCGCGGACCGGCTGATGATGATGCTCCCGGGGCGGGCCATCTCCCCGGCCGAGCTCGGTGCCTCGATCGTCTACCTCGCTTCGCCCGCCGCCCGGATGATCACCGGGTGCGTGCTGGCCCACGACGGCGGGATGAGCTGAGCCGACCGTGGTTCGATGAGCCGGTGAGTGACCAGCACCTCTCCGGAGACCTCGGGTCCCGCCGGGCCGTCGCGTCGGTCCCGGTCGCGCCCGAGCAGGCGATCGCGCTGCTCGGTGCCGCCTCGGGTGCCGGCTGGGTCGGGACGGCAGGGGAGCGGACCGTGGTCGTCACCGACGACCCTGCGGACGCTGCCGGGGTCACCGCCGGAGCCAGCGGTCTCCACCCTTCCGGGTCGGGCGTGATGATCTGGTCCTGCGTCGCACCTGACGGTGAGCGGAGCGGCGGCCTCGTGGTGGCACGAGCAGGGGTCGTGGCCCGGCACGCGTGGTCGGAGACCCAGGACGCCGACGCGGCGGTGGCAGCGGCGCGGGACATCGTCGAGGTGCTGGGCTCGGAGGTCGAGCCGTACCTGCTGCGCGCGCTGCTCCGGCGTACGGGCGACCCGGAGGACCTGGTCGTCGAGGCGCTGCAGCTGCTCGGCCTGGACCCCCGGCTGCACACGATCCTGGTCGAGGGCGCTCCCGCCGACTTCAGGTACGTCGAGCCGACCGGCGGCTTCGAGGTCTGGCGCGGCCGGATCGGGGCCGACGCGCCCCGTGCCCGGCGCTGGCGCCGCGACAGGTCTCCCTGAGGATCAGTCGGTGGTGGCCGCGAGCGCGTCGAACTCCGCGGCGTCGTGGGCGCTGAAGACCGTGACGATCTCGGCCGCGCCGGAGCCAGGACCGTGCTCGGCGTGCAGCGACCGGAGCCGGTCCTGGTTCGCGTGCCGGGCCTTCTTGTCCATCTGCACCATGCTCTGGAAGAGCGACAGGCCGCCCGGGCAGGTCGGCGGGGTCTCCTTCTCGCCGGCACTGAAGTAGGCGTCGCCGGCGTGCAGGAACCAGCCGCCCGACGGGCGCCGCACCGCAACCCCGCAGTGGCCGCGGGTGTGGCCGTGCAGCGGGATCAGGAGGACGTCCTCGTTGACCGCCTGCACCGAGGCGAAGCCCAGCCAGGAGTCGCCGCCGGTGGTGTGCTCGGCCCAGTCCGGACCGTGGGCCCACTGCGCCTCGATGTAGCGGTTCCTTTCCTTCAGGGACGCCCGAGCGCGGGCGGCGGCGAGCTCGTCGGCGTGCACGTGCACGCGGGCCCGCGGGAAGTCGCCGAGGCCGCCGGCGTGGTCCAGGTCGAGGTGGGTGACCACGATGTCGGTCACGTCCTCGGCGGCATACCCGAGCGCGCGCACCTGGGCGAGGGCGGTCTCCGCAGGGTCGAGCGCGGCGCCCATGAGAGCGATGAAGCCCTTGCCCATCCGCTTCTGGGCCAGGTCCTCGGTACCGAACCCGGAGTCCACCAGGGTGAGGCCGTTCGGGCCTTCGACCAGGAGGCAGTGGCAGACCATCCGGTCCGGCGTCAGTCCGCCGGGTGCCTTGGGGGCCATGGACGCACAGTTGAGGTGCTTGATCGAGGAGGTCACGCCGACGATCGTCGCACCCCACCCGTAGGCTGGTCGAGTGGTGAGGACGCTGCTTCGGCCGAGGTACGGGCCCGGGCACCTCGCGATGGTCGTCTGCGTCGGGATCGCGCTGACCCTCGGTTTCTGGCAGCTCGACGCCTGGAAGACCCGCCGCGCCGACGCTGCCCGCGACCTCTCGAACGTCCCGGCGGTCGCCCTGACCACGTTGATGACCGGCGACAGCTCGTTTCCCGGGCGGTCGCTGGGACGGCCGGTGAACTTCTCCGGGACCTGGCTGGAGGACGCCACCTTCTACATCGCCGACCGGTACGTCGAGGACCGGCGCGGCTACTGGGTCGTGACCCCGGTGCTGGTCGACGGCGACACCTCGGCGATCCCGGTGGTCCGTGGCTGGACCGCGGAGCCCGCGTCGGTCACCCCGGCCGGTGAGGTCGCCGTAACCGGGTGGCTGCAGGCCACCGAGGGCAGCGGCCCGTTCGACGAGGACCCGAGCGACGCGATCGTCCCGACGATGCGGTTGGCCAGCCTCGTCGAGTTCGTTGACACCGATCTCTACAGCGCGTACGTGGTGGCGCGGGAAGTCTCGACCAGCTCGACCACCGGTGGCGGCTCGACCGTCGGGTCCTCCGGCCTCGAGCCGGTCACGCCCGCAGCGATCCCGGAGGTCTCCGGGTTCACCGCGCTCCGCAACCTCCTCTACGCCGTCGAATGGTGGATCTTCGGCGCCTTCGCCTTCTTCATCTGGTACCGCTGGTGCCGGGACACTCTCGAGCTGCTCAGGACGGTCGGGTCCGACTCCGCGGAGCCGGAGGTATGAGTGCTCTGCTGCTGCCCGGGTCCGGGCGATGAGCGTCCTCGTGCTCGGCGGGACCGGTGAGGCGCGGGCCCTGGCGGTGCTCCTCGAAGAGGCCGGCGTCGCGTTCGTCTCCTCCCTGGCGGGGCGGGTGCTCCGATCCCGGCTGCCGGTCGGCGTCGTCCGGTCGGGCGGGTTCGGCGGGGTGGAAGGGCTTGTCGATCACCTGCGGTCGCACCAGGTCGTGGCGGTCGTCGACGCAACCCACCCGTTCGCCACCGGGATGTCCGCGAACGCTGCTGCTGCCTGCGCCGAGGCGGGCGTGCCCCTGCTCCGGCTCGAACGGCCGGGCTGGGGCGACCGCCCCGGCTCCGCGACGTGGCACTGGGTCGAGGACCACCCGGAGGCGGCGGCGACGGCAGCAGCACGGGGGGTCCGACCGTTCCTCACCGTCGGACGGCAGCAGCTGGACGCGTACGTCGGTCCCCTTGCCACCGCGGACGTCCTCGCACGGGTCGTCGACGAGCCAGAGATCGCACTGCCGCCGTCGTGGCGGGTGCTGCTCGACCGCGGCCCTTACGTGCTCGAGCAGGAACGCCAGCTGATGACGGACCGAGACGTGCTGGTCACCCGCGACTCCGGCGGTGACCGGACCTGGCCGAAGGTCGCTGCTGCTGTCGAGCTGGGGATCCCCGTCGTCGTCGTACGGCGCGCGGCGGCACCGGGCGGGGTCGAGACGGTCGCCGACCCGGACGCGGCAGCGGCGTGGGTCCTCAGGTCTCTCCCGACGGCGTGACCTCCGCTCAACCGTCCGGGCTGAACCCGGCCGCCGGGCAGCGGAGCCGCTAGCGGGGCGCGGTCAGCGGGAGTCGCACCGCGAAGGTTGCTCCGGCTCCCGGCTGCGAGGTCACCGACACTGTGCCGCCGTGGCTCTCGACGATCTCCCGGACGATGCCGAGCCCGAGCCCGATGCCCTGGACGCCGGTCGAACCGGGCGCCCGGTGGAAGGCGGTGAAGACGGCTTCCTGCTGCGAGGGATCGATGCCAGGCCCGTCATCACTGACCGTGAACTCCACCGCGGAGTCACGGAGCACGAGCGCCACCCGGACGGCTCCTCCGACGGGGGAGAACTTGATGGCGTTGGTGATGAGGTTCTCGAACGCCCGGCGCAGCTTCGTGGTGTCGCCTTCGATCCGGAGGTCCCGGGGGACGGCTACGTCCGTGACGACCCGGGTGCCGGAGCTTTCCGCCAGGAGGTTGTACCGCGAGGCGAGTTCGCCGACGAGCTTGGCGACGTCCACGGGCTCCGCGGCAGGCGGGGTGTTCCGCCCCGCGACGGTCTCGAGGAGCTCGTCGGTGAGCTCGGACATCACCCGTCCCGAGTGCGCGATCCGCTCCGCGAGGTCGCGTTGGTCGGGGTCGAGATCCTCGTCGAGGAGGAACTCAGCGAAGCCGATCACCGCCTGCAGCGGCGTCCTGAGGTCGTGGGCGACCACGCCCAGGATGCCGTGGGCCTCGGCCAGGTCCTGACGGCTGCGGGCGAGGTCCTGCAGCGCCTCGCGCTGGAGGATGCCGTAGTCGTTGTTGATCCGGCTCAACTCGATGAGGAGGCGGCGGTCGCGGGCGCGTTCAGGAGAACTCACTGCGGCCCCCCGGACCCCGGCGACGCCGTCGCCGGGACCAGGCGGTCGCACACGGTGACGGCGTCGGTGGCGTTCGCGGCCCAGGCGTCCCCCCCGACGACGGCCACCAGGTCGGGCGCGAGGGTGAACGGTCGACCACCGACGAGGATCTTGACGCACCGGGTGCGCGGATCGGCCCTCAGGGAAGCGATCATGGTGCGAACGACCGGGAGCTGGCCCGGCATCGACACCGAGACCGCCAGGATGTCGGCCTGGTGCTTCGCCACCCGCTCGACGGCTTCCTCCGGACTTGCCGGTCCGACGTAATCGGTGTCCCAGCCTTCGTACTGGAGAAGGTCCACGACCATCCGCAACCCGATCTGGTGCAGGCTTCCCGGGGCGTCCACCGCCACGAGACGGCGGGAGTTCTGGGTGCCGGCGAACAGGGAGGGGTAGAGGTCGGTGAGCACCATCTGGGTCACGGCAGTGCTGTAGTGCTCCTGGGCGACCGAGATCTTGCCGACCTCCCACCGCCGGCCGACCTCGCGTTGTGCTGTCTCCAGGACGTCGATCAGGATCTCGCGGATGGTCGCCCCGCCGCGCAGTGCGTCTCGCACGAGGGCGCGGGCGCCGTCGCGCCGGCCGTCCAGGACCAGCTCCAGGTAGGTGCTGGCGAGGGCGCCGAACTCCCCGGAGGTCGGTGCCGCCGGTGGCGACCAGGTCGTCACCGCCACCGCCCGGTCCAGGAAGTCCTCGGTGGTCCGGGCGGCCGCCTCCGGGAGGTGTTTCCGCAGCAGGCCGCGGACCCCCGAGATCGCGTGCTGCACGGTAGAGGTTCCCTGCGTCAGTACGTCGATCCGCGTCGAGGCGTGGGCGAGGTAGTCGGCGAAGACCGCGGGCTGGTCGACCGCGATCGACGCGTCGAAGGTGGTCACGCCGTCCTCGAGGAGGGCGGCGAGCTCCAGATCATCCGGAAGCCCGAGCACGTCCAGCAGGGCTCCGGCCACCGCGGCCGGGTGCAGGCCGAGGGTCGCCAAGCACGACGTGTCCGATTTGTTCATATTCTGAATATAACCACAGGTCCGGGGCCGGGACAGGGTCTTTCGGCCCTCGGGCGGGGCCAGGTGGCACTGGTCCAGCGGCAGGGGACCTGCTAGGTGTGGACTAGAGCGCGAGGTCGGCGAGCAACGCCACGTCGCGCAGTACGGCCGCGGCCGCACGGACCACCGGGACGGCGGCCACGGCCCCGCTGCCCTCGCCGAGACGCATGCCGAGGTCGAGCACCGGGACCAGGCCGAGCTTGTCCAGCGCGAGCGGCTGGGCCGGCTCGGTGGAGCGGTGGCCGGCGGCGAACCAGGCCGCCGCACCTGGTGCGATCCGGTCCGCCATCACCGCGCAGGCCACGGCGATGACGCCGTCGAGCAGGACCGGTACGCCGGCCCGTGCAGCCGCGAGGAGGAACCCGGTCCCAGGTCACGGTGCAGGACCCGGTCCAGCGCCTGCTGGATCAGATCCTCTTGACGACCAGGGCCGCGTCGTCAATACCGGTGCCGCGGCCGGTCAGTTCGACTGCCGGGAGCCCCAGGCTCGCGGCGATCAGGGCCGTGGCGGGCGTGGTGTTCCCGATCCCCAGGTCACCGCTGATCAGCAGCTCGGCGCCGCGGGCGATCTCCTCGCGCGCGACCAGCTCGCCGACCGTCAGGGCTTGCCGGGTCTCCTCCGGGCTGAGCGCGTCGCGCAGGTGTATCGGCTCGCTGGAACGACGGACCTTGTGGGCGCCGACCGCGGGGTCGATCCCGTCGAGGTCGTCGTCGACCGCGATGTCGAGCACCCGGACCGCCACCCCGTGGACGGCGGCGAGGGCCGAGACTCCGGCCGGGGTGGCCAGGCCGGCCAGTCGCTCCTCGGCCTGGGAGCGGGACGTCGCAGACGGCAGGGTCAGGGTCACGCCGTCATTCTTGCCTGAGGGAGGCGGCGCTGCTCAGTAGCCCCAGCCGTTGAGGACCAGGATCACGGTGGTCAGCAGGATGCCGGCGCCGGCGAGCTGGCGGTCCCAGGTGGACCCGGTGCGCCGGTTGCTGTCGTCGCCGAACGCCTGGACACCGCCGAGCACCGCAGGTGCCAGCGCTGCCGCCACCAGGCCGTACCGGAGTGCCTCCTGCTGGTTGTCGGCCGCAGCGATCGCGGCCGTGACCAACAGGGTGCAGGCCACCACCAGCACGAAGATCTGGGTGACGCCCACGGGCAGAGGGAGACGGATCTGCCACTGCAGGTCGAACCAGTCACGGGCCATCAGCAGCAGGTCGGGCAGCACGAAGAGCAGCACCGCCACCCACCACTGCCAGCAGTTGCCGACGATGGCGTACCCGATGAACCCGAAGACCGTGGCGCGGACGACCAGTCCGCCCAGGATCGCCCACGGGGTCGGTGCCGGCAGGTCCTCCTGGATCTCGGTGTTGCGCAAACGCTCCGGCCACCACACGTCGACCGCGTTCGACAGCAGGACCCGGCCCGCGATGCACCCGAACGCCACCACGCCGATCAGGGTGGCGTCGGCCGGCAGGTCGGTCTCGGTGCCGGCGAAGACGTCCATCGTCGAGGCCAGCAACCGGGCGATCACACCGCAGAGGGCAGCGGTGATCACCAGGTCGGCGGCCCGGTCCCAGCCGTACTTGACCGAGACCACGCCGGGACGGCGGAACGGACGGATCGCCGTGGCGACCAGGGGCAGCGAGGTCCACAGGAATCCGAGAGCCAGCCAGACCAGCGCCGCGTTCTTGTCGGTGACGACGTCACCGATCGTCGCCAGGCCGAACAGCAGGGTGGCGACGAAGCCGGCAACCGCGTCGAAGCAGGAGATCGCCATGATCGCGAGCACCAGGCCCGCCGTCGGCACGCCACCCGCGCCGAGGCTCCCGGCGGCGGCGAGTGCGAGGCCTCCGGCACTGAGCGGGAAGAGCCACCACAGCGTGCCGAAGATCGCGCGCAGGTCCACGCCGTCGGCGGTGAGCCGGGCCAGGAACGGGCTGTGCCGGGCGACGACGACGGGCAGCTCCCGACTCCAGAAGTCCGTGGCCTCGTGGCCGAAGGCCCGCCAGGTCGGGGAGTTGTCGCCGATGCCGATCCCGCGCCGCAGGGCGAGCTCGCGCCCGGCGATCTCGTCCTCGGGCTCGGCGAACGGCACCGAGTTGCCGCCGAGGACCAGCGAGATCGGGCCCGGGCGCGCCAGGGTGACGACCGCGAGGCCGAGCACCAGCAGCAGGAGGAGCTGGGAGAACGGCGTGGTGAGACCGTCGAAGGACAGGTCCAGGTTCCGCACCGGTGTCGTTGGGATCTCCTGCACCGGTTCCGGGACCGCCTGGAAGGACGGTTCGGGGGTGGGCTCGATCGGGGTCGGTGTGGGCGTCGGTGTAGGGGTCGGGGTGGGGGTCGGGGTGGGCTCGTCCTTCTTGGTGAAGGTGGCCCGGCGTACGGCGACCCCGGACACCTTGGTCGCGTCCTCGGGGTCGACGGCGCGCGCTTCGAAGACGTGGTTCCCGGCCGGCAGGTTGCCCGGCAGCGAGCACGACCAGAAGCCACCGCTGCCCGAGGTGCACGAGGACGTCGGGTTGTTCCAGTTCCGGGTGCCCGCGGGCGGGTCGACAAGGACCTGGATCCGCAGTCCCGAGCGGCTCGAGTCGCCGCTGAGTGTGCGCGGTTGCTCGGTGACGACGAACACGGTAGGCCCGCTGAAGGTCGGCGTCGCCGGGGTCGCTGTGGTCGTCACCCGGACCGACCGGCTCGAGCTCTGCGAGTACCCGTTGCGGGCGACCTCGGTGATCCGCACCGAGTACGTCGAGCCGGCGCCCCGCACCGAGCGCAGCGAGCAGGAGAAGGATCCGGCGCTGGCGGCGCAGGCGACCGAGCTCTGGCCGGCGACGACCGTGCCGCCGGAGGTGACCCGGGCCCGGACGCTGAAGTCGTTGGTCCCGGCGATGTGGTCGTAGTTGCCGCGGACGCTGAAGCCGTCGCCCTCGGCAGGTGAGGTGCTGCTAATGATCGCGAACCGGCTCGACACGGTGGCCGTGCGGGTCACGACCGCGCTGGACTTGCCGCCGCCGACGCTCTGGGCGGTGACCTTGAGCGACCCGGGGCTGAGCCGCTTGGTGCCCGACAACGTGCAGCGCCAGACGCCCAGGCCGTCGTCGGTCTTGTCGAGGTCGGTGCAGCCGAGCCCGGTACCGCTCAGGGCGGGGGAGTTGGTGACCCGGACCACCGGCTTGGTGCCGGCCAGGTTGTTCACGACGTTGACCGAGAAGGTGCTGGGCTGCCCGGAGTAGCTGGTCGAGGAGACACTGAAGGACGGGTCGTACTGCCCTGCCGAGGCACTCAGCGGCATGCCGAGGACCAGGAACAGGGCGAGGAAGATCCCCGTGGACAGCTTCTTCATCGGTTCCCTAGCACTTGCCGGTGGTTCTCCTCGCACGATCTTCGCTCGCGCGCGTGGATCGCACTGTGGTTTTCAGCATTCTCCCCTCTCCGGGACGGGTGTGTGATCTGCCACGCCTGACGACCCGCCGCGCGGGAGCGGCCGACGGGGACGGCGTGCAGGTCCGCCTGGTTGCTCTGCGACCAGGTTCCAGCGGCTACCTTCGACTCGTGAAGAACAACCTGCTCGCGTACCGGGTGATGGCGAACATCGTCGGGGTCCTGCTGATCGTCCTGGTCCTCGTCGGGCTTCCGCTCAACGAGCTGCACCTGGTCAATGAGGCCTGGTTCGCCAAGGGCAGCGACCCGCAGCGGGTCGGCGACTGGATCTCGACCAACCTCGGCATCGCGCACGGCTGGCTGTACATGATCTTCCTCTTCACCGCGTTCGCGCTCTCGCGCCGGGCCAAGTGGCCGATCAACTTCACGGTGGCCACGCTGCTCTGCGGAACCGTACCGATCCTGTCGTTCTGGTCGGAGAAGCGGGCGACCCGCAAGGTCGAGCAGGAGTTCGCTGCCGAGCTGGTCTGAGCATGCCGACGCAGACTCAGCGCTTCGGTTCCTTCTTCGCCGCCTCGGTCTCGGTGACGACCTGGTCGAAGAAAGATGTCAGGGACTCCGCCGGTGCCCCCGAGGGCTCCTGGTCCGGCGCGTCGGCGGAGGGCTTCTCGACTACCAGCTCGGTCGGGACCTCGGCATCCACCGCCAGCTGCTGGGTGGCCTCGGCATCGTCCTCGGGCGCTGCGGTCTCGGCTGCCCCGTTGGTCTGTGCGGTCGCGGGCGCCGTGTCGCTGACCACCGGCTCGGTGGCCGCCGGGGGCGGGACCACCGGTGCCCGGTACGGCGTCGCGGGCTCCTGGGCGGGCACGGCAGCGGGACGCAGCTTCTTGAACACGATCGCGGCGATCGCAGTGAGCGCCAGCAGCAGCACCAGCCTCTTCCGGCCCCGGGGCTCGGGAACCGGGGGTGCCGGGGTCAGGGCGTGCCGGGCGACGTCGACCGATGCGCTCGCCAGTGCCGTGGCGGCCGTCAGCTGCTTGCGGGCCTTGCGGCCCGCACCGGCGGCATGGGGCGCCAGCTCGGCGAGGAGCGCGTCGCGCGCCGCCTCGATCCGGGGCAGTGCCTGATCGGTCGCCCCGACGACCTTCTCGGCGAACGTGACCTTCTTCGTGCGACCCATGGTGCTCCCTCCCGGCATCGTGGTCCCTCCACGCCCAGGGGACGATCATGCCCCTGCCCCGCACGAAGGGAAACCTTGGCCCGCGTGGGAGGATCTCCCGTGCAGCACCCATCTGTGACTCACCACTTGGAAGGCGACCCATGTCGGACCTGAAGGCCACGCTCCACACCAACCGCGGCGACATCGTGCTGAACCTGTTCCCGAACCACGCCCCCGCCACGGTCGAGAACTTCGTCGGCCTCGCCGAGGGCACCAAGGACTACCAGGCTGACGGTGGCAAGACGGGCAAGTTCTACGACGGCCTCGGCTTCCACCGGGTGATCGAGAACTTCATGATCCAGGGCGGCTGCCCGCTCGGCACCGGCACCGGCGGCCCGGGCTACACCTTCAAGGACGAGTTCCACCCCGAGCTCGCGTTCACCAAGCCGTACCTGCTGGCCATGGCGAACGCCGGCCCGGGTACCAACGGCTCGCAGTTCTTCATCACCACCGCGGCGACCTCCTGGCTGAACAACCGGCACACGATCTTCGGTGAGGCCGCCGACCAGGAGAGCCGCGACGTCATCGACGCCATCGGCACCACGGAGACCGGACCGGGCGACCGGCCGGTCGAGCCCGTGGTCATCGAGTCCGTGGAGATCACCCGCGGTTGACGCGGGTGACCCGTACGTGACCGAGCCGACGGCGACCGCCCCGGTCTGCTACCGCCACACCGATCGCGAGACCTGGATCAAGTGCCAGCGGTGCGACAACCCGATCTGCCCCGACTGCATGACCCCCGCCTCGGTGGGGTTCCAGTGCCCGACCTGCATCAAGGACGGGGCGAAGTCAACGCGGACCGGGCGGCTGCCGTACGGCGGCGAGCGCAGTGCGAACCCGGCGCTCACCAGCTTCGTGCTGATCGGGATCAACATCGCGCTCTGGGTGATGATCCGGGCGACCCAACGTCCCGAGGGGCTCTCCGGCGACCTGGTCCAGGCTTTGTGGTTGCTGCCGCAGTCCCCGGAGGTCGGCGTCGGCGCCCGCCCCTTCGACTCGGTTGCGGGTGGTGAGTTCTGGCAGGTACTCACCTCGGCGTTCGCCCACATCGACGGCGTGCACATCGCGTTCAACATGGTGGCGCTGTACTTCCTGGGTCCGCAGCTCGAGCTCGTCCTCGGCCGGGTGCGCTTCCTGGCGCTCTACCTGGTCTCGGCCCTCACCGGCAGCGTCGCGGTGATGCTCCTCTCCAGCGAGAACACCCCGACCCTCGGTGCCTCCGGGGCGATCTTCGGGCTCCTCGGTGCGCTGATCGTCGTCGCGATCAAGATCCGTGGTGACGTCCAGCAGCTCCTCGTCTGGCTCGGTATCAATGTCGTCTACACCTTCGTCGGCAGCAACATCTCCTGGCAGGGGCACTTCGGAGGACTTCTCGGCGGCGCGCTGATCGCCGCGGTCGTCGTCTACAGCCCCCGCGAGCGCCGACCGGTCTACCAGTGGAGCGGGATCGCCGCTGTCACGCTGGTCTCGCTCGCCCTGATCGCCGTACGGGCTGCAGCGCTGGCCTGAACGGGGTTTCGACAGGCTCGACCAGCGGTGGCCGGGTTCTGGGCCCCCGTAGCGTCTCGACAAGCGCGACGACCGTGGCGCGGAGTTATCCCCACCCTGGGGACAACTCTGTGGAGAACTACACGGGTGTAACTCCGGAAGTCACTCCCACTTGGTGGCGAAGGTGAAGCCGACGGCCATGAAACCGACGCCGACGATCAGGTTCATCTGTTGGAGCTTGTCCATCACCGGGATGTGGAACGAGGTCTCCTGGCCGACGAAGTAGTACGTGACGATCCAGATCAGGCCGATCAGGAAGCACGCGAGCATCCCGACGACGACACCCCGGCCGCGTCCCAGCGGTGTCTTGGGGTGGGCGGAGACGACCAGGCCGAGGAGGATCGCGCCGAAGCCGATGGCGTAGTTCCACTTGTAGAGGTCCGCCATCCAGGGGAGCGGGTTGTCCGTCTTCTCGAACTGCAGGTCCCGGGCGAACTCGGCCGGGTCGAGCGCGAGGTGGGTGTAGACGGTGAGCCAGGCGATCCCGGCGATCACGAACGCGATGGCGATGCCGGTACGCACCCAGGACGTCTCGTAACCGCTGACGGACGCGATGGGGGTTCGGGCGGCGGGCTTCGACACGGCAAGGCTCCAGGAGTGAGGCGAGGGATTCGAGTTCGTCGGTTAGCGTAGTCATCGCTGCCTCCGGACGGGGTGGCGGCCACGGATTCGGGCGAGTGTGCGGCGGGGACGCACTGGGAGGGTGACTAGTGAGAGCCGACCGCAGGGAGTCGCTGGAGCGCTGGCGCGACCTCCTCCGGATCCGGCTGCGCGGCCGCTGGCGGGCTGTGTCGATCGCGATGTTCGTGCTCGCCGGCGCCCTCTTCGTCACGACGTCGGTCAACTCCAAGGGCCTCGACCTCCGGGCGGCGAGCATCACCGACCTCACCTCGGTGGTACGTCAGGAACGGGTGCACGCGAACGAGCTCGCGGACCGGGTCTCCGTGCTGACCGACGAGGTCGGCAGCCTGAGCCGTCAGGTCAGCAACGACCGGGTGGAGGAGCTCCAGAAGCAGGTGGACGCGCTCCGCGGACCTGCCGGGTTCTCCCCGGTCAGCGGTCCGGGCCTGACGGTCACCCTGGACGACGCCCCCAAGGAGGCGTTGGTCGCCGCCCGCGAGCCGGGGGGTATCACCGAGGACGAGCTGGTCGTCCACCAGCAGGACATCCAGGCGGTCGTGAACGCGCTCTGGGCCGGCGGTGCCGAGGCGATGACGATCCAGGGCCAGCGGGTGATCTCCACGACCGGCATCAAGTGCGTCGGCAACACCGTGGTCCTGCACGGCGTCCCGTACTCACCGCCGTACCGGATCGCTGCGATCGGCGACCAGGGCACGCTCCAGCGCAGCCTGGACGCCAGCGAGTACGTCGCGGCCTACCTGACGTTCGTCGACGCCTTCGAGCTCGGCTACGAGGTGCAGAGCAGCGTCGCGCTGCAGTTCGCCGGGTACGACGGGTCGTCCGCCCTGGAGTACGCGCGAGCCTCGGCCGAGCAGCCGGTCCGCGACTGAGCCGGCATGACGCACTCGCACGCCCACCGGGACGGGCCCTCCCGGGTGGAGGTCGCCCGCGGTCCGCTCCGGGTGCTGGCCGGTTTCCTGATCCTCTCGGCGCTGGCCACGGTGATCGCGGTGGTGGCGCTCTGGCCCGACGAAGGCGCGGTCGACAAGCTCCGGGACCAGGCGCAGTACGCCGCCCCGGGGGTCACGTTCGAGAAGGCCCGGGTCGTCGCGGTGGAGCAGGCGTGCCCCACCGCCGGCGCCCAGCAGGACGCCGGGGGTTCTCCGGAGGCGGCGGACCCGACCGCGACGCCGACGTGCGGAACGCTCACGGCACGGCTGACGACCGGTCCGGACGAGGGGGCGACCGAGTCGGTCGGGATCCCGACCGCGGTCGCCGAGTCGGGGCTGGGGACCGGGGACACCGTTCGGCTGCTGCGGGTGCCCGGGGAGGACGGCGACGGGGTGGACGGCACCGCGGCGGCGTACTCGTTCGACGACGTGGTCCGGCTCAAGCCGCTCTGGATCCTGTGGGTCGCGTTCGTGCTGGTGGTCGCGGGGGTCGCCCGGGTGCGCGGCCTGCTCGCGCTGATCAGCCTCGCCTTCGGCGGTGCGGTGCTGCTCAAGTTCATGCTGCCGGCGCTGCTCTCCGGCTCCTCCGGGCTGGCGGTGTCGCTCGCCGGGTCCGCGGCGATCATGTTCGTGGTGCTGTACATGACCCACGGGCCGTCGATCCGGACCAGTGCAGCCCTGGCCGGGACACTCATCGGCGTCGGGATCACCGCCGCGATTGGCCAGTGGGCGATCACTGGTGCCAGCCTGTCCGGCTTCGCCGACGAAGACGCTGGGTTGTTGTCGGCATTCGCGACTGACCTGTCGTTCCAGGGACTCTTCACCTGTGCCCTGATCGTCGCCGGGCTCGGCGTGCTCAACGACGTGACCATCACCCAGGCATCCGCGGTCTGGGAGCTGCGCGAAGCCGCGCCCGAGATGAGCCGTCGCGAGCTGTACTCCCGCGGCATGCGGATCGGCCGAGACCACATCGCCTCGACGATCTACACGATCGTTTTCGCCTACGCCGGCAGTGCGCTCGCCGTGCTGCTGCTGCTCTCGCTCTACGACCGGCCGATCCTGGACCTGCTCTCCAGCGAGAGCATCGCCGAGGAGATCGTCCGGACGCTGGCGAGCGGCATCGGCCTGGTGCTCGCCGTCCCGGTCACCACCGTGATCGCAGCGGTGACCGTGATCGGTCCGCGGTCCCGCACAGAGGCCTAGGGCAAGGTCCTAGGGCAAGGTCCTAGGGCAGAGTCCTAGGGCAGGACCGCCGGCGGGGTCGGGGTCGGCGTGGGGGTCGGCGTCGGCGTCGGTTCCACGGGCTCCTCGAAGGTGGAGACCTGGAGCACGATGTTGTTGTCCGACCGGGTCGACGTGCCGGCCTCGGGCGTCTGACCGGTCACGGTCCCCTTGGGTGCGGTGGAGCCGTTGTCGTCGATCACCGTGACGTTCTCGAAACCCGCCTCCTTGAGGATGTCGACCGCTTCCTGCTCGGTCTTGCCGACCACGTTCGGCATCTCCTGCGGGCCCTGCGACAGGGTGAGCTGCACCTTGGAGCCCTTGGTGACCGCCGCCCCGACGTCGGGGCTGACCGCCAGAACGGTGCCCTTGGGCGAGTCGTCGGCCTGCGGCTGGTAGGTGGGCACCAGGCCCAGCTCCTTCAGCTCCGCGGTAGCGGCGGCGCTGGCGTCACCGATCACGTCCGGGATGGTCACCTCGGGCAGGCCGGTGGAGACCACCAGGTCGATCGCCGTCCCCGGTTCGACCAGGCTGTTGACGCCGCCGGCCGGGTCCTGGGAGATGACGATGTCCTTCGCCACGTTCTCGCTCGCCTGCGTGGTGATGTCACCGACGGTGAGGCCGGCCTCCGTGATGGCTGCCTCGGCTTTCGCCTGGGAGAACCCGGTGACCAGTGGGACCGAGGTCTCCTCGGGGGCGGTCCCGATCAGCTTGGGCACCAGCAGGAACGCCGCGATCACGACGGCCACCAGGAGCGCACCGAGGATGAGCAGGGTGCGGTTGCGGCGCCTCTCCGCCTCCTCCTGCTCCCAGTCGTTCGTCGCGACCGGGACCACCGCGGTGGCCGCGGTGTCGTGCTGCAGCGGGACGACCGGGGGCAGGAAGGTGCTGGTGGGTTCTGCAGCGACGGGCGGCGCCTGGACCGGACGACCGGCCAGGAAGCGGTCGACGTCCTCCTTCATCGCGGCAGCACTCTGGTAGCGGTCCTCGAGACGCTTGGCCAGCGCCTTCGCCACGATCGCGTCGACCTCGGGCGGCAGGTCGGCGTCGAACGACGACGGTGAGGGCGCCTGCTCGCGGACGTGCTGGTAGGCGACGGCGACGGGGCTGTCGCCGACGAACGGCGGCCGACCGGTGAGCAGCTCGAAGAGCAGGCAGCCGGTGGAGTAGAGGTCCGAACGTGCGTCGACGTGGTGGCCCTGGGCCTGCTCAGGTGAGAGGTATTGCGCGGTGCCGATGACGGCCTGGGTCTGGGTCATCGTCGCGTTGGCGTCCGCCACGGCCCGGGCGATGCCGAAGTCCATCACCTTGATGTCGCCTCGTGAGCCGATCATGACGTTGGCCGGCTTGATGTCGCGGTGGATGATCCCGGCGCGGTGGCTGTAGTCCAGCGCTCCGAGGGTGCCCGAGGTGATCTCCATGGCCCGCTCGGGCAGGAT